>NZ_CP158374.1:2155884-2874512 GCF_040267705.1 Agromyces sp. G08B096
CCCAGTGCGTCGATTCCGGCCGGCGGCTTGCCGAGATGATCGATCACGACCGTGAGCGCCGGCAACGCCTCCGCCACCCGTCGGGCGCCGGCGAGGTGGCGCGGCCAGGCGTCGGGCACGTCGAACGCGAGGCCGGCGTCGGCCACGGCTCCGAGCGAGGCGCGGACGGCCGGCAGCTCCAGGAAGTCGTCGCGGGGGTCGTCGTGGACGAGGTGGCGGATGCCGCGGAGCAGGGGCTCCTCGGCGAGCTCATCGAGTGCCGCGCGCGCAGCGCCTTCGTCGTCGAGCGGCACCCAGCCGACGACGCCGGCGACCCAGTCGTGCGCGCGGGCGACCTCGAGCAGGTATCGGGTGTCGTCCATGGAGTCGTCGGCCTGGACGAGCACGGCCGCGTCGACGCCCGCGTCGGCGAGCGCGCGTCGGGCCTCGTCGGGCAGGATGTCCCGGTCGAGCTCGCCGAGGTCGGGCGTGATCCACTGGTAGGCGCTGCGGGAGCGGTCCCACACGTGCTGGTGCGCGTCGACGACGCGGCTCACGGGATGAGCCCCTGGTCGGCGAGGCGCTCCCAGAACCCCGACGGCAGCTCCTGATCGAGCCGGGCGAGGTTCTCGCGCACGGCCTCGGCTCGTGCGGTGCCGACCGCGACGGCGCGGACGGCGGGGTGCCGGAGCGGGTACCGGATCGCGGCGACCGGCAGCGGGACACCTTCAGCCCGGCAGGCGGCGGCGAGCGCCCTGGCGTGCTCCAGTACGTCCGACGGGACACGGCCGTAGTTGTACGTCGCCTCCGGGTCGGGCTCGTCGGTCGCGAGCAGGCCCGAGTTGTACGGGGCGGCGGCGACCACGGCGACCTCCCGGCGTTCGCAGAGGGGCAGCAGGTCGACGGCCGCGGGCTGTTCGAGCAGCGTGTACCGCCCCGCCAGCATGACCACGTCGACGTCACCCTCGCGCACCGCCCGGGCCGCGGCATCCTGATCGTTGGTGCCGATGCCGACCGCGGAGACGAGCCCCTCGTCGCGAAGCCGCGCGAGGGCCGGCAGCCCCTCCGCGATGCCGCGGTCGAGGTCGTAGACGTCGGGGTCGTGCAGGTACAGGACGTCGACACGATCGAGTCCCAGCCGTTCGAGCGATTCCTCGAGGCTGCGCCGGACGCCGGCCTCGCTGGGGTCGTAGCGGCGGACGAGCTCGTCGGGCACGGCGAACCCGTCGGCGAGGTCGTCGCCGCCGGTGAACTCCGGATTCGGCTCGAGCAGACGGCCGACCTTCGTGGAGACGATGTACTCGTCGCGCGGCTTGGTCCGCAGGAAGCGTCCCAGGCGACGTTCGGAGAGCCCGAGCCCGTAGTGCGGAGCGGTGTCGAAGGACCGGATGCCTCCCTCCCACGCCGCCTCGAGCGCCGCCCAGGCCTCCTCGTCGGAGACGGGGCGGTACAGGTTGCCGATGGGTGCGCCGCCGAAGGCGAGCGGGCCGAGCCGTTCGGCGACTGCGGCGGCGCCTGCGGATGCTGCCGCCCTGGTCATGCGGAGGCTCCGGCGTGCGCACCCGTCCAGGTGTACGCCTCGATGGAGTCGGGGAGCATCTCGGTGCCGGCGCCGGGCGCCGCGGGGGCGAGGTAGCGGCCGCGCTCGACGACGACGGGCGTGGCGAAGTGCTCGTGGAGGTGGTCGACGTATTCGATCATGCGCCCGTCCATCGTGCCGGACACCGCCACGTAGTCGAACATCGAGAGATGCTGCACGGCCTCGCAGAGGCCGACGCCGCCCGCGTGCGGGCAGACGGGCACGCCGAACTTCGCCGCCAGCAGGAGGTTCGCGATGTTCTCGTTGACGCCGCCGACGCGCGTCGCGTCGATCTGCATGACGTCCATGCCGCCCGCCTGGAGGAGCTGCTTGAAGACGATGCGGTTCTGCACGTGCTCGCCGGTCGCGACGCGGACAGGCGCGACGCCGCGTGCGATCGCCGCGTGGCCGAGGATGTCGTCGGGGCTCGTCGGCTCCTCGATCCACGCGGGGTCGAACTCGGCGAGGGCGCTCACCCAGGCGACGGCGTCCGCGACATCCCACCGCTGGTTCGCGTCGATGGCGATCGGGAAGTCCGGTCCGACCGCGGCCCTGGCGATGGCGAGCCGGCGTCGGTCGTCGTCGAGGTCGGCGCCGACCTTGAGCTTGATCTGCGGGAAGCCCTCGGCGACCGCTTCGCGGCAGAGCCGGTCGAGCTTCTCGTCGGAGTAGCCGAGCCACCCAGGGCTCGTGGTGTACGCGGGGTATCCGATCTCCTCGAGGCGGGCGGCGCGCTCGGCGCGGCCGGGCTCGGCGGCGCGGAAGATCGCGAGGGCCTCGTCGGGGGTGATCGCGTCACTGAGGTACCGGAAGTCGACGAGGGAGACGAGCTCCTCCGGGCTGAGCGAGGCGAGGTGTCGCCAGAGCGGCTGGCCGGCGCGCTTCGCCCTGAGGTCCCAGAGGGCGTTCACGGCCGCGCCGATGGCCATGTGCATGACGCCCTTCTCCGGGCCGAGCCAGCGCAGCTGCGAGTCGTGGGTGAGCAGCCTCGACGCCGCCCCCATGTCGGCGAGCAGTGTGTCGACGTCGCGGCCCAGGAGGTGCCCGCGGAGGGTCTCGAGGGCCGCGACCTGCACGTCGTTGCCGCGGCCGATGGTGAAGACGAAGGCGTGGCCCTCGAGCCCGTCGGGCGCATCGGTGCGGATGACGAGATAGGCCGCGGAGTAGTCGGGGTCGGTGTTCATCGCATCCGAGCCGTCGAGGGCGAGGGAGGTGGGGAAACGGATGTCCCTGGTGTCAACGCTGACGATCGTGCTCATGGCGTCCTCTCATGTCGGCCGAGCCTAGACATCTGATGTCTCACGTGTCAACCGACGGTGAATGTGCAAGAATCACGCAGGATGCCTCGTTAACGGGGCATATCGCTCGGATGTTCGGCCCGGCCTCGGCCGGTCGACCCCCGCTCCTCCGTCGAAAGGACCCTTGATGAGATTCGCCCGCCTCGGCCCAGTCGGCCGGGAAGTCCCCGTGCTCGTGGACGGCGAGCGCGTGTTCGATCTGCGCGGCCTCACGGCCGACCTCGACGGCGCCTTCCTCGCCGGCGGCGGCGTCGAGCGCGCCCGCGCGGCCCTCGCCGCGGGCGACCTGCCCGTGCGGTCGCCCGAGGAGGTCCGCGGCCTCCGGGTGGGCGCCCCGATCGCGAGGCCGTCGGCCGTGTACTGCATCGGGATGAACTACGCCGCCCACGCCGCCGAATCCGGTTCGGCGCCGCCCGACCGGCTCGTGATGTTCATGAAGTCCCCGAACACCGTCGTCGGTCCCGACGACGACGTCGAGATCCCGCCCGGGAGCACGAAGACCGACTGGGAGGTGGAGCTCGGCATCGTCATCGGCCGACGGACCTCCTACCTCGGCTCCCCCGCCGAGGCACGTGCCTGCATCGCGGGCTTCGTGGCGGCGAACGACCTCTCCGAGCGCGAATGGCAGATCGAGCTGTCGGGCGGCCAGTGGTCGAAGGGCAAATCGGCTCCCGGGTTCTGCCCCACGGGTCCGTGGCTCGTGACGCCAGACGAGGTCGACGCCGACGACGTGCGACTCACGAGCTTCGTGAACGGCGAACCCCGGCAGGACTCGCGGACGAGCGACCTGATCTTCGGCATCGACGAGATCGTCTTCCAGCTGAGCCGCTTCCTCGTCCTCGAGCCGGGCGACCTCATCCTCACCGGCACGCCAGAGGGGGTCGGCCTGTCCGGCCGGTTCCCGTACCTCGCACCGGGCGACGTGGTCGAGCTCGAGATCGAGGGCCTCGGCCGGCAGCGCCAGCGAGTCGTGGCCTCCCCCGCCGCGGAGGTCAGCGCATGAGCGGCGAGTTCGACGGGCTCGTCGCGGTCGTCACGGGCGGGGCATCCGGCATCGGCGCGGCCATCACGCGCCGGCTGCGGGCCGACGGTGCCGTCGTCGCGGTCTTCGATCTCCGGCCCGAGGGCGCGGACGCCGATCTCGCGGTGGCGGTCGACGTCGCCGACGACGCCAGTGTGCGGGAGGGCGTCGAGCGCGTGATCGCCGAGTTCGGCCGCCTCGACATCCTCGTGAACAATGCGGGCATCGGCGCCCAGGGCGACATCGCCGCGAACGACGACGCGGAATGGGCGCGCGTGCTCGACGTCAACGTCGTCGGCCTCGCCCGGGTGAGCCGTGCGGCGCTGCCGCATCTCCGGCGCTCCCCCGCGGCGGCGATCGTGAACACCTCGTCGATCGCCGCGACGGCCGGCCTGCCCCAGCGGGCGCTCTACAGTGCGAGCAAGGGCGCGGTCCTCGCGCTGACCCGTGCGATGGCCGCCGACCACCTCGCCGAGGGCATCCGGGTGAACGCGGTGAACCCGGGCACCGCCGACACGCCCTGGGTCGGCCGGCTCCTCGACGCGGCGGACGACCCCGCCGCCGAGCGCGCGGCGCTCGAAGCCCGCCAGCCGCACGGCCGGCTGGTGTCGGCCGACGAGGTCGCGGGCGCCGTCGCGTACCTCGCGAGCCCCGCGGCCGGATCGACGACCGGCATCGGACTCGCCGTCGACGGCGGGATGCACGAGCTCCGCCTCCGCCCGCGATCCTGAGCCGACCGGCGCGGACGCAGGGTCGGGGCTCCGCGGCCCTGCGTCCGCGCCGTTTGTCGACGTCGTGTCGTGCGGAGCACCGTTCGCTGTACACGACGTCAGCGATTCCCGACCCGAGTCGGGATAGCGTAGACCGAGTGAGATTCGCGCACCTCAGAGCTGAAGGCCAGTCCGTCCCGAGGCTCGCGGTGGTCGTCGGCGAGTCGGCGCTCTTCCTCGACGACGTGATGCCCGAGCCGCCGCGAGATCTGCAAGACCTCATCGAACGCGGGGAACCCGGTCTCGACGCCGTCCGCACCGCCGTCGACGTCACCCTGGCCGCCGGCGGCGAGCTCACCCCGGTCGCCGCACTCCGGCACTCCTCGGCCGTGCTCCGCCCGCCGCAGGTGCTCGCCATCGGCGCGAACTACGCCGCACACGCCAGCGAGCTGAAGCTCCGCTCCGAGTCGGCCATGACCATCTTCTCGCTCTGGCCGAACTCGCTCACCGGGCACGGCCAGACCACCACCTGGCCCGAAGACCTCTCCACCCAGGTCGACTACGAGGCCGAGCTCGGCGTCATCATCGGCCGCCCCGCCAGGGCCGTGCACACGCGCGACGCCCTCGACTACGTCTGGGGCTACACGGTCGTCAACGACATCACGGCTCGCGACATCCAGTTCAGCGAGGCCCAGTGGTCGCGCTGCAAGTCGTTCGACGGCTTCACGCCGACCGGCCCGGTCGTGGTCACCGCCGACGAGATCGCCGACCCCCAAGACCTCTGGCTGACGACCAACCTCGACGGCCGCATCCTGCAGGACGCCTCGACGAACGAGATGGTCCGCGGCGTCGCCGAGATCATCTCCTACCTGTCTCGCTCGGCGACCATCCCGCCGGGCACGCTCATCTCGACGGGCAGCCCCGGCGGCGCGGGCTACTCCCGGAACCCGCAGGTGTTCCTCCGCGACGGGGCCACCGTCACGGTCACGATCGAGGGCATCGGCTCGCTCACCACGCACTGCCGCGTCATCTGACGAGCGGATGCCTCGACCCGGGGCATCCGCTCATCGCATCGCGACACCGCGGGTGGCGCGCCGCGCGCGGCCCCCGGCTACTCGTGCGGCTCGGACTGCAGGTCGATCACGGGGATCGTCTGCGTGACCGGGTGCACGCCCGACAGCCGCGACGGCGAGAGCTGCTTCTCGACATCGGCGCGGGTCATCAGCCCCGCCTCGACGACGAGGTCGGCGACCGGCCGCCCCGTCTTCAGCGCCTGCTTGGCGAGCGTCGCCGCCTCGGTGTAGCCGATGAACGGGATGAGCGCCGTGATGACGCCGACGCTCGAGCCGACCATGAGGTCGAGCCGCTCGGTGTTCGCCGTGATGCCCTCGATGCAGTTGACCCGGAGGGTCCAGCACGCCTGGCGCATCCAGGTGATCGACTGCAGCAGCGAGTGCGCGATGACCGGTTCGAAGGCGTTCAGCTGGAGCTGACCCGACTCGGCCGCCATCATCACGGTCACGTCGGCGCCGGCGACCGCGTACGCCACCTGGCTCACCGCCTCGGGGATGACGGGGTTCACCTTGCCCGGCATGATGCTCGAGCCCGCCTGCCGCGGCGGCAGGTTGATCTCGCCGAACCCGGCCTGCGGACCGGACGAGAGCAGTCGCAGATCGTTGCAGATCTTCGACAGCTTGATCGCGCTGCGCTTCAGCGCGCTCGAGAACGTCATGAACACGCCGGTGTCGCTCGTCGCCTCGATGAGGTCGGGCGCGGACTCGAGCCGCAGGCCCGTGATCTCGCTGAGATGGCGCACGGCGGCGGCCGCGTAGCCGGGGTCCGCGGTGATCCCGGTGCCGATGGCGGTCGCACCGAGGTTCACCTCGGAGAGCAGCTTGATGGTCTCCCTGAGTCGCGCGAGATCCTCCCCGAGGGTCGTCGCGAACCCGTGGAACTCCTGGCCGAGGGTCATCGGCACCGCGTCCTGCAGCTGGGTGCGGCCGACCTTCAGCACGTCGTGGAACTCGCGGCCCTTCCGGGCGAAGGAGATCCGCAGCAGGTCGAGCTCGCCGAGCATCGTCGTGAGCGAGGAGGTCATCGCGAGCTTCAACGCCGTCGGGTACGTGTCGTTCGTCGACTGGCTGCGGTTCACGTCGTCGATCGGATGCAGGACGTCGTAGCGGCCCTTGGGATAGCCCGCGATCTCGAGCGCGAGGTTCGTGATGACCTCGTTCGCGTTCATGTTCGTCGACGTGCCGGCGCCGCCCTGGATCACGCCGACCACGAACTGCTCGTGCAGCTCGCCGTCGATGATCCGCTGGCACGCCTCGTCGATCCACGCCTGCTTCTTCGCATCCAGCACGCCGACCTCGCGATTGGCGCGCGACGCCGCCTGCTTCACCTGCGCCAGGGCGACGATGAGGTCGGGGTAGACCGAGATGGGGCGCTTGGAGATCGGGAAGTTCTCGAGCGCGCGCATCGTGTGCACGCCCCAGTACGCGGCGGCCGGCACCTCGACGCTGCCGAGCGAATCGGTCTCGGTCCGGGTGGGGACGTCGGGTTCGGGGTGATGCACGCTCGCCTCCAGGCGCCGCTCGAATGACGGGTGGACGGTCGGGATCGACACGATGGGCTCCATTGCCTCGGGCCGCGCGGGGTCGCCGCACGGGTTCGGAACGACGGGCGCGGGGTCGCCGCACCTCATCACGAGCCTACCCGGCACGCCGCCGCCGGGTCGAAGCACGGCGACGGCCCGCCCCGGTCGGGGCGGGCCGTCGTGGTGGAGGCGCCGGATCCGCGGCGCCCGGGCGATCAGATGAAGGCGAACGGCAGCAGCGCGAGGCCGAACACCAGCGCGCCGATCGTGAACAGCGCGGCGCCGGCGAGCAGCACGCCGTTCAGCACCACGCCCCAGATCGCCATGGTGCGCGACGCCGGCTCGCGCTTCAGCGCGAGGATGCCGAGCACGAGGCCGGCGATCGGGACGAAGAAGGTGAACCCGGCGACGATCGACACGATGCCGAGCACGAGGCTCGCGATGCTGAAGCCCTTCGTCTCCTCGGGGACGACGGCGCCCACGGGCGTGCCCGAGCCGTACGCGGGGTGCGCGGTGCCCGGCTGCGTGAACGGCGCCTGCGTCGAGGTGTCGGTTGCGGTGGTCATGATGGGGCGTCCTCTCGTGGATGTGCTTCCACGCTAGGAGCAGCCCGGCGGCCGCGACATGGGGCTAGCCCCCGGATCGTCGGGGCGGCGGGCCGCCGAACCGATAGCATCGGCTCGATCCCCGCCCCTCCTCCTGAACGGAGTCCTATGACCCTGCCCTGGACCGTCCACGGCGACGGCAAGCACGTCGCCCCCGATGCCGTGGTGGCGCCCGGCGAACGGCTGTCGTGGCCGCGCACCATCGGTCTCGGTGCGCAGCACGTGGTCGCCATGTTCGGCGCGACCTTCCTGGTGCCGCTGCTCACCGGCTTCCCGCCGGCCACGACCCTGTTCTTCTCGGGCATCGGCACGCTGCTCTTCCTCGTCATCACCCGGAACCGAGTGCCGAGCTACCTCGGCTCCTCGTTCGCGTTCATCGCGCCGATCACGGCGGCGACCGCGTCCGAGGCGGCCGACGACCCCATGGGCGCCGCGCTCTTCGGCATCGTCTCCGTCGGTGTCCTGCTCGCGCTCGTGGGTCTGCTCGTCGTGTGGGTCGGCACACGCTGGATCGACGCGCTGATGCCGCCCGTCGTCGCCGGCGCCATCGTCGCGCTCATCGGGTTCAACCTCGCGCCCGCGGCGAAGAACAACTTCGTGCAGGCCCCGCTCACCGCCCTGATCACGCTCGCGGCCGTCATCGTCGCGTCCGTCGCGTTCCGCGGGATCCTCGCGCGCATGTCGATCCTGCTCGGCGTCGCGGTCGGGTACATCGCCGCCGTGATTCAGCAGGAGGTCGACTTCACGAAGATCGAGGAGGCGGCCTGGGTGGGCCTGCCCACCTTCCATCTGCCGGCGAACCCCTTCGCGGATGCCGCCGTGTGGGGGCTGCTGCCCGCCTTCCTGCCGGTCGTGCTCGTGCTGATCGCGGAGAACGTCGGTCACATCCGCGGTGTCGCGCAGATGACGGACCCGTCGGTGAACGCCTCGACCGGTCGGGCGCTGTTCTCCGACGGCCTCGCCACGACTGTCGCGGGCTTCTTCGGCGGCTCCGGCACCACGACGTACGGCGAGAACATCGGCGTCATGGCCGCAACGCGCGTGTACTCGACCGCCGCGTACTGGGTGGCGGGCATCGTCGCAGTGCTGCTCGGGCTCTCGCCGAAGTTCGGGGCCGTCATCAACACGATCCCGCCGGGCGTGCTGGGCGGCGTCACGACGGCGCTGTACGGACTCATCGGCATCATCGGCGTGAAGATCTGGCTCGACAACAAGGTCGACTTCGCCAAGCCGGTGAACCAGTTCACCGCGGCGACCGCCCTCATCATCGGCATCGCCGACTTCACGTTCGCCTTCGGCGACGGCATCTCGTTCAACGGCATCGCGCTCGGCACGATCGCCGCGATCGTGATCTACCACGTGATGAACGGCATCGCGAGGCTCCGCGGCACGGCCTGAACGACGCGACCGCGTCGCACCGAGAATGACGGATGCCCCGGGCGAATCGCCCGGGGCATCCGTCGTTCCAGCTCGCGATCAGGCGAAGAGCGCCTCGATCGGGCCGCGCGCGAAGTAGATCAGGAAGCCCGCCGCGACGACCCACAGCAGCGGGTGGATCTCCTTGGCCTTGCCCGAGAGCGCCCGCACGACGACCCAGCCGATGAAGCCCGCACCGATGCCGTTCGCGATCGAGTACGTCAGCGGCATCACCGTGACCGTGAGGAACACCGGCAGCAGCACCGAGAAGTCGCGGAAGTCGATCGAGGAGATCTGGCTCATCATCAGCGCACCGACGATGACGAGGGCCGCGGCGGCGACCTCGCTCGGCACGATCGACACGAGCGGGGTGAAGAACATCGCCGCGAGGAACAGCGCACCCGTGACGATGTTCGCGAGGCCGGTCCGAGCGCCCTCGCCGATGCCGGCGCCGGACTCGATGAACACGGTGTTGGACGACGCGGACGTCAGACCGCCGGCGACCGCACCGACGCCCTCGACCACGAGCGCCGACTTCAGGCGCGGGAAGTCGCCCTTCGCGTCGGCGAGTCCCGCCTCCTTCGACAGGCCGGTCATCGTTCCCATGGCGTCGAAGAAGTTCGTGAACACGAGCGTGAAGACGAGCATGAGTGCGGCGAGCACGCCGATCCGCTCGAACGAGCCGAACGACACCTGGCCGACGAGCGACAGGTCGGGCAGGCTCACCCACTGCGCGGGCAGGTCGGGCACGGACAGGCCCCAGCCGTTCGGGTTGACCTCGTCGCCCGACACCTTCGGGCCGAGGTTCCAGATGGCCTCGATGATGATCGCGAGCACCGTGCCGGAGGCCAGGCCGATGAGGATGCCGCCCTTCACCTTCCGCGCGACGAGGATGCCGGTGAGCAGCAGCGTGAAGACGAAGACGAGCGTCGGCACGGTGCCGACCGAGCCGTTCACGCCGAGGCCGACGGGCGGCGAGCCGAGGCCGGTGGAGGTGACGAACCCGGCGTCGACGAAGCCGATGAACGCGATGAACAGGCCGATGCCGACCGTGATCGCGAGCTTCAGCTGGATGGGCACCGCGTTGAAGATCAGGCGCCGGAGCCCGGTGGCCGCGAGCAGCACGATGATGAGGCCGTTGATGACGACGAGGCCCATGGCCTCGGGCCAGGTCACCTGACCGACGACCGAGACGGCGAGGAACGAGTTGATGCCGAGACCGGCCGCGAAGCCGAAGGGCAGCCGGGCGACGAGGCCGAAGAGGATCGTCATGACGCCCGCGGTGAGACCCGTGACGGCCGAGACCTGCGCGAAGCCGAGCTGGTCGCCCGAGACATCCGTGCCCGACGACAGGATGATCGGGTTGAGGATGACGATGTAGGCCATCGTGACGAACGTGACGAGACCGCCGCGGATCTCGGCCCCGAAGGAGGAGCCGCGGGCGGAGATCTCGAAGAACCGGTCGAGCCTGGACCGGAATCCGCCGCCCGAGGGCGGCGTGTCTGCGGTGTCGGTCGTGGTGGGGGTGGCGTCGGTCATGCGCGGGATGTGCTCCTTATCCGGTGGCGTGCAGCGCGGGGACGATGAGATAGATTCCCACGAGCACCGCCAGTCCGGAAAGGGTGAAGCAGGCGATCGCGCCGATGAACGCGGCTCGCTTCTGTCCGGCGGTGAGCGGGCTCTTCTTCGCCGCCTTCGCCGCGCGCTTCGCAGCGGCCTTGGCCTCGGCGGGGGTCACCACGGTGATCGCGTCGGTGAACTCCGCCGGTGTGACGATGGGCGTGCGCCCCGAGATCGTGAGCAGGCGGATGCCGAGCGAGTAGGCGCTCACCACGACGGCGGCGCCGATGAGGGCGGCGAGGAGGACGACGACGAACGCCAGCCAGTCGATCACTGCTTGACCTTCTTCTTGGGCTTGGGGTTGCGCTTGATCTTCACGGCGCGACCGGAGGCGGCGACCTCGCTCACGACGTTCTTGTGCGAGACCTCGCTGCGGCGGGAGATGAGGAAGATCGCCACGATGACCACCACGCCCACGACGGCGTCGACGATCACGCCCACGACCCCGAGGTGCGCGACGAGCGCGGCGATGGCGCCCACGGCGCCCGCGGCGGGCAGGGTGAGCAGCCAGCCGACGCCGATGCGGCCGGCCGTCCGCCAGCGCACCTTCGACCCGCGCCGGCCGAGGCCGGAGCCGATGACCGAGCCCGATGCGACCTGCGTGGTGGACAGCGCGAAGCCGAGGTGGCTCGAGGCGAGGATCGTGGCGGCCGTCGAGGTCTCCGCCGCGAAGCCCTGCGCAGGCTTGACGTCGGTGAGGCCGGTGCCGAGCGTCTTGATGATGCGCCAGCCGCCCATGTAGGTGCCGAGCGCGATCGCGAGCGCACACACCACGACGACCCAGAACTCGGGGCCGGAGCCTGCGGGCTGGAGGTTCACGGAGATGAGGGTGAGCGTGATCACGCCCATCGTCTTCTGCGCGTCGTTGGTGCCGTGGGCGAGCGCGACGAGCGAGCTCGAGAAGATCTGCGCGTGCCGGAACCCGTCGCGGCCGTCGGGCTTGCCGTCGTAGCGCCGGGTGATGGCATAGGCCAGCTTCGTGGCCGTGTACGCGACGAGTCCCGCGGTGAGCGGCGCGAGCAGCGCGGGCAGTACGACCTTGGACATCACCACCGAGAAGTCGATGGCCTGGAGCCCGAAGCCGACGAGCGCCGATCCGATGAGTCCGCCGAAGAGGGCGTGGCTCGACGAGGACGGCAGGCCGAACAGCCAGGTGACCATGTTCCACACGATCGCGCCGATGAGCCCCGCGAAGATCAGCTCGGGGGTGATCAGCACCCCGTCGTCGCCCTCCCGGATGATGCCGCCGGAGATGGTCTTCGCCACCTCGGTCGACAGGAACGCGCCGACGAGGTTCAGCACGGCGGCGAGGGCCACCGCGACCTTCGGCTTCAGCGCTCCCGTCGCGATCGGCGTCGCCATCGCGTTCGCGGTGTCGTGGAAGCCGTTCGTGAAATCGAAGAAGAGGGCCAGTGCGATGACCAGCACGACGATGAGGGTGAGTTCCACCGGCGTCTTTCTCGTGGGTGAAGTGGTTCACCGACTGTTCATGCGGTGAGGATTGCGGAAACGCGTCGGCGCGGTGCCCCGACGATCCTACGCGACCTCAGCGGCCGTCCTCCACCACGGACGAGAGGTCCTCGCCGAACACGAACGTGCGGTCCACGGTGCCGCCCCCGAGCACGCCCGGCAGCCACCGGCTGGCGTCATCCCACATCTCGGCCAACGGCACCTCGGCGACCGGGAACCACTCGGGGTCGAGCTCGTCGCTCGGCACCGGCTCGCCCCGCCAGGCGCGGCAGACGAAGACGTGCGAGACCTGACTCCACGCCTCCCGGTGCGGGAACAGGTACGTCAGTCGGCCGCGCGGTTCGAGATGGGATGCCTCGACGACGAGCCCCGACTCCTCCAGCACCTCGCGCACGGCGGCCTCCACCGCGCTCTCCCCCGGCTCGAGCTTGCCGCCCGGCGCGACGTAGCGGCCCTCGCCGAGCCCGTGCTTCTTGCGCCCGAGGAGCACCTCGACGCGCCCGTCGCGCTCGCGGAGCAGGTAGCAGACGCAGACCTCGGGCAGGGGCATCCGACTCATCCCTCCGCCGTCGGCGTCAGCCGAAGAGGATCTTCGCCTCGTCGTAGCGCGACTCGGGAACCCGGTTCAGGCTGCCGACGGCCTCGGCGATCGTGACGGTCTCGATGTCGGTGCCGCGGAGGGTGACCATCGACCCCCACGCCCCGTCGTACACCGCGTCGACGGCGGCCATGCCGAGCCGCGTCGCGAGCACGCGGTCGTACGCGCTCGGCGCGCCGCCGCGCTGGATGTGGCCGAGCACCGTCGCACGGGACTCGATGCCGGTGCGCTCCTCGATCATGGGCGCCAGCAGGTCGGCGATGCCGCCGAGGCGGGGCCGGTTGAACGCGTCGAGGCCCTTGTGCGAGTGCGCCTCGTCCATCGAGTCGAGGTGGAAGCCCTCGGCGACGACCACGAGCGGCGCACGGCCGCGGTCGCGGACCGACTCGACCCACTCGCAGATCTGCTCGATCGACTGCGGCTGCTCGGGGATGAGGATCGCGTGCGCACCGCCGGCCATGCCCGAGTGCAGGGCGATCCAGCCGACGTGGCGGCCCATGACCTCGAGCACCATGCAGCGGCCGTGCGAGTCCGCGGTGGTACGCAGGCGGTCGATCGCCTCCGTCGCGATCTCGACCGCGGTGTCGAAGCCGAAGGAGTAGTCGGTGGCGGCGAGGTCGTTGTCGATGGTCTTCGGCACGCCGACGACGTTGATGCCGCCCTCGTCGTGCAGCCGGCGTGCGGCCGTCAGCGTGCCCTCGCCGCCGATGGCGATGATCGCGTCGATGCCCTGCTCGTCGAGCATGCGCTGGATGTTCTCGGGCCCTCCGCCCTCACCCTCGAACGGGTTCGTCCGGCTGGAGCCGAGGATGGTGCCGCCCTGTCGCGCGAGGCCGCGCACGTCGTGGCGCGTGATCGGGACGATGTCCTGCTCGACGACGCCGCGCCAGCCCCAGCGGAAGCCGACGAACTCGGTGTCGTGCGAGATGACGCCCTTCAGCACGGCTCCGCGGATGACCGCGTTCAGCCCCGGGCAGTCGCCGCCGCTGGTGAGAATGCCGATCTTCATGCCTGGTGTTGCTCCTCGGGTCTGGGGGAAGGATCGCCGGAGCCGCATCCTCGAGGCACGGACGAGCGGCAGTCTAGCGCGCGCGACGAGGGCGCCGTGACGGCGCCCCCGGGCGCGCGGCCCGGCGCACGGCCCGCGGCTGCGGCTCGACTACAGCGCTCCGTCGAGGGCGGCGCGGAGCAGGTGCTGGAGCGCGTCGAGCTGCACGGAGTCGGCCGAGCCGGGCTCGACGTCGCTGCCGTCGAGCGCCCGCGCGGCGAGCCCCTGCTTCGCGTCGATGAGCTCGGCGATGCGGGCGTCGACCGTGTGCGCGGCGATGATCCGCCACGCGGTCACGGGCTCCTCCTGGCCGATGCGGTGCACGCGGTCGATGGCCTGCGTCTGCTCGGCGCTCGTCCAGCTGAGCTCCGCGAGCACCACGTTCGAGGCCGCCTGCAGGTTCACGCCGACGCCGGCCGCGGTCAGCGAGCAGACGGCGACGTGGACCTCGGGGTCCTTGTTGAACGCGTCGATCGCAGCCTGGCGCGCGAGCGCCGTCTGGTCGCCGCGGAGCGAGACGGTCTTCAGCTCCCGCGAGGCGAACACGGCCTCGGCCTGGTCCATGACGTCGATGTGCTTGGCGAAGAAGACGACCTTGCCCGCCGAGCGTGCGAGCTGCGCGGCGTAGTCGGCCGCGAGGCCCGCCTTCGCCTGGCCGATGCGCCGCACCATCGTGAACACGTTCTCGCCCGACTTCGCCGACTTCGACTCCTCGAGCTCGGCGTGCGCGACCGCACGGATGAGCTGGTCGCGCTGGTCTTCGTCGAGGTCGCCCACGCGGAGCCCTCGCGCGTCGACGAGCGCGCGGAACCGGTTCGCGAGCCGCGCGCCGAGCTCCCGCTCGGCGGCCCGCACCGAACGGCCGAGCTCGTCGTCGAGCTCCACGGGGAGATCGGCGATGCGCTTGGCCGGCAGGTCGGCGGCCACATCGACCTTCCGCCGACGCACGATGCCGAGGTCGATGACCGCCTGACGCGCCTCGGCATAGAAGCCGTGGTCGGCCGGGGTGAGCCCGGTGGCCTCGAGCCGGCCCAGCAGCTCCGCCGAGGGGCGGTCGCCGTCGATCCAGCCGAGGAACTGCCAGATCGCCCGGAAGTCGTCGACGTCGTTGATGAGCGGCGTTCCGGTGAGGGCGAGCAGGAGCGGGTCGCCGCCCGGGGCGTGCTCGCGGATGCGTTCGGCCAGCGCCAGGACGTTGCGCGACCGCTGCGACGAGAGGTTCTTGATGAAGTGGGCTTCGTCGACGACCATGCCGCGGAAGCCCATCGTCGACAGCCACGCCATATGCCGATCGAGCACGTCGTAGTTGACCACCACGACGTCGGCGAAGGCATCGAGCGTGTCGCCGTCGCCGTGGATGACCGTGGCCCGGCGATGCGGCGTCCAGCGCTCGACCTCGCGCGCCCAGTTCATCTTCACGACATTCGGCACGACGGCGAGCAGCGGGTAGGCGCCGGCGACGGATGCCGCGAGCACCGACTGCGCCGTCTTGCCGAGGCCGGGCTCGTCGGCGAGCAGGAACGTGCGGTGGCCGAGCCGGGCGGCCTCGATGAAACGGGCCTGGTGCTTCATGAGCTCGAGCCCGCGCGGCGCGAGCCGGTCGACGGCGGGCGCCTCGGGCAGCTCCATGCTGGCCGCCTGGCCGCCCGATCCCTGCTCGAACGACTTGAACAGCGGCCCGAGCAGCTCCCAGTTGGCGAGTCGTCGCACCGGCACCGCGGGCGTCTGCGCCTTCGGGAAATCGGGCGCGAGGAACGGGTTCGCGAGCTGGAACGAGCGCACGGAGGCGGGGATGACCTGGTTCTCGGCGAGCTGGGCGACCGGTTCGGGCTCGCGCGTGATGATGAGCTCGTCGGGGCTGAGCTCGGCACCCGACTCGATCAGCCAATCGCGGCGGAACCGCTGGGCGACCTGGCCCACCGAGGCATCCGGCTCGAGCAGCGCGATGAGGCTGGTGTCGCGTGCCGCGGTCTTCGCGAGGATCTGCGCGATGCCGTCGAGACGCTTCAGCAGCTCGGCGCGAGCGGCGTCGGTCACCTCGGAGTCGGCCTTCACCCGCGCGCGCTCCTCGCGCATGAGCAGCGCGATGACCTGGAACTTCGTGCGGTTCGTGGGGCCGAGCTTGTTCTTCTGCGCCTTCTGCTCGACCTCGCGCACCTTGCGCGCGAGGATCGGGATGATCGGCGCGTCATCGTCGCGCGAGCGCGTGCGCTGCCGCTGCCTGGTCTGGGCCAAGGGTCCTCCTGCTCTCAGGGGTGCATCCGTCCGCGCCTGAGCCGTCGAACCATGATCGAGTCCGCTCCCCGACGCGTCGTGCGACGCGTCCATCGGTGCGCGGATCCGGGCTGCCAGAGCTGGCCAGCCGAGCAGGGCGCGGGCGGAACCCGCGCCGTCGGGCCGAGAACGGATCCGTCGGGCGCTCGTTCCAGTCTAGCGGGCCGCGGCGACCCGTGCGCGAGCGGCGCGCAGGACCTACCATGGGGCGCATGGACGATCTCGCGAGGGCGGGCGCAGGCGTCTCGCCGGATGACGACGACGACTTCACGGTCGCGCAGGACACCGAGTTCGACGAGGTGGAGCCGGCGCCGACCGACGACGAGCGGCCCGTCGACGACGCGCTCGCCGACGAGGTGCCGGGCATCGACGCCGAACGACGGGTCGACCTCGGCGATGAGCGGCCGGGCGCCGCCGCACTCGACGAGGGCTGACCGAGCCGGCCGAGCACTGTCGGCGCCCGGCGCCCGCTCACGCGCGCCGCAGGCGCAGGCTGTTCAGTACCACGAACACGCTCGAGAACGCCATGGCGGCACCCGCGATCATCGGGTTGAGCAGGCCGGCGGCGGCGAGCGGGATCGCTGCGACGTTGTAGGCGAAGGCCCAGAACAGGTTGCCGCGGATCGTGCCGAGCGTCGCACGCGCGAGCCGCACCGCGTCGGGCACGGCGCCCGGCTCGTCGCGGAGCAGCGCGAGGTCGCTCGCGGCGGCCGCGGCATCCGTTCCCCCGCCCATCGCGATGCCGAGGTCGGCCGCGGCGAGCGCGGCGGCGTCGTTCACCCCGTCGCCGACCATCGCGACTCGGCGGCCCTCGCCCTGCAGGCGTCGCACGAGGTCGAGCTTGCCCTCGGGTGCGACCTCCGCGTGCACCTCGTCGATGCCGACCGCCGCGGCGATGCGGTGCGCGGGGCGCGTCGCGTCGCCCGTGACGAGCGCCGGGCGCAGGCCCAGCGTGCGCAGCCGCTCGACGGCGTCCTTCGCGCCGACGCGGAGGTCGTCGCCGACCTCGAGGACGGCGCGGACCTCGCCGTCCCAGCCCACGGCGACCGCCGTCCGGTCGGATGCGGCGATCGACTCCGCGAGCGCGGGCGGCATCCGGTGGCCCCGATCGACGAGGAAGGCCGGTCGCCCGACGGTCGCCTCGACGCCGTCGACTCGACCGGTGACGCCGAGGCCCGCGTGGGCGCGGAAGCCGGCGACCTCGAGTGGGGCCGCGCCGTCGCGCTCGGCTCCCTGGACGACGGCACGGGCGATCGGATGCTCCGACCCGCGTTCGAGCGCGGCGGCGATGGCGAGCGCACGCGGCGCCGACTCGCCTTCGGCGGCCACGATCTCGGCGAGGCGCATCCGGCCGGTTGTCAGGGTGCCGGTCTTGTCGAGCAGGACCGTGTCGATCCCCGCGGTCCGGTCGAGGGCCTCCGGCCCGGTGATGAGGATGCCGCGCGAGGCGCCCCGGCCCGTGCCAACGAGGATCGCCATGGGCGTCGCGAGGCCGAGCGCGCAGGGGCAGGCGATGACGAGCACGGCGACGGCCGCGGTGACGGCGGCCTCGAGCGGGCTCCCGGTCGCGAGCCAGACCGCCGCGGTGCCCACGGCGATGAGGATGACGATCGGCACGAACACCGCCGAGATGCGGTCCGCGAGCCGCTGGGCGCGGCTCTTGCCGAGCTGAGCGTCCTCGACGAGCCGGGCGATCTGCGCGAGCCTCGTGTCGGCGCCGACACGGGTCGCCGCGACGACCAGGCGCCCGCCGTGGGCGATGGTCGCGCCCGTCACGGCGGCGCCTTCCTCGACGTCGACGGGGGCGGGCTCTCCGGTGAGCATGCTCTCGTCGACCGATGCCGACCCCTCGACGACGATGCCGTCCGCGGCGATCCGCTCCCCCGGTCGCACGACGAACCGGTCGCCCGGGCGCAGCTCGGCGAGCGGCGCGCGGGCCTCCGACGCATCCGGACGGAGCACCGTGACCTCGCTCGGCGCGAGCGCGGCGAGGGAGGTGAGCGCCTCGCCGGCGCGCCGCTTCGACCGGGACTCGAGGACCCGGCCGAGCAGGATCACCGTGACCACGCCCGCCGCGACCTCGAGGTAGATGTCGCCGCCCGGCGTGCCGCGCACGCCGAACGACCATTCGTGGGTCATCCCGGTCATGCCGGCCGAGCCGAAGAACAGTGCCCACAGCGACCAGCCGAACGCGGTGAGGGTGCCGAGCGAGACGAGCGTGTCCATGGTGAGCGCGCCGTGGCGGAGGTTCGTCCAGGCGGCCCGGTGGAAGGGCCAGCCGCCCCAGACCACGACGGGTGCGGCGAGCACCAGCGAGAGCCACTGCCAGTTCGGGAACTGCAGGGCCGGGATCATCGCGAGCACGACGACCGGGACGGTGAGCACCGCGGAGACGAGCAGGCGCGAGCGCAGCGGGTCGGCCGCCTCGTGTGCGGCGGCCCGGCGGGTGGCTGCGGTGACGGATGCCTCGGCGCCTGAGGTCGTCTGATCGCCCGTCGTCTCTGCGCCTGCCGTTTCGACGACGGGGTCGGCCGCAGGCGGAGCTGCCGCTGCCGGTGCCGCTACCGGGACGCTCGCCCGGTAGCCGGCCTCGCGCACCGCGTCGAGCAGGCGCGCCACGTCGAGCCCGACGGGATAGGTCACGCGTGCGCGCTCGGTCGCGAGGTTGACCTGGGCGTCGACGCCGTCGAGGCGGCCGAGCCGTCGTTCGACCCGCGCGACGCAGCTCGCGCAGGTCATGCCGTCGATGTCGAGGTCGATGATCCGGGTGTCCACGATGGTCGAGAATACCCATGGGGGGTATGCCGCGCAACCGGAGTATCCTAGGAGTGTGATCGAGGACATCAAGAAGCGAGCGCTGCACCGCACGAAGATCATCGAGGGCCAGCTCCGGGGCATCGAGAAGATGATCGAGAACGAGGACTACTGCGTCGACATCATCACCCTGTCGCTGGCGGTGCAGAAGTCGCTCGCCTCCCTGAACAAGCTCCTCGTCGAGAACCACCTGCGCACCCACGTGAGCCATCAGTACGAAGCCGGCGGCGAAGAGCGCGACGCCGCCGTCGCCGAGCTCGTGCGCATCTTCGAGCTCTCCAACAACCGCAGCTAGCCACATGCCGCGCATCGACCTGGTCACGGGCGACCTCACCCGCGAACGGGTCGACGCCATCGTCAACGCCGCGAACTCCACGCTGCTCGGCGGCGGCGGCGTCGACGGCGCGATCCACCGGGCGGGCGGTCCCTCGATCCTCGCCGCCTGCCGGGAGCTTCGCCGCACCGCACTGCCCGACGGGCTGCCCGTCGGCGAAGCGGTCGCGACCACCGCGGGCCGGCTCTCCGCCCGCTGGGTGATCCACACTGCAGGCCCCGTCTGGCCGGGTCCCGGCGAGGAAGCCGACGCCCGCCGCGTGCGCCTCGCGAACGCCTTCCGCAACTCCTTCGCCCTCGCCGCCTCGCTCGGCGCGGCATCCGTGGCGGCCCCGGCCGTCTCGGCCGGCGTCTACGGCTGGCCGGCCGACGACGTCGCCCGCGTCGCCCTGCGCGTCGCCGCTGAAGCGGGCGACGACGGCGCGCCGCCGCTCGTCCGGTTCGTGCTCTCCTCCCCCGCGATGCACGAGCGGTTCGCCCGGGCCGCGGCCGAGCTCGGGCTCACCGTCGACTGAGCGCCCCCTCAGGTGCCGGGCGCCGTGACCGCGAGCCACGCGTCGAGCTCGCTCGGCTGATCGGTGATGATGCCGTCGACGCCGAGCGCGGAGACCGCGGCCCAGTCGTCGTCGGTGTTCAGCGTGTAGCAGAGCACCGCGATGCCAGCATCGTGCAGCAGCTCGAGGGCGCCCGGGGCATCCCGGACCGCCTGGGCCGTCGTGCCGAAGCCGATCACGCCCAGCCGGTCGGCGAGCCACCGCGGGTCGGCCGGCAGTTCGCGGGTGAGCAGGATGCGCGGGGTCGACGGGGAGACCGCCCGCACCGCGAGCAGCGTCTCGATGCTGAAGCTCTGCAGCACGATGCGTCCGCGGAGGTTGTGCCGTTCGACGAAACCGATCACGGCGCGGACCTCGGCAGGCCTCCAGTCGGCCTTCAGCTCGATGAGCGCTCTGGCCGCGTCCCGCTCGGCCAATGCCGCGAGGAACTCGTCGAGCGTCGGCACCCGGAGGCCCTCGAAGTCCTCGCCGTACCAGGCACCGACGTCGAGGCGCCGGAGCTCCCCGAACTCGAGCTCCTCGACGGTGCGGTCGACGCCCGCGATGCGCTCGAGCGTCACGTCGTGGAAGAGCACCGGCACCCCGTCGCGGGTGAGCCGGACATCGGTCTCGACGTACGCGAGCTCGTCCATGGCGCGCTCGAGCGCCGGCATCGTGTTCTCGGGCGCGTGGGCTCGATCGCCCCGGTGGCCGATCGTCGCCGGCGGCTCCCCCGGCGCACGCATCGCGCCGAACACGTCACGCGCGATGAGCTTCGGAGGCACCTGGGCGGCGATGAGGCCGCCGGTGAGGGCGGCGGCGAAGAGGACGAGCAGGGTGCGTCGGATGACCGCATGGGGGGCGCGCATCACGGGGGTCGGGCCTTTCCACCTCCGCGCGCCGTTGCGCGGAAGTGGACGTCACGCTAGCACAGGCCGTTATCGTTTCGTGACCTTCGCCCCGCCCTCGTTCGGGGGCCATCTCACCCGAACGACGCGGGTGCGTTATCGCAGGCTCTTCGTGTGCCACACCGTCTTCGTCTCGGTGAACGCCGTGATGCGGTCGAGCGCCGGGGCGGCGGCATCCGGACCCTGCTCGGGTCGCAGCACCCGCTTCAGCGTGTCCGCCGCGGCGATCTCGAGGTCGACCCAGTCGAGCTCGGCCGCGCCGACGAGATCCAGTGCGTTGACGTCGGCGTGCGACGCGAGCCACGGCGCCACCTCGGCCGGCGACCCCGTGAGGACGTTGACGACGCCCTTCGGCACGTCGCTCGTCGCGAGCACCTCGGCCAGGCTGATCGCCGACAGCGGGAACCGCTCGCTCGCGATCACCACGACCGCGTTGCCCGCGACGAGCGCGGGCGCCGTCGCCGACACCAGCCCGAGCAGGGAGGAATCCTGCGGTGCGACGATCGCGACGACACCGGTCGGCTCGGGCACCGAGATGTTGAAGTACGGGCCGGCGACCGGGTTGGCGTTCCCCGTGACCTGCGCGAACTTGTCGGCCCAGCCCGCGTACCAGACCCACCGGTCGATCGCCTCGTCGACCTGTGCCGTCGCCTGGGCGCGGGTGACACCCTCGGCCTGCTCGATCTCGGCGACGAACTGCGCCCGCCGCCCCTCGAGCAGCTCCGCGATGCGATAGAGCACCTGGCCGCGGTTGTACGCGGTCGCCCCCGCCCAGCCCGAGACGGCCCCGCGCGCGGCGACCACGGCGTCCCTGGCGTCCTTCCGCGACGCCTTCGCGGCGTTGGCGAGGAACGAGCCGTCGGCGGCGAGCACCTCGTAGGTGCGGCCCGACTCGCTCCGCGGGAACGCCCCGCCGATGAACAGCTTGTAGGTCTTCGGCACGGCGAGGCGGGTCACTTCGCGGCTCCCTTCTTCGCGGGACGGGCGGTTCGGCGGGTGCGCGGCTTGGAGCTGTTGGCGGCGGCCCCGGCGGTTTCGGCGGCTCCGGCGATCTCGGCGGCTCCGGCGGCCTCCGTGACCGCAGCTGCGGCGCCGCTGCGGGCCGACAGCGCGGCGCGCGAAGAGTTCGACGGCGCGAGATAGGCACCGAGCCCGTGCCGGCCGCCCTCCCGGCCGTAGCCCGACTCCTTGTACCCGCCGAACGGGCTCGCCGGGTCGAACCGGTTGAACGTGTTGGCCCACACCACGCCCGCGCGCAGCTGGTCGGCGACCGCGAGGATCCGGCTGCCCTTATCGCTCCAGATGCCGGCGGACAGCCCGTACGGCGTGTTGTTGGCCTTCGCGACGGCCTCCTGCGGGGTCCGGAACGAGAGCACCGACAGCACCGGCCCGAAGATCTCCTCGCGGGCGATGCGGTGGCTGGTCTGCACGCCGGTGAAGATCGTCGGGGCGAACCAGAACCCGTTCTCGGGCAGGTCGCACGGGGCGCTCCACCGCTCGGCGCCCTCGGCGACGCCGACCTCGGAGAGCTCCCGGATCCGCTCGAGCTGCTCGCGCGAGTTGATCGCCCCGATGTCGGTGTTCTTGTCGAGCGGGTCGCCGAGGCGCAGGGTCGACAGCCGCTGCTTCAGACGATCGACGACCTCGTCGTGGATGGACTCCTGGACGAGCAGCCTGGAGCCGGCGCAGCACACGTGGCCCTGGTTGAAGAAGATGCCGTTCACGATGCCCTCGATCGCCTGATCGATGGGGGCGTCGTCGAAGACGATGTTCGCGGCCTTGCCGCCGAGCTCGAGCGTGAGCCGCTTCGACGTGCCGGCCACCGTCTTGGCGATCTGGCGTCCGACCGCCGTCGAGCCGGTGAAGGCCACCTTGTCGACGCCGGGATGCGCCACGAGGGCGGCCCCCGTGTCGCCGGCGCCCGTGATGATGTTCACCACGCCGGGCGGCAGATCGGCCTGCTGCACGATCTCGGCGAACAGCAGCGCGGTGAGCGGGGTCGTCTCCGCGGGCTTCAGCACGACGGTGTTGCCTGCCGCGAGCGCCGGGGCGATCTTCCACGCCAGCATCAGCAGCGGGAAGTTCCACGGGATGACCTGGGCGGCGACGCCGAGCGCGCGCGGGTTCGCGCCGAGGCCCGCGTGGTCGAGCTTGTCGGCCCAGCCGGCGTAGTAGAAGAACCAGGCGGCCACGAGCGGCACGTCCACGTCCCGCGACTCCTTGATCGGCTTGCCGTTGTCGAGCGACTCGGCGACGGCCAGCTCGCGGGCGCGCTCCTGCACGAGCCGCGCGATGCGGAAGAGGTACTTGCCGCGGTCGCGGCCCGACATCCGCCCCCACGCGCCGTCGTAGGCGCGCCGCGCGGCCGTGACGGCGGCGTCGACGTCGGCAGCGTCCGCGTTCGAGATGGTCGCGATGCGCTGCTCGTCGGCCGGCGAGACGGTCTGGAACGGCGTGCCGCGGCCGGCGACGAACTCGCCGTCGATGAAGAGGCCGTACTCGTCGCGCAGCGACAGGATCGCCCGTGATTCGGGGGCGGGTGCGTACTCGAGGAAACTCATCTGTCTGTCTGCCCGTCTCAGTCGATCGTCACGTAGTCGGCGCCGGAGTAGTGGCCCGAGCGGAGCTTCTGCCGCTGCAGCAGCACGTCGTTCAGGAGGCTCGATGCGCCGAACCGGAACAGGTGCGGCTGCAGCCACTCCTCGCCGACGGTCTCGGCGACCGTCACCACGTACTTGATCGCGTCCTTCGAGGCGCGGATGCCGCCGGCCGGCTTCACGCCGATGCGCTGGCCGGTGAGCCGGTGCCAGTCGCGCACGACCTCGAGCATGAGCAGCGTGACGGGCAGCGTCGCCGCGGGCTGCACCTTGCCGGTCGAGGTCTTGATGAAGTCGCCGCCGGCGAGGATCGACAGCCACGACGCGCGACGCACGTTGTCGTACGTGACGAGCTCGCCCGTCTCGAGGATGACCTTGAGGCTCGCGCTGGTGCCGTCGGGACGCCGGCAGGCCTCCTTCACCGCGGCGATCTGGTCGAACACCTGGCCGTATCGGCCGGCGAGGAACGCCCCGCGGTCGATGACCATGTCGATCTCGTCGGCGCCCGCGGCGACGGCCTCGGCGGTATCGGCGAGCTTGATGTCGAGCGAGGCGCGCCCGCTCGGAAACGCCGTCGCGACCGCGGCCACGGCGATGCCGCCGTCGTCGGGGTCGCCGTGCGCCGCTCCGAGGGCGTCGACGGCGAACGGGACCATGTCGCCGTAGACGCAGACCGCGGCGACGCGGGGCGTGGTGGGCTCGGCGGGGTCGGGGTTCATCGCCTTGCCGACGAGGGAACGGACCTTGCCCGGCGTGTCGGCGCCCTCGAGGGTGGTGAGATCCACGAGCGAGATGATGCGGTCGAGGGCCCACGCCTTCGAGCTCGTCTTGATCGACCGCGTGCCGAGCCCGGCCGCGCGCTGTTCGAGTCCGACGGCGTCCACGCCGGCGATGCCGTGCAGATAGCGCCGGAGCGTCGCGTCGTCGGGTTCGCCGCCGAGCACCGCGAGCGCACGCTCGCGGGCGGTGGCGAGGGAGGTGCCTGCCATGGGAAGACCTGCCGATTCCTGGTTGGGGTGGTTCGGGACGGCGTCAGCCGTCGAGGAGGTGGAGCGCCGTGGCCTCGTCGGTGACGAGGACGGTGCAGAGGCCGCTGCGCACGACGGCGTCGGCGACGGGATGCTTCGCCGGCCCCGAGATCACCGCGATCGACAGCGGTGCCGAGCGGAGCTCGTCGAGGGTGAGCCCGACGGTGCGGGCGTCGAGCGCGGGGTCGACGATGTTGCCGTCGGAGTCGATGTAGCGGCCGACGACATCGCCGACGGCGCCCTTCTCGACGAGGAGATCGACGTCGCCTGCGGAGAGGTAGCCGCTCTCGACGTGCACGGACGCATGGTCGGCGGCTCCCGCGCTGAACAGGTAGGCGTCGGCCGAGCGGGCGAGCTCGATGACGCCGGCGACGACGCGGTCGGACTCGATGGCCTGCTTGGTCGCGAGGCGCTCGAGGATGGCGGGGCTCGGCAGCAGCGTGGCGCTGCCGCCGCCCTTCTGGGCGATGCCGACGGCCGTGGCCGCGGCGGTGCCGGGGCGGCGGTTGAGGCTCACGCCGCCGTTGATCTGGACGACGTTGACGCCCGTGGCCCAGCCGTTCCTCAGGTGCTGGGAGAGGTCGAAGAGCGTACGACCCCAGCTGACGCCGAGGGTGCGCGGCACCGGCCGGAGGGCGGTGAGGTAGTCGGCCGCCGCCTGCGCGGTGCGGGCCTGCAGCTCCTCCGAGCTGGTGACGCCGGCTGAGGAGACGACGATCGCGTCGGTGAGGCCGCGTTCCTCGCGGAGCCGCCGCTCGATGGGCAGTCGCCTGGCACGCGGGTGGAGGATCTCGATGCGGATGAATCCGCGCTGCTTCGCCTGGGCGAGCAGCCGGCCCACCTTCCAGCGCGTGAGCCGGAGGGCCTGGCCGATCTCGTCCTGCGTCTTGTTCTCCTCGTAGTAGAGCTCTGCCGCTCGGATCGAGAGGAGTTCGTCGACCTCGTCCATGCGCCTCCTTCCGACGTCGCCTTCCAGCGTAGGCACGTCCTGCGCGCGCAGCAACACTCGCAGCGCTTCGTGCTCAGATGAGCAGACTGTGCTGACCGGATGCCGCCTATGCTGATGCCATGCCACGCCCCGTCGCCCTCGCCCTGGACTTCGGCGGGACCAAGGTCGAAGCCGCGCTCGTCGACGACCGGGGCGCTCTGCTCCCCGGCTCCCGGCACCGCCGCCCCACCGGCGCCGCCGCGACGTCCGACGAGCTCGAACGCGCAGTCGCCGACGTGCTCCTGGCCGCCCGCGACGCCGCCCCGACCGATGCCGAGCTCCTCGGCATCGGAGTGGGCGCCGCCGGCCCCATCGACCTCCGCCACGGCACGGTGTCACCGCTCAACGTGCCGGCCTGGCGCGACCACCCGCTCGCCGAACGGATCGCGGAGCTCCTACCCGGCCTGCCCGTGACCCTGCGCATCGACGGCCTGTGCATCGCCCTGGCCGAAGGCTGGGTCGGCGCAGGGCGCGGGGCATCCAACCTGCTCGGCATGATCGTCTCCACCGGCGTCGGCGGCGGCCTGCTGCTCGGCGGCCGGCCTGCGCCGAGCCCCAGCGGCAACGGCGGCCACATCGGCCACGTGGAGGTCGGCGGGTTCGACGACCGGTGCGCGTGCGGCGGACGCGGATGCCTCGAGGCCGTCGCCTCCGGCCCGCGCACCGTCGCGTGGGCCCGCGAGCAGGGCTTTCCCGGGAAGACCGGCGAAGACCTCGCCGCAGCCCACGCCGCCGGGGATCCCATCGCCCTGGCCGCGGTCGAACGCGCCGGAACCGCGCTCGGCCGGGCGATCGCCTCGGCGACGAACCTCGTCGACCTCGACGTCGTCGCCATCGGCGGCGGATTCTCCCGCGTGTCCCCCGCGCTCTTCGATCACGCCCGCGCGGCGCTCGCCGAGCGGACCGCCTTCGAGTTCGTCCGCCGCGTCCGCATCGTGCCGTCGGGGCTCTCGGACGAAGGGCCGCTCATCGGCGCCGCCGCGCTCGTCTTCGAACCGGAGCTCGGCTGACCCTCGGGAGCACCGACCGCGTCCCTCGACCGATCAGGCTCGGCGCTCGTCCTCGAGGTAGCCGGGACGAGCCACCACGAAGCCCGCGATCGCCGCGGGCACGGCCGTGGCGAGCAGCAGGATCAGCGGCCACGTCCAGCCGCCCGTGCCCTCGTGCAGCAGCCCGATGCCGAGCGGCGCGAGCGCGGCAACCAGGTAACCCGCCGACTGCACCACGCCGCTCAAGGCGATCGATCCGGCGTGCGTGCGCGATCGCAGGTTGATGAGCACGAGCGCGAGCGGGAACAGCAGCGGCCCGGTGCCGATCAGCGCCACCCAGAGCCAGGTCGCCGTGGCGGGAGCGAGGAGCAGGCCGCCGTAGCCCAGCACGAACGACACCACCGCAATGCCGACGAGCAGACGCACCTTGCCGTACCGCGACGCGAGGACGGGCACCACGAGCCCCGCCGGCAAGCCCATCGCGGCGAACAGCGACAGGAGGGCGCCGCTCGCGAGGTGCGACGTGCCCGCGACATCCGTCAGGATCGCCGGCAGCCACGCGAACATCACGTACGCGTTCACCGCGGACACGGCGAAGACCGTCGCAAGCGCCCAGGCGAGCGGCGAGCGCAGCGCGCGACGCACCTGCCCGGGCTCCGCCTCCTCGGGCAGCGCCTCGTCGGCACGCGCCCGCGGCTGGAGCAGCAGCGCGATCCACGGCACCAGCGCGACGAGCGCGAGCAGCGCCCACTCGCCGAGCGACGTCCGCCACCCCGCGGCATCGGCGACCGGCACCGCCACGAGCGGCGGCACGAACGTGCTCGCCGACATCACCGTCACGTACACGGTCGTCACGAGCCCGATCCGGTCGGGGAAGTACCGCTTGACCAGCGGCGGCAGGAGCACGTTGCCCACCCCACCCGCCGCGAACGTCACGGCGCTCGCGACGACCATCCACGCGGCGTCGGGGGCGAGTCCCCGGCCGGCGAGCCCGGCCACCAGCGCCACCAGGGACGCGACGAGCGTGGCCTCGATGCCGAACCGCTTCGCGAGGATCGGCGTGAGGATGCCGAACACCGCGAAGCACAGGGGCGGAAGCATCCCGAGCAGCCCGATCAGACCGGGCGGCAACGGGATGTCGGCGCGCACCTCCGCAACGATCGGCGAGAGCGACGCGACGCCGGTGCGTAGATTGAACGCCACCAGCACGATGCCGAGGAGCGCGAGCGAGCGCCCGGCCCAGAGCGGCGCCGGCGAGCCGCCCGCCGCGGCGGGCGCGCCGTCGCGGCTCACCCGAGCAGCTCTCGGGCGACCTCGACGTCGTGGTGCATCCGCTCGATCAGCGCCTCGACGCTCTCGAACGCGACCATGCCGCGAATCCGGTCGACGAACTCCACGTCGACGAGGTGGTCGTAGAGGTCGAGGTCGCGGTCGAGCACGTAGGCCTCGACCTGCTTTCTCGGCACGCCCTCGAACGTGGGATTGTTGCCCACCGAGATCGCCGCCGGATACCGGACGCCCGAATCGGTGAGCCACCCCGCATAGACGCCGTCAGCGGGGATGAGTCCCTCGGACTCCGGCGACAGATTCGCCGTGGGGAAGCCGAGCTCGCGTCCGCGGGCGGCGCCGTGCACCACGATGCCCGATACCGTCGGCGTGTGCCCGAGGAGCTCGCCCGCACGACGGACGTCGCCCTCGGCCAAGAGCTCGCGCACCCAGGTCGACGACACCCGGCGATCGCCGCCCGGCGCGACGTCATCGACGACCTCGACCGAGAAGCCGAACCGGGCGCCGAGCTCGCGGAGCAGCGCGACGTCGCCTGCGCCGCGCGCGCCGTACCGGAAGTCGGCACCGACCAGCACGGCCCTCGCGTGCAGCGCCTCGACGAGCACGCGTTCGACGAACTCCTCCGCAGGCAGCGACGCGAGTGCGCGATCGAACGGCAGCAGCACGGTCGCGTCGATGCCCGTCGCCGCGAGCAGTCCGAGCTTCTGCCGCACGCTCATCAGCGAGTCGGGGCACCTGTCGGGGGCGAGCAGCGCCAGCGGGTTCCGGTCGAACGTGACCACCGCGGCCTGCAGCCCGTCGGCCGCGGCGATGTCGCGAAGCCGGGCGATCACGGCGCGATGGCCCTGGTGCACGCCGTCGAATTTGCCGATCGTCACCGCGGACGGGCCGAAGCCCGCCGGCACCGCGTCGACGCCCTTGAACGTCCTCATGCGCGGCCGACCTCGGGCTGCGCATCCGCGCCGTCCGCGGCGGGGCCGCCGGGTCGGCCGGGCCGGTGCTTCGCGAGCCACCACATGCCGAGCACGGGCAGCACGAGCGGGATGAACAGGTACCCGCGGCCGTACCACGACCACACCGTGTCGTGCGGGAACCACTGCGGCATCACGATGCTGAGCGTGCCGATCACGAGCACCCCGGTGAACTCGAACACGATCGTCGCCCAGGCCACGCGGTACCAGGCCCGGCCGGGTGCGATGAGCGCGATGGTCGCCACCACGTACACCACCGCGGCAAGCGCGGACAGGGCGTAGGCGACGGGCGCCTCGTCGAACTTCTCGACGATCTGCACGAGCGAGCGGCCGACCGCGGCGAGCGCGAGCACGCCGTAGACCGCGATGAGGACGCGACCGATGCCGCTCACCCTCCGGCGGGAGGCGGCGGCGGGCGGGGTCTCGGAGGTGGAGGGCGCAGCAGACATGACGTTCGATTCTCTCAGACGCGCGGACGCGCGCGGGGCGTCACGCGAGCTGCACGGTCCAGATCTGGTGCATCCGGTAGACCATCACCGCGACGGCGAGCGCCGCGACGCCGAGCACGACCGTCGACCACCGGTTGCGTTCGAGCAGCGCCCAGAAAGCCGCTGCCGGCGGCAGCAGCAGCGCCCCGACGAGGTAGACCCCGAACTCGAGGGCGCTGCCCGTCGGCTCGTTGCCGAACGCGGGCGCGGCGAGGGCGACGACGACCTGCGCCACGAGGAGCACCTCGACCAGCGCGAGCGCCCCGATCGTGAGGTCGCTCGGCACCCGGCCGGCGAGGCCGAGGACCACGCAGAGGAGTCCGGCCGCGACCGCGACGCCGACCTGCACCCAGGTGAACCACTCGATCACGGCTGCTGCTCCTCCTGCGGGAATCCGGTGACGACCTTCAGCTGCCCGGCCCGGCGTTCCACGATCGCCACGAGCCGCCCGGCGGGGCCCACGGCGGCGATCGCGGTCTCCTTCGAGGTGCCGTCGGGCGCCGGGATGCGTTTGCCGTGCCCGAGGTCGATCGCCTCCTGCGCCCCCAGCTCGAGCACGGGCATCGCGCGGCGGGCCGCCTCCGCCGGCCGCACGAGGGCGGATGCCACGTCGAGGTCGTCGAGCGAAGGGGCATCCGCCACCGCGAAGCGGCCGATCCTGGTGCGACGGAGCGCGGTGAGATGCCCGCCGAGTCCGAGCCCGGCACCGAGGTCGCGGGCGAGCGCGCGGACGTACGTGCCCGAGGAGCAGGCGACGCGGACGTCGAGGTCGACGGCGTCCGCCTCCCGCCGGAGCGCGAGGAGCTCGAACTCGGCGACGGTGACCCGGCGTGCGGCGATCTCCACCTGCTCGCCGTCGCGGACGCGCTGGTACGCGCGCTTGCCGTCGATCTTCACGGCGCTGACCGCGCTCGGCACCTGGTCGATCTCGCCCGTGAGCCGGGTCATCCCGTCGCGGATCGCGGACTCGGCGACGGCGGCGAGCCGCGCCGGGTCGGCCCGCTCCCCCGGCTCGCCCTCGGCGTCGTCGGTGGTCGTCGCCCAGCCGAGCCGGATCGTCGCGAGGTACTCCTTGTCGAGGCCGACGAGATGGTGCAGCAGCCGGGTCGCGTGATCGACGCCGATCAGCAGCAGACCGGTCGCCATCGGATCGAGGGTGCCCGCGTGGCCGACCTTCCTGGTACCGGCGAGCCGGCGGACCCTGGCGACCACGTCGTGACTGGTCATCCCCTGCGGCTTGTCGACGAGAAGGATGCCGCTGTTCACGCCGTCCAGGCTACCCTGCGTCCCGCCTACGCTGAGGGGGTGCAGATCGGGATCATCGGTGCGGGCGCGCTCGGCGGCACCTTCGCGGCGCTCCTCGCCCGCGCCGGACACGACGTCGAGGTGACCGCTCGTGGAGCGGGGCTCCGCGCGATCCTCGGGAACGGCATCCGGCTCACCGGCGGGTACGGGCAGACGCGGGCCCGCGTCCGTGCGGGCGAGCGCCTGTCGCGTCGGCCCGACCTTGTGCTGCTGTGCACGAAAGCGCAGGATGCCGCGGCCGCGCTCGAAGACCACCGCGAGCTCATCGACGGCGTCGACGTCGTCGTCGTGCAGAACGGCCTCGACGGCGTGGAGACCGCGGCACACCTGCTGCCGCACTCCACCTGCGTCGGCCTGCTGTCGATGATCGCCGCGAACTACACGGAGCCCGGTGTCGTCAGGGTCACCGCGACGGCGGCGAGCTACCTCGGGCGCGGCGACGGCCCGGCCGATGCCACGTCGCGGCGGCTCGCCGCGCTCCTGTCGGAGGCGGTGCCGGTCGTGGCGATCGCGTCGTTCCGCGGCGCGCAGTGGACGAAGCTCGTCGTGAACATGCTGAACGCCGTGCCCGCCATCGTCGGGCGGAGCGTGCAGGAGGTGATCGCCGACCGGGAGCTCCGCCGGGTGGTCACCGCCTCGATGCGCGAGTGCGCGCGAACCGGCATCGCTCGCGGCGCCCGCTTCGGCGCCCTCAACGGACTCGGCGATCGGCGGCTGCGTCTGTTCGCACGGCTCCCGCTCGCACTCGGCCAAGTGCTGCCGTGGATGATGGCCCGCCGCATGGGCGAGGTCCCCAATCTCGGGTCGACGCAGCAGAGCGTTCGGCGCGGCCAGGAGACCGAGGTGGATTTCTTGAACGGTGCCGTGGTGCGGGAGGCCGCCGCAGCCGGCCTCGAGGCTCCCGTGAATCGCGCGCTCACCGCGCTCGTGCACGAGGTGGAGCGAGGCGGCTTCCTCGACCGTGAACGCGTGCTTCGCGCCGTCGACGTCTGAGGACGCCGAAAGGGGGCCCGGCGAACCGGACCCCCTTCGGGCTGATCAGGCCGACGCGGGTCAGGCCTTCGTGTTGCGGCGGAGGCGTGCGATCACGAGGAACGCGACACCCGCGACCACGATGATGCCCGCGACGATCGCGATGGTCGCCCCGGCGAAGCCGGTGCTCGCGAGGCCCTTCCCCTGCCCCGTGACGGCCAAGGCGCTGCCGTCACCGGAGCCGGAGCCGCCGGGGCCGGAGAGGCAGTTCGGCGTGGCCGGCGGATAGGCGAGGCCGACCCCGAGCTCGGGGTTCACCTGCAGCGTGGCCGAGGTGAGCGAGCGGGTCCAGGCGTAGTTGCCGTCGGTCTCGACCCAGAAGCCGTCGGCCGTCTGCTCCCACCCGGGCCAGCCGGTCGGGTTGCCCTGCTCGTCGACGCTGGCGCCGGGCCAGAGGATGCGGCCGGAGAGCTTGCCGTTCTCGTCGAGCTCGCCGAGCTCGAGGGTCTCGCTGTTCGTGCCGTCGCTCAGCACGAGCTTCACGAGACGACTCGTCGACTGGGCGTCGGGGTCGGTCAGCACGACGTCGAAGACGATCCACGGGGCGTTCGCGAGGCAGGTGCCGGCCGCGATCGACCCGGCGAGGCTCGGCTCGGCACACGGCTCGTCGGAGAACTCGTACGCGAACTGCTTGGTGGTGCTGCCGTCCTCGAACTCGAAGCCCGCCGTGGTCGTGGCGACGGCGATCGCCGCCCCCTCGGTCTCGTCGCCCTCGATGGTCCAGGTCACCTGGTCGGTGTCGGCGGGCAGGACGATGCGGTCATCGTCGACGCCGCAGACGTCTTCAGACGCCGCCGCGGCGGGCACGGGCACCTCGACGGGGCAGGGCTCGTCGGTGAAGGTGTATGCGAACTTGCGCTCCGTGGTGCCGTCCGCGAACTGGAACCCGGGCTTGGCGGTGGCGACCGCCGTGGCGGCCCCGGTCGTCACGTCGCCGTCGAGCCGCCAGACGAGCTGCTCACTCTCGCCCGGGAGCAGCACCTGGTCGCCGGCCACGCCGCAGACGTCGACCGCGGCCGGCTTCGCCGGCACTTCGATCACGACCGGGCAGGGCACGTCGGTGAACGTGAAGTCGAACCGCTTCACCGTCGCCCCGCCGGGGAAGGCATAGCCGGGCTGAGCGGTCGCGACCGCGGTCGCCGCACCGCTCGCGGGCGTGCCCTCGATCGTCCACACGATCTGCGCGGTCGACGGCGGCAGGATGATCTCATCACCGGCGCCGCACACGTCGCGGTGCTGCGGCGCGGTCGGCCACTCGAGCTCGGTCACGCACGGCACGTTCGTGAACGCGAACGGGAACCGTGCCGTGGCTGCGCCACCCGGGAACACGAAGCCGTCCTTCGCGGTCGCGACCGCAGTGGCGGAGCCGGTCTTGGGGTCTCCCTCGACGGTCCAGGCGATCTCGGCGGTGTCGGCGGGCAGCACGATGGCGTCGTTCAGCACGCCGCACTCGTCGATCTTGCCGGGGCGGTCGGGGGCGGGAATGACGGTATCACCGCAGGTGACCTCGCCCTCCCAGTGGTAGTTCGTGCCGTCGACCTGCACCCACTCGATCGTCCAGGTGGAGGGAGCCGGCTTCGGCCAGTTCGCGTGCGAGGCGTAGACGAACGTCTGCGTGCCCGACCAGCGGCCGTCGTTGTTGTGGAAGTTCAGCGTGGTCCGCTGGCCGTCGAGCACGACGCGGATGTTGACGTCGTTGCCGGTCACGCCCTTCGGATAGATCACCGTCAGCGCCTCGCAGGTCGGCGCGGCGTAGCTCCAGTTGTGGTCGTCGACGTAGCGCACGGAGTAGTGCGAGATGTCCTTCTTGCTGGAGTGGGAGATCGTGACGGTCTTCGACGGCGGGTCGATCGTCGTGTACTCGGGGCCCTGGCCCTGCTTGATCGAGCCCGCCTTCACGCACACCTCGGCGATGAGCTTGCCCTCGGGCGCGGTGATCGTGTGCGTGGCACCCGTCGCGTCCGTCAGGTGACCGGTGTCGAGCGGGTCGCAGACCTTGTCGTTGCCGCTGCCGCCGCCGCAGTCGCCCTTCACGGTGATCGTCTTCGAGTCGGAATCGGGTCGTGCCCCGTCCCAATCGAGCTCCACCTCGAGCGAATACGTGCCGGCCGCGACTCCGCGCTGCACGAAGCTCTTCGTCTCGGCCTTCCCGAGCTTGGTCCCGACCGCGACGACCTTCTTGTTCGACGACGCAGTCACCTCCGCGGTCTTGTTCCGCTCGGAGTTGTTGACCGTCCAGGTGATGTCGAAGGCGCCGGTCTCCGGGTTGCACTCGTAGGAGGCGCCGACCGTGGCGTGGTGCGCCGATGCGGGCGCCGCGGCCCCGACGACGGAGAGGCCGGCGCCCAGCAGGACGGCGGCGACGGTCGCCGCGAGGCGGCGAAGCGGGTGCCGCTTCCGTGCGCGGGCGCGCGACGGATCGGCACCGGTGGCGGATTGCGCCCTGCGGGCGCGCGAGATGCTCATGAGGTGTCTTCTCCAGGGGTCCATCGGCACGCCGAACCTCGGTGAGGACACGATCGTCTGCAGGAGCAGCTGGGCACGGCGCGATGGGGTCGCGCGGCCGCGGTCGGGTCATTCGGGTGGAGCGGGGGGCGGGGCTCGGAATGCCAGGGGGATGGCAGTGGACTCAGTATGGCGAAGAATCGGGAGTTCCACCCCGTTTTCGTGAGGTGGTTGTGGAAATGTCCCCCTTTTTGGGGACCGGCCACAAAGCAGGCGAGGAGGCTTCAGGTTTCGTCCGGGCGCCGTTCCCCGGAGCGCCGAGGATGCGCCGGATCCCCGAGATCGACCACCACGTCGGCGACGGTGCGCGGGTCGCGCGTCGCGTAGGCCAGCAGGTCTGCGGCATCCGTGGGGTCGCCGTCGATCGCGATCCGGAAGTCCCAGAGGCCGGTCAGCCGCTCGCGGAGCAGGAACCGGCCGTCGATGACGAGGATCGCGTCTTCCGGCCCGGTGATCCACTTCGGTTCGACCCAGGCGTCGCGCGACGGATCGAAGACCCGGGTGACGAACGCCGCCGAACCGGCCAGCCGGAAGGGCTCGACGAGTGCGCGGCGCAGGGCCGACTCGTCGTACCCGTAGCCGAAGTACCGCTCCGGCGTGTCGGGGCCGTAGGCGGCCTGCGCCTCGCGCGAGCGGTGGAAGTCCTCCATGCGTGCGCGGAACACCGTGTGCTCCCGCTCCATGAGGACGTCGCGGAGGTCGTCGGCGAACGCGGACTTCCCGCTCCGCAGCGGCCCGTCGACGGCCACGATCATCCGGCCGCGACCGTACCGGTCGAGGATCTCCCCGGCGAGCTCGCGCAGGAACGCCACCCGAGGATTCGTCACCAGCCGCATGCTCCGAGCGTAGCGGCGCGGCCGCCGCGCGCGCCTACGCTGGTGGGATGCCCCGCCCCGCCGATCGCCGCGACGAGCTCGCGCGCCGGGTCGTCGCCTGGTTCGCGGATGCCGCGCGGCCGCTGCCCTGGCGGGCCGCCGATGTGTCCCCGTGGGCGGTGCTGGTGAGCGAGTTCATGCTGCAGCAGACCCAGGTCGCACGGGTCGTGCCCCGCTGGGAGGCGTGGATCGCGCGCTGGCCGACGCCCGCCGCGCTCGCGGCGGAGCCGCCGGCGGAGGCGGTCCGAGCGTGGGATCGGCTGGGCTATCCGCGGCGTGCGCTCTGGCTGCATCAGGCTGCCGTCGAGCTCGTCGAGCGGCATGGAGGCGAGGTGCCGCGAGATGTCGAGGCACTGCTGGCCCTCCAGGGCATCGGGCCCTACACGGCCCGCGCCGTCGCCGCATTCGCATTCGGCGAGCGGCATCCCGTCGTCGACACCAACACGCGCCGGGTGATCGCCCGATCCGTCGAGGGACGCGCGATCGCGGGAGCGCCGTCCGCGGCGCGCGACCTCGCCGCGATGGCGGAGCTGCTGCCGACGGATCCGGTGGCCGCGCGCGCCTTCAACGCCGGGGCGATGGAGCTCGGTGCCACGGTGTGCACGGCTCGGGCGCCGCGGTGCGACGTCTGTCCGATCGCCGACCTCTGCGCGTGGCGCGCCGCCGGCTTCCCCGCGCCCGAGGGAGTGAGTCCGCGCCGCCAGGCCCGCTTCGAGGGCAGCGATCGTCAGGTGCGCGGTCTCGTGCTGCGCGAGCTGCGCGCTGGCCACCATCCGGTCTCCCGCGACGCGCTCGCGGAGGTGTGGCCCGATGCCGGTCAGCTCGATCGGGCGATCGCCTCGCTCGTCGCCGACGGACTGGCGGTCGTCGACCCCGACGGCTACGCACTCCCGCACACCTGAGGCATCTCGTCGCCGCGCGATGTGCGATCATGCAGAGCGTGATCACGGCACCGCGGCCGACGCCCAACCCCGACGACCTGCTCGTCCTGCTCGCCGTCGCCCGAGCCGGCCGCTACACCGCTGCGGCCGCGCAACTGGGCCTCAACCACACCACCGTCGCGCGACGCATCGAGGCGCTCGAAGGCTCGCTCGGCGGTCGGGTGCTGGCGCGCGGCGCGTCCGGCTGGGTGCTGACCGCCCTCGGCGAGCACGCGGTCTCCGCCGCCGAAGGCGTCGAACGCGCGATGCGCACCCTCGACCCGGGGGCGGCCACCCTCGCCGGAACCGTGCGCCTCTCGGCCACCGACGGCTTCAGCGGGTTCATCGCTGCGCCGGCCCTCGTCGCCGTGCGACGCGAGCACCCAGACGTGGCGCTCGAGATCGTCGCGGCGACCCGGCGGGCCGCACAGCAGCGCGTCGGGGTCGACCTCGAGGTCGTCGTCGGGCGCCCCCACGTGCACCGCGCGGAGGCGACGCACCTGGCCGACTACGTTCTCGGCACGTACGCCAGCCGCGCGTACCTCGAGCGCCACGGCACCCCGGCCACGCCCGCCGACCTGGCGCGGCATCCGCTCGTGTACTTCATCGAATCGATGCTGCAGGTCGACGCGCTCGACGACGCCCGCGGCGCGATCCCCGACCTGCGCGACTCCGTGTCGAGCACGAACGTCTACGTGCACGTCGACGCCACCCGCGCGGGCGCGGGCATCGGGCTGCTGCCGGCCTTCCTCGCCGACCGGCACGACGATCTCGTGCGCCTCTTCCCCGGCGAGATCGAGGCGCGACTCCCCTACTGGCTGGTGAGCCGGCCAGAGGCGCTCCGGCAGCCCGTCGTCCTCGCGTTCATCGCCGCCATGCGCCGGCGCATCGAAGACGTACGGCCCGCACTGCTCGGCCTCCCGAACCGAGTCGCCGCCCCCGAATGAGACGAGGGATGCCCCGGGCGGGGCATCCCTCGTCTCATTCCGTCCACAGACGGCGGGTCAGCGTGCGCCGCCCGCCTCCGCGTCGTCCGCGAGGTCGGATGCCTCGTCGTCGAGCTCGTCGTCGAAGTCGTCGAGGTCGCGCGGCTTGACGTACGGGTCGGCTTCGCCGGCGTACTCGGCCGAGCTCGCGAGGCTCGCGGTCTCGGCGTCACGGGTGCGCGCCTCGCGCAGCAGCGACTCGATGTGCTCGGCGTTCTCGGGGATCGCGTCGAGGATGAACTCCAGCGTCGGAGTGAGGCGTGCCGTGATGTTCCGGCCCACCTCGCTGCGGAGCATCCCCGTCGCCGCCTTCAGCGCCGCGGCGGAGTCGTTGCGCTCCTCCTCCGTGCCGTAGACGGTGTAGAAGATCGTGGCGTGCTGGAGGTCGCCGGTCACCCGCACATCCGTGATCGTCACGAACCCGAGGCGGGGATCGCGCAGGCCCTTGTCGAGCCGGCGGGCGACGATCTCCTTGATGCGGTCGGCCATCTTCCTGGCCCGCTGCGGGTCAGCCATGGGTGCCTGCCTTTCCGGGAGGTCGAAACGGGGGCGGCGGATGGACCGCCGCCCCCGTTCGGGACTACGCGCGAGGCTTCTCGCGCATCTCGATCGTCTCGATCTCGTCGCCGACCTGGATGTCGTTGTACTTGCCGAGGCCGATGCCCGCCTCGAAGTCCGTACGGACCTCGGTGACGTCGTCCTTGAACCGGCGGAGCGACTCGATCGCGAGGTTGTCGCCGACGACGACGCCATCGCGGATGACGCGCGCCTTGGCGTTGCGCGTGATCGTTCCCGACCGCACGATGACACCGGCGATGTTGCCGAACTTCGAGGAGCGGAACACCTCGCGGATTTCGGCGACACCCGACTGCACCTCTTCGAACTCGGGCTTGAGCATGCCCTTCAGCGAGTTCTCGATGTCGTCGATCGCGTTGTAGATGACCGAGTAGAACCGCACGTCCACGCCCTCGCGAGCGGCGCGCTCGCGCGCCTTCACGTCGGGGCGGACGTTGAACCCGATCACGATCGCGTTGTCGATCGTCGCCAGGTCGATGTCGGACTCGGTGATCGCACCCACACCGCGGTGCAGGATGCGCAGCTGCACCGAGTCGTCGACCTCGATCTTCATCAGGGACTCCTCGAGCGCCTCGACGGCACCCGACACGTCGCCCTTGATGATGAGGTTGAGCGCCTCGACCTTGCCCTCTTCCAGCGCACGCGTGAAGTCCTCGAGCGAGATCCGCTTGCGGGCCTTGGCCAGCTGGGCGTTGCGCTCGGCGGCTTCGCGCTTCTCGGCGATCTGGCGGGCGGTGCGGTCCTCCTCGGTGACGAGGAAGGTGTCGCCGGCGCGCGGGACGCTCGAGAGGCCCTGCACCTGCACCGGGCGCGACGGGGTCGCGGCCAGCACCGGGTCGCCGTTCTCGTCGGCCATGGCACGCACGCGGCCGTAGGCCGTGCCGGCCACGATCGCGTCGCCGACCTTCAGCGTGCCCGACTGGATCAGCACGGTCGCGACCGCACCACGACCCTTGTCGAGCTTCGCCTCGATCGCGACACCGCGGGCGTCCTTGTTGGGGTTCGCGCGGAGGTCGAGCCCGGCGTCGGCGGTCAGGAGCACCGCGTCGAGCAGCTCCTGGATGCCGATGCCCTCGCGGGCCGACACGTCGACGAACATGACGTCGCCGCCGTACTCCTCGGCCACGAGGCCGAACTCGGTCAGCTGCTGGCGCACCTTCGCGGGGTTCGCGTCGGGCTTGTCGATCTTGTTCACCGCGACCACGATCGGCACGTTGGCCGACTGGGCGTGGTTCAGCGCCTCGATCGTCTGCGGCATGATGCCGTCGTCGGCCGCGACCACGAGGATCGCGATGTCGGTCACCTGCGCACCACGGGCACGCATGGCGGTGAACGCCTCGTGACCCGGGGTGTCGATGAAGGTGATCGCGCGCTCGACGCCCTCGTGCTCGGTGTGCACCTGGTACGCACCGATGTGCTGGGTGATGCCGCCGGCCTCGCCCGCCACGACGTTCGCGTTGCGGATCGCGTCGAGCAGTCGCGTCTTACCGTGGTCGACGTGGCCCATGACGGTGACCACCGGAGGACGCTGCTCGAGGTCCTCGTCGGTCTCATCCTCGAGCTCCTGGTCGAGGTCGATGTCGAAGCCCTCGAGGAGCTCGCGGTCTTCGTCCTCGGGCGAGACGATCTGGATCTTGTACCCGAGCTCCTCGCCGAGCACCTGGAAGGTGGCCTCGTCGAGGGACTCCGTGGCAGTCGCCATCTCACCGAGGTGGAAGAGCACCGTCACGAGCGAACCGGGGTTCGCGTCGATCTTGTCGGCGAAGTCCGAGATGGAGGCGCCGCGACGCAGTCGGATGACCGTGCCGCCGTCGCCGCGGGGAACGCTCACGCCGCCGAGCGACGGAGCCTCCCGCATCTCGAACTCCTGCCGCTTCGTCCGCTTCGACTTGCGAGCCTTCGACTTGCCGCCGCCGCGGCCGAACGCGCCGGCCGTACCGCCGCCGGGGCCACGACCGCGACCGCCGCCGCCTGCGGGGCGGGGACCGCCGAAGCCGCCGGGACCGCCGGGACGGAAGCCGCCCGCGCCGGCACCGGCACCGGCACCGCCCGGACGCCCGGGACCGCCGGGACGGCCTGCGCCGCCCGGACGACCCGCGCCGCCCGGCGCACCGGGACGGAAGCCGCCGGGACGCGGGGCGCCCGGACGCGGAGCGCCCGGTCGCGGCGCCTGCGGGCGCGGGATGTTGCCCGGCGACGGGCGCTGGCCCATGCCCTGCGAGCTGGAGAAGGGGTTGTTGCCCGGGCGCGGCTGAGCGGGGCGCTGGCCCATGCCCTGCGAGCTCGAGAACGGGTTGTTGCCCGGGCGCGGAGCGCCGGGCTTCGGGCCGGGCCGCGGGACGGCACCGGGCTTCGGCCCGGCGGCCGGCTTCGCGGCATCCGACTTCGCGGGCTCGGCCGACGTGGCGGCGGCAGCGGCCTGCTCGGCCGCGGCCTTCTCGGCGAGCGCCTTCTCGGCCTGCGCCTGCCGCTCGGCCACCGTCATCGGGGCCTCGCCGGCGGGTGCGGCCGGGGCGGCCTCGGGCGCCTTCGCGGGCGCCTTCGGGCCGGGCTTGGGCGCGGCGGGGCGCGCCGCAGTCGGGGCGGGCGTCGCGGCCGGTGCCGCCTTGCCCGCCGAACCGTCGGCCTCGAGCGCGGCCTTCAGCCGGCGGGCGACGGGGGGTTCGATCGAGGACGACGGGCCCTTGACGTATTCGCCCATCTCCTTGAGCTTCTCGAGGGCGACCTTGGTGTCGACCCCGATCTCGCTCGCGATCTCGTGTACGCGTGGTTTCGCAGCCACATCTCTCCTGTTCCGGGCCTGCACCCGGACAGGGGCAGACCGTGATTAACGGACGGGTCTCATTTCGAGCCGCTCATGAGTGGTCCATCAGCCGTTCAGCCTGTTCTCTACTTCACTGGTGTCCAGCTCTCCGCGGGTGCGGAGCGCACGCCCGAAAGCGCGTCGCCGCTCGGCGAGCCGGAAGCACTCCAGCGTCGGATGCAGCCACGCACCCCGACCGGGAAGCACGGCCGCCGTATCGACGACGACCAGGGAATCTCGGAGGACGACCCTCAGAAGCGAGGACCGCGGAGCGCGCGAACGGCAGCCTATGCACGTTCTGACGGGTTCCATCCTACACCTCCGGCGCGCCCCGCCCGGGACCGCGCCTCGCCCCTCAGGCCTGGTCGAGCACCGAGTCGGGCTGGATGTCGATCTTCGCGCCCGTGAGCTTCGCCGCGAGGCGGGCGTTCTGGCCCTCCTTGCCGATCGCGAGCGACAGCTGGTAATCGGGCACGAGCGCGCGCACCGCGCGGATCGACTCGTCGATGACGAACGCGCTCGTCACCTTCGCCGGCGACAGCGCCGAGGCGACGAACGTGGCCAAGTCGTCGGACCAGTCGACGATGTCGATCTTCTCGTTGCCGAGCTCCGCCGTGACCGCGCGCACGCGCTGTCCGAGCTCGCCGATGCACGCGCCCTTCGCGTTCACTCCGGGCTGGGTCGCGCGTACGGCGATCTTCGTCCGGTGGCCGGCCTCGCGGGCGAGGGAGACGATCTCGACGACGCCGGAGGCGATCTCGGGCACCTCGAGTGCGAAGAGCTTGCGCACGAGGGCGGGATGCGTCCGCGAGACCGTGATCGAGGGACCCTTGGCGCCCTTGGCCACGCTCGTCACGTAGACGCGGATGCGCTGGCCGTGCGGATACTCCTCGCCCGGCACCTGCTCCTCGGGCGGCAGGATCGCCTCGACGGTGCCGAGGTCGATGTGCACCATGCGCGGGTTCGGGCCCTGCTGGATGACGCCCGCGACGATGTCGCCCTCGCGGCCGCGGAACTCGCCGAGCACCGCATCGTCCGCGAGATCGCGCAGGCGCTGGTTGATGACCTGCTTCGCGGCGAACGCTGCGATACGACCGAAGTCGCTGGGGCTGTCCTCGACCTCGCCGATGACGTTGCCCTCGTCGTCGAGCTCGGGCACGTACACCGAGACGTGACCGGTCTTGCGGTCGAGGTGGGCGCGCGCGCCGTTCGGGTTCTGGTGGCCGTGCTGGCCCGGGTTCGTGTGCTTCACGTAGGCCATCAGGATGGCCTGCTCGATGATCTGCACCAACTCGTCGAACGGGATCTCCTTCTCGCGCTCCATCATGCGGAGCACGCTGAGGTCGATATCCATCGCCGGCCTCCTCTATTAAGCTCTTCGCCGCATCCCCTCACGCAGCACCGTGACTACGGTAGCGGATGTCTCGCTCGCCCGGGACCGCCCGGACCGGACGGGAGGCCCCGGAACCGGTCCGACGGATGCCGCGCGGCCCCCACCGCGCGACATCCGTCGACCGTCGCGGCATCCGTCGCCGCGTGGCGCGCCCGCCCCCCCGAGGGCGCGCGCTCCGGTCAGCCGCGCCAGACCTGCACGACCGACGGCCTCGGCGCCCGCGCGGCGCCGGGCGCCGTGGAGCCGAAATCGGGGAACAGGGAGGTGGGCGCCGCGAGGCTGCCGTCCTCGCCCGGGTGCTGCACGGCGACGAAGACCATGCCCTCCTCCGACCGGATCACGGGGCCGCAGGTCTCGGCCTGGCGCGGCACGGACAGGAACTGCTGCACGCGGCCGCGCTCCGGGCCCTCCAGCGGCACCTTGAACAGTCCGTCGTTCTTCTGGATGGTCGACGGCGCCCCGTCGGTGGAGATCCAGAGGTTGCCCTCGGCGTCGAACGCGACGTTGTCGGGGCAGGAGATCGGCGAGACCTGCTCCTTCGGGAACCCGGCGAAGTAGGTCGGCGTCGAGCTCGCCGGGTCACCGCAGAGCAGCAGCACCTTCCAGCCGAACTCCTCACCCGACTGTCCGCGGAGCTCCGTCAGCTCGATGACGTGTCCGTCGCGGTTCGTCGCACGAGGGTTCGCCTCGTCGACCGGCTGAGCGGATGACCCGCGGTTGGTGTTGTTGGTGCAGGCGACGTACACGCGCCCGGTCGTGGGGTGCGGCTCGACGTCCTCGCAGCGGTCCATCTTCGTGACACCGATCACGCGGTCCGCCGCGAGGCGGGTGTTCACGAGCACCTCTTCGATCGTCATGCCGGGAATGGCGCTCTCGCCCTTGCGGGTGAGCGCGACCCACTCCCCCGTGCCGTCGAAGGCGCCGTCGCTCGGCAGCCGCCCCGAGCCGTCGATCTCGGCCGCGGGCGAGTTGCCGGAGAAGCGGGCGACGAAGAGGTCGCCCTCGGCGAGCAGGCGCCGGTTCTGCTTGCGGGCGCCCGGGTTGTCCTTCGGGTTGAACTTGTGCTTCGAGACGAACTTGTAGAGGTAGTCGCCGCGCTCGTCGTCGCCCATGTACGCGACGGCCCGGCCGTCCTCGGCGATGCGGACGTTCGCGCCCTCGTGCTTGAACCGGCCCATCGCGGTGTGCTTCACGGGCGTCGAGGTCGGATCCTGCGGATCGATCTCGACGATGTAGCCGAACCGGTTCGACTCGTTCTCGTACCCCGCGGCGTTGCCGTCGAACCGAGGGTCGTACGCCTCCCACCCCGTCGACGTGGCGCGGTCGGCGAAGCCGTAGCGCTGTCTCGCCGGCGTGTTCGGGGCGGCCTTGAAGTAGCCGTTGAAGTTCTCCTCGCCGGAGAGCACGGTGCCCCACGGCGTCGTGCCGCCGGCGCAGTTGCCCAGCGTGCCGAGCACGACCCGGCCGGTCGGGTCCTCGACGGTCTTGAGCGAGGCGCCGCCCGCCGCGGGTCCGGTGAGCTCGAACGGGGTCTCCACGGTGATGCGGCGGTTTCTCCGACCGCCGACGACGATCTCCCAGGGCTGCCCGACGGCTGGTCGGCGCACCTCGACGACCGACATCCCCTGCGCGGCCTTGTAGATCTCGCCGCGACGCTGCAGCTCTGCGGGATCGGTGGTCGGCTCGAACATGATGTTCGGGTTCACGTACTCGTGGTTCGCGACGAGCACGCCGGTGAGCCCGCCGGCGTCGGCGATCACGTCGAGGTAGTCGTTGTTGTAGCCGAACTGCCGCGCCTGCGCCTCGGGCGACTGGGCAGCCAGGTCGAACCCGGGAGCGTCGGGGAAGATCGGGTCGCCCCAGCGGATCAGGGCCTGCCACCGGTACCCCGCGGGCACCGTGAACTCGTCCACCGACGAGGAGACGGGTGCGATGGCATCGAACGGGAGTCCGGATGCCGCCGCCCCGGCGCCGCCCCGGCCGAGGGTCGCCCCCGTCGCGGCCGTCGCCGACGTGCCGCGGAACGCGTCGGCCGCGGCGATCGTGAGCGCTCCGGCCGCGCCCAGCCCGAGCAGCGCCCGACGGCTCAACGCCGCCGACGCGAGCGACCGGAACTCGGGGTTCGCCGACGTGTTGCACTCGGGTCCGAGGCACGCGTCGGCGCACTTCAGCCGGCACGTCACCGGCGAGCGCTTGCCCCTCGCGTGGTCGACGATCGGCAGGTTCCGTCGGGTGGTGGGCTCGGTCAATGCCACGGCGCATCCTCACTCTCGCGGTCGGGTTCGCGTCTCGCGATCGAGCGTCGTCGCGCCGGGCGTCGAACCGTCGTCGTCCGGGTGAACGACGGGTGTCCCGCGCGGAAACGTTCGGAGTGAGGGATGCCGCGACGCCGATGCCGCGGCCGGCGTCAGGCGCGGAGCGCCTCGACCACCCCGTCGACCGGCACCTGGGTGCGCTCTCCGGAGCGGCGATCCCAGAGCTCGACGACGCCGTCGGCCACCCCACGGCCGGCGATGACGATCTTCGGGATGCCGATGAGCTCCGCGTCGGCGAACTTCACTCCAGGCGACAGCTTGGGCCGGTCGTCGTAGAGCACCTCGAGGCCGGCGGCCTCGAGGTCGGCCACGACCCGCTCGGCCGCATCGAACGCCGCCTGATCCTTGCCCGTCGCGAGCACGTGCACGTCGAACGGCGCCACCGGCGCGGGCCAGATGAGCCCCTTGTCGTCGTTGTTCAGCTCGGCGATGATCGCGAGGATCCGGGTGACGCCGATGCCGTACGAGCCCATCGTGACGGTGACGAGCTTGCCGTTCTCATCGAGCACCTTCAGCCCGAGGGTCTCCGCGAAGAAGCGACCCAGCTGGAACACGTGGCCGATCTCCATGCCGCGGGCGAGCTCGACCGGCCCCGAGCCGTCGGGAGCCGGGTCACCGGCGCGCACGTTCGCCGCCTCGACGGTGCCGTCGGCGGTGAAGTCGCGGCCCGCGACGAGGCCGAACACGTGCTTCTCGTCGAGGTTCGCCCCGGTGATCCACTCGGTACCCGAGACGACCCGCGGATCGACGAGGTAGCGGATGCCGGTCGAGGACTCCTCGCCGAGCACCGGCCCTTCGGCCGACCACGGGCCGATGTACCCTTTCACGAGGCCGGGATGGCGTGCGAAGTCCTCGTCGGTGGCCGGCTCGACCTCGGCGGGCGCGAAGGCGACCTCCACGCGCTTCTGCTCGACCTCGCGATCGCCCGGAATGCCGACCACGACGACTTCGCGGTCGCCGTTCGGGTAGGTGAGCGCGAGCACGACGTTCTTCAGCGTGTCGGCCGCCGTCCACGCCCGCCCGTCGGGGCGCGGGTAGCGCTCGTTCGCGAGGTCGACGAGGGTCTGGATGGTCGGCGTGTTCGGCGAATCGAGCACCACCGCCTCGGGCAGCCCGTCGAACGGGATCGGTTCGGGCGGCACCGTCGTGAACGCTTCGACGTTCGCCGCATACCCGCCCGCCGAGCGCACGAAGGTGTCCTCGCCGACGGGGGTCGGGTGCAGGAACTCCTCGCTGCGGGCGCCCCCCATCAGCCCGTTGTCCGCGGCGACGATGACGTACTCGAGGCCCAGTCGCTGGAAGATGCGCTCGTACGCGTCGCGCTGCGCCATGTACGAGGCATCCTGCCCCTCGTCGGTGATGTCGAACGAGTAGGCATCCTTCATCGTGAACTCGCGGCCGCGCAGCAGGCCCGCGCGAGGCCGAGCCTCGTCTCGGTACTTGTCCTGGATCTGGTAGATCGTGAGCGGCAGGTCTTTGTAGGAGGAGTAGAGGTCCTTCACGAGCAGCGTGAACATCTCCTCGTGCGTCGGAGCGAGGAGGTAGTCGGCCTCCTTGCGGTCCTGCAGCCGGAAGATGCCGTCGCCGTACGAGGTCCAACGGCCGGACGCCTCGTACGGCTCGCGCGGGAGCAGTGCCGGGAAGTGCACCTCATGTGCGCCGGCCGCGGTCATCTCCTCGCGGATGACGCGTTCGATCTTCGCCTTGACCCGGAGCCCGAGCGGCAGCCAGGTGAAGATGCCCGGCGCGGCACGGCGGATGTAGCCGGCGCGCACGAGCAGCTTGTGGCTCGCGACCTCGGCGTCGGCGGGGTCTTCGCGGAGCGTGCGGAGGAAGAAGTTCGTCAGGCGAGTGGGCACCCGACGATTCTAGTGAGCGACGGGACGCCGCCCCGTCAGAGGCCCTCGGCGTCTTCCTCGTCGCTCATGGCGAACTCGTCGAGCTCCACCTCGGCGGTGTCGGCCTCCGCGGCCTGCGCCTTCTCGGCATCGCTCGGACGGGCGGTCCCCTCGTCGAGCGTGCCCGCCCCGTGGGGATATCCGGCCTCGTCGGGATACTCGTAGCCGCTCGCGTCGCTGGTCATGGCTCCCCCTTCCGCGGATGCCCCCGCCGGGGCATCCCGTGCGGTCACCCTACTCGTGGCACGCGCGCACGTCAGCACTCGACGGTCAGGAGGTGACGACCTGCGGGCTGCCGACCGGCGCGTCGGCGCCCATCTCGTCGGCGATCCGGTTCGCCTCGGCGATGAGGGTCTGCACGATCTCGGCCTCCGGCACGGTCTTGATGACCTCGCCCTTGACGAAGATCTGGCCCTTGCCGTTGCCCGAGGCCACGCCGAGATCGGCCTCGCGCGCCTCGCCGGGCCCGTTCACCACGCAGCCCATGACCGCGACGCGGAGCGGCACGCTCATCCCCTCGAGGCCGGCAGTGACATCGTTCGCGAGCTTGTAGACGTCGACCTGCGCGCGTCCGCACGACGGGCACGAGACGATCTCGAGCTTGCGCTCGCGCAGGTTCAGGGACTGCAGGATCTGCAGGCCGACCTTCACCTCTTCGACGGGCGGGGCGCTGAGGGACACCCGGATGGTGTCGCCGATGCCCTCGCCGAGCAGGATGCCGAACGCCGTGGCGCTCTTGATCGTGCCCTGGAAGGCGGGGCCGGCCTCGGTGACGCCGAGGTGCAGCGGCCAGTCGCCCCGCTCGGCGAGCATGCGGTAGGCCTTCACCATGACGATGGGGTCGTTGTGCTTCACCGAGATCTTGAAGTCGTGGAAGTCGTGCTCCTCGAAGAGGCTCGCCTCCCAGACGGCCGACTCGACCAGAGCCTCGGGGGTCGCCTTGCCGTACTTCTCCAGCAGGCGCGGATCGAGCGAGCCGGCGTTCACGCCGATGCGGAGGGACACACCGGCCGCCTTCGCGCGTGCGGCGATCTCGCCGACGCGGTCGTCGAACTTGCGGATGTTTCCGGGGTTCACCCGGACCGCGGCGCAACCGGCGTCGATCGCCGCGAACACGTAGTTGGGCTGGAAGTGGATGTCGGCGATGACCGGGATCTGGCTCTTCTTCGCGATGATCGGCAACGCCTCGGCGTCGTCGCGGCTCGGCACCGCCACGCGCACGATGTCGCAGCCCGACGCGGTGAGCTCGGCGATCTGCTGCAGCGTCGCGTTGATGTTCGTCGTCGGCGTGGTCGTCATCGACTGCACGCTCACGGGGGCGTCGCCGCCCACGAGCACCTTGCCCACCTTGATCTGGCGGGACTTGCGTCGCGGGGCCAGGGTTTCGGGGACCTTCGGCATTCCGAGATTCACAGCAGGCACGGCTCGAGTCTACTTCCGCGTGGCTGGGCGGCGGCCGCGTGTGCGGATCTCCCTCGACGGCGGGTTCCGCCCGTGCCGGCCGGTTCGCACGGGCGGATCGTGACGTCATCGGCCCGGGTCATCCGGTCGCTCGTCATCGGCGTGCGCTTCGCGGATGCGGCGCCCGAGCTCGACGTCCTTCTCCTCCTGCTCCTGCGCCTTGTCGATCTTCCTCGTGTCGCGCGGCGGCAGCTGGACGCGTTCCTCCGCCTCGATGCCGGCCTGCAACTGGCGCCCGCGCTCGAGTTCGGCATCGAACTCGGCGCCGAAGAGGAGCGCGAGGTTCGCGATCCAGAGCCAGAGCAGGAAGACGATCGGCCCCGCGAACGACCCGTACGTGCGGTCGTAGTTCGAGAAATTGGCGACGTACAGCGCGAAGCCGGCGGAGGCGATGACCAGCACGATGATCGCGACGACCGCGCCGAGGCTGATCCACCGGAACTTCGGCTGCTTCGCATTGGGCGTGACGTAGTAGAGGATCGCGATGATCAGCACGACCACTGCGGCGAGCACCGGCCACTTCGCGATCTCCCACACGATCTTCACCGCCTCGCCGAGCCCGAGCGCCTCGCCGATCGCGTCGGTCACTGGCCCGGATACGACGAGGATGATCGCGACGACGACCAGCAGGATGAGCGCCACGACCGTGACGAGCAGCTGCACCGGCCGCAGCTTCCAGAACGGGCGGCCCTCCTCGATCTCGTACACCCGGTTCATCGCGTTGCCGAAGGCGCTGACGTATCCCGTCGCCGACCAGATCGCGACGACGAGCCCGGTGACGAAGCCCAGACCCGCCGCGGGAGACGACGCGAATTCCTCGAGCGGCCCGCGGATCGTCTCGAGGGCCTGCGACGGGAGGACCCCCTCGAGGACCGCCAGCAGCGAGTCGACGGCGCGCTCCCCCTGGCCCACGAGCACGAGCAGGGACGCGAACGCCAACAGGCCTGGGAAGAGCGCGAGCACGCCGTAGTAGGTGAGCGCCGCCGCGAGATCGGTGCACCGGTCCGACATGAACTCCCGCGCGGTCTTCCGCAGCACGTACCCCCACGAGCGCTTCGTCAGCTCCGGCGGGGTGTCCGGCTTCCGGGAATCCTCGGGCGACGGGGCGGTCTTGTCGTCCTCGCGCTGCCGGTTCGCTCGTGTCTCGGCCATGATGATCGCCTCCGTCTGTGACTGGACGGCCATGGTCGGTCGATCGCGCGCGAGCCGGCAGGGTCTGGTGCGCGGCGGCGTCGCGACGTAAGGTTCGCGATGCGCCGCGCGTCCGGGCCGCCGGCAGTGACCGTCGGTCAGACCCCGCTCGTGTCGAGCGGCGGCTCGGTCGCGGCCACGACCTCGTCGACGCTCACCCCGGGTGCGAGTTCGACGAGCCGAAGCCCGTCGGGCGTCACGTCGATCACGGCGAGATCGGTGATGATGCGATCGACGACGCCCTTACCGGTGAGCGGGAGCGAGCACTCATGGACGATCTTCGGCGAGCCGTCCTTCGCGACGTGCTCCATCAGGACGATGCGCCGGCGCGCCCCGTGCACCAGGTCCATCGCGCCGCCCGGGCCCTTCACCATCTTCCCCGGGATCATCCAGTTCGCGAGGTCGCCGGCGGCGGAGACCTGCATGGCGCCGAGGATCGCAGCGTCGACCTTGCCGCCGCGGATCATCCCGAAGCTCGTGGCCGAGTCGAAGAACGCCGCTCCGGGAAGCACCGTCACGGTCTCCTTGCCGGCGTTGATGAGGTCGGGGTCCACCTGGTCCTCGGTGGGGTACGGCCCGACGCCGAGGATGCCGTTCTCGGACTGCAGTACCACCGTCACTCCGTCGGGCACGTAGTTCGGCACGAGGGTCGGCAGACCGATGCCGAGGTTCACGTAGGCGCCGTCGGGAAGCTCCCGGGCCGCGCGCGCCGCCATCTCGTATCGGGTGAGCGCCATGGTCAGATCCCCTCTCCGGTCGAACGCACGGTTCGGCGCTCGATGCGCTTCTCCACGTCGGGGCCGACCTCGACGACGCGGTCGACGAAGATCCCGGCGAGATGCACCGCGTCGGGATCGATCTCCCCCGGCTCGACGAGCTCTTCGACCTCGGCGATGCAGACCCGACCCGCCATCGCCGCGAGCGGCGAGAAGTTCCTGGCCGACTTGTCGAACACGAGGTTGCCGTGCCGGTCGCCGCGGAGCGCGTGCACCAGCGCGAAGTCGGTCGTGATGGCCTCCTCGAGCACGAACTCGCGCTCCTCACCGCGGACGGTGAAGGTCTGCACGGGCTTCGGCTCGCTCGCGACCGCGATGGTGCCGTCCGCGCCGTACCGGCGGGGCAGGCCACCCTCGGCGACCTGCGTCCCGACGCCGGTCTGCGTGTAGAACGCCGCGATCCCGGAGCCGCCGGCCCGGAGCTTCTCCGCGAGCGTGCCCTGCGGCGTCAGCTCGAGCTCGAGCTCACCCGAGAGGTACTGCCGCTCGAACTCCTTGTTCTCCCCCACGTACGACGACGTCATCTTGCGGATGAGGCCGGCGCCGAGCAGCACCCCGAGGCCCCAGTCGTCGACGCCGCAGTTGTTCGAGACGACCGAGAGATCGCCCACGCGCCGCTCGAGCAGCGCTTGGATGAGGACCATCGGGATGCCGCAGAGCCCGAAGCCGCCGACCGCGAGGGATGCGCCCTCGGGGATGTCGGCGACCGCTTCGGCGGCTGATGGCACGGTCTTGTCGAGTGTCACGGTGCGACCTCCTTGTCGACGTGGGCGGGGACCGCGGCGGTGGCCGCGGCGGGTTGGGACTCGAGCACGGGGATGCTGCGCCCGAGACCGTCCGCAGTCACGATCATGCAGCAGTCCTCGGCGCGGCGCATCCCATCGGTTCGGAGCGTCGCCGCCGCTCGTCCGCGGCGGGTCATCTCGCGCTCCATCCGCCGTCCATCGTGTAGCTCGCGCCGGTCACCATGCGCGCGTCCTCGCTCGCGAGCCAGAGGGCGAGGCTTGCAACTTCCTCTGGCTCCACGAGCCGCTTGATCGCCGCTTCGGTGAGCATGACCTTCGGCACCACCTCCTCCTCGGGCAGGCCGTGCAGCCGAGCCTGGTCGGCGATCTGCCGCTCGACGAGGGGGGTGCGCACATAGCCGGGGTTGAGGCAGTTGGACGTCACGCCGTGCTGGCCGCCTTCGAGTGCGGCGACCTTCGACAGGCCCTCGAGCCCGTGCTTGGCCGCGACGTACGCCGCCTTGTACGGGGAGGCGCGGAGCCCGTGGACGCTCGAGACGTTGATGATGCGGCCGAATCCGCGCCGGTACATCGCCGGCACGGCAGCCCGGATGAGCAGGAACGGCGCCTCGAGCATGACCCGCACCAGGAGGCCGAACCGCTCGGGCTCGAACTCCTCGATCGGGCGGACGTGCTGCAGCCCGGCGTTGTTGACCAGCACGTCGACGTCGAGCTCCACCTCGGCGAGGGCCGCGGTGTCCGCGAGGTCGACGGCCCAGGCGGTGCCGCCGATGCGGTCGGCCGCGTCCGCGGCGGCATCCGCGTCGACGTCGGCCACCGTGACGTGCGCCCCCGCACCGGCGAAGGCGGCCGCGATGGCGAATCCGATGCCGCCGGCGCCGCCCGTGACGAGCGCGCGACGGCCGGTGAGGTCGGTCATGTCGGTCCTTCCGAGATGTTGGGGTGGGACGCGGCCCCGAGTCCGCTCGTGCGGATCAGCGGGCCGAGGTCACGGCGACCGGCCGCTCCTGCGATCGATCAGCGGCGTCGACGTCGCGCAGGTCGATGCCGCGGGTCTCGCGGGAGACCGCGACCGCCACGAGGGTGATCGCGCAGGCGATCGCCACGTAGATCGCGATCGGCACGCTCGAGCCGTACTGGCCGAGCAGGCCCGTGGCGATGATCGGCGCGAGCGAGCCGGCGAAGATCGAGGTCACCTGGTAGCCGAGCGAGACGCCGGAGTAGCGCATCCGGGTCGGGAACATCTCCGCCATGATCGCGGGCTGTGCGGCGTACATCGCCGCGTGGAACACCAGGCCGACGGCGATCGCCGCCCAGATCACGAACGGGTTGCCCGTGTCCATCAGGGGGAAGGCGAAGAACGCCCACGTCGCTCCGGCGACCGCGCCGGCCGCGTACACCGGCTTCCGGCCGAACTGGTCGGAGAGCCGGCCCGCGATGGGGATCGCGACGAAGTGCACGGCGTGCGCGCCCACCAGCAGCAGCAGCGTGTTCGCCGTGCCCTCCTTCACCACCTGGGTGAGGTAGACGATCGAGAAGGTGACGACGACGTAGTAGAGGATGTTCTCCGCCACTCGCAGCCCCATGGCCGTGAGCACGCCGCGCGGGTACCGGCGGATGACCTCGAGGACGCCGTACCCGGTCGCCTTCGCCTGCTCGCGCTCGGCCTGCATCTCGAGGAAGATCGGCGCATCGGTGACCTTCGTGCGGATGTACCAGCCGATCAGCACGATGACGGCCGACAGCCAGAACGCCACCCGCCAGCCCCAGCCGAGGAAGGCGTCCTCGGAGAGCGTCGACGACAGGACGTAGAGCACCAGGGTCGCGAGGAGGTTGCCGACCGGGACGGCCGCCTGCGGCCAGCTGGCCCAGAAGCCGCGCGTGCGCGCGGGGCTGTGCTCGGCCACGAGCAGCACCGCACCGCCCCATTCCCCGCCGAGGGCGAAGCCCTGCAGGAAGCGCAGGAGCACCAGGAGTCCGGGAGCGAGCAGACCCACCTGCGCGTAGGTCGGCAGGCAGCCGATGAGGAAGGTCGCGACGCCGATCAGGATGATGCTGAACTGGAGCAGCTTCTTCCGTCCGTACTTGTCGCCGAGATGACCGAAGACGATGCCGCCGAGCGGCCGGGCGATGAACCCGACGGCGTAGGTGAGGAAGGCCGCGATGATGCCCGCGAACGGGTCGTCCGACGGCGGGAAGAACGCCGTGCCGAACACGAGCGTGGCCGCCGAGGCGTAGAGGAAGAACTCGTACCACTCGACGACGGTGCCCGCCATGGATGCGGTCACCACCCGGCGGAGGCCGGTGGTCGGCGTGGCCTGGGAGGAAGCCGGGGTCTGGGTCATCCGATGCTCCTTTGCATTGAATCGACGTGACGGCGGGGGTGGCCGCCTCGTCGATTCTGGGTGCGCGTGTCCGCACCGCCAATACGAAGATTCGCACGTCAGACGTGCGAAAACGCACAGAGCCGAAGCGGTCACCGGCGGGCGAGCAGTGCCGCCCGCGGACGTAGACTGCCTGCGGACGAACCACCGTTGACGAAGGAGTCACCCCGATGCCCACCACCGACGTCGTCATCATCGCCGGCGCACGCACCCCGTTCGCCCGCATCAGCGGCAACCTCGCCGCACGCTCCGCCGTCGAGCTCGGCACCGCCGCGATCCGGGGTGCGCTCGAGCGGGCCGGCGTCTCCCCCGAGGACGTCGACCAAGTGATCATGGGCCAGGTGCTGCAGGCCGGTGCCGGCCAGAACCCGGCGAAGCAGTCCGCCGTCGCCGCCGGAATCCCATGGCGCGTGCCCGCGACCACGGTCAACAAGGTCTGCCTCTCGGGCCTGGTCGCCATCACCGATGCGGCACGGCTCATCCGCGCCGGCGAAGCCGACGTCGTGGTCGCCGGCGGCCAGGAGTCGATGACCAACGCGCCGCACCTGCTCCCCGGGTCGCGCGCGGGCAAGGCGTACGGCGACTGGGCGATGCTCGACCACGCCGCCCACGACGGGCTCACCGACGCGTTCGACCACGAATCGATGGGCGCCTCCACCGAACGGTTCAACGCCCGCTACGGCATCGAGCGCGCCGAGCAGGACGAGATCGCCGCCGCGTCGCACGTGCGGGCCGGCGCCGCGCAGTCGGGCGGCGTCTTCGCCGACGAGATCGTGCCCGTCGAGATCCCCCAGCGGAAGGGCGACCCGGTCGTCGTGGACGCCGACCAGGGTGTCCGGCCCGACTCGAGCGTCGAGGTGCTCGGCAAGCTCCGCCCCGCATTCGCGGCCGAGGGCACGATCACGGCGGGCAACTCGTCGCCGCTGTCCGACGGCGCCGCTGCCGTCGTCGTGGCGAGCCGCGCCTGGGCCGAGGAGCGCGGGCTGCCGTGGCTCGCGCTCGTCGGGGCATCCGGCCAGGTCGCCGGGCCCGACAACTCGCTGCACTCCCAGCCCTCGAACGCGATCGCGGCCGCGCTCGACCGCGCCGGCTGGACCGCGGGCGAGCTCGACCTCGTCGAGATCAACGAGGCCTTCGCGGCGGTGTCGCTGCAGTCGGCCCGCGACCTCGACCTGGATCTCGAGCGCGTGAACATCCATGGCGGCGCGATCGCGCTGGGGCATCCCATCGGCGCGTCCGGGGCGCGGCTCGCACTGCACGCCGCACTCGAGCTCTCGCGCCGCGGAGGCGGCCGGGCCGCCGTCGCACTCTGCGGCGGCGGCGGACAGGGGGAAGCGCTGCTGCTCTCCCGCTGAGGCGGCGCAGGCAGGCACCGGCAGGCGCGCGTCGGCGCCGACCGACGGCAGCCGGCTACGCGAGAGCCCGGCCCCCGTGGCACGATATCGCCCATGACGATGCCGGCGCGCCCGCCCCTCGACCACCGTCTCCGCCGCATGACCGGTCGCGACACCGACGAATCGCACCGCACGGCCACGCCGCTCGAGCTCCTCTTCGACCTGACGTTCGTCGTGGCATTCAGCCAGGCCGGCGCCCAGATGGCGCACCTGCTCGAGCTCGGGCACTGGACGCCCGCGATCGGCGCGTTCGCGTTCTCCGTCTTCGCGATCTGCCTCGCGTGGATCAACTACTCCTGGCTCGCGTCCGCGTTCGACAACGACGACGTGTTCTTCCGCGTCGCCACGATGGTGCAGATGCTCGGCGTCATCGTGCTGGCCCTCGGGCTGCCGCCGCTCTTCCACAGCCTCGACGCCGGCACCCATGTCGACAACGGCATCGTCGTCGCCGGCTACGTGATCATGCGCCTGTCCTCGATCGCGCTGTGGCTGCGGATCGCGCGCGACGACCCGGCCCACCGCCGCACGGCGCTCGCCTACGCCGGCCTCACCGCCGTCGCGCAGGTCGGATGGGTCATCCAGATCTTCACGGATGCCCCGCTCGGGCTCGCCCTCGTGATCACGACGGCCCTGCAGGCGTTCGAACTGCTCATCCCGATCATCGCCGAGCGGCGCGTCGGGCCCACGCCGTGGCACGCCCACCACATCGCCGAACGGTACGGGCTGCTCGTGATCATCACCCTCGGCGAGGTCGTGCTCGGCACCATCCTCGCGATCTCCGCGGTCGTGGAGGAGCAGAGCTGGACGCTCGAGGCCGGGCTCGTCGCGTTCGGCGGCACCGCGCTCGCCTTCGGGCTGTGGTGGGTGTACTTCATGATGCCGTCGGGCAAGGTGCTGCACCGCTACCGCGAGCGCGGGTTCGTGTGGGGGTACGGGCATCTGGTGATCTTCGGCTCGCTCGCCGCGGCAGGCGCGGGTCTGCACGTCGCCGCGTACGTCATCGAGGGGAAAGCCCATATCGGCGAGACGGCAGCGCTGCTCACCGTCGTCGTGCCGGTGGCGATCTTCACGGTCGCGCTCTTCACGCTGTACTCGCTGCTGCTGCGCTCGTTCGACCCGTTCCACGTCGGGCTCTTCATCGGCTCGATGGTGACCCTCGGGCTCGCGGTGGTCGCCGTCGCGGCGGGCGCGACGATGGGCACGGGGATCGTCATCGCCGCATGCTCGCCCTTCGTCGTGGTGGTGGGATACGAGACGGTCGGGCACCGCCATCAGGCGGCGGCCCTCGACCGCGCGCTCGGCTGAGCTCGCCGTGCGGCCGGCCGCCGGCCGCACGGCGGGCCCCGTCAGCCGGCGTTCGGGCGGTTCGCCCGCAGCACCTCGAGCCGCGCGCGATACTCCACCTCGTCGATATCGCCCTTCGCGAACCGCTCCGCGAGGGTCTGCTCCGCGCCGCCCGACCTCGCCCACGGCGGGCCGTACGGGTGGTCGCCGCTCCACGCGGCCCGGCGCCAGCGGCGGCCGAGGAACGTGAAGAGCAGGACGAAGACGAGGATCCAGAACAGCGGGATGAGGAAGAACAGCCAGCCGTAGCCGGCGGCCCACGGGCCCGCGTGGGCGGCGATCGTGCTCGCCGTGAGGGTGGTGATCATGTCGGCATCCCTTCGATTCGTGCGGCCCGGACGGGGCCGTCGGATCGAGTCTCGACGCTGGTCTCCGGCCGCGAATCCGCCGACGGGAGACACCTCGGATGCTCCATCCGGAGCATCCCTCTCGCCGTCACTGCCAGCCGGGGGCGACCAGCCCGCTCTCGTAGCCGACCACGACGAGGTGCACGCGGTCGCGGGCGCCGAGCTTGGTCATGATGCGCGACACATGCGTCTTCGCCGTCAGCGGGCTGAGGACGAGACGGTCGGCGATCTCGTCGTTCGTGAGGCCGAGGGCGACGAGGCGGAGCACCTCCCGCTCGCGCTCCGTGAGCACGTCGAGCGCCCGGGTGTCCGGTGCCTCACGCAGTCCGGTGGCCATGCGGTCGAGCAGGCGCCTGGTCACGCCCGGTGAGAGGAGCGCGTCACCGCCCGCGACGACCCGCACGGCGCGGATGAGATCCTCGGGCTCGGTGTCCTTCACGAGGAACCCGCTCGCGCCGGCGCGGACGGCCCGCGCGACGTACTCGTCGAGCTCGAAGGTGGTGACGACGACGACGCGCACGCCCGCGAGGCGGGGGTCGGCGGCGATCTGCTCGGTCGCCCAGAGCCCGTCGCCGTCGGGCATCCGGATGTCCATGAGCACGACGTCGACGGGGGTCGCTCGGAGGCGGTCGAGGAGGTCCGCGCCGCCGGACGCCTCCACCACCACCTCGACGTCGGGCTCCGCGTCGAGCAGCGCGCGGAACCCCGCCCGCACCAGGTGCTGGTCGTCGGCGAGACCGACCCGGATCATGCGTGGCTCCACGGCAGCCGAGCCGTGACCCGAGTGCCGGATGGGGCGTCCTCCCGCGACGCGATCTCGACCGTGCCGCCGAGCAGCGCGGCGCGTTCGCGCATGCCGAGCAGGCCCGTCCCGCCTGCGGTCTCGTCGGCGAGGCGCTCCCCCGGACCGCGGCCGTCGTCCTCCACGACGAGCACGAGGTCGTCGTCCTGACGTTCGACGCGGACGAGGGCGGCGCTCGCGCCTGCGTGGCGGACCACGTTCGTGAGCGCCTCCTGCGCGATGCGGTACGCGGCGAACTGCACTGCGCGCCCCGGGCGAGCGCCGGGCTCGTCACCGAGCCGGTCGTCGAGCTCGACGCTCAGCTCGGGCGAGCGCACCCCGGCCACGAGTCTCGGCAGCTGATCGAGTTCGGCTTGCGGAGCGAGCGGCGCGTCGCCGTCGCGGATGACGCCGAGGACGCTCCGGACCTCCTCCAGCGCCGTCTTGGAGGTCTCCTTGATCGTCGACAGCGCCGACCTGGCCTGCTCGGCGTCCCGGTCCATGAGGTGCAGGCCGACGCTCGCCTGCACGTGGATCTGCGACAGGGCGTGACCGATGACGTCGTGCAGCTCGCGGGCGATGCGCACTCGCTCCCGCTCCTCGGCGCTCTGGCGCCGGCGGCGCGCCTCTTCCCGGAAGGCCGCGGCGCGGGCTCGACGGACGCGGATGAACCAGCCGGCACCGACGCACACGGCGAGCGCGGCGGTCGTAACGGCGATACGGAACGGATGCCAGTCGAGTCCGACGAGGGAACCGAGCACCACGGCCGCGAGCCAGGCCGTCCCGACGGAAACGGCGGTCCAGATCACGGCGCCACGCGCCACACCCAGGATGATCGCAAAGGCCACGGCGACGTACGGCGGCCCCGCGTCGGGCGTGAGCAGCAGGTCGGCGAGCGCCAGCCCCGCGGTGACGGCCACCGTCGGCCCCGGCCAGCGGCGGGCCGCGAGGAGCGCGAGCGGACCGGCCGCGGCGAGCCCGATCGACAGCGCCGCGGCCGCCGGCGGTTGGCCGACCCACACCGCGATCGCGATCGCGGGCGGCACCTGCACGAGCAGGCTCACGATCACGGGGACGAGGAGCACGGCGCGCGCCGGCGGACGGAAGCCGCCGCGGCGGCCGTCCTCCCAGGCGGGCACGGGCATGCCCCGATGGTAGCGGCGCGCCTCGCGAGAGGCGTCGCCTCGCGGGAGTCTCCCCCGATACTCCCGGCGGAGTACACGGCGGGGGCGTGTGCGTGCAGGCATGGGGGCGAGGGGCATCCGTTCAGCCCACCCGTCCACGTGCACGACGCATCAGAACAGGGCCACCGGCTTCACGATGTCGGCGTAGATCAGCAGCGCGCTCATGCCGCCGAGGAGCACGACGACGCCGAGGGTGATGGGCATCATCTTCGCGAGGTCGACGGGGCCGGGGTCGGGGCGTCGGAAGAGCTTGGCGAATCCGCGACGGATGGCCTCCCACAGGGCGCCCGCGATGTGTCCGCCGTCGAGCGGCAGCAGCGGGATGAGGTTGAAGACGAACAGCGCGATGTTCAGCGACGCCAGGATGCCGACGAGTCCGGCGGCCTTCTCGACGACGGGGAGCTGATCGGTGGCCGCGACCTCGCCGGCGGCGCGGCCCACGCCGACCACGCTCATGGGGCCGTTCGGGTCGCGCTCGCCGGGCCCGAAGGCGGCGTTGGCGATGTCGATCATGCGCTGCGGCAGATTCACGATGACGCCGGCGACGCCGGCGATCTGCTGGCCCACGGCGGGCAGTACTTCGGTGACGGGCTGGGGCACCCTCGCGACGGTCGGCCCGATGCCGACGAACCCGGCCTCGGTCGTCACGGGATCGCCGTCGGCGTCGGTCACGGGCTGCCCATCGGCGTCGAGGGCGTAGCGCTCGCTCAGCATCGGCGTCACCTCGAGGGAGCGCTCCGCGCCGTCGCGCTCGACCACCACGACGATCTCGTCGCCGGGGTGCTCGCGAATGATCGCGGTGGACTCCTCCCACGAGCCGATCGGCTCGCCGTCGATCGACACGATACGATCGCCCGGTTCGAGGCCGGCCGCGGCGCCCGGGGCCGCCGGGTCGCCCGGCTCGCACGTCTGCCGCTCGCTCGTCGCGGGCAGCGCGCACTCGGACACCGACCCCACGGTGGTCGTCGTCTGCGGCAGACCGAAGCCCATGACCACCACCCCGAAGAGCACGACGCCGAGCACGAGGTTCATGAACGGCCCGCCGAACATGACGACGATCCGCTTCCACACCGGCAGCAGGTAGAACGCGCGGTGTTCGTCGCCCGGAGCGATCGACTCGGCGCTCGAGTCGCGCGCGTCCTGCACGAGCCCGCGGAAGAACCCGGTCGAGTCGGCTCTGGCCTGCTCGCCCTTCGCGGGCGGGAACATGCCGATCATCGAGATGTACCCGCCGAACGGGATGGCCTTCACGCCGTACACGGTCTCCCCGCGGCGCCGGGACCAGATCGTCGGTCCGAACCCGATCATGTATTGCGTCACCTTGACGCCGAAGAGCTTCGCGGGCACGAGGTGCCCGATCTCGTGCAGGCCGATCGAGACGGCGAGGCCGATCGCGACGATGACGACGCCGATCACGAAGGCGAGCACGGAATCCACCCGACGAGCGTACTGCCGCCGCCCTTTGAATCCGCTGACGGGAGGCTGGACGTCCCGCGAGACGTCAGGCCGCGGCGATCCGCGCCTGCGCCGCCCGGCGGGCGGCCCGTTCGGCGTCGGCGAGCGAGTCGACGGTCAGCTCGCCGTCGGCCGTCGCGTGCGCTTCCACCACGGCGCGCACGAGGTCGACGATGTCGGTGAAGCGGATGCGTCCGGCGTGGAACGCCGCCACCGCCTCCTCGTTCGCCGCGTTGAAGACCGCCGGATACTCGCCGCCGGCTCGTCCGACCTGCTTCGCGAGTTCGACGGCCGGGAAGGCGACGGCATCGAGCGGCTCGAACGTCCACGTCTGCGCGGTGGTCCAGTCGATCGGCCGCCCGACGCCGCCGACCCGGTGCGGCCAGTCGAGGCCGAGCGAGATCGGCAGCCGCATGTCCGGCGGCGACGCCTGAGCGATGGTCGACCCGTCGATGAACTCGACCATCGAGTGGACGATCGACTGCGGGTGCACGACGACGTCGATGCGGTCGTAGTCGACATCGAAGAGCAGGTGCGCCTCGATGACCTCGAGGCCCTTGTTCACGAGCGTCGCCGAGTTCGTCGTGACGACGAGCCCCATGTCCCACGTCGGGTGGGCGAGGGCCTCGGCCGGGGTGACCTCCACGAGCTCGTCGCGACGCCGCCCTCGGAACGGGCCGCCCGACGCGGTGAGCACGAGCCGGCGCACCTCGGCGTGCGTGCCCGCGGTGAGCGCCTGTGCGAGGGCCGAGTGCTCGGAGTCGACGGGCACGATCTGGCCGGGCCGGGCGATCCTCGTCACGAGGTCGCCGCCGACGATCAGCGACTCCTTGTTGGCGAGCGCCAGCGTGGTGCCGCGCTCGAGCACCGCGAGTGTGGGGCCGAGGCCGACCGATCCGGTGATGCCGTTCAGCACCACGTCGGCGTCGATGTCGCGGACCAGCTGCACCGCCTCGTCGATGCCGACGGCGGTGTGCTCGACGCCGAACTCGGCGGCCTGCGCGGCGAGCCGCTCGCGGTTGGAGCCGACCGCGAGGCCGACGACCTCGAACCGGCGCGGATTCGCCCGGACCACGTCGAGGGCCTGTGTGCCGATGGAGCCGGTCGAGCCGAGGATGATGACGCGCTTCACGCGTCCAACTGTACGGGCGGCTGCTTCAGGGCAGCAGCGCCACGGCCGCCGCGACGCCGTCGCCGTCGCCCGGCAGGTCGATGACGATCACGTCGCGCCAGGATGCCCCGAACTCGGGCACGCCGCGCACGAGGCGGACGGCACCGCCGGCGTCGGGCTCGCCGAGTTCGATGCGGGCCGGCTCGAGGAACGTGCGGTGTCCGAGCGCACGTGACAACGCGGCCTTGCGGGCCCACATCATCGCTCGGAGCGGGCGCCGCTCGGCGGGGTCGACCGCGTCCAGGCGGGCTCGTTCGCCGGGGTGGAACGCGGCCTCGTCGACGGCGGCACCCTCGGGCCCCGGGGCCTGCACGGCCACGCCGAGCCGGTGACGCATGCCGACGGCGGCCACGACGAGTCCGCTCGATGCCGCCGCGTCGCCGCGCCAGCGCGCGCCGGAGGGGGTGGTCGGGTACTCGACGGCCGGCACCCCGTGGCGGGCGCCGCACTCGCCGCACCGGCGTTCGAGCTCGACGTCGCCGACGGGGACGCCGGCGGTGCGGGCGATCAGTCCGGCGAGCACCTGCTCGGCGGCCGGGGGCCGGCGGTCGGCGACCAGCCGGGCGACGGAGAGCTGCGCCCACTCGATGCGCCACGTCCGCCCCCCCGCCGCGAGGGCGCCCGGCGCACCGGCGCCCGGCGCGCCGGTGTCCGCGGCCGCGGCCGCGGGGCGGTCGGGGCTCGTCGCCGGCTCGAGAGACTGCACGCCCCCATCCTCCCCGATATGCCCGCCGCCGCATATCCCGGCCCGTACCGTCGGAGGGTGAGCGAGATCGAAGCTGACGCCGTCCCGGCCGCACCGAAGCGTCCCGGGCCGTTGTACCTGGTGGTTCGCGGCATCCTGCGCCCCCTCGTCCGCCTCGTGTACCGGCCGAAGATCACCGGCGCCGAACTCGTGCCCCGACGCGGACCCGTCATCTTCGCCTCGAACCACCTGTCGTTCGTCGACAGCATCGTCATCCCCCTCGCGGCGCCCCGCCCGGTGCAGTTCCTCGCGAAGTCGCACTACTTCACGGGAACCGGCCTGAAGGGCTGGGTCTCGCGTACGTTCTTCGGCGCGATCGGCGCCGTCTCGGTCGAGCGGGGTGCCGGGTCGCAGGCGCAGGAGGCGCTCGATCAGGGCCGGCGCATCCTCGAGGCGGGCAACGCGTTCGCGCTCTACCCCGAGGGCACCCGCTCGCTCGACGGCCGCCTGTACCGCGGCCGCACGGGCGTCGCCTGGCTCGCCCTGACCACCGGCGCGACGGTCGTGCCCGTCGGCCTGATCGGCACCCAGGAGATCCAGCCGGTCGGCTCGAAGTTGCCGCGGATCGCCCCCGTCACCGTGCGGTTCGGCGAGCCCCTCGACCTCTCCCACCACGGCCCCGCGACCTCCGGCCGGGCTCGGCGGCAGGCGACCGACGAGATCATGGCCGCCATCCACGCGCTCAGCGGGCAGGAGCTCGCGGGCGTCTACAACGAGGCTCCCCCGCAGGGCGCGCTCGCTCGCCTCGCCGACCGCATCGTCCCGCACGAGCGGGTCTGAGCGCGACGCGCGGGGCATCCGATTCCCAGCGCGGTGGCAGCCGATCCGGGTACGGTCGAGTGGATGAGATCCGTCCCGCTCCTCGCCGGCCTGGCGGTCGCCGTCGCGCTCGTCGTGAGCGGCTGCGCTCCGCTCGCCGGCGCCGGGGCGAGCACGACGGCCGGGGCCGCGACGACCGCCGCATCCGCGACGCCCGCTCCCGAGCCGCCCGCGACCGAGTTCGACCCGGGCTACATCGTGAGCGACGACAGCTTCTACCACGCCGAGACGATGAGCGAGGCCGAGATCCAGGCGTTCTTCGAGTCGGTCTCCTGCCGACCCGACGAGGGCGTGCGCTGCCTGGCCGACTTCCGCGAGAGCACGATCGACCAGCCCGACGCCGGTCCCGGGCACTGCGCGCCGTACCAGGGCGGTATCCGCGAGCGCGCGAGCCGCATCGTCGCGAAGGTCGCCGAGGCCTGCGGCATCAGCCCGAAGACGCTGATCGTGCTCCTCCAGAAGGAGCAGTCGCTGCTCACCCGGCCGAGCGAGCACGGCTACACGCGGGCCACCGGCTACGGATGCCCCGACACGGCCGACTGCGAGCAGAAGTACTTCGGCTTCTTCAACCAGGTCTACAACGCGGCGTGGCAGTTCCGGCAGTACACCGAGGAGCCCGATCGCGCGTACCGCATCGGCACGGTCGACGTCGGCTTCAACCCCGACGCCGCGTGCGGCGCGGCGCCCGTGGTCATCCGCAACCAGGCGACGGCGAATCTCTACAACTACACGCCGTACCAGCCGAACGCGGCGACCCTCGCCGACCCCGACGCCGGCGACGGCTGCTCGGCGTGGGGCAACCTGAACTTCTGGCGCATCTGGCACCGCTGGTTCGGCGACCCCACCGCGGAGCGGTTCCCGGGTTTCCTGCCGCCGTGCACGAGGCTCATCGGCGGCGACCCGTGCCCCGAGCCGATGGCCACGGTGCCGTCGGTGCCGGCGAACTGACGCCGCGCGCGACCGGCTCCCGCCGGCCGATCAGCCGTCCGCGACCAGGATCGTCGGCTCGTGGCGGACGGGGAACGCCACCGACGAGGCGATGAAACAGAGGGCGGATGCCTCGGCGTGCAGCGCCAGCGCCGCTTCGACCATGCCGTCTTCGGCGACGACGACCCTGGGGCGCAGCACCGCCTCGACGATCGACCCGCCGCCCCGGCCGTCCTGGCGCAGGGTCGCGGTCGCGGCATCCGAGTAGTCGCGCACGACGACGCCGTCGCGAGCAGCGACGTAGAGGTACGACAGCAGGTGGCAGTCCGCGAGCGCGGCGAGGAGGAGCTCCTCGGGGTTCCAGCGTGCCGGGTCGCCGTGGAACGGCCGCGCGGCGGAGCCCTCGATGGCGTGCAGCTTGCCGTCCGCACGCACGACGTGCGCGCGTCGCTCGGGCGACCGCGCGGCCGCGGCGAGCCCGCGCGGACCGGCCTGCGAATCAGGGTCGCCGGCGTCCGCGCCCGTCCAGTCGAGCCGCACCTGGAACCGGTGTTCTCCGAGCCGCATGCAGCCTCCCGTCTGTCGCTTCCCCACTTCGATTCTGCCGTCCCGGCCCGGGGCCGGGGCCGACCGCGGCGATAAGCTGGGACGACCATGACTGACACCATCGACGCCCAGGAAGCCGCTCCGGTCTTCACCGTCCCGCAGGAGCGCAAGATCGTCACCGCCGTCCCCGGCCCGAAGTCGCAGGAGCTGCACGAGCGACGCCGCGCGGTCGTCTCCGACGGGGTGTCCAGCGCCCTGCCCGTCTACATCGAGCGGGCGAACGGCGCGATCCTCGTCGACGTCGACGGCAACCGTTTCGTCGACTTCGGCGCCGGCATCGGCGTGACCACGATCGGGCACACCGAGGCGAGCGTCGTCGCCGCCGCGGCCGGTCAGCTGCAGGACGTCATCCACACGCTCTTCACGATCACGCCCTACGAGGAGTACGTGCGTGTCGCGGAGCTGCTCGCCGAGCGCACCCCCGGCGACTGGGCGAAGAAGAGCGTGCTCGTCAACTCCGGCGCCGAGGCCGTCGAGAACGGCGTGAAGATCGCCCGCAAGTTCACGGGCCGCCGCGCGGTCGCCGTGCTCGACCACGCCTACCACGGCCGCACCAACCTCACGATGGCGATGAACTACAAGGCTCACCCGTACGCGACCGGCTACGGGCCGTTCGCGGGCGACGTCTACCACGCGCCGAACTCGTACCCCTACCGCGACGGCCTGTCCGGCGAAGACGCCGCGGCCCGCACGATCGCCTACCTCGAGAAGGTCGTCGGCGCGACCGACCTCGCCTGCCTCGTCGTCGAGCCGATCCAGGGCGAGGGCGGCTTCGTGGTGCCTGCTGACGGGTTCCTGCCCACCCTGCAGGCCTGGTGCACCGAGCACGGCGTCGTCATGATCGCCGACGAGATCCAGTCGGGCATGGCTCGCACCGGGCGCTGGTACGCGAGCGAGCACTTCGGCTGGGAGCCCGACCTCGTCCTCTCCGCGAAGGGCATCGCGGGCGGCCTGCCGCTCGCCGCGGTCACCGGTCGTGCCGAGATCATGGATGCCTCGCAGCCCGGCGGCCTCGGCGGCACGTTCGGCGGCAACCCGGTCGCATGCGCGGCCGCCGTCGCCGTCTTCGAGTCGATCGAGGCGAACGGCCTGCTCGCCGAGGCGGAACGCATCGAACGCACCCTGACGACCGGCCTCGAACGCCTGCGCGAACGGTACGACGTCATCGGCGACATCCGGGGCAAGGGCGCGATGGTCGCCATCGAGCTCGTGCAGCCCGGCACCCGCGACACGACGAAGCAGCCGAACCCCGAGGCGGTGAGCTCGCTCATCGCGTACGCCGCGCAGCACGGCGTGCTCTTCCTGAACGCCGGCACCTGGGGCAACGTCCTGCGCTTCCTGCCGAGCCTCGCGGTGGGCGACGAGCTCATCGACGACGCCCTGCGCGTGCTCGACGACGGCTTCGCGGCCCTCGGCTGAGCCGTGGCCGGCACCTTCTCCGTCTCAGACGCCGTCGAACTCGCCGTGGTCGAGCGCAGTGGTTTCGTTGAGTCCCGACACGCCGGCTCCGCCGTCGTGCTCGGGCCCGATGGTGAGGTGGCGCGCTCGCTCGGCGACGTGCGCTCCCCCGTCTTCCCCCGCAGCACGCTGAAGCCGTTCCAGGCGGTCGCGTCGATGACCTCGGGGGTCACCCTCCGCGGCGAAGACGCCGCGATCGCCACCGCGAGCCATTCCGGAACGGCGGCCCACGTCGCCCTCGTGCGCGGGCTCCTCGCCCGTGAGCGCATTCCGGCGACCGCGCTCGGCTGCCCGCTGGCGCTCCCGATCGACACGGCGGCGCGCGACCAGGTCATCCGGTCGGGTGGCGCGAAGGAGCGGGTCTACATGGAGTGCTCCGGCAAGCACGCCGCCATGCTGCTCGCCTGCGCCGCGAACGACTGGCCGCTCGAGGGATACCTCGCCCCCGAGCATCCGATGCAGCGCAAAGTGCTCGACGTGCTCGAACGGTTCACCGGCGAACGGCCGGCCGCGAGCGGCGTCGACGGCTGCGGCGCGCCCGTGCACGCGGTCAGCCTCACCGGGCTCGCGCGCGGCATCCAGAAGATCACCACCGCGCAGACGAGCTCGCCGTTCGCGCTGTTCCGCGAGGCCGCCGTCCTCACCGAGGCGGCCACGGAGCATCCGTGGGCGGTCGGCGGACCGGGGCGCCCCGACACCATCGCGATGGAGCGTCTCGGTGTGTTCGCGAAGATCGGCGCCGAGGGGCTCATGGTCATGACCGCGCCGAACGGCACCTCCACCGCCGTGAAGGTGCTCGACGGCAGCGCCCGCGCGACCACCATCGTCGCCCTGCGCCTGCTCGCCGATGCCGGTGCACTCGAGCACGACGCGGTCGACGCCGTGCAGGCAGAGCTCGACCTCTGGATCATGGGCGGCGACCGCCCGGTCGGGGAGATCCGCGCCACGGTCTGACGCGCTCGAGCGGCCGGGTCGGCGGACGACCCGGCCGCTCGAGGTTCAGCCGAGCTTCGCGAGTCGTTTCGCGCGCGCGGCGCGCGAGACCTGGGCGGCGATGACGAGCACGATCGCGAACAGGAAGACCGCGGAGGCGATGACGTTCGCCTCGGCCGGGATGCCGCGCGACGCCGAGATGTACACGTACTTCGGGAACGTCGTCACCGAGCCCGAGTTGAAGTTCGTGATGATGAAGTCGTCGAAGCTCAACGCGAACGACAGCAGCGCGGCGGCGAGGATGCCGGGCATCAGCAGCGGGAAGGTGACCCGCCAGAACACCTGCGCGGGCGACCCGTAGAGGTCGCGGCCCGCCTCTTCGAGCGCGGGGTCGAGGCTCGCGACCCGCGCCTTCACGGTGACGACCACGAAGCTGATGCAGAACATCGTGTGCGCCAGGATGATCGTCAGCATGTCCTTCGGCACGCCGACCGCGAGGAACTGCGCCGCGAGCCCGGCACCGAGCACGACCTCCGGCGTCGCCATCGGCAGGAACAGCAGCAGGCTGATCGCCGAGCGCGCCTTGAAGCGGTAACGGACGAGCGCGATCGCGATCGTCGTGCCGAGCACCGTGGCGATGAGCGTCGACACCACACCGATGACGACGCTGTTGCCGAACGCCTGGCACACCGCGCCACCCTCGACGTTGCACACGTTCACCCACTTGTCGAAGGTGAACCCGCGCCACGAGATGTTCGACTTGATCGAGTCGTTGAACGAGAAGACGAACGTGTAGGCGATCGGAATCAAGAGGAACACGAACGCGATGACCGCATACGCGGGCAGGAGCCAGTCGCCGAGGCCGATGCGCCGAGGACGCGGGCGCCCGCCCGCCTGGCCGCGGGTCGCGTCGAGCTGCTCGTTCTCGCTCAGCCCGCCGAGGACGGCGGCTGCCTGGACTTCTCCGCTCACAGCAGGTCCTCCGTTCCCGAGCGCTTCACGTAGACGCCGACGAGCACGAGGATCGCGGCCATGAGGATGATCGACAGCGCGGCCGCCGCCGGATAGTTCAGCAACACGAGGAAGTTCGCCTCGATGACGTTGCCCATCATCTGGGTGTCGGGCCCGCCGAGGAAGTCACGGCTGGCGTTGACGTAGTCGCCCGCGGCGGGGATGAAGGTGAGGAGCGTTCCCGCGACGATGCCGGGCATCGAGAGGGGGATGGTCACCTTGCGGAACACCTGGAACGGGCTCGCGTAGAGATCTGCGCCGGCTTCGAGGTACCGGAGATCGAGCCGCTCGAGGGTCGTGTAGAGCGGCAGCGTCATGAACGGGATGAAGTTGTACGTCAGACCGAAGATGACGGCGAACGGGGTGCCGGTGAAGTGGGCGTCGGGCGCCATGAGCGACAACGCCTTCAGCGAGGTGATGATGAACGACTCGTCCGACAGGATCTGCTTCCAGGCGAGCGTTCGGAGCAGGAAGCTGATGAAGAACGGGGCGATCACCAGCACGAGCATCAGACTCTGCAGCAGCGGCCATCGCCTCGCCTTCACGCCGATGAAGTACGCCAGCGGGTAGCTGAACGCGAGCGCCAGCACGGTGGCCGCGAGCGCGTAGCCGAAGGAGCGCAGGATGTGCTCCCAATAGCCCGAGATGACGTCGGCGTAGTTCTGCCAGTTGAATGCGTAGTCGTACTGTCCGATGTCCCCGAACTCCCGCGGCGCCTGCAGCGAGGTGAGCAGCAGGGACACCAACGGGGTCAGGAAGAACAGGACGAGGTAGGCGATGCCGGGCAGCAGGAGCAGCAGCGCGACGCGACTGCGCTTCTTCGGCGCCTGCGGTTTCGCCTCCGCCGTCGCGAATGCAGCGAACGCCATCGTCAGTGCTCCTCGAGCTCCGCGACGAGGTCCTCGCGGCGCTGAGCCGCGATCGCGCTGGTCGAGTCGTCGGCCACGAAGCGGGCGGTGTCGGCCGGCCCGTCGGCCAGGCCGAAGCCGTGCTCGACGTGCCAGCTCACCCAGACCTCGCTGCCGAGCCCGGCGACCGGGCCGTGCCCGACGTTCTGCGCGAACACGAGGAGCGTGCCGAGCCCGGGTACGTCGACCAGGTACTGCGTGCTCACGCCGGAGAAGGAGACGTCGACCACGCGGCCCGGGCCCACGAGGTTGCGTTCCGAGGACTCGACCGGTTCGTCGACGTGCAGGACGACCTTCTCGGGCCGCACTCCGACGGTGACGGTGCCGCCGTGCACCTGGGCGCGAGCGGTCGGGACGGTGACGCGTCGGCCGCCCGCCTCGATCGTGATCGCCTGCGACGTGCTCTCCACGACCTCGCCGGTGAACAGGTTCGATTGGCCGAGGAAGTTCGCCACGAACACGGTGCGGGGAAGGTCGTAGAGCTCCTCGGGTGCGCCCATCTGCTCGATGGCGCCCTTGTTCATCACAGCCACGGTGTCGGCCATGGTCATGGCCTCCTCCTGGTCGTGCGTGACGTGGAGGAACGTCAGGCCGACCTCCTCCTGGATGCCCTTCAGTTCGAGCTGCATCTGCCGGCGGAGCTTCAGGTCGAGCGCGCCGAGCGGCTCGTCGAGCAGGAGCAGCGCGGGCCGGTTCACGATGGCGCGGGCGAGGGCGACGCGCTGCTGCTGGCCGCCCGAGAGCTGCTGGGGCTTGCGCTGGGCGAGGTGGTCGAGCTGGACGAGCCGGAGCGCTTCGTGGGCCTTCGCGACGGGGTCGCCGATGCGGCGCCGTTTCAGGCCGAACGCGACGTTCTCGAGGATGCTCATGTGCGGGAAGAGCGCGTAGCTCTGGAACACGGTGTTGACGGGACGTTCGTGGGCCTTCGTCGCCGTGACGTCCTTCCCGCCGATGAGGATGCGCCCCCGCGTCGGCTCCTCCAGACCCGCGACCAGCCGCAGAGTCGTCGTCTTGCCGCAGCCCGACGGGCCGAGCAAAGCGAAGAACGAGCCCGCGGGGATGGTGAGGTCGAGCTCCTCGATGGCCGTGAAGCCCGGGAAGCGCTTCTGGATGCCGACGAGCTCGAGGTCTGCGCCGCGCTCGGCGAATTCGCGTACTGCCATGCTGCTGCTCCGGATCACGAACCGAGCAGGATGCTCTGGAACTCGGCCTGGTACTTCTGCTCCTCGGCGCCCGACAGCGTGCGGAAGATGTGCGCCTGCTCGAGGAAGGCCTCGTCGGGGAAGATGAGCGGGTTCTCGGCGAGCGCGGGATCGATCGCCATGGCCGCCTCCTTCGCGCCGACGACGGGAGTGATGTAGTTCACCCACGCCGCGACCTCGGCGGCGACCTCCGGCTCGTAGTAGTAATCGATGAGCTTCTCCGCGTTCGTCTTCCGGCTGGAGCCGATGGGCACGAGGAAGTTGTCGTTCCAGAGCGTGCCGCCGGCGCTCGGGATCGCGAACTCCCACTTGTCGCCCGCCTCGGCGTTGATGACGGTGATGTCGCCCGACCAGCAGATCGCCGCGAGCGTGTCCTCGCTCTTCAGGTCTTCCAGGTACGAGTTGCCCTTGATGTTGCGGACCTGGCCGTCTTCGACCTGCTTGCGGAGCACATCGATGGCCGCGCTGTACTCGTCGTCGCCCCAGTCACCGGCGATGTCGACGCCGTTCTGCAGCATGAGCAGTCCCATGGTGTCGCGCATCTCGGAGAGCACGCCGACGCGACCCTTGAGGTCGGGGTTCCACAGATCCTCGACGGACTCGAGCCCGCCGGGGATCGCCTCCTTGTTCCAGCAGATGCCGGCGAAGCCGCCCTGCCAGGGCACCGAATACGCGCGCCCGGGATCGAAATCAGGGTCGCGGAGCGCCGGGGTGAGGTTCGCGAGGTTCGGGATGTTGGCGTGATCGAGCTCCTGCGTATAGCCGAAGCGGATCCACCGGCCGACCATCCAGTCCGTGAGACAGACGGTGTCGGCGCCGATGTCCTGACCGAGCGCGAGCTGGTCCTTCACCTTGCCGTAATAGGTGTTGTTGTCATCGACGGCCACTTCGTAGTTGACCTCGATGCCGGTGCGCTCGGTGAACGCCTCGAGCGTGGGGTAGTTGCCGTCGTCGTCCTCGTCGATGTACGCGGCCCAGTTCGCCCAGTTCAGCGTCTTGTCGCTGTCGGACTTGTCGGCGGCGGGGGTCGGCTTGGCCTGTCCGCCTCCGCTCGAGCACGCGGCGAGCGCGAGCGCCGAGGCGCCCGCCCCGGCCCCGGCGAGGAGAGCCCGCCGGTTCAGCTGCGCCCGTCGGGCCTGGGCGATCAGGGATCGGATGATCGGGTCCTGGGGAAGGGGCCGTGCGCTCACGTGTGCTCCATTCGGTGTCGCCTCACTGCGGGGGTGGGAAGATACTGCCACACTGCGGGATCACATTCACGGTTCGATATCCGAATCGTTAATTTCTGGGAACATTCGATTCGGATTCCGTGCGTTGTGTCCGGGTTCACTGCTGTTTTCCGCCGTCGTGGCCGATCAGGCGGTGCCGGGCCAGAGCCGCCGTGCGGGCTCCGCGCCGGGCAGCAGCACCCAGCATTGACCACGTCCCGGGTCGAGCAGCGGGGGTGGACGACGATCGCGGACGACCGTGCGGTACTCCCCTGTGCCGCCGTGCACGACGAGCGTGCCGTGATCGCGCATCGAGGCGAGCAGCATCCAGTTCGCCGCCCAGGCCTCGGCATCGCCGACCACGATGGGCGCGTCCGCGCCACCGACGCGGGAGGCGGCCCGATGCGCGGCATCCGTCGAGGCGGACAGCGGGAGGATCTCGAGCGTCGTCGTCCGCCGGAGCGCCGCGACATCCGTCGCGACCGAATCCGACACCACGGCCGCCCCGGGCAGCGGCTGCCACGCCTCGATCGCCGGGGCCGGTCGCGCGGGCGGTGCGGGGGCGTCCACGATCTGGATCCTGCGCCCCCGCCACTGACCGGCGCCCTGCGGCTCCTCCGCGCGCCACAGCGCCCCGATGCCGCCCGCCGCGACCAGGTCGCCGCGCGTCGCGTGCCTGAGATGCAGCGACGTCGTGAACCCTTCGCGGATCCCCGCCGGAAGCCCTTGGGCGCCGACCGCTGCGGCGGAGACCCGGAGACCGCCGGCGCGTCCCTCGCGGACGAGCGCTTCGATCGTGCCGACCACGCTGAAGCGGTGGTCCTCCGGCCAGGCGCGATACCGGGCGTCGAGGTCGTCGATGACGAGCAGTCGGGCCTCGACGGTCATCCCGGCGCGCAGCCGCCGGAGCTCGGCATCGAGCAGATCCCATTCGGCGCTCCGTGGCCCGCCGGCGACCATCACGGCCTCCGCACCGTAGCGATCGGCGAACGAGCCGGCGACGGCGTTGAGCGCCCCCGTCCGTCCGCTGCCGGGCGCCCCCAGGACGAGGAGGTGGCCGTCCGGGCCGGGCCGCCAGCACGCGAGACCCCAGCGCTGCAGGTCGGGTTCGTCGACCAGGCCGAACACGAGGCCCGGCTCGGGCGGGGCGGCACCGCCGGACGACTTCCCGTCGACGGCTCCCGAGCCGGTCAGGCGCGCGAGCTCCGTCGGGTCGATGCGCGCCGGCAGCGGGTCCAGCCACGGCCGTCGCGCGGGTGCGCCCGTTGCGCCGTCGCGAATCCGCTCGAGCACCTCGAGGGAGCAGAAGGCGCTCTGCAGCTCGACCGGACGGCGGTCCGGCCGGGCGAGGACGGCTCGTCCGGGCACCTCCGCGTCGAGCAGGGCGGCGTCCTCCGCGCCCACGACGGCGATGCTGTCGCCTCGCTCGAGCACCCGCAGCGAGATCCGCAGGCCGCAGTTCGCGGTCACCTGCTCTCGCACCACTCCGTTCGGACGCTGGGAGGCGAGGACGAGGTGCACGCCGAGCGATCGGCCCCGCGCGGCGATATCGCCGATCACGGGCGCCAGATCGGGGAAGCGCTCGACCATCGCCTGGAACTCGTCCACGACGATCACCAGTCGCGGCAGCACCGTGCCCTCGCCGAGCCTCGCGATGTCGCGCGCGCCCGCCGCCTTGAGCACGTGCTCCCGGTGCCTGAGCTCCGCGCGGAGACTCTCGACCGCGCGCTGCGCCTCGGTCTCGTCGAGATCGGTGACGATGCCGGTGACGTGCGGCAGCCCTCGCAGGGGTTCGAACGCCGCACCGCCTTTGAAGTCCACGAGGAGGAAGGCCACGAGCTCCGGCGGGTGCACCATGGCGAGCGCGGCGAGCCAGGCCAGCAGGAACTCGCTCTTGCCGCTGCCGCTGGTGCCGGCGACGAGGGCGTGCGGCCCTTCGCCGACCAGGTCGATCTCGACCGCGCCGTCGGCCGTCGCTCCGACCACCACCGACAGCGAAGTCCGGTCGGCGGGCCTGCGCACCGGCTGCGGCAGCGACTCGAACGGCACGAGGCGAGGGAGGGAGGCCGCACTCCGGTCGAGCCCCGCGCGGCGCGCCGCTTCAGCCAGCCGCGCGGCGGCGTCGCGTGCTTCCTCGACCGAGAGCAGCTCGGGCTCGACCACGGCGGCGGCGGGCAGGCCGGCCCTCCGGATGAGCACCGCTCGTTGCGGACCCTCCAACCGGAGGACGGTGCGAAGTCCCGGAGGCAGTTCGGCCTCCGTCGGGGCGATGGCGAGCCGCCATGCGGCGGACGACGGGTCGCCGGCGCGGGCCGCGGTCGCGCCGGCGTCGGTCACCTGCAGTCCCGCGGCGCGCCCGTGATGGGGCAGGACTGCGGCCCACGACCATTCGGGCGTAGCGGGCACGTCGAACGAGATCGCGCCGGGTGCCGCGCGCTCCGCCGCTTGCAGCAGCATCGACCGCGCTGCTGCCCGGACGAGCACGCCCGGACCGCAGAGCCCGATGCCGCCGGCCGGGTCGACGACGATGGGGGCCTGCTCCAGCCGGGCGGCGCGACGAAGCAGCTCGCGGTCGGCGTCGTCGCCCGGCGCCCCGCTCACGCGCACCGCGCTCGGCACCGCGCCGGCGCCGACGACCAGCGAGGACGGGGGCTCGGCCCGCCAGACCGCGCCGGGGGCTCCGGCCGCGAGCTCCCGCGCGGCGGGCGCGGTCGCGCGGGCACGGCCGAGCTCCGCGGCGTGTCTCCGGGCCAGCTCCGCCTCGAGGGCGTCGAGCGCCGCCCTCCGTTCGGCGAGCGCCCGCCGGTGACGCCTGCGCTGCTGGCGCCGGGCGTCGAGCATCGACGCGATCGCCACGATGGGGCCGAACGCCGCGAACACGAGCGAGAGCGCGGATCCGGTGATGGCCCACAGGGCGAGCGCGCCGGCCATCGGCGCCGTGGATGCGAGCACGGGGAACCCGGGGACCGGTTCCGGCTGGGGCGTGGGCGGCAGCGTCAGCGGCTCCGGTGCGAGCTCGTCCACGGGGTCGACGGCCCCGACGGCCTCCGCCGCGGACTCGGTCGGTGAGAGTGGCACCACTCCATCGGAGCGGCATGCGAGGCCACCGTCAGCCGCGCGTGCTCCCCCGGTGCGGGCCTCCGCCGCCAGACGGCCTGTGCAGGAGGAGTCCTACTCCACGTCGAACGACTGCTCCGCGAGCTCCACACGGCTGCCTCGCGGCACCAGGTACCTCCGGCCCGGCTCGCAGCGCAGCGCGCCGTCGTCGGGCCGGCGCACGATGGTGCCGTTGCCCGAGAAGCGATCCGAGATCCACAGCATGCCGTCGTGCTCGCCGAACTCGAGATGGGTCTTCGAGACCGAGAGGGTGCGGTCGGAGATCTGCACGAGATGGTCGAAGCTCTCGCCGGGCTGCGCGAGCGGCTTGCGCCCGACGAGTCCGGTGCCGTAGACCGTGCGGGTCTCGCCGGTGCTGAACCGCAGCGTGAAGGTGGTCGGCGTAGCGGGCGCCGGCGCCGCGAGCGGTTGGAACCCGTCGACGGGCACGCTCACCACGCCCGTCGAGAGCCGTTCGCGATCGAGGATGGTGGTGTCGCCCGGGCGCGGGTCGGGTCGACGACGCGACTCGGGCGTCGCACTGGTCGAACTGCCGCATTCACCGCAGAACATCGCCCCCTCGGGCAGCTCCGCCCCGCAGATCCGGCATCTCACGCGCGCGCTCCTCTCCGAGAGACAGCGTAGCCGCCGAGCGAGCCGAGCGAGATCGCGGCGGCGAGGCTCCGCCGAGGACCGGCGTCGCTCGCGAACCGTCGGCGCAGCTCGTCGACCGACGCCCAGGCCCGGTCGTCGTCGCCCTCGCGGGGCCCGCCGGGACCGAACACGGCGTGGTCGACGACCCCCGCGAGCACGACGGCGTCGAGCCCGCCCACGCTCGCGGCCTGCTCGGCACGGGTTCCCGGAGGCACCCGAATCCCGTAGTCGGCCGCGGTGTCGGCGAGCTCCTCCCAGGCACCTTCGATGCGGGCCTTCGGCGTCGCCGCGCGTCGTCGGATCCGACGACGTCGTGCCTTCGCCGCGATCACCGCCAGGAACGGGCTCGCGAGCACGAGGGCGGCGAGGAGCAGGACCCCGAGCACGAGCGCGATCGTTCCGAGCACGACGAGCCACGGGTCATCCGCACCGTCATCGTCGTCGGGAGCCGGCGCGGGGTCCGCGCCCAGATCGTCGACCGGGGTGCGCTCCTCTGGCGGCGGCAGTGCGGACTGCGGGCGTGACACCACGTTCGGCTCGTCGGGCTGGCGTTCGGGGATCTCGCGCACCTCGGGATTCGGGTCGATCTGCACCCACGCGCCGCCGGCCTCCTGGACCTCGATCCACGCCTGCAGCGCACCGCCCCGGAACACGAGCGGCTCCCGCGCCGTCTGAACGTCCGCGTCCGCGTCGGTATCGGGGAGGTAGCCCACCACGACCCGTGCCGGGAAGCCGATCTCCCGGGCCATGAGGGCCGCTGCGACGGCGTACTGCTCGCCGTCGCCGATCATCGGCCGATCGGCGGCGAGCTCCGCGAGCCGGTCGAGACCGTGCCCCGACCGGCTCGGCTCCTCACCCGGCCGCCCGTGGCTGACGTAGCCCTCGTCGTGCAGGGCCGCGACGACCGCGGCGAGCCGCTCGCCCGGCGTACCTCCCCGCGGAGCCCATTCGTCGAGTCGGCGTACCAACTCCTCGGGGGCGTCGGCGCCCGGCGGCAGGACGCTCGTGCCCGGCTCGAGCGCCGAGACGTCATCCACCGGTTCGGGAACGACCGACCATGCCGTGTAGGAATCGCCCGGTTCCAGCCCGCCGCGCACGGCAGCCGCACCCGTCACGTCGTTCACGACGAACCCGTCGGCGAGCGCCGCCTGCCTGGGGCCGTGGAACTCGATGCGCTCGAGCAGACCGGCGCCCGGCACCCACACGCCGTCGTAGCCGAGCACGGTCACGTCGAGCTTCGCCGCCTCGCCGACCGCGTCGCTCTGATCGAGTCGGTACGGCAGCCGCGTGAAGCGGCCGGACAGCGCGCTGCCGTCGTCGCCGCCCACCGAGTACACGACGCCGTCGTAGGTGTCGAGGGTTGCGATGCGCAAGCCCGCGCCCGCCGGAAGGCCGGTCACCTCGAGCATGGGCCGGTCCTCGACCTCCGGCGCGAACGCCGTGCGGAAGCCCGCGAGCGGGCTGCGGAGGTCGCGCGGCTCGAACGGGGGCTGCAGCTCGGACCGGATCACCGTGCGCTGCGGCATGGGGACGGCTACGGCGACCGCGGCGGCGCCGACGAGCGCGACCGCGAGGATCGCCGAGGCGCCGATGACCCGGCGTGCGTCGGCGAGAGCAGCCTCGACGCGACGAGCGCCTCCCAGGGCGCGCCGCTTGGCGATGGCGTCGCGGACCAGCCACGCGACCGACGCGGCGAGGAACGCGAGTCCGGCGGGGGCCGCGAACTGCTCGTGCACCACACCGAGCGACACGCCCGCGACGAGCAGCACCGCGGGCGGCAGCACGGCGGCGATCGGATGCCGCGTCCGCAACGCGATGGTGGCCGCGACGGCTGCGCCGGTGAGGGTGAGCAGGAAGACCGGCACGAGCAGCGTCTGGTACGAGCCCACGGGCGCGGCGACCGTGACGAGCTGTTTCCAGGACAGCGCGGTCCCCGTGAGCAGGTCCACCAGGCCGGCGGGCGTCGGCAGCACGCCGGCGACGGTGCGGGACGGGACCGCGGCCGGCACGCCCAGCACCACGTAGGCGCTCGCCACGGCCACGGCCACGGCCCACGCCGGCCAGGCACGCCATGCGCCGACCACCCCGATCCCGAGACCGGCGACCACTGCGAGGGCCGCGCAGAGCACGAAGGCACCGCTCTCGTAGATCGGCCACCACGGGATCAGCGCCGCGCCGAACAGCAGCGCGAGGAGGACGAGGGAGACCGCCGTGCCGACGAGATCCCGGGCGGGCGCCGGCCGGCTCATGCGACCGCCGCCGCCCGCGCCAGCATCGCCTGCAGGTCTTCGAGGTACCCGATGCCGAACACGGCGAGGCCGCCCACGTGCCGCACGGTCGCCTCCCCCTCGGGCGCGCAGCGCACGCCGACCGTCTCGACCCCGGCCGGCAGGCGCGCAGCCGCGGCCCTGAGCGGCGTCACCGGCTTCGCCGATCCCGTCACGACGAACGCGAGCGACACCGCCGACAGCGACTCCGATGCGGCGCGGGCCACGTCGGGCAGGGCGGCCGCGCGCGGTCGGCGTTCGACGAGGCAGAGCGCGTCGAGCAGCCGGTCGCGGGACACCGACGCGAGCTCGCGCACCGGCGCGCGATCGCCGGCCTCGCCCGAGGTCACGAACGCCAGCGACCGGGCGTCTCGGATGGCCCGCGCCCCGAGCGACGCGGCCGTGCTCACCGCGAGCTCGAACTCGTCGTCGTCGACGTAGGCGGACTCGTCGAGATCGAGTAGGACCAGCAGCCGGCTGCGGCGGGTCTCCTCGTACTGGCGGACCATGAACGTCCCCGTCTTCGCCGAGCTGCGCCAGTGGATGTGCCGGCGGTCGTCGCCCGGAACGTACTCGCGCAGCGCGTGGAAGGCGATGTCGCTCGAGGTCAGATCACGCGTCGGCGTGCCCTCGAGGTCGCGCACGAAGCCGGTGCTGAGCGCGGCGATGGGCACCGTGCGAGGGTGCACGTGCAGCAGCGCGGTATCGGACCACACGATCTCGCGCCGCACGATCCCGAGTGGATCGGCCCGGACCGTGCGCGCCGGCCCGACGGGGATCACGCCGCGACGCTCGGTGGGGATCCGCAGCCGCTCGTCGACGACGCCGCCGCGCGGAAACGCGGGCAGCACGCGCTCGACGACACGGTCGCCGACCGGCAGCTCCAGCTGCACGCCGCCGAAGCGCCGATGCCCCGGGTTCTCGGCGACGAGCCGGGCTTCCGCCGGTTCTCCGACCGCGACGCGCGGCGTCGGGACGCTCAGCGTCACCTTCGACGCGCCCGTGCCGATGAGCCACAACGCGGCCGCACCGGCGGCGATGCCGAGCCCCCAGCCGATGACCACCAGCTCCGCCCAACCGAACGCGTACCCGACGCAGAGCGCCACCGCGGCGGCCGCGACGATCCCCCATCCCGCCGGGGTCACGACCTGGCGCGCCGCCGCCGTCGCGTCGCGGACGACGCCGGCGGCATGGCGGACGACCCCGACGAGACGCGCGATGAGCGCCGCCAGCAAGCCCTGCCGTGCCGCCTCCTCGGGGATCGTCGTGCGGGTCTGGAAGTTCACACTGCCTGCCTCGCGGACGGCGGCGGCGTCTCGATCAGCACCTGCGCGACGAGGTTCGACGCGGTCACCCCGTCGAACTCCGCCTCGGCATCGAGGATCAGGCGGTGCGCGAGCACGGGTTCGGCGAGCGCCTTCACGTCGTCGGGCACCACGTAGTGGCGACCGCGTCCCGCCGCGTGCGTCTTCGCCGCGCGGATGAGCGCCAGCGCGCCTCGGACGCTCACCCCGAGCCGCACCTCGCGGGCCGTGCGCGTGGCCTCCACGAGCCGCGAGACGTAGTCGTGGATGGTCGGATCCACGTATACCGTCCGCGCGAGCGCCGCCATGGCGACGACCTCGTCGGGGCCGAGCTGGGGTTCGACGACGTGCTCGTGGGCGCGGTGGTCAGCACCCTCGAGGATGCGGATCGTGGAGGCGTGATCGGGATATCCGATGGAGCTGCGCATGAGGAACCGGTCGAGCTGCGCCTCCGGCAGCCGGTACGTGCCCGCCTGCTCGATCGGGTTCTGCGTCGCGATGACCATGAACGGATGCCCCACCGGGTGGGTCTGCCCGTCGACGGTGACCTGTCCCTCCTCCATCACCTCGAGCAGCGCGGACTGCGTCTTGGGGCTCGCGCGGTTGATCTCATCGGCCAGCACGAGGTTCGCGAAGACGGGGCCGGGGTGGAAGTCGAAGCGTCCGGACCGCTGGTCGTACACGGTGACTCCGGTGATGTCGCCGGGCAGGAGGTCGGGGGTGAACTGCACCCGGTTGCTCGTGCCCGACACCGACTGCGCCATGGCGCGGGCGAGCGAGGTCTTCCCGGTGCCCGGCACGTCTTCGAGCAGCAGGTGCCCCTCGCTGAGCAGCGCGGTGAACGCGAGCCGCACGATGCGGTTCTTGCCGAGCAGGACCTCCTCGACGGCTCCGACGAGCCGGTCGAGGTTCGCCGCGAATCCGGTCGCCTGCTCGGCGGTCATGGTCATGGGAGCTCCTTCGCTGCGCTCAACGGTTCCAGAAGGTCGCCGTCACGCCGGCCACCTCGACATCCAACCAGACCCGGTCGCCGGGTCTCGCACCCGGCACCTGGCACGATCCGGAACCTTGCGCGTGCCGGCCCCACTCGTCGCCCTCGACCCCGCACCGGAACGAGGCGGGCAGCCCGCCGTTCGCGGGCGGCCCCGCCCAGCTCCACGACCCGGTCTGCTCGTTCCACGTGCGGCCCGGCACCGCGAAGGTGAGGGACGGGCTTTCGCCGCCCGGGATCGTCTCCGACCATGGGCCGCAGGAACCCCACACGGCGCAGCTGCGGACCTGGAAGTAGGCGGTCTCGCCGAAGGGGCGCCCGAGCAGTTCGCGGAGCCACCCGGTCCCGGAGAAGGTCCGGGGCTCGCCGAGGTGGACGCCCCGGCGGTCGGTTGCGACGATCTGGACGGTCGACGCCGAGCCCTGCACACCGGAGACGTAGCGGTCGAAGGTCGTTTCGCTCTGCCAGGCCATGTCGCTCGCGACGCCGCCCACGGGTCCGGGCGCCGGTCGGACGACGACGGCGGCGACCTCGGTGTGACTGCACCCGGCCCGGTTGTAGCCCCACACGACGAACGAATACTGCGCCGACTCGACCGAGGTGCCGCTGAACTGCACGCTCGAGGCATCCGGACCGGTGGCGACCGAGCGCTCGACACTGCCGCCGTTGGTGGGCGGCACGACCTGGCCGGGCGCGGGCGAGGTGACCCGGCACGCCTGCGGGCCGCTCGGCACAGCCGTCTCCCCGGCGACGAGCTGCTGCACGAAGTACCCGCCGACGCCGTCGCCGTTGCCCTCGAACGGCGACCACAGCACGGTCACCGTGCCCGATGCCGCGTCGCCGATCACCTGGATCCCAGCCGGCAGGGGCGCACCGAACGGGGTGCCGACGGTGCCCGCCTCGGTCCACGAGGCGAGGGCCGGGTAGGCCTGGTTGCGGGCGCTCACCGAGACCGGCACCTGACTGCCGTTCGCGAGCGGCTGGGTCTCGAACGCGCAGAGGCTCGCCGTGCAGACGGTGCCCGCGTCCACCTCGGTGGCCGCACCCGCCACGGTCACGACGTACGAGCCGACCGCGCTGCCGCCGCCTGCGTCGACGGGCCGCCATTCCACGCGCAGCCGGCCGTCGAGGGGCCTTGCCTCGAGCCCCGACGGCGGACCGGGCACCACGTCCGACCAGACCGCGCCCGGCACGTCGACCGGGCTGGACAGCCCGATCGCGTTGCGCGCCTGCACGCGCACGATCACCGCGTGATCGCGGCCATTGCCCGGGGTGTCGAGCGTGCACGTCGTGCCGGTGCACTCGCCCCCGCCGACCGTCGAGCCGTCGGCGGCGTCCAGCAGGGTGAGGTCGTACCCGCGGATCGGCGAGTTGTTCGCCGCCCCGGCGCCGAATGCGACATCGAGCCTGCCGTCGCCGAAGCCGGTGACCCTGGCGTTCGTCACCGGGTCCGGCCGGTCCTGCACCGAGATCGTCACCGTGCCCCACGCGAACCGGCTGGGGTCCCCGGTCGCATCCGCAACCTGGTACTGGAGCGTGGTGTTGGCGGGCTCGGCGGACGGGGAGACCGTCACCGTCAGCTTCGACCGGTCACCGCTCGGCGACACCCGGACGCCGGCGGGCAGGCTTCGGGCGTCGGCGCCGGCCACGCCGATCACCTCGAGTGGAGTCCCGGGGAACGGGTTGCCCGCCTGGTCGTTCGCGAGCACGTCGATCTGCGTCGTACGGCCGCGCTCGGCGACCGCGGTGTCCGGAACGGGCTCGGCGAGGGGCCGCGTCGACGGCACCACGCGAAGCTGGATGGTTCCCGGGGTCCCCGCACCCTCCGCGTCGGACACCGACACCGGCAGGGCTGCCGTCAGGCCGTAGCGGGCGCCGCCGTCGGCCCGCACAGTCAGCATGGTCCCGTCGAGAGACGCCGAGAACCCGTCGGGCAGGTCGCCGATCGAGAACTCGAGCCCCGAGGCGGCCTTCGCATCGGCGCGGTTGGTGAGCTTCGCGAGCGCGATGCGCTTGCTCTGGTCGGGCTGGAGGTCGACGACCGCGCCCATGAAGGCGGGCGGCACACCCTCGGCCGGCCGCACCTCGATGGGGATGACGATCGTGCCCGTCCTCGCCCGCGGGTCGTCGGGCGACTCGCCGTCGGTCGCGGCGAACGAGATCGAGGCCGGGCCGAAGTAGCCCGCCTCCGAACGGAACCGCAGAGTGTCGGCATCGATCACGAGGGAGCCCCCGTCGCTGTGCGAGGCCCGCACCGACGCGGCATCCGTCAGCCTCACGGGGCGGCCCGACGCGGCGATGACGAAGTCGGCGAGATCGAGCTCCACCGTCTCACCGCTGTCCACCCGCACACGCGGTGCATCGGCGCGAAGCTGCGGCACCGCGTCGTCCCGACCCGGCACCTGGATGAACGCCGTCGCCACGAGCGAGGGGTCGTCGGGATGGCTGATCGTGAACGGGATGATCCGCCGCCGATCCTGCACCTCGACGCGCACCCGCCCGTCGCCGCGCACCGAGGCTGCGTCGTCGTACCCGTCGACGAGGCCGACGTCGGCGCGTGAGACCGACGCGTCGGCGATGAACGCGGCGTCGAGCACGTCCACGTCGACGACGTCGCGGTCGAGGATGTCGCTGAGCCCGAGCACGACATCGGTCGCCTCCGGGCGCGTGAGGGCAGCGTCGGCGACCGCGTCGATCCGGAGGTAGCTCGAGGCGGTCGCCAGCTGTTCGTTCTCGATCGTGTACTGGAACGAGAACGTGCCCTCCGCGTCGGGCACGTCGACGAGGATCACGCCGTCGCCGATCTCGGCCGTCGCGTCACCGCCGGTCGCCTCGACCGCGGTGATCGTCAGCGCGCCGCCATCGGGATCGGAGTCGTTCTCCAGCACCCGGACGGCGACCGTGCGACCGGGGCGGACGGTGAGCGCGTCGCTCGCCGCCACGGGAGCGCGGGCGCCGTCGGGTCTCGGCGCGATCCCCACCCGGACACTCCCGGTCGCCCGCCCGCCGAGGGCGTCCATCACCTCGTACCGGAAGTCGTCGGTGCCCGGCGAATACTCGCCGGCGCGGTACTCGAGCCAGTCCGCACCGCGCGCCAGCACCGTGCCGCGCTCGGGCGCGGAGTACTCGCCCAGCAGCTGGACCGAGTCCCCGTCGGGGTCGACGCCGGCGAGCGGGATCGGAATGCGCACGGTCTCGCCGGCGAGCGCGCGCGCGGTGACGGCCACCGGCGCCGGCGCGGTGTTCGTCACCGGGTCCGCCTCGCGCACGGAGATCTCCACGACGGCCGTCGCGTACTGGTGGTCGGGCCCGTCGACGCGGTACTCGGCGCGGTACTCCCCCGGCTCGTCGGGCGCGAGGTAGCGCACACGATCGCCGGAGGTGAAGGCGAACCCGCGGTCGGGCTGCTGCACGAGTTCGGGCGCGAGGGCGAGCGGGTCGCCGTCGGGGTGCTCGTCGTTCGCCAGCACCGGGATGTCGACCACGTCGCCCGTCCGGGCGGACACGCGGTCGGGCACGGCGACGGGCGGCTGCGGCTGCGCGGGCGGCGGAACCTCGACGACAGTCACGCGCCCGTCGGCCTCGGCGAGACCGTTGCTCACCCGATAGCCGATCTCGACGGAGCCCTGTTCGAGCGGTCCGAGGAGCGCGATGCGGATGACGCGGTGCTCGATGAGCTCGGCGCGCACCTGCGACGTGCCCTCGGCGTCGACCCCGGTGAGCAGGAGCACCCCGCCGATCGGGTCGATGTCGGTGGCCAGCACGTCGACCTCGACGTCCTGGCCGACGCGCACGAACGCCGTGTGGGGCACCGTGATCGGGGTCGGGTCCCGGTCGGGCGGAGTCTCCACCTCGACCCGGACCTGGCCCACGGCGGTCTGCACCCCGTCGGTGACCGTGTATTCGACGAGGTGGGTGCGGGCCACCTCGCTCGAGAACCGGAAGACGCCGCGGTCGAAGTCGGCGACGAGCGTCGCATCGGGCTTGCCCGGCACGCCGATGAGCCGGACGGTGCCGCTCCCGCCTCGGACGTGGCGCAGCGGCTCGATGGCCACCTCCTCGCCCGCCGTCGCGAGGGCGATGAACGGCTCGGCGACGAGCGGCACCGGACCTGCAGCCGGCACGTCGACGTCGAGCACGCCGGCGCCCGCACTGCGCCCGTCGTCGACGACGAGCGCGACCGAGCGTGTCCCGCCCGCGCCGGTCCGCTCGTCGAACACGACGACTCCATCGGCGGTGGAGGTCACCCGGTCGGGCTCCGCCGTGCGCGCTTCGCGGAGGAAGAAGGGGTCTCCGTCCGGATCCACCCACTCGCCGAGCACCGGCACGGTCACCCGGCCGCCGGCGGACACGGCCGCCGTGGTGCTCCGGCGCTGTTCGGGCGGGCCGTTCTCGTCGGGTCCGCGCACCTCGACCACGACCGTCGCCGCATCGGTGCCGCCGCGGCCGTCGGTGACCGTGTAGCCGAACGTCAGCGTCCCTGAGGCGCGCTCGTCGAGGGTGAGCTGCAACTGCTGCCGCTCGGACACCACGTCGAGCCGCACGCCCGGCGGGAGGACGGCGTCCACCCCTTCGATCGCGAGCACGTCGCCGTTGGCGTCGTAGTCGTTCAGGAGCACCGGAAGCAGGCTCGCCCGTCCCGGGCGCGCGCCGAGCGCATCGTCCTCCGCGACCGGCGGCACCTGGGCCGTCTCGACCGTCGGCGGGGTCGTGGGGTCGTTGCGCTCGACCGTCTGCTCGTCACGGTCGTCGGCGAGGAGCCGGTCCCAGTCGTCGATGAGCGCGTGGTCCTCCGCCGCGGCCCAGCTGCGTCCCGTGCGCGCGTCGTTCAGCACGAGGGCGTCCTCGTTGGCGCGGAACGTCAGGGAGGCAGCACCCGCCCCGCGTTCGAGCTGGACCTGGATCGGCTCCGCCCCGGGGCAGTCGCGCCAGGCCGTGCCATCCGCCCACGCCGCGTGGAGGCAGCCCCGATGGCGGACCGGCTGCGCCGGCAGTCCGCCGCGGTCGTCGACGACCTCGCGCGGGACGCCGCCGTCGAGCGGGACGACGACGAGGCCGCGCCGAGTCGCGAGCGCCACGACCGATCCGTCGATCGAAGGGGCCTGCAGCACCGGCGCGTCCCCGGCCCGGATCACGTCGTCGAGCTCGACCGTGCGTCCGTCGAGCAGCAGCGCGGAGCGCTGCGGGTCGAACACCGCCCAGCGCCCGCCGACCGAGGTGATCTGCGGAGGCGTGCCGGCTTCGGCCGCGTCGTCCGCCGCATCGACCTGCCACCGCCGCGCGACCGAGGTGGACGCGGCCGCGTCGACCTCGGCGATGTCGCCGGTCGACGGGCGGTAGGCGAAGATGCGCCCGTCGGCATCGACCGAGACGACGGCGCCCGGACCGAACGAGAGCGACGGATCGGCGGCGGCGTCGAACTCCGCGAAGTCCGCCGCCGGGATCGTCCGGATGTCGCCGCCGTCGGCGACGACGACCTGGCCCCCGCCGATCGCGACCACCGGGTCGTCCGGCGGGACGGCGACCGTGTCCACGACCGTCGCCGTCGCAGGGTCCACGATCGAGACGTTCGCGTGATCGGCGTCGACCGCGAGCACCGTCGGCCCGCGCTGCACGAGGTCGACCCGGTTCGCTCCCGTCTCGACGGCGGCGTTCAGCTCGCGCACCATCGTGCTCGCCCGGCCGATCGCCTGGCGTGCGTCGTTCACGACCCAGACCGCACCGTCGCCGAGCTCGACCTGCTCCGCCCGGTACCCGTCGGACGCGACCGCGACCCCGCCGACGACGCCCACGAGCGCGGTCACCGCGAGCGCGGTGATGACGGCCGAGCGGCGGTGTTCGAGGCGCGGCATCCGCATCAGCCGGCCGCCTGTCCGACGTCGACGCACTGCTGCGGACTCGGCTGACCCGACCGGCCGTCGCGGCTGACGCGCACGCTCGCGCAGACCCTCCCGCGATCACCGGCCTCGACCACCAGCACCGGATCCCTGCGGGCCGGCTCGACGACCTCGTCGACGGTCACGAGGTAGGTGTCGCCGGTGGCGAGGCCGGGGTCGTCCCAGCTGAACCGGACGGTGGTGCCCTCGACGGTCGCGCGCACCTCGGAGACGACCGGGATGCCGCTGCCGGCCTGCACCAGGAAGGCGGTGCCGGCCGCGACGACCGCGACGAGCAGCGCGGCCGCGACGGCTGCGCCCCACACGAGACGGCGGGCCGACGGCGGGGTGCGACCCCGACGGGTGCCGGAGTCGGCGGTGCGGGGCTCCGATGCGGTGCGCGGCTGCCTGGCCGCCTGGCGGCGGCGACGGCGCCCGGCGTTCGCGGAACCGGCGATGGCGTGCCCGCCGCCGACCCTCGTCCGCTCGTCGAGGTCGACGGCGGTGGCGAGCGCCCAGTCGTCCATCGCCACCTCGACCGCCGTCTGGGGCAGCCCGAGCTCCTCTTCGACGGCTTGCAGGTCGCGTGCGAACTCCAGCGCGCCCGCCTGGCGGTCGGCCGGGCGACGGCTCATCGCCCGCGCCAGCACCTGTTCGAGCGAGGGCGGCACGTCGGCCCGGCCGATCGGCGGCACCTTGGCACGTTCGACGCGGGAGACGAGGGCGGACGAGCCGTTGTCGCCGCCGACGACTTCGAACGGGCTCCGTCCCGCGAGGAGGGAGTACACCGTCGCGCCGAGCGACCAGACCTCGCTCGCGACCGTGCCGGGCACCTCGTCGCGGACCACTTCGGGGGCGGACCACGGGATGGACAGGCCGACCGAGTCGGCTCGTCCGGTCTCGCCGAGCGTCGCGGCGATGCCGAAGTCGGAGAGCACCGGGTGCCCGTAGGCGGTCGTGAGGATGTTCGAGGGTTTGATGTCGCGGTGCAGCACGCCCTGCCGGTGCGCGGTCTCGACGGCGCTCGCGATGCGGACGCCCGTCGAGAGCACTTCGCTGAGGGGCAGCTGCACCGCGCGGTAGCGCTGCGCGAGCGACGAGGAGCAGTACTCCATGACGAGGTACGGGCGACCGTCGGCCGCGACGCTCGCCTGGAACACGGTGAGGATCGACGGATGGCTCGACAGCTGCGCCATGAGGTTCGCCTCGGCCTGGAACATCTGCCGCACCTCGTCGTTCACGACCTCGGCGAGCAGCACCTTCACGGCGACGAGCCGGCGCGGCATGTTCTGCTCGTAGAGGAACACGTCGGCGAAGCCGCCGGAGCCGAGCACGCGGACGAAGGCGAAGCCCGGCAGGTTGGGCGGCGTGGACGGCAGTCGCCTCGACACGTTCCTCCATCGGGTCGGCCGGGTGCGCGAGCGACCCGACGCCGGTCGCGGCCCGGTGCCCCCATTCTACGGACGACGGCGAGCGCGGCGAACGGGCTGCGCCGGTCGTCCGGCCCGCCGTCGGCGGGCGAACCCGGTCAGGCCCCGGATGCCTCGGCCTCGGGCCTCGCGACGGCGAGGACGTCGACCACCACGACGGTGACGTTGTCGCGCCCGCCGTTGCCGAGGGCGGCATCGACGAGGGCGCGGGCGGCGGGCTCGGCCTTCGGGTTGGCGAGCAGGAAGTGCCGGATGCCGTACGAGGTGAGCTCCTTCGTCAGTCCGTCGGAGCAGACCAGCAGCCGCATGCCCGGCTCGACGGCGACGGCCCGGTAATCGGGCAGCGGGGCCTCGTGGAACCCGACCGCCCGGGTGATCACGTTCGAGTGGGGGTGGGTGTCGGCTTCCTCGCGGGTGATCTGCCCGGCATCGACGAGCTCCTGCACGACCGAATGGTCGACCGTCAGCTGCTCGAGCACCCCGCCCACGAGCCGGTACACGCGCGAGTCGCCGATGTTGAACACGAGCCAGGCCGGCTCCCCCGAGATCTCGCCGAGTGCGACCCCCGTGACGGTGGTTCCGCTGCCCTCGTCGGTGACGCCGGAGCCCCGGCCCATGTCCTGCACGGCGAGGCGGAGCGACTGGTCGATCTCCGGTGTGCCGACCAGCTGGCGGCCGCCGTGCTCGGCGAGCCGGGTGACCACCGCGGCGCTCGCGAAGTCGCCCGCGGCGTGGCCGCCCATGCCGTCGGCGACCGCGAAGACGGGCGGCTGCGCCAGGTAGCTGTCTTCGTTGACCTCGCGCCGGAGCCCGGTGTGGGTGATCGCCGACCAGGCGAGTCGGATCTCGCTCCCGCCGGGCAGCGTCACCCGGAATCGGGGGTTGCCGTTGCCGATCTGCGTCACGCGGTGGCCTGCCTGTCGGGGTGCGCCTGATCCACCGGGGGCGGGAGGATCTCGACGATCGTATCGCCTCCGAGGTCGAGCTCGACCCCCGGGGAGACGACGATCGACTCGCCGGAGCGCATCCGCCGCGTGCCGGTCGCGGTTCTCACGACGGTGCCGTTGGTCGAGCGGAGGTCGGTCGCCACGATCCGGCTGCCCTCGAGCCGGAGCTCGAGATGGGTGGCGGACACCGCGGATGCACCGGCCGGAACCTGCACGAGTTCCACCGGGGCCGTCGGGATCCGGGGCGGCGCGGGCCTGCGGCCGATGAGCACGGCCCCGCTCGCGACGCGGGCTTCCCCGCCGGCGATGCGGTAGCCGAACACGGGATCGGGCGGGGGCGGTCCGGCGGGGGTCGGTGCCGCGGCGGAAGCGGACTCGGTCGCGGCGTGAGCGGACTCGGTGGCGGCGAACGCGGGTGCGAGGGACTCGGTCGCCGCGGATTCCGTCGTGGCGGATGCGGGGGCACCCGACCCCGTCCCCGCCGGCTCCGGCACCTCCGCCGTGTCGCGGTCCGCGCCGGCGGCCCGCTGCGGTGCGTCGTCCGGATGCCACTCCACCGACGCGGCTCGGAGACGGGCCACCGGTCCCTCGACGGCGGTCGTGGCCTCCCCCAAGGCGTCGAGGGATGCCCCGGCCGCCCCGATCCGCAGCGCTTGCACGTCACGGAACTCGGCGAGGTGCCAGGGCCGGATGCCTCGCGAGTCCAGCCGCCGACGACCGCCGGGTGAGGCGAGGTCGACCGCGGCATCCCCGCGCACGACCGCGGTGAGCGGTTCGCCGGCGGCGGGCCACCAGACGAGCGCGAAGGACTCCACCCCGGCGCGTCCGAGCGGGATGCCCGCGATCAGCGCCTCGAGCTCCGGACGCGGGGCGCGGGCGAGCTCCTCGAACGCCTCCAGGACGCGCGTGGGCGCGGGTGCGCGGAACGTCGCGATGAACCGGGCGCCGACGACCACATCCCACGCGGCCGTGTCCGAGACGTCGGAGGCGCGCACCTGGCCGGAGAGCATGCTGCCCAGTCTGGCACTGCCGCCGGTCACCCGCCGAGGAAGCTCATGACGTGCTTCACGCGCGTGTAGTCCTCGAAGCCGTACTGGGAGAGGTCCTTGCCGTAGCCGGAGTGCTTGAACCCGCCGTGGGGCATGTCGGAGACGAACGGGATGTGGGTGTTGATCCACACGCAGCCGAAGTCGAGGTCGCGCGCGAAGCGCATGGCGCGCCCGTGGTCGCCGGTCCAGACCGACGCCGCGAGCGCGTAGGGCACTCCGTTCGCCATGGCGATCGCCTCGGCCTCGTCGCGGAACGACTGGACCGCGAGCACGGGACCGAAGACCTCGCTCTGCACCAGTTCGTCGTCCTGGCGGAGCCCCGTGACCACCGTGGCCTCGTAGAAGTAGCCGCGGTCGCCCTGCCGGCGTCCGCCCACGACGACCTCGGCGTGGTCGGGCAGCCGGTCGACGAAGCCCGACACCATGGCGAGCTGGTCGGCGTTGTTCAGCGGCCCGTAGAAGACGCCCGGTTCGCGCGGCCCGCCGGTTCGCGCGTGCGTGGCGACGCGCTCCCGCACCAGGGCCACGAGCTCGTCGTGGACGGATTCGTGCACCAGCAGGCGGGTCGCGGCGGTGCAGTCCTGCCCGGCGTTGAAGTAGGCCGCGGTGACGATGCCCTCGGCGGCCTGCGCGAGGTCGGTGTCGGCGAACACGATGGCCGGCGCCTTGCCGCCGAGTTCGAGGTGGACGCGCTTCAGGTCGTCGGCGGCGGCCCGGGCGACTTCCATGCCCGCGCGGACGGACCCGGTGATCGCCACGAGCTGCGGCGTCGGATGCCCGAGCAGCGCGGCACCCGTCGACCGGTCGCCGAGGACCACGTTGAGCACGCCGGGCGGCAGCACCTCGGCCGCGACCTCCGCGAGCCGGAGCGTCGACAGCGGCGTCGTGTCGGACGGCTTCAGGACCACGGTATTGCCGGCGGCGATCGCGGGAGCGATCTTCCAGATCGCCATGTTCAGCGGATAGTTCCACGGCGTCACCTGGCCGACGACGCCGATGGGTTCGCGGCGCACGTACGACGTGTGTCCCGCGAGGTACTCCGCCGCACCCCGCCCCTCGAGGTTGCGGGCGGCGCCGGCGAAAAAGCGGAGCTGGTCGACCGACTGGTCGATCTCGTCGGCGACCAGGCTCGCGCGCGGCTTGCCGGTGTCCTGCGACTCGAGATCGGCGAGCTCCTCGGCTCGGTCGGCCAGTGCGTCGGCGAGCCGGAACAGCGCGAGCTGCCGGTCGGCGGGCGTGGTGCGGCCCCAGGTCGCGAAGGCCCGTGAGGCGGCGGCGTACGCGGCGTCGACGTCCGCCTCGACCGACACCGGCGCGCTCGCGTACACCTCCTCGGTCGCGGGATCGACGAGGTCGATCGTGGCGTCGCCGCGGGCGTCGGCGGGTGCGCCGTCGATGAAGTTCCTGAGGGTGGGGCCGGTCATTCGCTCTCCTGATGCCTCGGTGGTGGCTGCGACCGGCGCACGGTTCCACGCGCGCCGGTGCACATTCGGCCATGCTAGGCGGGAATCGATGCTGGAATCGAGCGTTCTCCATCGAATCCGTCGTGAAAGACACCGGATTCGACGGAATCGCTTGCTCGTGGCATCCGCCGCTGTCACAATCGAGGCCATGACGAACACCGGGCGTTCTCGTGAGCGGCCTGCGCACCTCGACGACGTCTCCAAGGCGATCGTCGAGCAGCTCCAGGCCGATGGGCGGCGCTCGTACGCCGACATCGGGAAGGCGGTGGGCCTCAGCGAGGCGGCTGTGCGCCAGCGCGTCCAGCGGCTCACGGAGTCGGGGGTCATGCAGATCGTGGCCGTCACCGATCCGATGCAGCTGGGCTTCACCCGCCAGGCGATGATCGGGATCCGCGCGGGCGGCGATACCCGTCGGCTCGCCGAGCAGCTCGCGGAGATCCCCGAGATCGATTACGTCGTGCTCACGGCCGGCAGCTTCGACGTGCTCGCCGAAGTGGTCTGCGAGAACGACGACCAGCTCATCTCGCTGCTGAACTCGCGCATCCGCAACCTCGAGGGCGTGCAGACGACCGAGACGTTCGTCTACCTGAAACTGCAGAAGCAGTTCTACAACTGGGGCACGCGGTAACCGCCGCACCCCATGGAAGGGAAGATCATGACCGACCCCGACTACGACAACGCGGCGCTGCAGCAGCAGGCGAAGGACCACCTGTGGATGCACTTCGCCCGCCAGTCCACGATGGAGACCGCGGGCGTGCCGATCATCACCCGCGGCGAGGGCCACCACATCTACGACGTGGAGGGCCGGAAGTACTTCGACGGTCTCTCGGGTCTGTTCGTCGTGAACGCCGGACACGGTCGCCGGCGTCTCGCCGAGGTGGCGGCCAAGCAGGCGGAGCAGCTCGCGTTCTTCCCGATCTGGTCGTACGCCCACCCGTCCGCGATCGAATTGGCCGACCGGCTGGCCGACTACGCCCCCGGTGACCTCAACCGGGTGTTCTTCTCGACGGGCGGCGGCGAGGCGGTCGAGACCGCCTTCAAGCTCGCGAAGTACTACTGGAAGCTGCAGGGCCGCCCCACCAAGCACAAGGTCATCTCCCGGTCCGTCGCCTACCACGGCACGCCGCAGGGCGCGCTCGCGATCACGGGCATCCCGGCGATGAAGGAGATGTTCGAGCCGCTGACCCCGGGCGGGTTCCGCGTGCCGAACACGAACTTCTACCGTGCCGCCGAGGTCGGCGCTCCGGCCGACGACGTCGAGGCGTTCGGCATCTGGGCCGCGAACCGCATCGAGGAGATGATCCAGTTCGAGGGCCCCGAGACGGTGGCCGCGGTGTTCCTCGAGCCGGTGCAGAACTCGGGCGGCTGCTTCCCGCCGCCGCCCGGGTACTTCAAGCGCGTGCGCGAGATCTGCGACCAGTACGACGTGCTGCTCGTCTCCGACGAGGTCATCTGCGCCTTCGGCCGGATCGGGCACATGTTCGCCTGCGACGCGTACGACTACGTCCCCGACATGATCACCTGCGCGAAGGCGATGACGTCCGGCTACTCCCCCATCGGCGCGACGATCGTGTCGGAGAAGATCTACGAGCCGTTCTCGAAGGGCACGACGAGCTTCTACCACGGGTACACCTTCGGCGGGCACCCGGTGTCGGCCGCCGTCGCGCTCGAGAACCTCGACATCTTCGAGGAGGAGGGCCTGAACGAGCGCGTCCGCGAGAACTCGCCGCTGTTCCGCGCGGAGCTCGAGAAGCTGCTCGACCTGCCCATCGTCGGCGACGTGCGCGGTGACGGGTACTTCTTCGGCATCGAGCTCGTGAAGGACAAGACCACCCGCGAGACCTTCGACGACGACGAGTCGGAGCGGCTGCTGCGCGGGTTCCTGTCGAAGGCACTGTTCGACGCCGGACTGTACTGCCGCGCCGACGACCGCGGCGACCCCGTGATCCAGCTCGCACCGCCGCTGACGATCGGCGTGCCCGAGTTCCAGGAGATCGAGCAGATCCTGCGGAGCGTCCTCACCGAAGCCTCCAACCGGCTCTGACGTGGGGCGGGGCGCACGACGCGAGACGGATGCCGCGGCCGAGGCGTACCGTCGCGCGAGCTTCTGGCTCGACGACCTGGTCGTCTCCGGCCGCGACCGTCTGCGTCCGCGCTCGTCGCTGACGGCGAACGCCTGGTTCGACGTGTGCCTCGTCGGCGGCGGACTCACCGCTCTGTGGACGGCGTACTCGCTCGCGAAGGCCGATCCCGGCCTGCGCATCGCGATCCTCGAGAAGGACATCGCCGGCTTCGGCGCCTCTGGCCGGAACGGCGGGTGGTGCTCGGCGCTCTTCCCACGGTCGGCGTCCTCCCTCGAGCGCGAGCACGGCTGGGAGGCGGCCGTGGCGATGCGTCGCGCGATGGTCGAGACCGTCGATGAGGTCGGCCGTGTCGTCGCGGAGGAGGGCATCGACTGCGACTTCGTGCCGGGCGGCACGGTGGTGTTCGCGCGCGACGCCGTGCAGCGCGCCGCCGCCTTCGCCGACGTCGAGGAGGCCAGGCGGTTCGGCGTCGACCGGCTCGAGTACTGGGATGAGGCCACGGTCTCGCGACGGTTCCAGGTGACCGGCGCCGACGACCAGACGCCGGCGGCGGTGATGGACCCGGCGTGCGCCCGCGTGCAGCCCGCGAAGCTCGTACGCGGCCTGGCCGAGGTCGTCGAGTCCCTGGGCGTCGCCGTCTTCGAGCGCACGGAGGTGCTCGACTGGTCGGCCGGGCGGGTGCGGTTCCGCGCGCTCGACGGGTCCGGTGCGACGGGCACCGTCTCCGCCCGCCACGTCATCGTCGCCACGGAGGGGTACGGGGCGGAGCTGCCGCGGGTGCGGCGACGCATCCTCCCGCTGTACTCGCTCATGATCGCCACCGAGCCGCTGCCTGAGGAGGTGTGGGATCGGATCGGGCTGGAGCACGGCCAGACCTTCAGCGACTACCGCCATCTGCTCGTCTACGGGCAGCGGACGGCCGACAACCGATTCGCCTTCGGCGGGCGCGGGGCCGGGTACCACTGGGGCAGCCGGGTGTCGCCCGAGTTCGAGCGTGTCGACCGGGTGTTCGAGCACCTCCGCGAGGCCCTGGTGGAGCTGTTTCCGCTGCTCGCCGACGTGCGCGTGACGCACCGCTGGGGCGGGCCGCTCGGCGTCGCGCGCGATTGGCACGCCACCGCGAGTTACAACCCGAAGACGGGCGTCGGCTTCGCGGGCGGGTACGTGGGGGACGGCCTCTCGACGACGAACCTCGCCGGCCGGACCCTCGCCGACCTCGTGCTCGGCCGGGACACCGATCTCACCCGCCTGCCGTGGACGAATCACCGTTCGCCGCTCTGGGAGCCCGAGCCGCTGCGGTACCTCGGGGCGAACCTCGGCGTGCGCGGCATGGCCCTCGCGGACGCCGAGGAGCGGCTGACGGGTCGCCCGTCGCTCATCGCGCGGGCCATCGGTCCGCTGGTCGGGCACTGACCTCCGCGGACGGCTCGACGAAGGACCACTCGGGCAGCGCGCCGGTGCCGAGCAGGCGGAGCAGCAGCGTCGCCATCGGATACCCGGGCTCGGCGTCCTCGGCGAGCTCGAGCAGGGCGGCGGCGGCCGAGCCGCGTGCCCGGCTCCACGCGAGCCATGCGGCCATGCAGAGCACCCCGGCGCGGGAGCGCTCGGGCGCGACGGATGCGGCGCGGCGCAGCAGTGCGAGACCGTGCTCGACACGGGCCGCATCGGGCCGTTCGCGCGTCTGACCGACCAGAAGCCGGCTGAGGAGGTCGCGTAGCGCCGCAGCGCCTTCGACGTCGGCACGTCGCGCGTGCTGGTGCTCGTGCCCGACCGCGACATCCTCCTCGTCGTCCTCGGGCTTGTCATCGAGTTCGTCATCGAGTTCGTCATCCGGCTCGTGGTCGGGCTCGTCTTCGGGCTCGTCGAGCGCGAGGCTGCCGATGTCCGGACCGAACGCGATCTGCAGCATGAGGGCATCGCGGTAGCGTGGCAGCGCGGCGAGGTGCACGAGCCAGGCGAGCACGTGCGGAGCGATGCGATGCCGGCACTCGCCGGTACAGTCCGCGTCGAGGAGGAACTCGACGAGCGCGACCGGGTCCGCGAGGCCGCCGAGGCGCGAGATCGCGTCGACGAACCGGTCGCCGCCCCTGCGCTCGTCGAGTTCGAGCGATCGGAGCTCGGACTCCACCGCCTGCCGCTCGGCTGCGTTCGCGTCTGGCAGAACGCCCAGCCGGGCGACCGAGGCGGACGGAGCGTCCTCGTCCGGCAGGTCGTCGCACACGGCGCTGGCCGCGATCAGGCCGAGGTCCCGTCCCGCGGCGGGCGTGGCCGGGTCGAGCAGGGAGCCCCAGGCATCGCACGCCACGCGAAGCGCGTCCCGCACGAGGAACCCGGCCTCCTCCGCGCGGCGGACGGCGAGTCGCAGCAACGCGGCCTCTCCGCTGCCCCGTCGCCCGCGGAACGCCGCGTCGGAGTACACCACGGGGACGACCGCGTCGACCCCTTCGAGCCGGCACAGCAGTCCGATGGATGCCGCGACGAGCGCATCGCGGTCGGCGGCGCGCCGAGGCAGGTCGAAGCGCGCCACCGCCCGGGTGCGTGCGCCCCGGAAGGCCACCCACACGAGCGAACGCTCCGGCGTGTAGCCGGCGATGCGCGGCAGGAGGGCGAGGAAATCGTGCGCTCGATCGGCGCGGATGATGGTGGTCATCCCCTGAGCGTCGCGACTCGGCCAGGACCGGACCGCGGGCGGGCGAAGGTCGTGCGCCCAGCTGCGGATGCCGCGCCTGTGGAGGGTTCGTGGACGGCGACGTCTCCTCCACAGACGCGCCCCTCGAGCCGCTTCTCCCATGTCCGAATCCCGCGAGCCGATGTCGTCGGGGCTGGATACGCTCGTGGCATGACCGACGTGTATCTCATTCGTCTCGAAAGCCCGATCGGGCGACTCGAGCTCGTCGCCGACGGCGAGGCGCTCACCTCGCTCAGCATCGAGCGCGCAGGCACCCTCCCCCACGACGGGGTCGCCGAGCGCACCTGTCCCGTGCTCGAACTCGCCGCGCAGCAGCTGACCGAGTACTTCACCGGCACGCGGACCTCCTTCGATCTCCCGGTCCGGCCGACTGGTACGGCGTTCCAGCAGGCCGTGTGGGGCGAGCTCGCGCGGCTCGGCTGGGGCGAGGCCACGTCGTATGGGGCACTCGCGGCCGCGGTGGGTCGGCCCGGTGCCGCCCGCGCCATCGGCGGGGCGGTCGGCGCGAACCCGCTGCCCATCATCGTCGGCTGCCACCGTGTGCTCGCCGGCGACGGCCGCATCACGGGCTATTCCGGCGGCAACGGCATCCCGACCAAACTGTGGCTGCTCGGTCACGAGCAGATCGGGTTCGCGGCGTGAGCGTGATCCCCCGACCCGAGCTCGTCACGGGCGACGATGGGCTGACGCGGTGCGGGTGGGGCGCCTCCGACCCCGAGTATCGGCGATATCACGACGAGGAGTGGGGCACGCCCCAGCACGACCCGGTGCGCCTCTTCGAGAAGCTCTGCCTCGAAGGGTTCCAGGCCGGCCTCTCCTGGATCACCATCCTCCGGCGGCGTCCAGCGTTCCGCGAGGTCTTCCATGGCTTCGAACCCGCGCGAGTGGCGGCCATGACCGACGAGGATGTGATGCGTCTGCTCGATGATGCCCGGATCATCCGGCACCGCGGGAAGATCGAGGCGACCATCGCCAACGCCCGGGCGACCCTCGCGCTCGACCTCACCCTCGACGAGCTGCTCTGGAGCTTCGCTCCGCCGGCGCGCACGGCGGCCCCGGCGTCCTTCGCGGACGTGCCGGCGGTCACCCCGGAATCGACCGCGATGAGCAAGGACCTCCGCGCGCGAGGGTTCCGGTTCGTCGGTCCGACCACGATGTATGCCCTGATGCAGGCCTGCGGCATGGTCGACGACCATCTGGCGGGCTGTTTTCGGAGCGCCTCGGCCTCCCGGCTGCTCGGCTCCACCCCGGGACCGGAAGCCGAGGCGACGACGCTCGCGTAGGTGCCGGCGGCTCCGGCGGTGCCGGGAGCGTCCTATGGTGCGAGGAAGAGCAGCAGGGCCGGCACCAGCCACGGCAGCACGACCACCGCGATGAGCACCGCACCGCCGAAGAACGCGAACGCCGACAGTCCGGCGCCTGCGAGGCCGGGATCTGCCCGGAGCTCACGGCGCGAGATCCACCCGGCGATCATGCCGAAGACCCCGAGCGATGCCGGCAGCAACGGCACCAGCAGCAGGATGCCGCCGACCGCCACGGCGAACGCGCCGAGCACCGCCTTGCCCGAGGTCCGCGGCGCGCGCGGACCCGCGCCTGAGCCCTCCCGGTCGGTGGCTGTAGCGGCCGCTTCAGCCACAGCGGCCGAGGTGTCGTCCGCCGCGCGCGGTTCGATCGGGGCGGTGTCGGTCACCGCAACACCATAGCGACGAACGGCGAGCGGCCGGAGGGGCGAGGAGATGAACCTCAGGCGACGAGCTCGAGTTCCTGGGGCCGGGCAGCTCCGCCCGCTTCGTCGTGGGACTCACGGGCATCCAGCCGGAATCCAGCGCTCTCGGCCCACCCGATGAGCTCGTTGACGGTGTGGAGCTGTGGCCGCTGCTCCAGGAACGCCCTGGTGAAGAGCCCCTTCGCGCGCTTGTTGAAGTGGTTGAGTGCCCGGCGGCGGCCGGTGCCATCCTCCGCGACGACCCGAACGAACACGGAACCGGGTCGACGAGGTGCGGGCCCCAGTTCCACATAGCCCTCGGAGCGGAGATCGACGATCAGCCCGTCGCGCGCCTCGAGCTGCCGGGCGATGACCTCGCGCCAGCGTGCTCGGAGCCGCTCACCCGGCACTCGCGAGTCGTGCGACAGCCGATACGCGGGGATCGGGTCGAGCGCCGCGACGAGCCCGAACAGCGCCGAGTGCACGGCCACGCTCTCGTGAGCGAACGCCCGCGATGCGTCCCCCAGCGAGCCGGCATCGAGGGCGTCGTACAGCACGCCGGTGTACCGATCGATCGCCGGCATCACCGGCGATGTCAGCAGCGCCGCGTTCCGGGCGACCTCCGCAGACTGCCTCGGGCCGAGCTTCAGCGCCCGCATCATGGCGGTCTCATCCGCGGCGAGAGCGACGACGTCGGCCAACAGCGCAGCACGGGCGGCCGTCGCCGACGAGAACGAGAGCCGGGACAGATCGACAGGCGTCGAGGTCCCGCCATCGCGTTTCGTCTCCGAGGGCGGCAGCAGGACGAGCACTACGAGCTGATGAACGCCAGCGCCGCGTCGACGTTGGCGCCCAGCGATTCCACGCTGTCGATCGTCACCCGCGGGAGCGAGGCGCACGGGCCGATCCAGGGCGCGTAGCCCTCGAGGCTCTGCTCGACCTGCCGCCAGGTGGTTTCCTCGAGATGCGGCAGGCGACGCTCCCGCTTCTCCAGACGGGCGCGGTGCAACGCCTCGTCGGAGCACACCACCTCGATGACGCGGAGGCGCGCCTCGGTCTCGTTGGCCAGATCACGCCACTGCAGGCGCGCCGCCTCCCCGGCGTTCACGGCGTCGACGATCACCGTGCGGCCGGCGAGCAACTCCTTGCGGGCGATCTCCTCGGCCACCAGGTAGGCCGCGAGGCCCGTCGGTTCGTCCGCGTCGATGCCGGCACGAAGGATCGCCGATTCGATCGGGTCAACCGAGACGACCGTGGCTCCGAGCCGGCCTCCGACGATCTCACCGATCGTCGACTTGCCCGCGCCCGGCAGCCCGGCCATCACGATGAGCTGTGTGACACTCAGGTCACCGAACTGGCGGTCGAACGGCTGCTCCCCCGGCATCCGCGACCCCTCAGGCGAGCGTGGCCCGCGAGGCCACGACCTGCACGACGTCGGACTGCACGGAGAGGAAGCCGTCCTCCGCCTCGGCGGTGAGCTTCTCACCCCCGGGGAGGGTGACGCGCACCTCGCCGCCGGCGAGGATCGCGAGCATCGGCTCGTGACCCGGCAGGATGCCGATCTCGCCTTCGACGGTGCGCGCCACCACCATGGACGCCTCGCCCGACCAGACCTCGCGGTCGGCCGAGACGACGCTCACGTTGAGGGCGGCCATGCTCAGCCGTTCTCCTTCTGGATCCGGGCCCAGTTCTCCTCGACGTCGGAGATGGGGCCGACGTTGAAGAACGCCTGCTCCGCGACGTGGTCGAAGTCACCGCGGGCGATGGCGTCGAACGACTCGATGGTGTCCTTCAGCGGCACCGTGGAACCCTCGACACCGGTGAACTTCTTCGCCATGTAGGTGTTCTGCGAGAGGAACTGCTGGATGCGCCGGGCACGGGCCACGGTGATCTTGTCCTCTTCAGAGAGCTCGTCGACACCGAGGATCGCGATGATCTCCTGCAGCTCCTTGTTCTTCTGGAGGATCTGCTTGACCGTCGTGGCGACGCGGTAGTGGTCGGCGCCCAGGTACCGCGGGTCCATGATGCGCGACGTGGAGGTCAGCGGGTCGATCGCGGGGTACAGACCCTTCGACGCGATCTCGCGGGAGAGCTCCGTCGTCGCGTCGAGGTGCGCGAAGGTGGTCGCGGGCGCCGGGTCGGTGTAGTCGTCGGCGGGCACGTAGATCGCCTGCAGCGAGGTGATCGAGTGGCCGCGCGTCGAGGTGATGCGCTCCTGGAGGAGGCCCATCTCGTCGGCGAGGTTCGGCTGGTAGCCCACGGCGGAGGGCATCCGGCCGAGCAGCGTCGACACCTCGGAACCCGCCTGGGTGAAGCGGAAGATGTTGTCGATGAAGAGCAGCACGTCCTGCTTCTGCACGTCGCGGAAGTACTCCGCCATCGTCAGGGCCGAGAGGGCGACGCGAAGACGCGTCCCGGGCGGCTCGTCCATCTGGCCGAAGACCAGGGCGGTCTTGTCGAAGACGCCGGCCTCCTCCATCTCGTGGATCAGGTCGTTGCCCTCACGCGTGCGCTCGCCGACGCCGGCGAACACCGACACACCACCGTGGTCCTGCGCGACGCGCTGGATCATCTCCTGGATGAGGACGGTCTTGCCGACGCCCGCACCACCGAAGAGGCCGATCTTGCCACCCTGCACGTACGGCGTCAGGAGGTCGATCGACTTGATGCCGGTCTCGAAGAGCTGCGTCTTCGACTCGAGCTGGTCGAAGGCCGGGGGCTTGCGGTGGATCGGCCAGCGCTCGGTGACCTCGATGGTCTCGCCGGGCTCGAGGTTCAGCACCTCGCCGATCACGTTGAACACCTTGCCCTTGGTGACGTCGCCGACGGGCACCGAGATCGGCGCGCCGGTGTCGGTGACCTCCTGGCCGCGGACCAGGCCGTCGGTCGGCTTCAGCGCGATCGCGCGGACCACGTCGTCGCCGAGGTGCTGCGCGACCTCGAGCGTGAGCACCGTGGTCTCGTCGCCGATCGTGATCTCGGTCTGCAGGGCGTTGTAGATGTCCGGGATCGAGTCGTGCGGGAACTCGATGTCGACGACCGGGCCCGTGACGCGGGCGATGCGGCCGACGGCGCCGGCGGTCGACTCGGCGACCGGCGCGGTTGCGGTGTCAGTCATTGAAGGCTCTTCCTTTTCCTGAATTGCTACTTGGCGACGACGAGCGCGTCGGCGCCGCCCACGATCTCGGAGATCTGCTGCGTGATCTCGGCCTGGCGCGCGTTGTTGGCGAGGCGGGTGTAGTCGGTGATGAGCTTGTCCGCGTTGTCGGATGCGGACTTCATCGCCTTCTGCGTCGCGGCGTGCTTCGCCGCAGCCGACTGCAGCAGCGCGTTGAAGATGCGGCTCTCGATGTACACCGGCAGCAGCGCATCGAGCACGGTCTCGACATCGGGCTCGAACTCGTAGAGCGGCTGCACCGTGGCATCCGGTTCCTCGACGCCCTCGACGACCTCGAGCGGGAGCAGGCGCACCACGGAAGGCACCTGCGTCATCATGCTCACGAAGGTGTTGTAGACGACGTGGATCTCGTCGACCCCGCCGTCGGAGGCATCCCGCAGGAACGCCTCGAGCACCGCGTCGGAGATCTCCTTCGCGAGCTCGAACTCGGGCGCCTCCGAGCTGCCCACCCATTCGCGCTCGAACGCGCGCCGGCGGAACTGGAAGTACCCGACCGCCTTGCGGCCGACGAGGAAGTACACGACCTCCTTGCCCTGCGAGCGGAGGAGCTCGGAGAGCTCCTCCGCCTCGCGGAGCACCTGCGAGTTGAACGCACCGGCGAGGCCGCGGTCCGACGTGAGGATCACGACGGCCGCGCGCTCGATCTTCTCGGGCTCGGTCGTCAGCACATGCTCGACGTTGGAGTACGTCGCCACGGCCGAGACGGCACGGGTGATGGCACGCGAGTACGGCGTCGACGACGCCACGCGAGCCTGCGCCTTCTGGATGCGCGAGGCGGCGATGAGCTCCATCGCCTTCGTGATCTTCTTCGTCGTCTGGGCAGACTTGATCTTCTGCCGGTAGACCCGAAGTTGCGCTCCCATGTCTCTCCTGTATCCCTAACGTCCGAGAATCAGCTCGTCAGCGCCTAGCGGCGACCCTTGACGATCTTCTCCTGGTTGACGTCCTCTTCGGCGATCGCCTCGAACTGCTCCTTGCCCACCGATGCGAGCGGCTTGCCCTCGCCGGTCTGGAACTCGAGCTTGAACTTGTCGACCTCGGCGTCGAGCGTCGCGACGTTGTCGTCGCTCAGCACGTTCGTCTCGCGGAGCTCGTTCAGCACGTTGGTGTTCCGGCCGAGGTAGTCGAGGAGCTCGCGCTCGAAGCGCAGGATGTCCTCGACAGGGACCTCGTCGAGCTTGCCGTTCGTGCCGGCCCAGATCGAGACGACCTGCTCCTCGACGGGGTACGGCGAGTACTGCGGCTGCTTGAGCAGCTCGGTCAGGCGCGCGCCGCGGGCCAGCTGGCGACGGCTCGCCGCGTCGAGGTCGGACGCGAACATCGCGAACGCCTCGAGCGAGCGGTACTGCGCGAGCTCGAGCTTCAGCGTGCCCGAGACCTTCTTGATCGACTTGACCTGCGCGTCGCCGCCGACTCGCGAGACCGAGATGCCGACGTCGACCGCCGGGCGCTGGTTCGCGTTGAAGAGGTCGGACTGGAGGAAGATCTGGCCGTCGGTGATCGAGATCACGTTGGTCGGGATGTACGCCGAGACGTCGTTCGCCTTCGTCTCGATGATCGGCAGGCCGGTCATCGAGCCTGCACCGAGCTCGTCGGAGAGCTTCGCGCAGCGCTCGAGCAGACGCGAGTGCAGGTAGAAGACGTCGCCGGGGTACGCCTCGCGGCCCGGCGGACGGCGCAGCAGCAGCGAGACGGCGCGGTAGGCCTCGGCCTGCTTCGACAGGTCGTCGAAGATGATCAGGACGTGCTTGGAGTCGTACATCCAGTGCTGGCCGATGGCCGAACCGGTGTACGGCGCCAGGTACTTGAAGCCGGCCGGGTCGGAGGCGGGAGCCGCGACGATGGTGGTGTACTCCATCGCGCCGGCGTCCTCGAGGGCGCCCTTCACCGAGGCGATGGTCGAGCCCTTCTGGCCGATCGCGACGTAGATGCAGCGGACCTGCTTGTTCGGGTCGCCCGACTCCCAGTTCGCCTTCTGGTTGATGATCGTGTCGATCGCGATGGCGGTCTTGCCGGTCTGGCGGTCGCCGATGATGAGCTGGCGCTGGCCGCGGCCGACGGGGATCATGGCGTCGATGGCCTTGATTCCGGTCTGCAGCGGCTCGTGCACCGACTTGCGCTGCATGACGCCGGGCGCCTGCAGCTCGAGGGCACGGCGGCCCTCGATGCCGGTGATCTCGCCGAGCCCGTCGATCGGGTTGCCGAGCGGGTCGACGACACGGCCGAGGTAGCCCTCGCCGACGGGGACGGAGAGGACCTCGCCGGTGCGGGTCACCTCCATGCCCTCCTCGATGCCGGTGAACTCGCCGAGCACCACGACACCGATCTCGTCCTCTTCGAGGTTCAGGGCGAGGCCGAGCGTGCCGTCCGCGAAGCGGACGAGCTCGTTCGCCATGACCGAGGGCAGGCCCTCGACGTGGGCGATGCCGTCGGCGGCGTCGGTGACGTACCCGACCTCGGTCTTCTGCGCCGCACCCGGCTCGTATGCCTGGGCGAACTCCGTGAGAGCCGAACGGATCTCATCGGGGCTGATGGAGAGTTCTGCCATTGCCATTTCCTTTTCCTGGGCTGGCCTGTACCGCTGTACAGCTACTGATGTGTCGCGGCGCAGGACGCCGGTCGTTGTCGTCCGGCGTCAGCCGGCAAGCTTCTGCCTCAGCGAGCTGAGACGGCTGGCGACGCTGCCGTCGATGACGTCGTCGCCGATCTGCACGCGGACCCCGCCGAGGACGGCGGGATCGACGATGGTGTCGAAGCGGATGCCGCGACCGGATGCTCCGGCGAGGCTGCGGCCGAGGCGCTCGAGCTGCTCGCTCGACAGCGGCACGGCCGTGGTGACGGTCGCCACATCGTACCCGCGCTGGTCGGCTGCAACGGCCGCCGCGTGCTTGAGCATCTCGCCGATGCGACGCCCACGCGGCTGCAGGACCAGGTGACGGACGATGACGGTCGTCGCCGGCGCGGCGCCGCGGTCGAGCAGTCTCTCGACGAGCCGCGCCTTCGCCGCCGGCGCACCGAGCTTGGACCCGAGGGCGAGCTCGAGCTCGGCGTCGCCGCCGACCGTCCGCTCGAACGAGAACAGCTCGGCGTCGAGGTCGACGCCGTCGCCCGCGGCGATCGCCGCGAGGCGGATGCCGAGGTCTTCGAGGCCGGCGAGGAAGTCGTCCTGGCTCGACCAGCGCACCGAGGCGGCCGTCGTGAGGATCGAGACCGCGTCGGGCGCGATCCGCCCGCCGAACACCTGATCGACCAGCGCGCGCTTCTGCGCGGCATCCGCCTCGGGGTCGATGAGCGCCGAGCGCAGCTGCGACGACTCGCCGATCACCCGGGCGGCGGCGAGCAGGTCGTCCGCGGCCTGGAGCTCGGGACGGCCCAGCGCCGCGAGCGCGGCGCGGGTGCCGGTGAGGGCCTCCCTCGTTGCGCTACCCATGCGTTACTTCGTCCCTCCGGTGGAGGCCTGCTCGGCCTCGAGGTCGGCGAGGAAGCGGTCGACGACCGCCTTCGCCTTCTGGTCGTCGGTGAGCGACTCCCCGACCACGCCCGAGGCGAGGTCGATGGCGATGGTGCCGACCTCGGACCGGAGCGAGACCAGCGCGGCCTGACGCTCGGCGTCGATCTGCGCCTGCGCGCTCGCGGTGACGCGCGCCGCCTCGGTGAGGGCCTGGTCCTTCGCCTCGGCGACGATCTTCTTGCCGTCCTCGCGGGCGGTCTCGCGGATACGTCCGGCCTCGGCGCGCGCGTCGGCGAGCTGGGCGGTGTACTCCTCGAGCGCCGCCTCGGCCTTGCGCTGCGCCTCGTCGGCCTTCGCGATGTTGCCCTCGATCGCCTCGGCGCGCTCATCGAGCAGCTTCTGGACGCGCGGGAGCACGTAGATCCAGAAGAAGACGAGGATGATGACGAAGCAGACGGCCGACCAGACGAGGTCGTAGATCTCGGGGATGACCGGGCTGTGGGTCTCGCCGCCCTCGGTTGCAGTGCTCAGAACTGCATGAAGCACGTTGGCCTCCTCGGTTGGGGCGGTCGGATCAGACGAAGATGAAGTAGGTCGCGATGCCGATGAAGGCGAGCGCCTCGGTGAAGGCGATACCGATCCACATCAGGACCTGGAGACGGCCGGCCAGCTCGGGCTGACGGGCGACGCCCTCGATGGTCTTGCCGACGACGATGCCCACGCCGATGGCCGGGCCGATCGCCGCGAGGCCGTAGCCGACGGTCGCGATGTTGCCGTTGATCTCAGCGAGAACGGTGGTTGCGTCCACGTTGGGGTTTCCTTTCCTAGGGATGTTCGGGCGGGTGCCCGGCTCAGTGCTCTTCTGCGACCGCGAGCTGGATGTAGACCGCGGTGAGGAGGGCGAAGACGTAGGCCTGCAGGACGGCGACGAGGATCTCGAACAGCGTGAACACGAAGCCGAAGGCCAGCGTGCCGACACCGAAGAGCGTGTACCAACCGCCCGCCGTGAAGAAGAAGAACTGCGTCGCCGCGAAGAACAGCACGAGCAGCAGGTGGCCGACGATCATGTTCATCATGAGTCGGAGGGTGAGCGTGACGGGGCGGATCACGAAGGTCGAGATGAGCTCGATCGGCGTGACGATGATGTACACCGGCCACGGGACGCCCGCCGGGAACAGCGAGTTCTTGAAGAAGTTCTTGGGGCTCTTCTTGATGCCCGCGTAGATGAAGGTGATGTACGCGACGATCGCGAGCACCAGCGGGACGCCGATCACCGAGGTGCCCGCGATGTTCAGCCCCGGGATGATGCCGGTGATGTTCATGAACAGCACCATGAAGAAGATCGTGGTCAGGATCGGCAGGAACCGCTTGCCGTCCTTCTTGCCGAGCAGGTCGTCGGCGATGTTCACGCGGACGACGTCGAGGCCCATCTCGACGAGGCTCTGGAAGCGGCCGGGCACGACGCGCATGCGACGCGTGCCGAGCCAGAACACCAGGAGCAGTGCCGCGACCGCGACGAAGCGGACCAGCATGATCCGGTTGATCTCGAACGGGGTGTCGGCGAACAGGAGGGGGCCGGGGAAGAACTCCTCGATCGACGGCCCGTGGAACTCACCATCATCGGTTGCAGTCGGAACCAGCAGGTTCACAGCGGTAGCTAGCAGCGCTATCTCCTGTTTCGGGGCGTGGAGCTCGGCTCTCGCGACGTCGAACATCGGAAACGGTGTCCGCACACGCCGGGGCCGGCGAAAACCGTAGGGGGATCGCTCAGTACTCTAGCAAGACTTCTACGACAGGACGAATTCGCCGGAGCATCTCCGCTTCAGTCGTCGGTCGGGGCCTTCGGCAGCGTCGCATCGCTCGCGTAGGGCAGTCGCGACCGCGCCACCACGAGCACGTCGACGACGAGCGAGGCGAGCACGCCGGCCACGATGCTGAGGAACAGGACGGTGCCGTTCAGCCACGGGGCATCCCGAAGTACCAGCACGAGCACGATGAAGAGCACGAACTTCAGCAGCCAGCCGCCGAGGACGATGCCGAAGAACGCACCCACGAAGACGTCGCTTCCGGCGAAGCGGTTCGCGAGGAGGATGCTCGCGGCCGTGACGCCCATGAACACGACGGCCATCAGGGTGCCGACCAGGGCGCTCACGAGCCCGTCGACGCCCGCGAAGACGAGGCCGAGGACGGCGGAGGCGACCAGGATGATTCCGGCCAGCAGGCCGCCCCAGAGCAGCGCTCGCTTCAGGAGAGGGTTCGAGGTGGGGGTTCGGCTGGCGCCGGGCGCGTCGGTCATCGGGCTCCGTTCGGGGGTTCCGGAGATTCTACCGGGGCGGCCTCAGCGGTGACCGGGCCGTGCGTCTCGGGGACGCCCGCGAGCTCGTCGACGCCGGGCAGTTCCGCGGCCGGAGCCTCCTCCGCCGCGACGGTGAGCCGCTTCCGCCGGCCGAGCGGGGCCAGGGTGATCACGGCGCAGACGACGAAGCCGACGCCGATGAACAGCAGCGCCCAGCGCGCGCTCGTGCCGAGGTAGACGGGCAGCACGTAGGTGAGCAGGCAGCCCACCGCCACGACCGCGGTCCACGCGTAGAAGATGAGCACCGCGTGCAGGTGGGAGTGGCCCATGTCGAGCAGCCGGTGGTGCAGGTGCTTGCGGTCGGCCGAGAACGGCGACTTCCCGGCGCGGAGGCGGCGGAGCACCGCGAGACCGAAGTCGAGCAGCGGGATGACGAGCACCGCGAACGGCAGGATGATCGGGATGAAGGCGGCGAAGAGGTCCTCGATGCCCGCGGCCGCCGGGTTGATCTGCCCGGTCACGGCGATCGCCGAGGTCGCCATCAGCAGGCCCACGAGGAGCGCTCCCGCGTCGCCCATGAACATCTTCGCCGGGTGCCAGTTGATCGGCAGGAAGCCCGCGAGGGCGCCGACGAGGACCACCGCGATGAGCGAGGCGAGGTTGAAGTAGTTGAACGGCGAGGTCTGCTGCACGAGCAGGTAGGTGTAGATGAAGAACACGCCGTTGGCAATGAGGGTGACGCCTGCGACGAGGCCGTCGAGGCCGTCGATGAAGTTCACCGCGTTCATCACCAGCACGATCGCGAAGACCGTGACGACGGCGCTCATCCACGACGAGCCGACCGAGATGCCGCCGATCGGGAGGGACACGATCGACACGCCCTGCCACGCGACGAGGCCCGCCGCGATGAACTGGCCGGCGAGCTTGGTCATCCAGTCGAGATCCCACAGATCGTCGGCGACCCCGAGGAGCACGATCATGAGCGCGGCGCCGAGGATCGACAGCACCTGCGCCGGGTTCTCGAACACGATGGTGAGCAGCGAGAACCGGTCAGGCCCGAGCGAGGAGACGAGCCAGGCGGCGCCGAAGGCGGCGAGGATGCCGATGAAGATGGCGATGCCGCCGAGCCTCGGGGTCGGCCGCGTGTGCACGTCGCGTTCGCGGATCTGCGGGTACAGCTTGAACCGCAGTCCGAGCTTCCACACGACGATCGAGCACACGAACGACACGACCGCCGCCAGCACCGCCAGCGCGACGAAGAGCGTCATGCTCCGGATGCCCCGCCCGCGTCGGCCCGCTCCGCGTCGGCATCCGACGTCGCCGCATCCGACGAGCCGGCGGCAGTCGAGTCGTCCGCGGCATCCGACGACGTCGCATCCGCCCCGCCGACCGGCTCGAGCACGTCCTCGCCGACCGTCTCGGCGAGCTGTGCGCGCGTGATGACGCCCGCACGCACGATGCGGAGACGGCCGCCGTCGGTCAGCGCGGTCGCGTCGACGATGGTCGAGGAGAGGTCGCCGGGCCGCTCCCCCACGGCCTCGTACCCGGTGCCCGACGGGCCGCCGTCGAGGTAGACCGCCACCGATTCGCCGAGCATGTCGGCGGCCTCCTGCGCGGTCGTCGCCGCCGGGCGGCCGGAGAGGTTCGCCGAGGACACCGCGAGCGGGCCCGTCTCGCTCAGCAGTTCGAGCGCGATGCGATGGTCGGGCATCCGGAGCGCGACCGTGCCGCGCGTCTCGCCGAGATCCCACTGCAGCGAGGGCTGCGCGTGCAGGATGACGGTGAGCCCGCCCGGCCAGAACCGGGAGACGAGCTCCCGGACCTCGTCGGGGATGTCGCGTGCGAGCGCGTCGAGCGTCGGCACGCCGGGGATCAGCACCGGAGGCGGCGAGGTGCGGCCGCGGCCCTTCGCGTCGAGGAGGCGTTGCACCGCCTCGGGCGAGAACGCGTCGGCCGCGAGGCCGTAGACGGTGTCGGTCGGCAGCACCACGAGCTCGCCGCGGCCGAGGGCGCCGCGTGCGAGGCGCATGCCGGTGAGGAGGTCGGCGTCCACCGAGCAGTCGTAGATGGCAGTCATGACCGGTCGATTCTAGACCCCGCGACTTGCCATACTCGGGGCATGGGCGCCCCGCTGTTCCTCTTCGACTTCGATCAGACGCTGGTCGCCTACGACTTCCGGAAGCGCCTGCCCGCGCTCGCCCGCGGGACCGGCGTCAGCCAGTACCGGCTCGCATCGTCGTGGTGGGCCGGCGGGCACGAGGCGGCGGCGGAGGCGGGCGACCCCGACTCGACGGAGGCCTACCTCGCGGCCTTCCGGGAGGTCACCGGCGCAGCCCTCGACCGCGAGCAGTGGATCGCGGCACGGCGGGCGGCGATGACGCCCATCCCCGGGTCGATCAGGGCCCTCCGCCTCGCGGCCACGCTCGGCACGGTCTCGCTGCTGTCGAACAACCCGATCATCTTCCGCGACTGCCTGCCCGAACTCGAGCCCGAGGTCGCCGCGATCCTCGGCGGCAACGACCTCGTCTCCGCCGTGCTCGGCGCACGCAAGCCCGCCAGGCGGATCTACACCCGCGCCCTCGGCTGGTTCGGCGTCGACGCGCGTGACGCCATGCTCGTCGACGATGCGGGGGCGAACATCGCCGGGGCGACGGCCGCCGGCCTCTCGACCTTCCACTTCGACCGCGATCGCCCCGGGCGGGACGCCGACGCGCTCGAGCGCGCGATCCGCGACTTCGCCGCCGACGTGGCGCGCCGACACGGCTGAGCCCGGCGCCGGCACGGGAGTCGCGTGACGACGGCGAGCGGATGCCCCGTCCGAGACATCCGCTCGCCCTTGTCGGCGCCTGGCCGGCTCAGCGGCGCCCCGCCTTGCGGCGGAACAGCCAGCCGCCCCACCAGGCGGAGAACACGACGATCGCCGTGCACCAGCCGAGCGCCCACCAGCCCGAGTCGCCCATCGGCGTGCCCATGAGCAGGCTCCGGATGGTCTCGATGATCGGTGTGATCGGCTGGTTCTCCGCCACCCACTGCAGCCAGTCGGGCAGGGTGTCCACGGGCACGAACGCGCTCGAGAGGTAGGGCAGGAACAGCAGGATGAAGCCGTAGCCGTTCGCGGCGTCGGGGCTCCCGGCCGCGAGGCCGATGGCGGCGAACAGCCAGGTGATGGCGAGCACGTAGAACGCGATCATGCCGATCGCGCCGAGCCACTCCAGCGGTCCGGCGGTCGGGCGGAAGCCCACGAGGAGCCCCGCCCCGATCACGACCCCCGTGGCCAGGAGGTTGCGGGCGAGGCTCGCGACCACGTGACCGGTGAGCACAGCGCCGGCGTGCAGCGGCATGGTGCGGAACCGGTCGATGACGCCCGTCGACATGTCGCGGGCCACGTACAGCGCCGTGGAGCTCGCGCCGAAGCCGGCGCAGAGCAGGATGATGCCCGGCACCACGTAATCGACGTAGCCGCCCGACGGGTCGAGGGCGCCGCCGAACACGAAGGTGAACAGCAGCATGAGCATCACCGGCAGCATGATCGCCATGAGCAGCGCCTCGCCGTCGCGGAGCGAGTGCGTGAGGCTGCGGCGGATGAACACGGCCTCGGCCGTGAGCGGCGCGAGGCGGGGACGGACGCCGAGGGCGAGGGTCGCGGGCAGGCCGGCTGCGGTGCGTGCGGCGGGTGCGGTCGTGGTCATGATCAGCCCTTCGTTCCGATGAGGTCGCGGGCGCGGTCCGTCGCCGACGGCGACGACGCACCGGCACCCGTGATGGCGAGGAAGACGTCGTCGAGGCTCGGCCGGCGGACGTTCACGTGAACGCCGGGGCGACCGGATGCCTCATGCCGGTCGAGCTCGTCGACGGCCGCGCGCATGCCGTGGACGCTGCCGTCGGTCGGCAGCTCGGCGAGGAGCTCCTCGTCGGGACCGCGGAGCTCGACGACGTCGCCGCCGATCCGCGCCTTCAGCTCCGCGGCCGTGCCCTCGGCGACGATCCGTCCGCCGTCGAGGACCGCGATGCGGTCGGCCAGGCGGTCGGCCTCCTCCAGGTACTGGGTGGTGAGGAACACCGTCGCGCCGGCGCGGGCGATGTCGCCGATCACGGCCCAGAGCTCCAGCCGGCTGCGCGTGTCGAGGCCGGTCGTGGGCTCGTCGAGGAACAGCACGGGCGTCGGCACCACGAGGCTGAGCGCGAGGTCGAGCCGGCGGCGCATGCCTCCGGAGTAGGTCTTCACCTGGCGCGTGGCGGCGTCGACGAGGTCGAAGCGCTCGAGCAGCTCGTCGCCGCGTCGGCGGGCCGCCTTGGCGTCGAGCCCGGAGAGCCGGCCGAGCATCGTGAGGTTCTGCCGCCCGGTCAGCACCTCGTCGACCGCGGCCTGCTGGCCGGTGAGGCTGATGCGCGCCCGGACGCCGTCCGGGTCGCGCACGACGTCGTGTCCGGCGATGCTCGCGGTGCCCGAGTCGGGCCGCACGAGGGTCGTCAGGATGTTGATGGTGGTCGTCTTGCCGGCGCCGTTCGGGCCGAGCAGCGCGAAGACCGAGCCGTCGGCCACCGCGAGGTCGAGGCCGTCGAGCACGGCCTGCCGGCCGAACCGCTTGCCCAGGCCGCGCGCGTCGATCGCGAGGGTCATGGTGTCGCCTTCCTGTGTAGGTCATAAACTGTGTATTGCATCCACACACGGTTTAACTAATACACAGACTTAGGATGGAACGCAAGCACCGAACGACACGCGTCGACGAGAGGAACCCATGACCGCCGAGCCCCCCGCCCCGCCGGCCGCCGAACCAGAGCTGCCCCGCGGCGTCGCGCTCGCCTGGGGCGTCTCGGCGAACCCGCAGCGCGGGCCGAAGCGCGAGCTCAGCATCGAGCGCATCGTCGAAGCCGCGATGGAGATCGCGGACGCCGAAGGGCTCGGCGCCGTCTCGATGAGCCGCGTCGCCCAGTCGCTCGGATACACGACGATGTCGCTCTACCGGTACGTGACCGCGAAGGACGACCTGCTCACCCTCATGCAGGAGTACGGCGTCGGCCTGCCGCCGGAACCCGACCCCGAGCTCGCCGACGACTGGCGCGCCGGCATCCGCGCCATCGCGCGCGCGCAGCTCGACCGGTACGTCGAACACCCGTGGCTGCTCGACATCCCCATCGACGGCACGCCCGTGACCCCGAACAACCTCGCCTGGATGGATGCCACACTGCACCTGCTCGCTCCGCTGCCGGTGAGCGAGGACGAACGCATCGCCGTCACACTGCTCATCACCGGTCAGGTGCGCTGGCAGGGCATCGTCGAACGGTCCTACGCCACGGCGGCCGCCTCACAGGGCGTCGAGCCGCAGGCGATCGACGACGCGCGCGACGACCTGCTCGCCGTGCTCGTGAGCGCCGAGGAGTTCCCCGCGCTCCGCCGTGCGGTCGACGCAGGCGTCTTCCGCGTCGGCGAAGACCCCTTCGCCTTCGGGTTCGAGCGTCTCCTCGACGGCGTCGAGGGGTTCGTCCGCGCGCGCGCCGCCGGCGAACCCGTCGCGGTCGCCCCCGCGGCAGAGCCGGAACCTGCGGAGGTGCAGGCCGACAAGCGCGTCCGAGAGGCGCGCAAGGCGACCAGGGAGGCCGAGAAACGGCTGCGGGACGCGCGCAAGCTCGAACGCCTCGCGCTCCGGGACGCGCGCGCCAAGTACCGCGATCGCTGAACGCCTGACCGCGGGTCAGCGGAGGGCGGTGGTCGCCCGATCGCGCGTCGTGAGGTCGCGATGGTGGGCGATCGCGCGCCAACCGTCGGCCGCGAGCACGGCCGCGACCGCCTCCGACTGGCGTTCCCCGTGCTCGATGACCAGGGTCCCACCCGGCCGCAGCAGCGCCAGCGCCCGCCGCGACAGCACCCGCACCACATCCAGTCCGTCCTCCCCGCCGTAGAGCGCGGCATCGGGATCGTGCCGGTGCACCTCGGGGTCGGCGGGAAGCTCCGCCGCCGGCACGTACGGCGGGTTCGACACCACCACCGCCACGCGGCCGTCGAGCTCGGGCAGGGCGTCGGCCAGGTCGCCGAAGACCAGCGTCAGGTTGTCGGCACCCGACTCCTCGACATTCCGGCGGGTCCACGGGAACGCGTCGGGCGACTTCTCCACCGCCCACACTCGCGCGTGCGGCACCTCCGTCGCGAGCGCGATCGCGATCGCACCGCTCCCCGACCCCAGGTCCACCGCGACCGGTGCGGGATCCGCGACCGCGCGCAGCGCGTCGATCGCGAGCTGCGCGACCTGCTCGGTCTCAGGGCGGGGCACGAAGACGCCGGGGCCCACGGCGAGGTCCAGCGACCTGAACGGCGCGCGGCCCGTGATGTGCTGCAGCGGCTCCCGCGCGGCACGGCGGCGTACGAGGCCGTCGAGGGTCGCGGCGTCCTCGCGAGTCAGCCGGTCGCCGATCACCAGGCGCGCCGCGACGCCGCCGCGGGAGAGGCCGAGCAGATGGCCGATGAGCAGGTCGGCGTCGACGTCGGCATCGGGGACCCCGGCCGCTGCGAGCGCGGCGACCGCGGCATCCCGCGCCTGCCGCAGCGTCGGGCCCGGGGCATCCGTCTCGCTCGTCTCCACGCAATGGAATGTAACGCACTCCCCCGGCCCCGACCGCCGCCCTAGGCTGGGCCGCGACCCGCAGACGTCCCACCCGGAATGAGGAGCCCCGCATGGCCAAGGTCTACGACGACATCACGCAGGCATTCGGCGGAACCCCGCTCGTGCGCCTCAACCGCGTGACCGAGGGGGCCGGCGCCACCGTGCTCGCCAAGCTCGAGTTCTACAACCCCACCGCCAGCGTGAAGGACCGCCTCGGCGTGGGCATCGTCGACGCCGCCGAGGCATCCGGCCAGCTGCAGCCCGGCGGCACCATCGTCGAGGGCACGAGCGGCAACACCGGCATCGCCCTCGCCGCCATCGGCGCCGCACGCGGCTACCGCGTCATCCTGGCGATGCCCGAGACCATGTCGGCCGAACGGAAGGCCCTGCTGAAGGCGTACGGCGCCGAGCTCGTGCTCACCCCGGGCTCCGAGGGCATGAAGGGCGCCGTGGCCCGCGCCGAGCAGATCGCCGCGGACACGCCCGGCGCGATCCTCGCCCGGCAGTTCGAGAACGAGGCGAACGTCGCCATCCACCGCCGCACGACCGCCGAGGAGGTCTGGAACGACACCGACGGCGGCGTCGACATCTTCGTCGCCGGCATCGGCACGGGCGGCACGCTCTCCGGCACCGGCCAGGTGCTGAAGGAGCGCAAGCCCGAGGTGCAGATCGTCGGCGTCGAGCCGGCCGAATCCCCCATCCTGAACGGCGGACAGCCCGGGCCGCACAAGATCCAGGGCATCGGCGCGAACTTCGTGCCCGCGATCCTCGACCGCGACGTCTACGACGAGATCATCGACGTGAACATCGATCAGGCGGTCGCGACCGCTCGCCGCCTCGGCCAGGAGGAGGGCATCCTCGGCGGCATCTCCTCCGGCGCCACCGTATACGCCGCGCTCGAGCTCGCCAAGCGCCCCGAGAACGCCGGCAAGACCATCGTCGTCATCGTCGCCAGCTACGGCGAGCGCTACCTGTCGACGGTGCTGTACGAAGGTCTGCTTGACTGATCGGGTGCCGATCGTCAGGACCCTGAAGGAAGACCTCGCGACCGCCCGGGCGCACGATCCCGCCGCCCGGAGCGATCTCGAGGTCTTCCTCGCGTATTCCGGGCTGCACGCCATCTGGACCTACCGGCTCACCCACCGCATGTGGCTCGCCGGGCTCAGACTGCCCGCGCGACTCGTCTCGCAGCTCGCCCGGTTCCTCACCGGCATCGAGATCCACCCGGGCGCGCGCATCGGCCGCCGCTTCTTCATCGACCACGGCATGGGCGTCGTCATCGGCGAGACCTCCGTCGTCGGCGACGACGTGATGCTCTACCACGGCGTCACCCTCGGCGGGAAGGCGCCCAGGAACACGCCGCCCGGCACGAAACGCCACCCGACCCTGGAGGACGGTGTCACCGTGGGCGCCGGCGCGAAGGTGCTCGGCGACATCACGGTCGGCGCCTGGAGCGCGATCGGCGCGAACGCCGTCGTCACGAAGAGCGCGCCGGCCCACTCGCTCCTCGTCGGGGTGCCGGCCACCGCCCGGCCGCTCTCGCACGCCACCGCCGACGCCGCACGCGGCGTGCACGACTGGCACTGGCACATCTGAGCCGGGGCCGCGAGGCGCGCTATGCGCCGGGCGGCCGGACGGCGGGGCGGCCGAGCAGTCGAGCGCGCTGCGCGCCGCCGGCCGCCGCGCGCGGCGTCAGGCCTGGTCGCCGAGGTCGGCGAGCCGCGCCTCCTCGTCGGCGCGGACAGCCGACTCGATGACGGGGTCGAGGGCGCCGTCCATGACCTGATCGAGGTTGTACGCCTTGTAGCCGGTGCGGTGGTCCGCGATGCGGTTCTCGGGGAAGTTGTAGGTGCGGATGCGCTCGGAGCGGTCCATGGAGCGGATCTGCGACTTCCGCGCGTCGGATGCCGCGGCCGCGAGCTCCTCCTGCTGCCGGGCGAGCAGACGGGCGCGGAGCACGCGCATCGCCGCTTCACGGTTCTGCAGCTGCGACTTCTCGTTCTGCATCGACACGACGATGCCCGTCGGCAGGTGCGTGATGCGCACCGCCGAGTCGGTCGTGTTCACCGACTGGCCGCCGGGGCCGCTCGAGCGGTACACGTCGATCTTCAGGTCGTTCTGGTTGATGTCGACCTCTTCGGGCTCGTCGACCTCGGGGAAGACGAGCACGCCCGTCGTGGACGTGTGGATGCGCCCCTGGGTCTCGGTGACGGGGACCCGCTGCACGCGGTGCACCCCGCCCTCGTACTTGAGGTGCGCCCACACGCCCTGCGACGGGTCGGTCGCGTTCGACTTGATCGCGACCTGCACGTTCTTGTAGCCACCGAGATCGGACTCGTCGCGCTCGAGGAGCTCCGTCTTCCACCCCTTCGACTGCGCGTACTGGATGTACATGCGCAGCAGATCGGCGGCGAAGAGGGCGCTCTCGGCGCCGCCCTCACCACCCTTGATCTCCATGATCACGTCGCGCCCGTCGTCGGGGTCGCGCGGGATCAGCAGACGCCGGAGCTTCTCCTGCGCGTCGGCGAGGGCCTTTTCGAGGGCGGGCACCTCCTCGGCGAAGGCGTCGTCCTCCTTGGCAAGCTCACGCGCGGCGGAGAGGTCCTCCTGCGCCTGCAGCCAGGCCGTGTGCGCGGCGACGATGCGGGAGAGCTCGGCGTAGCGCCGGTTCACCCGCTTCGCTCGCGCGGCGTCGGCGTGCAGCGCCGGCTCGGCGAGCTCGTTCTGGAGCTCGCCGTGCTCGGCGATCAGCGCCTGGACGGACTCGAACACGACGGCCTCAGCGGTGGTCGGACTCGTGCCCGTGCCCGCCGCCGTTGGCGCCGTGCCCGTTGCCCACCGGAGCGGACTTCTGCATGAGCAGCAGGAACTCGGTGTTCGACTGGGTCTCGCGGAGCCGGCCGAGCACCGCCTCGAGGGCCTGCTGGGGCTCGAGGCCGGCGAGGGCGCGGCGGAGCTTCCAGGTGATCTTCACCTCGTCGGGGCTCAGCAGCATCTCCTCGCGACGCGTCGACGACGCGTTGACGTCGACGGCGGGGAAGATGCGCTTGTCGGCGAGCTGGCGCGAGAGGCGCAGCTCGGAGTTGCCGGTGCCCTTGAACTCCTCGAAGATCACCTCGTCCATCTTCGAGCCGGTCTCGACGAGCGCGGTGGCGAGGATGGTGAGCGAGCCGCCGTTCTCGATGTTGCGCGCTGCGCCGAAGAACCGCTTGGGCGGGTACAGCGCCGAGGCGTCGACACCGCCGGAGAGGATGCGACCGGATGCCGGGGCCGCGAGGTTGTACGCACGGCCGAGGCGGGTGATCGAGTCGAGCAGCACGACGACGTCGTGGCCGAGCTCGACGAGGCGCTTCGCGCGCTCGATGGCGAGCTCGGCGACCGTCGTGTGGTCTTCGGCGGGACGGTCGAAGGTCGAGGCGATGACCTCGCCCTTCACCGTGCGCTGCATGTCGGTGACCTCTTCGGGCCGCTCGTCGACCAGCACCACCATGAGGTGGACCTCGGGGTTGTTGATCGAGATGGCGTTCGCGATCTGCTGGAGCACGATCGTCTTGCCGGCCTTGGGCGGCGCGACGATGAGGCCGCGCTGGCCCTTGCCGATGGGCGCGACGAGGTCGATGATGCGCTGGGTGAGCTTCGTCGGCTCGGTCTCCAGCCGCAGGCGATCCTGCGGGTAGAGCGGGGTGAGCTTCTGGAAGTCGACGCGGGCGGCGGCCTCTTCGGCGGTCTGCCCGTTGATCGAGTCGACCTTGACCAGCGCGTTGTACTTCTGGCGGCTGTTGCCCTCGCCATCGCGCGGCTGCTTGATCGCGCCGACGACGGCGTCGCCCTTGCGCAGGTGGTACTTCTTCACCTGGCCGAGCGAGACGTAGACGTCGCTCGGGCCGGGCAGGTAGCCGGTGGTGCGCACGAAGGCGTAGTTGTCGAGGACGTCGAGGATGCCCGCGATCGGGATGAGCACGTCGTCGTCGAGGATCTCGGGCTCGATCTCATCACCGGCGCCCTGGCCGCGGCGCTTGCGGTCGCGGTACCGGTTGCGGCGCCCGCCCTCGGCCTCGGCCTGGTCGCGGTCCTGCTGCGCGTCACGGCCGCCCTGGCGAGCGGGCTGCTGTCCGCCCTTGTCGCCCTTCTCGGACTGGCCCTTCTCGGCCTGGTCGCGACCCTCGCCCTGGCGGTCGCCGCGAGGCTCGTCGGCCTTGCGGCCCTCGCCGTTCTGGCGGCCCTGGCGCTCGTTCTCCCCCTTGGCGGCGTCGCCGCCGCGGTCGCGGTCGCCGCCGCGGCGGCCCCGGTTCCGGCTCCGGCCCTGGCGGGGCTGCTCGGCGGGGGTGTCGCCGTCGGCCTGCGGCTCGCCCTCGCGGGCGGCGCCGGTGGCGGCGGCGAGCTCTTCGCGGACGGCCGCGCGCGCGGCCTCACGGGCGGCGTCATCGTCGGTCTGGACGGGTGCGGCGGCGGCCGCGTCGGCCGGGGCGTCGCCGGAGACGGCGTCGGCCGGCACGAGCGCGACGCCGGCGTCGGCGCCGTTCACGTGGATGGCGGCCGCGGTGGCGCTGGTGGCCCGGCGCGGCTGGCGGCCGCGGCGCTGCTGCGCGGGTGCCTCGACGGTGGGCGCGACGTCGGCCGGAGCCTGCGCGTCCGCGGCGGGCGACTCGGCGGGCGCGGGCGCGTCGGCAGCGGCTGCGTCGACGTCGGACGCATCGGCGGCCAGCGCGGATGCCTCGGGCGCGGCGGCCTCGGCCTCGGCGACCGCCTCGGCGGCGGCCTGAGCGGTCGGCGCGGCGGGTGCGGTCGCGGCCGCGGCAGGCGCGTCGGCGCTGGGCGCGTCAGCGGCGGGAGCCGCCTCCTGCCCCTCCTGGGTGGCGGAGATCAACTCCACGAGTTCTCCTTTTCGGCGCTTCGAAGCGCCCGCGATGCCGAGGGAGTTCGCCAGTTCGACGAGCTCCGCGACCTTCATCGCGCTCAGGCGAGCGCGGTTCGCGGCGCCCTCGACGTGTTCGGGTGCGTTGGTCACTGGAATGTGGTCCTTTCCCCCGGGTGCGAGAGACGCCCTCCGGGAGACCTGGTCGCCATGCGGATCGGGACGTAGCGCACGAAGGCGCGAACCCGCGCGTGGCGAGAGCAAAACTGCTGGGAAATCGCACGATGCGGCTGGGGACGCGTTCGATGCGTTCACTGCCGGGTGCCGTCCCATGCTATCACCCGGGTCGGCCCCAACCGGAATCGCGACGCGCCGCCTGTGGAGGAGCGCTCGCCGGTCAGGCCGCGGCGGACGTCACGGTCGCGCCCTTGAAGTCCACCGCGAGCGGCAGCGCCTGCCACGCCGTGTCGGCCTCGGCCTCGACGAGACGCACCGCGTCGGCGCGCTCGCTGGGGTCGCTCGCGAGCACCAGGATCGACGGCCCGGCGCCCGACACGACGGCGGGATGCCCCGCGCCGCGCAGCGCCTTGATCAGTCGATCGGTCTCGGGCATCGCCTCGGCGCGGTACGCCTGGTGCAGTTTGTCCTCGGTCGCCTGCAGCAGCAGCTCGGGGCTCTGGATGAGGGCGGCGACGAGCAGCGCCGAGCGCGACACGTTGAACACCGCGTCCTCGTGCGGCACCGATGCGGGCTGCAGGGAGCGGGCGAGCGCCGTCGACATCTCGTGCTCGGGCACGAGCACGAGCGGCGAGACGCCGCGGTGGACGATGAGCTTCTTGTGGCGGGGACCGTCGGGCGTCACCCAAGCGATCGTGAGGCCGCCGAAGAGGGCGGGTGCGACGTTGTCGGGATGCCCCTCGAGCTCGGTCGCGAGCTCGAGCAGGTCGTCGGCCGTGAACGACTCGACGCCCTCGAGGAGCCCCTTCGCCGCCATCACCCCGGCGACGATCGCCGCCCCGGAGGAGCCGAGCCCCCGGCCGTGCGGGATCGCGTTGCGCGCCACGAGACGGATCGGGGGAAGCTCGCGGCCGCGGCTCGCGAACGTGTGCGCCATCGAGCGGACGACGAGGTGCGAGGCATCCAACGGCACCTCGCCCGCGCCCACGCCGTGCACCTCGATCTCGAGACCGGGATGGTCGAGCACCCGCACCTCGAGCTCGTCGTAGAGCGCCAGCGCGAGGCCGAGCGTGTCGAAGCCGGGGCCGAGGTTCGCCGAGGTGGCCGGCACCTTCACCTGCACCGCCCGGCCCGCGAGCGTCGCGTCGGTCGCGACCTCGCTCATGACGCGAGCCCGAGGACCGCGGCGATCTGCGCCACGTCGACGGGGACGACGGTCGGGGCGACCTCCCCGCCGTCGGCGGTGCGGAGCGCCCACTGCGGGTCCTTCAGGCCGTGGCCGGTGACCGTGAGGACGACGCGCGACCCGGCCGGGACGGCGCCCGCCTCGGCGCGCTCGAGGAGGCCCGCGACCGAGATCGCCGACGCCGGCTCGACGAAGATGCCGACCTCGGCCGACAGGATGCGCTGCGCCTCGAGGATCTTCGCGTCCTCGATGGCGCCGAAGTAGCCGTCGGTCTCGTCGCGCGCAGCGAGCGCGAGCTCCCACGACGCCGGGTTGCCGATGCGGATGGCGCTCGCGATGGTGTCGGGATCCTTCACGGGCTCGCCGCGCACGATCGGCGCGGAGCCGGCCGCCTGGAACCCGAACATGCGGGGCATCCGCGTCGAGTTGCCGGCCGCGAGGTCTTCGCGGTAGCCGCGCGTGTACGCGGTGTAGTTGCCGGCGTTGCCGACCGGGATGAAGTGGAGGTCGGGCGCGTCGCCCAGCACCTCGACGACCTCGAACGCCGCCGTCTTCTGCCCCTCGATGCGGTCGTTGTTCACCGAGTTCACGAGGTGCACGGGGTAGTTCGCCGCGAGGTCGCGCGCGATGTCGAGGCAGTCGTCGAAGTTGCCCTGCACCTGCAGCAGGTGGGCGTTGTGGGCGATCGCCTGGCTCAGCTTGCCCATCGCGATCTTCCCCTCGGGCACGAGCACCGCGGCGGAGATCCCGGCGTGGGTCGCGTACGCCGCCGCCGAGGCCGACGTGTTGCCCGTCGAGGCGCAGATGACGACCTTCGCACCGTGCTCGACCGCCTTGGTGACGGCCATGGTCATGCCGCGGTCTTTGAAGGAGCCCGTCGGGTTCATGCCCTCGAACTTCACCCAGACGTCGGCGCCGGTCCGGCGCGAGAGCGCCGGCGCCGGCAGCAGCGGCGTGCCGCCCTCGCCGAGCGTGACGACGGGCGTGGCATCCGTGACGTCGAGCCGGTGCGCGTACTCGCGGATGACCCCGCGCCACTGGCGCGAGTCGGGCTTCGGGGTGGGGTGGTTCACACTGCTCCTTCGACTCGGAGGACGGATGCGACGGATGCCACGACGGGGGCGTCCGCGAGGGCGGCGACGGTGTCGGCGAGGGCCTGCTCGGTGGCCTCGTGCGTCCCGATCACCAGCGTAGCCGTGCCGCTCTCGGCGACGGTCTGCTGCAGCTGCTCGACCGAGACGCCGTGCTCGGCGAAGAGGTGCGCGATCGCGGCGAGGACGCCCGGCTCGTCGGTGACCTCGAGGGTGATCGAGTACCGAGTGGTGATGCGGCCGATGGGCAGCACCGCGATGTCGGCGTGGGTCGACTCGCTCGTGCCCGGCCCGCCGACGACGTGGCGGCGGGCGATGGCGACGAGGTCGCCGAGGACGGCGGACGCCGTCTGCACTCCCCCGGCGCCGGCCCCGTAGAACATCAGCGGCCCGGCCGCGGATGCCTCGACGAACACGGCGTTGTTCGCGCCGTGCACCGCCGCCAGCGGGTGCTGACGCGGCACGAGCGCGGGGTACACGCGCACCGAGATGCCGTCTTCGCCGGTCTCGGAGTCGGTCAGCCGCTCGCAGATCGCGAGGAGCTTCACCACGAAGCCCGCGCGCTTGGCCGACTCGACCTGCGCGGCCGTGACGCCGGTGATGCCCTCGCGGTGCACGGCCTCGACCGGGACGCTCGTGTGGAACGCGAGGCTCGCGAGGATCGTGGCCTTCTGCGCGGCGTCGTAGCCGCCGATGTCCGCCGTCGGGTCGGCCTCGGCGTAGCCGAGCTCGGTCGCGGTGGCCAACGCGTCCTCGAGTGAGGCGCCGGTGGAGTCCATCCGGTCGAGGATGTAGTTCGTCGTGCCGTTCACGATGCCGAGGATGCGTTCGATGCGATCGCCCGCGAGGCTTTCGCGCAGGGGCCGGATGATGGGGATGGCTCCTGCCACGGCCGCCTCGTACGACAGCTGCGCCCCGACCTGCTCGGCGGCGGCGAACAGCTCGGGGCCGTGCGCGGCGAGCAGCGCCTTGTTGCCGGTGACGACGTCGGCGCCCGACGCGATCGCCTGCAGCACGAGGGTGCGGGCGGGCTCGACGCCGCCCATGAGTTCGACGACGATGTCGGCGCCGAGGATGAGCTCTTCGGCGTCCGTGGTGAGCAGTTCGCGGGGCAGCTCGACGTCGCGCCGCGCGTCGAGGTCGCGCACGGCGATGCCGACCAGTTCGATCCGCGCCCCGATGCGAGCGGCCAGCTCGTCGCCGTGCTCGAGCAGCAGACGTGCCACTTGCGAGCCGACCGAGCCGGCGCCGAGCAGCGCCACGCGGATGGAACGGTACTCGATCATGCAGGGGTCCCTTCGATGCCGTCGGACGCGTCGATGCCGGCGTCGCGGGCGAGCAGGTCGGCCTCGGTCTCGCCTCGGACGATGACCCGCGCCTGGCCGTCGCGGACGGCGACGACCGGGGGGCGCGGCACGTGGTTGTAGTTGCTCGCGAGCGACCAGCAGTAGGCGCCCGTCGCGGCGACGGCGACGAGATCGCCGGGGCCGACGTCGTGGGGCAGCCAGTCGGCGTCGACGACGATGTCGCCCGACTCGCAGTGCTTGCCGGCGACGCGCACCAGCGCGGCCGGGGCATCCGATCGCCTCGACGCGAGCCGGACCGTGTACGCGGCGCCGTACAGGGCGGTGCGGACGTTGTCGCTCATGCCGCCGTCGACGGAGACGTAGTGCCGCCAGCCGTCGTCGGTCGGGACCGGCTTGACCGTGCCGACGGTGTACAGCGTCACGCCGGCGGGGCCGACGATCGACCGGCCGGGCTCGAACGCGAGGCGCGGCACCCGGACGCCGTGCGCCTCGCAGGCGGCGGCGACCGCGTCAGCGATGCCGTCGGCGATGCGCTCGATGGGTGCGGGCCGGTCGGCCTCGGTGTAGGCGATGCCGAATCCGCCGCCGAGGTTCAGCTCGGGCACCGGTGCGACGCGGTCGAGCTCCGCGTGGACGGCGATGAGGCGTTCGGCGGACTCCGCGAATCCGGCCGCGTCGAAGATCTGCGACCCGATGTGGCAGTGCAGTCCGAGGAACTCGAGCGAGTCGTGCTCGCGGATGCGGGCGCCGAGCTCGACGGCGCGCGAGAGCGGCACGCCGAACTTCTGGTCTTCGTGGGCCGTGGCGAGGAACTCGTGCGTCGAGGCGTGGACGCCGCTGTTCACGCGCAGCCGGACCCGCTGCACCCGGCCGGCCCGCGCCGCGGCCTCGGCGACCCGCTCGATCTCGATCTCGCTGTCGATGATGAGCGCGCCGACGCCGGCGTCGACCGCGCGCGCGATCTCGCCGACCGACTTGTTGTTTCCGTGGAAGCCGAGGCGGCTGGGGTCGGCACCCGCGGCGAGGGCGACCGCGAGCTCGCCGCCCGTGCAGACGTCGACGCCGAGCCCGGCCTCGGTCACCCACCGGACGATCGCCGTGGAGAGGAACGCCTTGCCCGCGTAGTACACGGTCGCCTGCGAGCCGATGCGCCGGGCCGCGGCGTCGAACGCCTCGCGGAACCGTTCGGCCCGCTCCCGCACCACCGCCTCGTCCACCACGTAGAGCGGCGTGCCGAACTGCTCGGCGAGCGCGACGGCGTCGACCCCGCCGACGACGAGCCGGCCTTCGGCGTCGCGCGCCGCGCCCTGCGGCCAGACCTCGGGCGCGAGGGCGTTCGGATCGGCCGGCGCGGCCGGGACGGCGGAAACGGTGGATGCCACGGAGACCTCACGGGGACGAAGGGAACGAATCGATCACTCGGACGGCGAGCGAACCCGGATCGGTTCCTGAAGCCACGGTGTGGGGAGCCCTTGTGGGGCGACGCACCCGTGCGAGTCTATCGGGGCTCGCGGGGCGGGCCGAATCGCGTGACGGCGGCGTGACGCTCGCGCGGCGCTCGTGGTCGCGGTGCTACCCGCAGGTGCCCGTCTGCTCCAGATGCGCCTCGTCGAGGACGAGCCCGGTGGCCTCGAGCCGCACGACGGCATCGTCGGGCGACACTGCGATCGCCGCGACCTCGACGCCCGCCGGCAGCGACTCGGCGGTGCACACCGTCAGCGGGTCGCCGTCGAGGACGGCCGCCGTCACCCGGGACAGGTCGATGGTCGCGCCGCCCGCGCCCACCTCGACGCCGACGGGTCGCAGCAGCACGCGATCCCCGGCCGCCTCCGGCTCGGCGGTCGCGGAGTACCGGATCGGGATGCCGAGCACCTCGACCGAGCCGTCGTAGCCGACGACGCCGTCGCCCAGCGTGAACCCGCCGGGAACGCCCTGCGCGAGCGCCAGCGTGTTCAGAGCGTCCTCGTCGAGCCGGATCGTCGCGTCGATGCGGTCGACGGGCTGCGACAGGTCGAGCGGCACGCCCTGCGCGAGGACGTCGACCGACATGGGCGCGCCGTCGACGACGAGCTCGGGCGCGGAGAGCTCGACCTGCTCGGCCCGCCCGACGATCAGCTGGGCCAGCACCGAGAACCCGCCCACGCGCGCCTGGACCTCGCCCGACACGCCCTCGGGCAGCGCCGCCTCGACCTCGGACTCGAGGCGGTCCTCCGCCGCGGCGCGCACGCCGAAGTCCGCCACCACGAGCACGATCGCGAGGGCCGCCAGCACGATGCCGGCGATGATCCAGCCGCGAGCGGCGCGGGCGACGGCCACGGTCACATCCGCTCGGGAGCCGACACGCCGAGCAGGTCGAGGCCGTTGCGCACGACCTGCCCGGTGGCGTCGTTGAGCCACAGCCTGGTGCGGTGCAGGTCGGTCACCGGCTCGTCGCCGAGCGGGATGACCCGGCACGTGTCGTACCAGCGGTGGTAGAGGCCCGCGAGCTCCTCGATGTAGCGCGCGATGCGGTGGGGCTCACGGAGCTCCGCCGCCTGCGCGACGATCCGCGGGAACTCCTGCAGCGCGCCGAGCAGCGCCGACTCGGTCTCGTGCTCGAGCAGCTCGGGGGCGAACGCCGAGCGGTCGACCCCGGAGGCCAGCGCGTTGCGCGCGACGGCCGCTGTGCGGGCGTGCGCGTACTGCACGTAGAACACGGGGTTGTCGTTGGTGCGCCGCTTCAGCACCTCGGGGTCGATCGCGATGGGCGAATCGGCGGGATACCTCGCGAGCGTGTACCGCAGCGCGTCCGTGCCGAGCCACGCCTGCAGATCGTCGAGCTCGATGATGTTGCCCGCGCGCTTGGACAGCTTCGCGCCGTTGATGCTCACGAGCTGGCCGATGAGCACCTCGATGTCGCGCTTCGGGTCGTCGCCCGCGGCGCCGGCGAGCGCCTTCAGGCGGTGCACGTACCCGTGGTGGTCGGCGCCGAGGAGGTAGATCTTGTGCCGGAACCCGCGGTCGCCCTTGTCGAGGTAGTAGGCGGCGTCGGCGGCGAAGTAGGTCGGCACGCCGTTGCCGCGCACGAACACGCGGTCCTTGTCGTCGCCGAAGTCGGTGGTCTTCACCCAGACGGCGTCCTCGGCGTCGTACACATGGCCCTGCGCGCGGAGGCGTTCGAGGGCGGTGTCGATCGCCGAGAGCCCGTCGGCGTCCTTCGCGTGCAGGCGGCGCTCGCTGGTCCAGACGTCGAAGTGCACGTTGAAGCGTTCGAGCGACGCCGAGATCTCCGCGAGCTGCAGCTCGTAGGCGATCTCGCGTGCGGTGTGAAGCGCGACCTGATCGTCGAACTCGAGCAGGTGCGGCTCGCGCTCGAGCACCTGGGCGGCGAGCTCGGCGATGTAGGCGCCCGGGTAGCCGCCCTCGGGCGTCGGCTCGCCCTTGGCGGCGGCCAGCACGCTCTCGCCGAACTTGTCCATCTGGGCGCCGGCGTCGTTGATGTAGTACTCGTTGGCGACCACGGCGCCGGCCGCGCGGAGCACGCGCCCGATCGAGTCGCCGAGCGCGGCCCACCTGGTGTGGCCGATGTGCAGCGGCCCGGTCGGGTTGGCCGAGACGAACTCGATGTTGATGGTCTCGCCGGCGAGCGCGTCGCCGTGTCCGTAGGAGGCGCCGGCCTCGACGATGGTGCGCGCGAGGGCGCCGGCGGCCGCGGCGTCGAGCCGGATGTTGATGAAGCCGGGGCCTGCGACCTCGGCGCTCGCGACGCCGTCGACCGCGGCGAGGCCGGCCGCGAGCTCGGTGGCGAGCTCGCGGGGGCTGGTGCCGAGGGGCTTCGCCGCGCGCATCGCGATGTTGGAGGCCCAGTCGCCATGCTCGCGGAGTTTCGGCCGCTCGAGCACGATCTGCTCGGGCGCGAGCTCGAGCGCGACCTCGTCTCCGGCGGCACGACGTCGCTCCACGATGGTGGTCACGAGGTCGTACAGGGCACGCGAGAGATCGGCTGGAGTCACCCGCAAATCCTACCCGCGCCGGTTGATAGGGTTCGTCACATGCTGCGCCTGCCCCGCCCTCACCGCGTCCGCCTGGCCGGCGCGGCGATCGCCGTCTCCGCGATCGCGCTGCTCGCCGCCTGCACCCCGGGCGAGCCCGAGCCGAGCGCGAGCACGTCCGCCTCGCCAGAGCCCTCGGCCGGGCCGACCGAGTCGACGCCGGCCGAGACCGAGGCCCCCGAGGAGACGTCGCCGCCGTTCGCCATCGAGTGCGACGTGCTGCTCACGCCGCAACAGGTGTACGACTTCAACCCGAACTTCGGCGCCGACCCCGGGTACGAGCCGTCGACGCCGCACGCGAAGGGCGTCGTCGAGGACGGCGGCACCGCGTGCGGCTGGCTGAACCAGACGAGCGGCGAGGTCATCGAGATCGCCGTCGCCACTCCGTCCGAGGGCGCACTCGCGAACCGCGCCAACGAGGCCGCCGCCGCCAGCACGCCGGTGCCCACGTACGGCACGCCGCCCGAGGTCGAGGGATACTTCAGCCGCTCGGGCGAACGCGGCGAGGCGCAGGTGTTCCGGGGGCCGTACTGGATCGTGATCTCCTCGACCGCCCTGTTCGAGCCGGGCGACGCCCAGCAGCTCGCGCAGGCCGTGCTCGGCAACCTGCCGGCGGCCTGAGCCGGCGCCCCATGGCAGCGACGACCGCCCAGGGCACGCCGTCCTGGCTCGGCGCGGTGAACGACCGGGTCGGCCTCGCGGCCCTGCTCGACCACGGCCCGCTGACCCGCATCGGCATCTGCGAGCTCGTCGGCGTCTCGAAGCCGACCGCCTCGCTCATGATGTCGCGCCTGATCGCCGCCGGCGTCGTCGAGGAGCAGGGCACGCGGACGGGCACGCCGGGCCGGAGCGCGGTGCTGTACGCGGCCCGTCTCGACCGGCCGCTCGGCGTCGCGGTCGATCTCGATGCGCACGAGCTGCGCGCCGCCGTGGTCGATGCCGCGGGGACCGACCATCCCGTCGTCCGCCGTCCCCTCGCCGAGGATCCGGCCGAGCGCTCGGCCGAGCGCGAGATCGCGCAGGCGATCGCCGACGCGTGCGCCGCGGCCGGCAGCGACCCCGACGCGGTCCGGACGGTGTGCATCGGCATCCCGGGCTACGTCGACCCGGGCGGGGCCGGGGAGCTCTTCACGGAGACGCTGCCCGGCTGGCCGTCGACCGGGCTCCGCGACCGGCTCGAGGAGGCCCTCGGAAGGCGGGTGCTCATCGAGAACGACGTGAACCTCGCGGCGATCGCCGAGCGCCGCCGCGGCGCGGGGCTCGATCACCAGGAGTTCGCCCTCCTGTGGCTCGGGAACGGCGTGGGCGCCTCGTTCGACCTCGGCGGCGAGCTGTACCGCGGCACCTTCGGCGGCGCCGGCGAGATCGGCTTCCTCCCGGTGTCGGCCGACGCCGGGGCCCTCGATCCGACCGCTCGGAGCCTGCAGGACCTCGTCGGAGGCCGGGCTGTGGCGGCGCTCACGGGCGGCGCCGCGCCGACGGCCGAGCAACTCGACGCGCTGGCGGAGCGGATCGCGCACGCCGCGCTCCCGCTGCTCGCGGTGCTCGATCCCGGCTGCCTCGTGCTCGCGGGGCCGACGGCCGCCCTGGGCGGCGCGCCGCTCGCGGCCGCGGTGGAGTCCGCGATCCGCCGGATCAGCCGCTGGTATCCGGCGGTCCTCGCGACTGGCGTCACCACCGACCCGGTGCTCGCGGGCGCCCGCGAGTTCCTCAGGAACCGGGTGCGCGACGACCTCCTCGACACCGTCGCACGGCTCGCCGTCTCCTGACCCGGGTCCGCGTCCGGACGCCCCGCGATGGTCGGGAGCGGCCACCGCGAGGTGGTAATGTCTCTAGCTGTGCGCCTCCGTAGCTCAGGGGATAGAGCGCCGGTTTCCGGTACCGTAGGTCGGGGGTTCGAATCCCTCCGGGGGCACGTCGAGATGACGGATGACAGCGTGGTCGCCGGCATCGGAAACCCCTGAACCTCCCGGTTCGGGGGTTTCGTCGTTCCGGCACAACGTTCCTGTCCGGTCGTACGTCGGAATGGGTGACGGCGGATCGTCCGCCGTCGGGAGGAGCAGCCCGTGACGGGCACGTGGGACGCCGTGGCGACGCGCCTCGTCGCCGAGCGCGGCGACGCCCTCGTGCGGTACGCCTACCTGCTTACGGGCGACGACGCCGATGCCGCCGACCTAGTGCAGGACGCCCTCGTCCGCACCTTCGGACGGCCGCGGCCGTCGCTCACGCCCGAGCGGGCCGAGGCGTACGTGCGGCGGGCGGTGCTGAACGCGGTGATCGACCGGTCGCGACGGCGGGGCACCTGGCGGGGCATCCGTCATCTCGTCGGCAGCCCGTCGGTGCTCGACGCGCCGACCGAGGCGGCAGATCTGCGCCTGGACCTCGCGGAGCGCGTGCGCGCGCTCGCGCCGCGGCAGGCGGCGTGCATCGTGCTGCGCTACTACGACGATCTGACCGTCGACCAGGTCGCGGCGACGCTCGGGATCAGCTCGGGCGCGGTCAAGCGCTACCTGTCCGACGCGCTGCGGGCACTCTCCTCCGCGCTCGAGGTGGACGGCTCCGGCCGTCCGCGGAGAGGAGGCGCCGATGTCCGCGCCTGATCCCGACGACCTGCGTGAGAGCCTCCGACGGGCGGCGGATGCCGCGCCCGAGGCATCCCTCCGGATCGACGACGTACTCGACGGGGCGCGCCGGGCCCGCCGGCGCCGGCGCGCGGCGATCGCGGGCGGCACCGCCTCGGTGGCGGCGCTCATCGCGGCGGCCGGGCTCGCCGGCGGCCTCGCCGGGCTCGGCCCCTCCCCCGCCTCCGACTCCACGGTGGCGATCTCGGGGACGCCCGAGGCCGGCCTGGATGCGACACCGCAGGCCGACGAGGAGGCGGCCGCCGGCGTCGCCCCCCAGGACGAGCCGCCGTTCAGCGACGACCGCGTCGGCGTCGACCTGCTGTTCCGATGCGGCGAGGCGGCGCCCCCCGCGACGACGGCGGCGGATGCCTCGGCCGGCGGCCTGCTCGTCTCCGTCCGCGCGACCGGACCGGTGCGCCCCGGCGGCACCGGTGACGCGGTCGTCACCGTGACGAACACCGGCAGCGAGCCGGTCGCCGGCGTCGTCGCGGCGCCCATCGCGGTCGCGGTCGTCGACGGCGGCGGCACCGTGGTGTGGCGCAGCGACCCGCTCGGCGGCGAGGGCGAGGGCAGGTCGATCGGGCTCGCTGCCGGCGAGGCCGCGGAGATCCCCGTGAGCTTCACGGCCGGGCAGTGCGTGCCCGGCGAAGCGCCCGGTGCGGAGGCGGCGCTCCTCGACCCCGGCGCGTACGCCGTCGCCGCGGCGGTCGTCGTCACCGCGCCGGACCGACCCGGCCTGCCGCTCATCGCGGTCTCCGCGGCGGCCCCGCTCACCGTCGGCTGAGCCCGGCGCCCCGGCGTCCGCGGCGCAGACGGCCCCGAGCACCGCCGCCTGGGAGACCGCCGTGGACCGGCCGGGAGGCTGGGCCATAGACTCGGCTTCGTCCGGGCTGAACGGGGGAACGCGCAGGTGCTGAGGACGAGACGCTGGATGACCGTCGTCGCTGGAGCCGCGGTCGCGGTGGGCGCCGGACTCGGCCTCGCCGGTCCCGCCTTCGCCGAGGACCCGGTGCCGTTCGGCTCCTCGCCCGTGGTCGACACCGTGGGCGCGCTCGGCGACCGGGTCGCCGAGGTCGAGCAGGCCATCGACGAGGCGGCCGACCGCAGCGGACGGCAGCTGTTCGTCGCCTACGTGTCGACGTTCACGAACCCCGAGGCCGCCGCTGAGTGGGCGGACGACACCGCGATCGCGAACAACATGGGCGACGAAGACTATCTGCTCGCCGTAGCCGTTGACGGCCGCGCCTACTCGATTTCGGCCGCCGACGGGGCCTCACTCTCTGCCGAGGAGATCGACCGCATCTCCCGCGAGGTGGTGGAGCCCGAGCTGCGCGACGGCGACTGGGCCGGCGCGGCCATCGCGGCCGCCGAGGCGATCGGCGGCGACAGCGGCGGCGGCTGGGGCTGGGGCTTCATCTGGTTCCTCGTCATCGCCGGCGTCATCGTGGCCGTGATCGCGATCGTGCTCGCCCGACGGCGGAAGCGGGGCGGCACCGGGCACGGCGCGGCCCCGCAGGTGCCCGTCGAGGAGCTCCGCCGGCAGGCAGGTGGTGCGCTCGTCGCCGTCGACGACGCCATCCGCACCAGCGAGGAGGAGCTCGGCTTCGCCGTCGCCTCGTACGGCGAGGAGGCGACCGCGCCGTTCCGCGAGGCGCTCGCCACGGCGAAGGCCAAGGTCGCCGAGGCCTTCACGCTGCAGCAACGGCTCGACGACGCCGAGCCCGACAGCGACGAACAGCGGCGTGAGTGGTACTCCGCCATCATCCGGCTCGCCGGCGAGGCCGACGCCGTGCTCGACGAGCAGGCCGCCCAGTTCGACGAGCTCCGCGACCTCGAACGGCGGGCGCCCGAAGAGCTCGAGCGGCTCCGGCAGTCGGCGCAGCAGGCCGCGGCGCGCGTCGCGCCCGCCGTGCAGCGACTCGACGCCCTCCGGGCGCAGTACGCCGGGTCGGCGCTCGCGTCCGTCGCCGACAACCCCGCCCAGGCGGAGTCCCGGCTCGCATTCGCGCGTGAGGCGGTCGACCGCGCCCAGGCCGCGATCGCGGCCGGCGAGTCCGGTGACGCCGCGGTCGCGATCCGCGCCGGCGAGGAAGCCGTCGACCAGGCGGATGTGCTCACCGGAGCGATCGAACGCCTGGCCGCCGACCTCGCGGCCGCCGATCGTGCGGTCGCCGCCGGTGCCGCCGACCTCGAGCAGGATGCCGCGGCCGCCCACGGCCGGCAGGCCCCCGGTCTCGACGAGCTGGCCGAGGCCACCGCGGCCGAGGCGGCGGCGGTCCGAGAGGCGCTCGGCGCCCCGGGGCGCGACCCGCTCGCCCTGCAGGCCAGGGTCGAGCAGGCGAACGCCCGGATCGACGGTGCGCTCGGCGCAGCCCGGGAGGCCGAGGAGCAGGCCGCCCGCGCGGCCGCCCAGCTCGACCGGTCGCTGCTCTCGGCGAGGTCGCAGGTGCAGGCCGCCGAGGACTACCTCGTCGCACGGCGCGGCGCGATCGGGGCCGAGGCCAGAACGCGGCTCGCGGAGGCCGGGCGTCTGCTCGCCCTGGCCGAGCAGGTGCGCGCCGCCGATGCGGCGGCCGCGCTCCGCGACGCGCAGCGCGCCGAGCAGCTCGCGTCGGAGGCCATGCGGCTCGCCCAGCAGGACGTCGGCGGGTTCGGCGGCTTCGGCGGCGGCTCGACCGGGGGCTGGGGTGCTCCCTCGGGCGGCGGCGGTGGCGGCGGCGATCTCTTCGGTGCCGTGCTCGGCGGCATCCTGATCAACTCCGTGCTCGGCGGCGGCGGAGGCGGCGGCTTCGGCGGCGGCGGAGGCGGGTTCGGCGGCGGCCGCTCCGGCGGGTTCGGCGGCGGCTTCGGCGGCGGCCGCTCCCCCGGCAGCTTCGGCGGCGGCGGCACGCGCGGCCGCCGTGGGAGCGGAGGCCGATTCTGACGAGGCATCCCGGCTGATCCCGGCGGCCTCGACCCGAGGCGCCCATGACCCATCCGAACCGCGGCGCACGCCCCGTGCGCGACCAACGAAAGGAACGCAACATGGCCAAGCAGTCCATCTTCGGGCGGATCTCGCAGCTCGTCCGCGCGAACATCAACGCCCTCCTCGACGAGGCCGAGGATCCCGAGAAGATGCTCGACCAGATGGTGCGCGACTACACCAACTCCATCGCCGATGCCGAGGCCGCGATCGCCGAGACCATCGGCAACCTCCGCCTCCTCGAGGACGACCACCGCGAGGACGTCACTGCGGCCAACGAGTGGGGCCAGAAGGCCCTCGCCGCGAGCCGCAAGGCCGACGAGCTCCGCAAGGCCGGCGACACCGTCGACGCCGACAAGTTCGACAACCTCGCCAAGGTCGCCCTCAGCCGCCAGATCTCGGCCGAGAACGAGGCGAAGGCCGCCGAGCCGCAGATCGCCGCGCAGACCGAGGTCGTCGACAAGCTGAAGGCCGGGCTGAACGGCATGAAGGAGAAGCTCGTCCAGCTGCAGAACAAGCGGAACGAGCTCGTCGCCCGGTCGAAGACCGCCGCCGCGCAGCAGCAGGTGCACGACGCCGTGAAGTCGATCGACATCCTCGACCCGACGAGCGAGATCGGCCGGTTCGAGGACAAGATCCGGCGCGAGGAGGCCAAGGTGCGCGGCCAGGCCGAGCTCGCGGCCTCCAGCCTCGACGCGCAGTTCAACGAGCTCGACGACCTCGGCGAGCTCACCGAGGTCGACGCCCGCCTCGCCGCACTGAAGGCCGGCGGCTCGCCGCAGGGCGCCATCGGCGGCTGAACGCCCTCCGCGAACGGATGCCCCGCGCCGACCTCGGCGCGGGGCATCCGTCGTCTCCGGGGCCATACTGGGAACCATGCCTGCCACCTTCGTCGTCGTGCCCGTGTGGCAGGGCTCCGTCTCGGCCCGTGCGATGAGCCATGCCGACGGGGCCGCCGCGATCCAGGGCGACCTGCCCGCCGCCGCCACCGTCGTGGTGGACGTCCCGGTGGAGGCCGGGGAGGCGCTCGACACCGGCGTGCACCGCTACAGCACCATCCGGCGCGTGCGGGAGCGCACCGAGGAGGCGCTCGCCGGCGTGACGGGCCTGCCCATCACCATCGGCGGCGACTGCGGCGCCTCGCTCGCCGCCGTCGCGCACGCCTCCCGGGCGACCGGCGGCGACCTCGCGGTGCTGTGGCTCGACGCCCACCCCGACCTCAACACGCCCGAGAGCTCCCCCTCCGGGGCGTTCGGCGGGATGACGCTGCGCGCCATCGCGGGCGACGGCGCCGAGGGGCTCGCCCTCGACGAGGACAGCAGGGTGCTGCCGACGAGGCTCGTGCTCGGCGGCATCCGCGCGATCGACGACGAGGAGCGGCGCTTCATCGACGAGCACGCCGTGCAGACCCTCACGGTCGAAGACCTCTCCGATCCCGCCGCCGTCGTCGCGGCCGTCGAGGCGACCGGCGCCTCGAACGTCTTCGTCCACGTCGACCTCGACGTCCTCGACCCCTCCGCGCTCGCGGGTCTCAGCTACCCGATGCCGTTCGGCGTCGAGGCATCCGCACTGGTGGCGCTGGTCCGAGCGGTCGTCGAACGGTTCCCGCTCGCGGGCGCGGCGATCGCCGGGTTCGCGCCCGCCTCACCCGATGCCGCCGAGGACGACCTGCCGACCATCCTCCGGCTCGTCGGGGCGCTGTCCGCGGGTGCGCCGCGCCCCGGCGCCGACTGACGGCAGCCGGTCCGGAAGCCGACTGTCGGCGCCGTCGCGCCGGAGCGCGCGGCGCGATGCGTAGGCTGACCACGAACGCCCGGTGGGCCGTGAAGGGAGCGCACATGCAGCACGAGGTCGACGTCGTCGTGATCGGAGCCGGACCGGTGGGCGAGAACGTCGCCGACCGGGCGCGCGCCGCCGGATTGCAGGTGGTCATCGTCGAACAGGAGCTCGTCGGCGGGGAATGCTCGTACTGGGCGTGCGTGCCGTCGAAGACGCTGCTGCGCAGCGCCGCCGCGCTCAGGGCCGCGCGCCGGGTCCCCGGCGCAGCCGAGGCCGTGACCGGCGACCTCGACGTCGCCGCCGTGCTCGCCCGTCGCAACTGGTTCGTCTCCGACTGGAGCGACGAGGGCGCCGTCGGCTGGCTCGACTCCGTGGGCATCGAGCTCGTCCGGGGCCACGGCCGTCTCGCCGGCCCGCGCCGCGTGGTGGTGGAGCACGCCGACGGCACCTTGACCGAACTCGTCGCCCGCCACGCGGTCGCGGTGTCGACCGGATCCGACCCGGTCATGCCGCGGATCGACGGGCTCGCGGAGGCCAGGCCGTGGACGAGCCGGGAGGCGACGAGCGCCCAGGAGGTGCCGGCCCGCCTCGCGGTCATCGGCGGCGGGGTCGTCGCGGTCGAGATGGCCACCGCCTACGCGGGGTTCGGCACCGAGGTGACCGTGTTCGCCCGGAGCGGGCTGCTCGGCGGCATGGAGCCGTTCGCCGGCGAGGCCGTCGCCGACGGGCTGCGCGAACTCGGCGCGACCGTGCGGCTCGGCGTCACACCCGAGCGCGTCGAGCGCGCCCCGTCGGGCGAGGTGGTGCTGACCCTTGCCGGCGGCGAGCAGCTGGTCGCCGACGAGGTGCTCGTGGCCACGGGTCGCCGGCCGCGCACCGACGACCTCGGGCTCGAGACCGTCGGCCTCGAGCCCGGCAGCTGGCTCGACGTCGACGACGAGCTCCTCGTCCGCGGCGTCGACGGCGGCTGGCTCGTGGCGGTGGGCGACGTGAACCACCGCGCCCTGCTCACGCACCAGGGCAAGTACCAGGCGCGCGCGGCGGGCGACGGTATCGCGGCACGGGCACTGAGCCGGCCCGTCGACGCCGCGCCGTGGGGCGCGCACGTCGCGACCGCCGACCACCGCGCCGTGCCCTCCGTGGTGTTCGCCGAGCCCGAGGTCGCGAGCGTCGGCCTCACCGCGGCCGCTGCGCGGGACGCCGGCATCGACGTGCGCGTCGTGGAGGTCGGCCTCGACGCCGCCAGCGGGACGGGCATCCACTCCGACGGCCCCGCGGGACGCGCCGCACTCGTGATCGACCAGGAGCGGGGCACCGTCGTCGGGGCGACCTTCGTCGGCCAGGACGTCGGCGAGCTGCTGCACGCGGCGACCATCGCCGTCGTGGGCGAGGTGCCGACCGACCGGCTCTGGCACGCGGTGCCGGCCTTCCCGACGGTGAGCGAGATCTGGCTCCGCCTGCTCGAGGCCCTCGGCCGTCCGGGCGCGGACGCGTGAGCGTGCCTCCAGGCGCCGGCCGACCGTCGCATGCGGTCAGGATCCGGCTCACCGACTCACCCGTGAGCCACGCCGGCTACTGGTTCGCCACGGCGGTCGGCTTCGCGTGGGGCGCCCTGCTCAGCACGGGACGCATCGAGCGCCGTCGCGGCCTCATCGTCTTCACGGGCATGCCGACGTGGGCGTTCGGCCGCGGCGGAGCGTGCGTCGGCGGCTGCTACCTGACCGACCGGAACGTCTCGCACCGGGTGCTCGGTCACGAGGCGATCCATCGGCGTCAATGGCGCAGGTACGGCATGCTCTTCCCGCTGCTCTACCTCCTCGGCGGCCGCAACCCGCTGCGGAACCGGTTCGAGGTCGAGGCCGGGCTCGAGGCCGGCGGCTACCTCCGGCGCGCCGCGGCTACGGCTCGAGGACGCCCGAGATCGCGTCGATGAGCGCGGGGAGGCCGCCCTCCCAGTCGAAGCTCAGCGCGGTGGGCGGCGAGACCGAAGAGACCGTGACCCGGTCGGTCACCTGCGCGACGTTGCCCGCGGCGACGGCGGGGATGGCCTGCAGCTCGGGCTTGGCGAGGAATGCGGCGGCCTCCTCCTCGCTGTCGTGGTAGCTCACGATGAAGTCGGCGTCGAGCTGGTCGAGCTGCTCGTAGCTCAGCTCGTAGAAGAACCCGCCGTCGCTGGTGTCGAGGTCGGCGACGCTCGGCGCGACCTCGAGGCCGAGCTCGGTGAGCACCTCGATGCGCGCATCTGCCTCGGTGTAGACGTAGACGAAGCCGTCGCCGTCCCACACGCCGGCGAACGTCTTGCCCGCGAACTCGGGGTGCGCGGCGGCCTGCTCGGCGAGGCCTTCGGAGATGGTCTGCAGCACCTCCTCGCCCTCGTCGCTCCGGCCCAGGGCCTCGGCGGTGATCCGGATCTCCTCGTCCCACGGGGTCGTCCAGGGCGCATCGGGGTAGGCGACGACGGGCGCGATCTCGGAGAGGGTGTCGTACTGCTCCTCGGTGAGGCCCGAGTAGGGCGCGAGGATCAGGTCGGGGTCGGCCTCGATGAACTCCTCGTAGGGCACGGTGGCGCCGCCCTCGGGGTCGCTCAGCAGCGCCGGCAACTCTTCGCCGGCCTCCTCGTACGCCGCCTCGACCCAGGGCAGGTAGGCGCCCTCTCCGACGGTCCACACCTGCTCGGCGATCGCGATCGGGTACACGCCGAGCGCGACGGCGGCCTCCGTCGAGCCCCAGCCCCACGTCGCGACCCGCTCGGGGGCGTCCTCGATGACGGTCTCGCCGAAGGCGTGCTCGATGGTGACCGGGAAGCCCTCTGCCACGGCGCCGGTCGAACCGGCGTCCTCGTCGGTGCTGCCGCCCGCGCAGGCGGACAGGGCGAGCGCGGTGACGGCGGCGCCGGCCACGGCGATCAGGGAACGTCGAAGACGCACGGGGCTCCTTGGATCGGATCGGGGGTGATAAGGAGAGCCTAACCTAACAGCGACGGATGTCCCAGCTCCGTGTCATCCGACGACGCGTGCGGCACTCGCCGCCGTCAGCGCGACCCCGCGCCGGCTCACTCCGCCGCGTGGAACCGCCCGATCGGGACCACGAGCGGGCTGCCGGAGACCGGATCGGGGATGACCCGGGCCTCCAGCCCGAACGCGCCGCGCACGGTCTCGACGGTGAGCACCTCGGCCGGCGCACCCTCGGCGACGATCCGGCCGGCGCTCATCACCACGAGGTGGTCGGCGTACCGCGCCGCGAGGTTCAGCTCGTGGAGCACCATGACCACGGTCGTGCCGCGCTCGCGGTTCAGCGCCGTGAGCAGGTCGAGGAGCTCGAGCTGGTGCGTCACGTCGAGATAGGTCGTCGGTTCGTCGAGCAGCATGATGTCGGTCTGCTGGGCGAGCACCATCGCGATCCACACGCGCTGCCGCTGCCCGCCCGAGAGCTCCTCGATCGGCCGGTCGGCGAGGTCGGCGACGCCCGTGGCGGCAAGCGCCTCCGCGACCACCTCGTCGTCGTCGCTCGAATGGCGTCCGCACCAGCCCTGGTGCGGATACCGCCCGCGGCCGACGAGATCGGCGACGCGCACCCCGTCGGGAGCGATCGAGCTCTGCGGCAGCACTCCCACCCTCCGGGCCACGTCGCGGCGAGGCATCCGGCCGACGTCCTCGCCGTCGAGGGTGACGCGCCCGCCCTCGAGCGGATGCAGCCGGGCGAGCCCGCGCAGGAGCGTCGACTTGCCGCACGCATTGGGGCCGACGATGGCGGTGATGCGCGCGGGCGGCAGGACGAGGTCGAGGCCGTCGATCACGCGCCGGCCGTCGTAGCCCAGGACCACGCCCTCGGCGGCGAGTCCGGCGCCGGGCCGGCGTTCGGGCACGACAGCGGGCAGTGCGCTCATGCGCGGGTCCTCTCGGTACGGGCGAGCAGCCACAACAGGTATGGGGCGCCGATGACGCCGGTGACGATGCCGACGGGGGCCGTGAGCCCGGGGATCGCGAACTGCCCGATGACATCTGCCGCGAGAGTCAGCGCCGCTCCCGCGAGCGCGGACGCGAGGAGCGCCGCTCCCCCGCCGCCCACGAGCCGCCGGGCGACGGCCGGCGCGATGAGCGCGACGAAGGCGATCGGCCCTGCCACCGACGCCGCGGTCGCCACGAGGGCCACCGCGAGCACGAGCAGCACCACGCGCGAGGCATCCGCGCGCACGCCCAGGGCGGACGCGTGGTCGTCGCCGAGCGCGAGCGGCGCGAGCACGCGGGCGACCGCCGCGATCAGGGCCGAGACGATCAGCACACCGACCGCGAGCAGTGCCAGCTGGTCGCCGCGCACATCCGCGACGCTGCCGACCGTCCAGTGCAGCGCCGCCTGCGCCTCCCGGACCTCGCCCCTGGCGAGCAGCCACGTCACCGTCGATCCGCAGACGTACGCCATGCCGACGCCGACGAGCACGAACCGCACGCCGTGCAGACCCTGCCGCCACGCCGTCAGCCAGATCACGACCGCGACGGCGAGGCCGCCGCCGAACGCGAACCCGGCGACGGCGGCGCCCGCGACGCCGAGCCCGAGCATCGCCCACACCGCGCCGAGGCTCGCGCCGGTCGAGATGCCGAGGATGTCGGGGCTCGCGAGCGGGTTGCGGAGCGTGGACTGGAACACCGCGCCGGCCAGCGCGAACGCCGCGCCCACGAAGAGGGCCGCGAGGATGCGCGGCAGCCGCAGCTCGAACACGACGAACCGTTCGACGCGATCGCCCTGGCCGACGAGCACGGCGAGCACGCGGTCGGGGGTCACGCCCGCCGCACCGAACGACGACGCGAGGACGGCCAGCACGACGGCGAGCCCGGCCGAGACCGCCACCACCAGCAGCTGGCGCCGCCGGCGACGCGCACGCACGGACGCGACGACGGATGCCACGTCGGCCGGGCCGTCGAGCCGGTCGGTCGCACCGGCCGTCGTCATGCCCGTCACAGCCCGGCCACCCGTCGGCTGCGCGCGATCGCGATGAGCACCGGCGCGCCGAGGAATGCGGCGACGACGCCGGCCTCGAGCTCCGCATTGGGCACGATCAGCCGGCCGATGACGTCGGCGGCGAGCAGCATGATCGGGCCGAAGACCACGGAGACCGCGACGATCCAGCGGTAGTCGCTGCCGACGAGCCATCTCGCCGCATGGGGCACCACGAGCCCGACCAGCGCGATCGGGCCGGCGAGCGCGGTCGCGACGCCGCAGAGCAGCACGATCGAGAGGCCGGCCACCGCACGCGTCACACCGACGCGCTGCCCAAGTGCGCTCGCGACGTCGTCGCCGAGCGCCAGCAGGTTGAGCCGGTGCGCGAGGGCGAACACGAGGACCGCGCCGACCACGAGGAACGGCCACAGCGCCGCGACGGTCGAGAGCTCGCGACCGGTGAGCGAGCCCACGGCCCAGAACCGGTACTGGTTGAACGCCTCGGTGTCGCGGAGGAGCACGAGCGCGATGAGCGGGGTCAGCAGCGCGGTGAGCGCCGCGCCCACCAAGGCCAGGCGGACCGGCTCGCCGCGACCGATCGCGAAGACCACGACGGCTGCCGCGCCCGCGCCCGCGAAGGCGAACCAGATGTAGCCGAACGGGTCGACGATGCCGAGCAGCGAGATGCCGAGGACGACCGCGAGGGAGGCGCCGGCGTTCACGCCGAGCAGGCCGGGGTCCGCGATCGGGTTGCGTGTGACCCCCTGGATCACCGTGCCTGCGAGGCCGAGCGCGACGCCGGCGGCGAGGCCGATGACCGTGCGCGGGACTCGCAGCTGCAGGACCACGGCCTGGTCGGGGTCGCCCGGCACAGGCGCGACGAGCGCCTGCCACACGTCGGCCGGGTCGATGCCGCGCACCCCGAGGGCGAGGCTCGCCGCGACGACCAGCACGAGCAGCACGACTCCGCCGGCGAGCACCGCGATGCCGCGTGCGGCGGTTCCTCGGTGTCCCGCCCGGCGAGCTGCCCTGGGGGCCACCGGGCCGGCTGGCCCGGGCGCCGTGCCCGCCCCGGCCGCTGCGCTCACTCCAGTTCGGCGCGGCCGCGCCGCCAGTAGCCCATGAACGCGACGCGGCGCCGGTCGAGGCGTGCCTCGCGGACGAGGAAGCGGCGGAGCGTGGTGATGACGGTGGCCTCGCCGGCGAGCCAGGCGTAGCAGTCGCCGTCGAGGCTGCGGCCCTCGGGCACGTCCCAGAGGGGGCCGTCGTCGGGATCGGCGCGCTCGGCGTCGGCGAGCGCGAGGGCCGCCTCGCTCGGGGCGAGCTCGTCGTCGGGCGTGCAGCTGCGGGCGACCCAGTCGCGGACGACGGGAATGAGCCGGTCGCCGTGGGCGTCTCCGGCGGCGCGGGCGAGCCAGCGGACCTCGACGCCCTCGGGCGCGCGGACGTCGATGGCGTCGTCGGGGTGGGGCACTTCGATGATTGCGATGCCCGCCGCGTCGCGCGGGAGCTGCTCGAGGATCGCGCAGATCGCCGGGGCGGCGGTCTCGTCGCCCGCGAGCAGCACGGTCTCGACGGCGCCCGGACGGAAGTCGATGCCGCTCGTGCGGTCGGGGCTCAGCTCGTCGGGTCCGATGAGCACGATCTCGTCGCCGGGCGCCGCGGCGCCGGCCCACGCGGACGCCGGACCGAGGTCGCCGTGCAGGGCGAAGTCGATGTCGACCTCGCGCTCGGCGGGCCGGACGGCGCGCACCGTGTAGGTGCGGAAGGGGTTGCGCTGCTCGGCCGGCAGCTCGCGCCAGGCCCGGTACCAGTCGTCGCCGTCGGGGAAGTGGGCGAAGCCGGCCGCGTTCGGCAGCACGACCTTCACGCGCTGGTCGAGGCCGGCCGTGCCGAACCCGTCGAGGTCGTGCCCGGTGAAGGTCACGCGGGTGAACGTCGGCGTGAGACGGCGCACGCGCGCGACGCTGGTCCGGTAGCTCCGGTAGGCGGGGCGCGGGGCCGCCTCGACGACTGAGGTAAGCATTACCTAAGTCTGACACAGGCCGCGGGCGGCGTCGAACCGCCCGCGACCCGAGACGTCATCGCCTCGACCGCCAGAGCAGCCACACGAAGTAGGGCGCGCCCACGATCGCTGTGACGAGCCCCGCGGGCAGCTGGCCGGGGGCGATCACCGTGCGGCCGACCGTGTCGGCCACGCAGACGAGCAGCGCGCCGAGCAGCCCCGCGACCGGCAGCACCAGCGCGTGCCGGCCCCCGACGAGCGCGCGGGCCGCGTGCGGCGCCACAAGCCCGACGAAGCCGACGACGCCGACCGCCGCCACCGCGGTCGCGGTGAGCGCGACGCTCACCCCGAGCAGCGCGAGCCGCGCCGGACCGAGGCGGACGCCCAGCACCCGCGGCGTGTCGTCGTCGAACGCGAGCAGGTCGAGCTCGCGGCGGCGCGCGGCGAGCAGCGGCACGCTCGCGACCAGCACGACGAGCAGCGGGATGAGCTGCGGGAACGTGCGCCCGTACGTCGAGCCCGACATCCACGTCAGCGCCTTGGCGGCGTTGTAGGGATCGGTCGCGATGATGAGCATCGAGGTGATCGCCGCGGATGCCGCCGACACGCCCATGCCGATGAGGATGAGCCGGGTGGAGGCGAGCCCGCCCCGGAGCGAGAGCCCGAAGACGACCACCGCCGACGCGAGCGCGCCCGCGAACCCGCCGAGCGTCACGCCGAGGTGCGTCGCGAGCGGCCAGAGGGTGATGACGAGCACCGCCCCCACGCCCGCGCCGCCCGTCACGCCGAGGATCGCCGGCTCGGCGAGCGGGTTGCGCGAGACCGCCTGCACCGCGGTCCCCGCGAGCGCGAGCGCGGCGCCCGCGAGGATCGCGGCCGCGACTCGGGGCGCGCGCGTGTTCATCACGAAGTCGACGAGCGGCCCCGCCTGGCCGGTGATCCAGTTCAGGATGTCGCCGCCCAGCAGCTTCGCGTCGCCGAGCAGCAGCGAGACGAACGCCACGGCGACGAGCGCGACCGAGGCCGCCACGATGACGAGGATGCGTCCGCGCCTGGACAATCCGCCGCCCACGACGAACCCGGCGCCGGCCTCGTCCGCCGCCCGGGCGCGGAGCGCGAGACCGACGAGGAAGACCGCCCCGAAGATCGTGGTCACCACGCCCGTCGGCACCTCGACGGCCGCCTGCCCGCCGAACGCGAGGCGCAGGAGCACGTCGGCGCCGAGCACGATGATGACGCCCACGACCGCCGCGGCCGGGATCAGCAGCACGTGGCGTTGCATGCCGCGCACCCGCTCGGCGATGAGCCGCGTGATGGCCGGCGCCGCGAGGCCCACGAACCCGATCGGCCCGGCGACGGTCACGGCGGCCGCCGAGAGCAGCACGGCCGCGACGATGCCTCCCGCGCGGATGCGGCCGACCCGGGCGCCGAGGACGCGCGCCTGGTCGTCGCCCAGGGCGACGAGGTCGAACCGCCGGGCGAAGACGAGGAGCCCCGCCACGGCGAGCAGCACCACGGGCGCGAGCTGGGTCACGGCGTCGAGGCCGGTCTGGGCGAGGGTGCCGTTGCCCCAGGCGTACAGCCCCGTGGTCCGTTCGGGGAAGAGCAGGAGCAGCATCCAGGTCACCGCCTGCAGCGCGAGCGCGATGGCGGAGCCCGCCAGCACGAGCCGGATGGTGCCTCCGCCGCCTCGGCCGGCGGACATCGCCATCACGACCGCTGCGGCGGCGAGGCCCCCGGCGAACGCCACGACCCCGCCGCCCGCGGCCGGCAGCACCACCCCGAAGGCGGCGACCGCGACCACGGCGACGTACGATCCGGCGTTCACGGCCAGCGTGTCGGGCGAGGCGAGCAGGTTCCGCGAGACCGTCTGCATCACGAGCCCCGCCACGCCGAGGCACACGCCGACGAGCACGCCGGCCGCGAGGCGCGGCACCCGTGAGGCCACGAGCACGGCCGCGGACTGGTCGTCGCCGGCGCCGGCGAGCAGCGCGAGCAGCTCGGGCACGCCGACCGAGGCGGACCCCTGCGTCACGTGCACGGCGGCGAGGAGCGCCGCCGCGACGACGCCGATCGCGATGAGCGCGATCGCACCGACGCGCGGCGCCCCGGCCGGGGCATCCGTCACCGGTGCGGCGCGGCCGGCCTCGGTCGCCTCGCCCGGGCGCTCAGCCGGCGAGGGTGGCGACGACCGCATCGATGTAGTCGTTCATCGAGCTCGGGCCGCCGAACATCCAGATGCCGTCGGGCAGACGGTGCACCGACCCGGACTGCACGAAGGGCAGCGACTGCCAGACCGCGTTGCCCGCGAGCTCCTTCTGGTACGGGTCCTGCCCCTCGGCGTCGGAGGCGATGTACAGGAACTCGACGTCGCCGAGCGCGGTGAGCCCCTCGACGTCGGTCGAGGCGAGGCCGTAGTCGGCATCGCCCTCACCGGTCCAGGCGTTCACCAGGCCGAGCTCCTCCGTCACGTCGGAGAGGAGCGAGCCCTTGGCGAAGGGGCGGATCGACACCTGGCCGCCCGACGCCCACGCGTCGCTCATCGCGAACGACGCTCCGGCGAGGCCCGCGGCCTCGAGCGCCTGCCGGCCCTCCTCGACCTTCGCCTCGAACCCGGCGATGAGTTCCTCGCCCTCGGCCTCACGGCCGGTGGCGACGGCGATCTTCTCGAGGTTGCGCTCCATCTGCCCGATGGCGTCGGAGGCGTCGGCACCGCGCACGACGAGCACGGGCGCGAACTCCTCGATCTGGGAGATCGCCGACTCGGGCAGGTCGGAGGTGGTCACGACCAGGTCGGGAGCGAGTCCCGCGATCGCGTCGATCGAGGGCTCCCCGCGCGTGCCGACGTCGGTCACGTCGCCCTCGAGCGGCTCGGCGTGCACCCACGCGGTGTACCCCTCGACGTCGGCGACGCCCACGGGCGTCACGCCGAGCGCGACGAGGTTCTCGACGGTGTTCCACTCGAGCGCGACGATCTCGTCGGCGGGCTCGGCCAGCTCGATCGTCTCGCCGCGGTCGTCGACGATCGAGATCGCGGCGTCGCCCGCGGCGGCCGGCGTCTCCTCGGTCGTTCCGCAGCCGGTCAGCAGCAGGGCGGAGCCGGCTGCGACGGCGATGAGGGCGGTGGCACGTGTGCGCATGGTGTCCTTCATTCGGGCGCTGACGCATGGCGCCGCGCGCGAGGTGGTGGTGAGGGTGGTCGTGGTCGTGGTGGTGGTGCCGGCGGGCCCGGTCAGGCGACGGCGAGGCCGGCGGTCCGCCGGGTGTTGTACCGCCCGATGGGGCAGGTGGTGATGCAGCCCCGGTCGTCGACGTCGACGTCGACGCGGATGCCGTAGGCCGAGCTCAGCACGTCGCTGACGAGCACCTCGGCGGGCGTGCCGACGGCGCGCACCCGCCCGGATTCGAGCAGCACGATGCGGTCGGCGACGGCGGCCGCCTGGTCGAGGTCGTGGAGGACGACGCCGATGGTGACGCCGTGCTCGTCGGCGAGCTCGCGGATCAGGTCGAGCAGCTCGACCTGGTAGCGCAGGTCGAGGTACGTGGTCGGCTCGTCGAGCAGGAGCACCTCGGTGTCCTGCGCAAGGCAGGCGGCGAGCCAGACCCGCTGCAGCTGGCCGCCGGAGAGCCGGTCGACGGCGTGGCCGGCGAGGGCGGCGACGCCCGTGAGCTCCATGGCGCGCTCGACGACGGCGGCGCCGCCCGCGTCGCCCGCGACCCAGCGGCCGCGATGCGGGTGCCGGCCGAACTCGACGAGCTCGCGGACGGTGAGCCCGCCGGGCGTGGGGCGGCTCTGCGCGAGCAGCGTGACGCGGCGGGCGAATTCCCGCGACCCGAGCGCGCCCGCGTCGGTGCCGTCGTCGAAGGTGACGCGTCCGGCGTCGGCGCGGTGCAGTCGGGCGAGCGAGCGCAGCAGCGTCGACTTGCCGCTGCCGTTCGGGCCGACGAGCGCGGTGACGCGGCCCGGTTCGAGATGGATCCGCGCCCCGTGCACCACCGTGCGGCCGTCGTACGAGAGCGTGAGGTCGTCACCGAGCATGGACCCAACTATAGGTGAGGCTTACCTAACTGCAAACTCGGATGACGCTCCGCTGCGACTCCTCGCACCGGTCCGCCGGTGTCACCACACCGGAGGACGGCGGCGCCCGCGCCGCGCGGCCCGCTCGAGCTGAGCACCGAGCGCGAAGAGCGTCGACTCCCCTCCCGGCCGGCCGATCAGCTGCACGCCCATCGGCAGTCCGGTCGACGTCTCATCGACCGGCACCGTGATCGCGGGCAGCCCCGACACGTTCACGAACGACGTGAACGGCGTGAACGCCACCTGCTGGGCGAAGTTCCGCTCGCCGTCGCCCGCGTCGTACCAGCCGACGGGTCGCGGCGTCATCGCCAGCGCCGGCGTGAGGACGGCGTCGAACGGCGCGAACCGGCGGATCACCCGCTGTTCGAACCCGGCGAGCCACGCGAGCGCCTCCGCGAGCGTCCGCGCCGGCAGCGCCCGACCCCGTTCGACGAGCCAGCGCGTGAGCGGCTCGAGCAGCTCGATCGCGGCGCCGTCGACGGGGATGGTGGCCGCGCCCGCCTGCCACACCGCCCGGAACGCCTCGGCGTACCCGGGCTCCGGCGCCGGCGCCATCGCCTCGATGCCGTGACCCGCGCGGTCGAGCAGCTCGATCGCCCGGTCGAGCGCGGCCCGGGCCTCCGGCTCGATCTCGATGTCGGTGAAATCGTCCCACGGCGAGTCCGTCATGACGCCCACCTGGAACCGCCCCTCGCCGCGGATCGCCGCACCGAGGAAGGGTCCGTCCTCGCCCGGCGCCCGCACGGCGAACGGATGCCTCGCCGGATAGCCGGCCGGCGCCACGAGCCCGTCGAGCAGCAGCGCCGCATCGGCGACCGTCCGCGCGATCGGGCCGGCGACGCCGAGACCCGCGAGGCTCGCGAGCCCGGAGCCGGCCGGCACCCGGCCGCGCGAGGGCTTCACGCCGACGAGTCCGCAGGAGGCGGCGGGGATGCGGATCGAGCCGCCGCCGTCGGACCCCGGCGCGAACGGCAGCAGCCCCGCCGCCACGGCGGCCGCCGCTCCCCCGCTCGACCCGCCGGCGCCGAGCGAGAGGTCCCACGGGTTCCGTGCGGCGGGCACCGCCGGCCCCTCCGTGTACGACGGCATGCCGAACTCGGGTGTCGCGGTCTTGCCGAGGCTCACTGCGCCCGCCTCGTCGACGGTGCGCACGAGCTCATCCGACTCCTCGGGCACGAAGTCGGCGAACGCCTGCGATCCGAACCGCGCCGGCACCCCGGCCCGGAGGTGGAGATCCTTGTCGGCGAGCGGCATCCCCCAGAGCGGCGCCGCCTTCGGCACCTGCCGTTCGACGAGGTCGGCGCGTTCGAGCGCGCGCTCGGCGTCGACGTGCGCGAACGCCCCGACGCGCGGCCCGAGTCGATCGATGCGGTCGAGGAAGTGCCGGGCGGCCTCGTGCGGCGACACCTCCCCGCGCTGCAGCAGCTGGTGCAGTTCGAGGGCCGTGTACTCGTGCAGCTCGTCGACGTCGGTCACCCGTCGAGCCTACGACCGCGACGGATGCCCCGGCCGAGGCATCCGCTCGCTACTCGCCCTTCAGCGACTTCTGCAGCAGCACCGTGCCGAGCCACCGGTCGAACTTGAAGCCGACCTTGCCCATGCGCCCGATCTCGGTGAAGCCGAACTTCTCGTGCAGCGCGAGCGACGCGTCGGCGCCCTGGTCGGCGATCACGGCGATCATCTCCTTCAGCCCGGCCTGCTTCGAGCGGGCGATGAGCTCGGCGAGGAGCACCGTGCCGAGCCCCTTTCCAGAGGCGGCGGGCCCGAGGTAGATGGAGTTCTCGACGGTGTACCGGTAGGCGCGCTTGGGTTTCCAGGGCGCGACGAGGGCGTAGCCGAGCAATTGGCCGCGCGGCGACTCGGCCACGAGGAAGGGCATGCCGAGTTTCTCGAGGTGGGCGAACTTCTGCTTCCACTCGCGGAGGGTCATCGCGTCCTCGTCGAACGTGACGGTGGAGTTCGCGACGTAGTGGTTGTAGATCTCGCGGACCGCGGGCAGGTCGGCGACGCGCGCGTCGCGGATCGTGTACTCGAAGGGCGCCTCGGGCGGCTCGGGCCGCCGAAGGTGCGGCGGCGGCACCCGGTGTGCCTGGTATTCCTCCTCGAGCATGGCGCCACGATACTCCGCGCGTGTGTCGGGCGGATGACGCGCGCGTCAGTGCTCGGCGATCGCCCAGTCGACCGGCTCGGCGCCCTGCTCGGCGAGCAGCGCATTGGCCCGGCTGAACGGCTTCGAGCCGAAGAACCCGCGCGACGCCGACAGCGGGCTGGGGTGCACCGACTCGATCACGGGGGTGTCGCCGAGCATCGGCCGGAGCCCCTGCGCGTCGCGACCCCAGAGGATCGCCACGAGCGGCGTGCCGCGCTCGACCAGCACCCGGATCGCGTGGTCGGTGACCCGCTCCCATCCCTTGCCGCGGTGCGATGCGGGCGTGCCGGGCCGCACGGTGAGCACCCGGTTCAGCAGCATCACGCCGTTGCGGCTCCACGCGCCGAGGTCGCCGTGCTGGGGCGGCTGCACGCCGATGTCGTCGGCGAGCTCGCGGTAGATGTTCGCGAGGCTCCGCGGAATCGGGCGCACGTGCGCCTCCACCGCGAACGACAATCCGATGGGATGTCCCGGCGTCGGGTACGGGTCCTGACCGACGATGAGCACGCGCACCCGGTCGAGCGGCTGCGAGAACGCGCGGAGGACCCGGTCGCCGGCCGGCAGGTAGCCGCGTCCCGCGGCGACCTCGGCGCGCAGGAACTCGCCCATGCGGGCGATGTCGGCGGCCACGGGCGCGAGCGCGGCGGCCCAGCCGGGGTCGATGAGCCCGGCCCCGGCGAGCTCGTCGAGGGTCATGGGCACGGCGGTCACGCGCCCATGGCGACGGGCGGCCGCGCCGACCACGGGAAGACGATCCAGTCCGAGGTCTCGCGGTAGGCGAAGTCGGGCACGAGCACGGTGCGGGGCTTCACGTAGAGGGTGGCACTGCGCACCTCGGCGCCCGCCTCGCCGAGCAGGTCGACGACCTTCGCGAGCGTGCGGCCGGAGTCGGAGACGTCGTCGACGAGGAGCACGCGCTTGCCCGCGACCGCGGGCACGTCGAGCATCGGCGGGTGCAGCACGGGCTCGGGCAGCCGCTCGTCGACGCCCGTGTAGAACTCGACGTTGATCGAGCCGCACTGCTTGGTGCCGAGCGCGTACGCGATGGCGCCGGCCAGCAGCAGCCCGCCCCGCGCGATGGCGATCACGAGGTCGGGTCGGTAGCCGGAGGCGAGGACGTCGCCCGCGAGCGCGCGGGCGGCGTCGCCGAACTCATCCCAGCCGAGGATCTCGCGGCGCACCTCGTCGGTGCCCGTGGCCGCGTCGTTCGCGTCGAAGCTCATGCAGCCAGGCTAACCGCCGCTGCCGCGACCTTCCGACGGGTCCGCGGCGGGCTCGTCCTCGCCGGAGACCGCCTCGGCGGGCAGGCCGGCCGGGTGCACCTCGTGCGGGGCATCCGGCGCGCCGTGGTGCCGGAGGCTGGAGATCCGTTCGTTCAGCAGCGAGATGATCGTCGCCGACGCGGTGCCGACGATCGCGATGCCGCCCGCCATCAGCATCACCGCGTACACGCGGCCTGCAGCGGTGATCGGATACATGTCGCCGTAGCCGACCGTCGCGATGGTGACGATCGCCCACCAGATGGCGTCGCCGAACGTCACGATGGTGGCGCCGTCGGCATCGCGCTCGGCGTTCAACGTCGCGAGGGCGATGAAGTAGACGAACACGATCGCGTACGACGCCGCGTAGATGACGAGGCGGGTCCTGACCGCTGCACCGCTCCGGCGCTGCAGGTACGGGATGTTCCGCAGCAGGGCGAGCACCCGGAACGCCCGAAACACAGGCAGCAGCGCCGAGAGCACGTCGACCGGATGCGTCGCGGCGAACCGCCATCGGTCGCCCCGCGGCGTCAGGGCGATCCGCACGACGACGTCGACGACGAACACGAACCACGAGGCGACCAGCGCGACGGCGGTGCCGGCCCGCCAGACGGGGTCGTCGCCGAGCACCCAGACGGAGTACGCGACGATGAACGCCAGGCCCAGCACGACGAGCGGCACCGTGGTGACGCGCTCCCACGCGTCTCGCCGGGGCGCAGGTCGCAGCGGGCGGGCGCTCACCCGGCTCGCCCGCCCCGCACGGTGAGGGGTCCCTTGGCGACGAGATGCGGCGCGGACTGCGCCACGGGCTTCACGACGATGAGATCGAGGTCGACGTGGCGGGGTTTGCCGATCGCGTCGGCGATGACCGCGGCGACGTCTTCGGCGACGAGCGGCTCGGGCACGCCCTCGTAGACGGCCTCCGCCCGCTCGCGGTCGCCGCCGAAGCGGACCAGCGCGAACTCGTCGGTCTTGACCATGCCGGGTGCGACCTCGATCACGCGGACGGGCTCGCCGTTCAGCTCCAGCCGGAGCACCGCCGTCAGCGCGTGCTCGGCGAACTTCGCGGCGTTGTACCCGCCGCCGCCCACGTAGGCGACATGGCCCGCGATGGAGGTCACCGTCACGATGTCGGCGACGCCGCGCTCCTCCGCGCCCGCGCGGAGCAGTGGCAGCAGGGCGCTCGTGACGCGCTTCGTGCCGAGCACGTTCACGCGGAACATCCACTCCCAGTCGGCGTCGTCCGACGCCTCGACGGAGGCCAGCCCTTTCGCGCCCCCGGCGTTGTTCACCAGCGCGTGGACCGGACCGGTGGCGGCCAGGTGCTCGGCGAGCCGCGCCACGTCGTCGGGCTCGGTCACGTCGGCCCGGAACACGGATGCCCCGGTCTCCTCGGCGAGCGCGCGGAGCCGGTCCTCCCGCCGAGCGACGCCGACGACGTCCCAGCCGGCGGCCCGGAGCGCCCGCACCGTCGCCTCGCCGATGCCCGAACTCGCTCCTGTGACCACCGCGCGCAGACCGTCCATGCGCCCATTCTGCCGTGCGGCGACGGTACGGGAGAATGGGTCGATGCAGACCGCCAGGCCCGCGCCCCACGTGAGGAAGCGCGTCCCCCTCTGGGACAACGCGCGCTGGATCGCCATCACGCTGGTGGTGATCGGGCACGGCATCCTGCCGCTCATCGCCGAGGACGACGCCGCGTACAGCGTCTACCTGTTCATCTACTCTTTCCACGTCGCCGTGTTCGTGACGGTGTCGGGCTACTTCGCCAAGTCGGGGCCGCCGAGCGCGAGGTCGCTGAAGCAGGTCCTCACCGACATCGTCTTCCCGTACGTGATCTTCGAGTCGATCTGGACCGTCGTGCGCTGGGCCCTCGGCGCCGAGTTCGCGCTCGACTACACGACGGCGTCGTGGACCCTGTGGTTCCTCATCGCCCTCGCCGTGTGGCGCATCGCGCTGCCGTATCTGGTGCTGCTGCGCTACCCGTTGCTCATCTCGATCGTCGTCTCGATCCTCGCCGGGTACACCGAGGCGATCGACTCGACGCTCGCGATGACGCGGACGTTCGGGATGTTCCCCTTCTTCGTGTTCGGCTGGAAGCTGCGGCAGTGGCAGCTGACCGGCCGCTGGCTCGCACTGCCGGCGCGCGTGACGTGGCGGTGGCGGGCGGGGGCGATCGCCCTGTTCGCCGCGATGCTCGCCGTCATGCCCGCCGCCATCGAGACCTGGCGCGACCTGAAGCTGCGCCGGTTCATGCTCTACGACGAGGCCTACGAGGCGATCGGCTACGACGAGCCGTGGTCGGGCGCGATCCGCCTCGTGCTGCTCCTGCTGGCGATGCTGCTCGCGGTGGCGTTCCTCATGCTGATGCCGCGCGGCCGGCACTGGTTCACGCCGTTCGGCGCCGCCACGATGTACATCTACCTGCTGCACAGCTTCGTCCTCTACCCGTTCCGGGAGACCGAGATCCTCGCGGGGCCGCAGCCGTTCTGGGTGCTGCCCGCGATGATCGTCTTCTGCATCGGCGTCTCGATCGTCCTGTCGCTGAAGCCTGTGCGGCGCGTGTTCCGCCCGCTGGTGCAGCCGCGGGCGCGCTGGCTGTTCCGCCCCGAGCCGTCGACCGCCACGGGTACCCTGGTCCTCCCGCCGGAGGAGCTGCCGCCCCCGGCGGTGCCGCCGACCGAGCCCTCCGTCGATCCGCGCGCGGAGCCGCCAGCCGACCCGCCGGCCGACTCGCCCGCCGCGCCGCCGCGCGATCCGGAGGAGCGCTGATCCTTACGCCGTGTGTCGGCACCGATTGCCGGTCCGATCGGGGGCTCGTACGGTGGCTCCAAGCCGCGGCCGGACCGCTGGCCGAGCCGAAGGAGACCCCATGACCGAGCCCACCGCCGACTGGCGATTCGAGACGAAGCAGGTCCACTCGGGCGCCGCACCCGACCCGGTGACCAAGGCCCGCGCGACCCCGATCTACCAGACGACGTCGTACGTGTTCGACAACGCCGACCACGCGAAGAACCTGTTCGCGCTCGCCGAGTTCGGCAACATCTACACGCGCATCCAGAACCCGACGCAGGCGGTCGTCGAGGAGCGCATCGCGGCGCTCGAGGGCGGCACGGGCGCGCTGCTGGTCGCCTCGGGTCAGGCGGCGGAGACCTTCGCCGTGCTGAACATCGCTCAGGCGGGCGACCACATCGTCTCGAGCTCCTCGATCTACGGCGGCACGTACAACCTCTTCAAGTACACGCTCGCGAAGCTCGGCATCGAGACCACGTTCGTCGAGAACCAGGACGACGCCGACGAGTGGCGCCGCGCGGTCCGGCCGAACACGAAGCTGTTCTTCGCCGAGACGATCGGCAACCCGAAGATCAACGTCCTCGACATCTCGCTGGTGTCGGGCATCGCCCACGAGGCCGGCATCCCGCTGATCGTCGACAACACGATCGCGACGCCGTACCTGATCCGCCCGTTCGAGCACGGTGCCGACATCGTCGTGCACTCGGCGACGAAGTTCCTCGGAGGGCACGGCACGGTCGTCGGCGGCGTCATCGTCGACGGCGGGCGCTTCGCGTGGTCGGAGCACGTCGAGAAGTTCCCGGGACTCACCGAGCCCGACCCGTCGTACCACGGCGCGAGCTACACGGCCGCCGTCGGCGACGGGCTCGCGTACGTCATCAAGGCCCGGGTGCAGCTGCTGCGCGACCTCGGCGCCGCGATCGCGCCGAACAACGCCTGGCAGCTGATCCAGGGCATCGAGACGCTGTCGCTGCGCATCGAGCGCCACGTGCAGAACGCGCAGGAGATCGCCGAGTGGCTCGACGACCACCCCGACGTCGCGCACGTGAACTACTCGGGGCTGCCCACGAGCCCGTGGTACGCGGCCGCGAACACGTACGCGCCGAAGGGCGTCGGCGCGGTGCTCTCCTTCGAGCTGAAGGGCGGCGTCGACGCGGGCCGCGCCCTCGTCGACAACCTCTCGCTGTTCAGCCACCTGGCGAACATCGGCGACGTCCGCTCGCTCGTGATCCACCCCGCGTCGACGACGCACTCGCAGCTCACGCCCGAGCAGCAGCTGACGACCGGCGTGACCCCCGGCCTCGTCCGCCTCTCGATCGGCATCGAGCACGTCGACGACCTCAAGGCCGACCTGACGGCGGGCCTCGCGGCCGCTCGCGCGGCGACGGAGGCGGCGCGCGTCTAGCACGCGTCGCCCGGCGAACGGATGCCGCGGACCTGTCGGGTCCGCGGCATCCGTCGTCTCACGGCTGCGGCGGCAGGCGCGCCGCGGTGCCGGCGTCGGATGCCGCGGCCGGGTGCCGCAGGCGTAACAATCGAGCGCGTCGCCCGACCGTCGGCGAGAATCGACGCATGGACTGGCAGCGGACGGCGGAGGCGTCTCCGGCCCGCGCGGTCCCGGATCTGCCGCCCGCGATCGCGCCCAACCGCGCACCGGCGACGGGTGCCTGGCGCGAGGGCGACCCGGTCGGCGACCGCCGGTTCGTCTCCGTCGGCGACGTCCCGCTCGAATCGGGCGAAACCTTGCCCGGCGTCCGCATCGCCTACGAGTCGTGGGGTGAGCTCTCCCCCGCCCGCGACAACGCCGTGCTGGTGCTGCACGCCCTGACGGGCGACAGTCACGTGCGGGGGCCCGCGGGGCCGCGGCATCCGACCGGCGGCTGGTGGCCCGGCGTCGTCGGCCCCGGGCTCGCCATCGACACCGATCGCTGGTTCGTGGTCGCCCCCAACGTGCTCGGCGGCTGCCAGGGAACCACCGGTCCCGCGTCGCTCGCCCCCGACCTGGTCGAATGGGGGCCGCGGTTCCCCTTCCTCACCATCCGCGACCAGGTCGCCGCACAGCTGGCGTTCGCCCGCGAGCTCGGCATCGAGCGATTCGCCGCGGTCATCGGTGGCTCGATGGGGGCGATGCACGTGCTCGAGTGGGCGATCACGGCTCCGCAGGCCGTCGAGCGGATCGCGGTGCTCGCCGCACCGGCCGCGACGTCGGCCGACCAGATCGCGCACAACGCGGTGCAGCTCGAGGCCGTCCGCGCCGACGCCGCGTTCCGCGGCGGGGCCTACTACGACGCGCCCGACGGCGACGGTCCGAGCCGCGGACTCGCCCTGGCACGCCGGCTCGCGATGCTGAACTACCGCACGGCGGGAGAGCTCGACGAACGGTTCGCCCGCAGCTGGCAGTCGGGGCTCGACCCGCTGGGCGGCGGCGGGCGCTTCGCCGTCGAGTCCTACCTCGACTTCCACGGCAACCGGTTCACGAGACGATTCGACGCGAACAGCTACCTCGTCCTCACCGAGGCGATGAACTCGCACGACGTCGGCCGCGGCCGCGGCGGCGTCGCGGCGGCGCTCGCGCGCATCGAGGCGGCGAGCCTCGTCCTCGGCATCGACTCCGACCGGTACTTCCCGCTCACCGGCCAGCGCGAGATCGCCGCCCTGATGCCGCACAGCGTGCACGGCCCCGACCCGGTCGTGGTGTCCTCCGAGTACGGCCACGACGCCTTCCTCATTGAGGACGACGCGGTCGGCGAGGCGCTGCGCACGCTGCTCGCGGCGTAACGCGCCGACTCCGAGGGGTGCCCGCCGGACGGCGGCCTCCGTTTGGAGCGGGTCGACGCGGTACGCTCTGACCGGGAGTCGCATGCGAGCACGCCCGACCGACGTGCATCTGGGGGTGTCATGAAGCGGATCCGCAAGGAGCGCGATCGCGTCCTCCGGCGCGTCGCCCGCACCGCCGGTCTCACGGGAACCGCCGCGACACTCGCCTGCCTCGCGGTGCCGGGCACGCTCTCCGGATGGCTCCTCACCTTCGCCCTCCTCGTCGCGGTCGCCGTCGGCCTGCTCGTGCACCTCGCGAACGAGCAGGGCTCACTGCTGCTGTCGGCCGGGGTCGTCGCCGGATCCATCGCCGAGATCGTGCTGATCGGCGCGGGCCCGGGCTCCGATCCGGTCGCGATGGTGGCGATCTCCGCCACGGCGGGCGTCACCGCCGCCTCCACGGCCATCCCGCTCGTCGTGCGGCCGAGAGGCGGGCTGATCGTCGCCGCCCTCGCCGCCGCGGTGCTCCTCACCCTCTGGGTGCTCGCAGCCCTCGGCGGCCTCGCCGCCGCACCGCTGCTCGCGGGCATCGCGGGCTGGGCGTCGAGCGCCGCCCTCGGCCGCTGGCTCGACCGCGCCATCGAGCGCACCGGCGAGCGCATCGCGGAGGTCGGCCGGGCGCACGAGGCCGAGCGCCTCGCCAGCGAGCTCGAGGCGCAGCAGCGCCAGGATGCCCGCGTGCTCCACGACACCGTGCTGGCCACACTCAGCCTGCTCGCGCACTCCGGCGTCGGCGTCGGGCCCGGCGCACTCCGCCAGCAGGCGGGCGACGACGCCAGGCTGCTGCGCCTGCTCCGACTCGGCGCGCCCCTCGACCCCGGCGTCGACGCCCTGTTCTCCCCCGACACCGGCGCCGACGAGCTCGGCACCACCTTCGAGTCCGTCCGTCAGCGGTTCTCCCGCATGGGGCTCGACGTGAACTGGCACGGCGCCGGGCAGCTCGCGCTGCCCCGCGACACCCTCGACGCCCTCCTCGGCGCACTCGGCGAGTGCCTCGAGAACGTCCGCCGCCACGCGGGCGTCAACGAGGCGGATGTCACCGTCACCGACGACGAGCACACCGTTCGAGCCATGGTGTCGGATGCGGGCGCGGGCTTCACGCCCGAGGCGGTCGACCCCGCGCGGCTCGGCTTCGCGGAGTCCGTCGTGGGCCGGCTGCAGGCCGTCGGCGGCCGGGCGCGCGTGTTCTCCTCACCGGGCGCGGGCACCACGGTGATGCTGGAGGTGCCGAAACCGTGAGCGGCGGATTCGACGAGTCGACGGCGACGGCTGGGCGCGAGCGGAGCTTCCGCCGCCCCACCAGATCGGCGAGAGCCGCCGGCGACGTGCACGGCGCCCATGGCGGCATCCGGCTCGCCGCGGGAATCACGGTCGTCGCCGGCATCCTCGTCGCCGCGCATCTCGTGCACGCGGTGACCCTCGCTCCGTACTTCCCGCCGGGGCCCGGGCCTTGGCCGGCGTGGATCGCCCTGGCGGTGGTCGTCGCCGGGGGCGCGGCATCCGTTTCCCTGCTGTCGCGTCGCGTGCCCGACTGGCTGTTCGCGGCGATGCTCGCGGGCCTCGCCGTGCCGGTGTGGCTCGATGTCGCCGCCACCGCCGGCCGGCTCGGCGTGGGCGTCACCCCCACTGCCGCAGCCGCAGCCGCAGCCGCGCTCATGCCCATCGTGGCGCTGCGAGGAACCAACGCCCCCCTCATCGCCGCCGGCGCGATCGGCGCGGTCCTCGCGGTCGAGTCGCTGCTGCAGCTGCCGACCGCCGGCCGGGCGACCGCGCTCGGCCTCGCGGTGGCCGCGGCATCCGTGGTCCCCGTGGTGCTCGTCACGATCGCCGTGCGCGGGTTCCGGCGCCTGGTCCGACGCGAGGTCGACCTCTCGCTCGTGCAGTCGACGGTGTCCACGCCGCGGTCCGCGGTCGGCATGCGGGCCTCAGAGGAGCTCGCGCAGCTCGACTACGACGCGGAGGCCCTCCTCGAAGACGTCGGCGCCGGACGCATCGCGATCCCCCTGCCGCCCGAGACGGCCGAGCTCGCCGGGCAGCTCGCCGCCCGCCTCCGGGTCCGGCTCATCGAGGGGCGCACCGACACGTGGCTGCGCCACGCCGTCGCCGAATCGGCGTACCTCTCGGGCCGCGTCGAGGTCGACGACCCGGGCGGGCTCGCCGGCAAGCTCTCCGCCGGCCAGCGCGAGGGGCTGCTGTTCGCGCTCTGGCTGCTCGTCGCCGAACGTCCGCGGCGCCAGTCGGCGAGCGCCCGGGTGAGCGTGGCCTCCCTCGACGAGGAGTTCGACGACGACGCCGACCTCCGGATCCGGATCGACGTGTCCGGAGTGTCTCCGCGTCATGTCGATCCCGCGGCGTGGGATGCGGTCGGTAGTGTCGGAGCACACCACATCGTCACGAGCGCCGACCGTTTCCGCATCGACGTCTCCTGCCGGACGGACGCCCTGGTCCGCCCTGCATCCTCTGCGCTCGATCGAGGCGCCCGAACGAGGGGAACCTGAATGACCGAAGCCACACCGATCCGGCTCGCGATCGTCGACGATCACCGCATGCTCCTCGGGGCCCTCAGCGAGTGGTTGCGCACGGCGGCACCCGACATCGACGTCGTCGCCGCAGTGCCGTCCTGGTCCGAGCTGCTCGCGCACCCCAGGTTTCCCGTCGACGTCGTGCTGCTCGACCTCGACCTGAAAGACAACATCCCGGTGTCACTGAAGCTCTCGATGCTGAAGTCCGCCGACGTGCAGACCATGCTCATCAGCACCTACTCCGAACCCGCGGTGGTCCGGGAGGCGCTCTCCGCGGGCGCGCTCGGCTACCTGCCGAAGTCGGAGCCCGTCGAGACCATCGTCGAGGCGATCCGCGCGGCGAAGCTCGGGGAGTCGTACCTCACGCCCGAGCTCGAGGCCACACTCGTCGAAGACGGGCAGACGCCGAAGCTGTCGGCCCAGGAGCGCCGGGTCATGGCGCTCTACGGCGCGGGCCAGCCGGTGAAGGCCGTGGCGTTCCAGCTCGGCATCTCGGAGGAGACGGCGAAGAGCTACCTCAAGCGCATCCGCGAGAAGTACCGCGTCGCGGGGTTCGACGTGGGCACGAAGGTGGCGCTCCGGAAGCGCGCCATCGCCGACGGCATCCTGCTGCAGAGCGACTGAGCCCGACCGTCCCGCGCGACGCTCGGTCTACTCGACGACCGGGGTCGCGCCGGTTGCGTACGGCAGGGCGACGCCGCGCCTCCCCTGCGCGCGCTGGAGCCAGAAACTCGCGACGGCGAGCGCCGCTCCGGCGAGCGTGAGCCCGAGTCCGATCCAGACGGGCGCCACGTATCCGAGGCCGCCCGCGATCGCGAGCCCGCCGAGGAGCGCGCCCAGGCTGTTGCCGATGTTCAGCGCGGAGTGATTCAGCGCGGCGGCGATCGACTGGCTGTCGCGGGCGACGTCCATGAGGCGGGCCTGGATGGTCGGCGAGAGTGCTGAGGACGCACCGCCCACGAGGAAGATGCCGGCGAAGAGCCCGACGGGGCTCGACGCGGTGAAGCCGAGCAGCACGAGTGCGGCGGCGAGCACGGCGAAGAACAGGTACATCGAGCGTCGCACGCTCCAGTCGGCGAGGCGGCCGCCAACGAGGTTGCCGACCGTCATGCCGAGGCCGATCGCGATGAGCGCCACGGGGACGAGCGCCGGGGGCAGGCCGGTGACCTCGGTCGCGAGCGGGGCGACGTAGCTGTAGACCGCGAAGAGCCCGCCGAACCCGATCGCGCCGATCGCGAGTGCGAACCACACCTGGGCGCGGGTGAACGCGCGGAGCTCCCGCGCCATGGTGGCGCGGGGGTCGCCCGGCTGCCAGGGCACGACCGCGAGGACGGCGAGGAACGTGAGCGCGAAGATGCCGGCGACGGCGAGGTACGCGATCCGCCAGCCGGCGGCCTGACCGAGCCAGGTGATCGCGGGGACGCCGACGACGTTGGCGATCGTGAGTCCGGAGAGCACGAGCGCGACCCCCCTCGCGCGCTTGCCCGGCCCCATGAGGCTCGCGGCGACGAGCGAGGCGATGCCGAAGTAGGCCCCGTGCGGCAGGGCCGCGACGAACCTGGCCGCGAGGACGAGCTCGAAGCTCGGCAGCAAGGCCGAGGCGACCGTGCCGAGCGTGAACGCGGTGAGCAGGACGAGGAGCAGGCGCTTGCGCGGCCACCTGGCGGCTGCCGCGGCGATGGTCGGCGCTCCGACCACGACGCCCGCCGCGTAGGCGGAGATGATCCAGCCGGCCCGCGCGTTCGCATCCTCCGGCGATTGGGCGTAGAGCGCGGGCATCAGGTCGGCAGCGATGTCGGGCAGCAGTCCCATGGCGACGAACTCGGTCGAGCCGATGCCGAAGCCGCCCAGGGCGAGGGCGAGAAGCGCGAGGCGGATGCGGGCGGGCGACCAGCTCGCCGGCCCGTCGGCGATGAGGGTCACCCGTCGATCCTGCCATGGATCGAATCGATTCGAGAACGGATGCCCCGGCGACGGGCTCGTTGGCGAGCGCGGTCGCTCCCGTCGCGGAGCGCGGGCCTTATTCCGCGTCGAGCGCCCGCTCGAGTCGCTCGACCTTCGCGTCGAGCTCGCCGGTGTACCCGGGGCGGATGTCGGCCTTTAGCACGAGCGAGACCCGCGAGCCGTACGCGGCGACCGCCTCGGTCGCCCGGCGCACCACGTCGAACACCTCGTCCCACTCGCCCTCGAGCTCGGTGAACATCGACGTCGTGCGGTTCGGCAGGCCCGACTCGCGCACGACGCGCACCGCCGCGGCGACCGCGTCGTGCACCGACCCGTCTTCCCGCCCGGTGCCGCTCGGCGCGACCGAAAACGCGACCAGCATCATCCCTCCTCGGCGCGGGCCGAGGCCGCGGCCGGGTGACCGCCGGCCGGTGCGGCCCGCAGGCTCCCAGCCTGCCACAGCGAGCGGATGCCCCACCCGGCGAGCAGCACGAGGGCGACGACCTTCGCCGTCAGCAGGAGCACGAAGCCCGGGTTCGCCACGAGGAGCCAGCCGTACCAGTACGGGTAGATCAGCTGGGTGAAACCGGCGACGAGCCAGGCGAGCACGGCGGGCACGACGTACCGGCGCGGTCTCGTCGCGAGGCCGAGGATGAGCGGCGCGGCAAGCCACGTGGCGAACTGCGGCGAGCCGACTTTGTTCGCGAGCATGAGGACGACGACGAGGCTGAGCGCGAGCGGCGCGAGGATCCGTCCGACGCTCGCGCCCCGCCGGACGGCGCGGACGCCGACGAGGACGACGGCGATCGCGGCGACGGCCATGACCGGCGTCGTGAGCGAGGCGGCGAGCTCCACACCGGCTCCGCTGATCTGGTAGGTGAGGATGCGCCGGTCGTAGCCGACCTGCACGTCCTCGGCGCCGGCGACGATCTGCCAGAGCCAGAACACGCCGACCGGCGCCTCCACCTGCAGCCCCCGCCCCGCCTGCTGACCGACGAACCCGAAGACGTTCAGGCCCGACCCGGCGAGCAGGCACACGGCGACGATGCCGACGCTCAGGGCGACCGCGACGGTGACGACCTCGCGGCGACGGCGGTGCGCGACCACGACGGCCGCGACGAGCGCTGCCGGCCAGACCTTGACCCAGGCGCCGATCGTGAGCAGGGCCGCTGCGACGCGCGGCCGGCCGAACGCCCAGAGCAGCCCCGCGATGGCGAGCGGCACCGTGACCGCGTCGATGCGGCCGAGCGCAATCGGGCCGAGGAGGGCGAGGAACGCCAGCCACCACCAGGCGGCGAGCCGGCGGGTCCGGGCGAGGCGTCGCGGCCCGAGCAGGATCGCGAAGGCCGCCGCGTCGAGCAGCGTCACGAGCGCGAGCCAGGTCTCGGGGTACCAGTCAGCGCCGAAGGCGAGCGAGGCGGCCATCGGGGCGAATGCGAGGATCGGGTAGACCCACGGCGCGTCGATGCCCATCCGGAGGTAGCCGCGTTCGGCGGCCTGCGCCCAGTTGAGGTAGACCGACTCGACGTCCCCGAGCGGCCAGCCGGGGCCGCCGAGGTTCAGCGCGATGAGGAGCGCGTGCACGAGCGCGAAGGCGGTCCAGAGCGCGGCACGGCTGCCGGCGAACCTCCGGAGCGGGCTGCGGCCGGGCTCGGCGGATGCCCCGCTGCCGCCCCCTGTCGTCATGGCGACGAGCCTAACGCGCGTGTCACATTCCGCCATGCTGGGGCGGTCGGGGACCTCACGGGTGGGATGCTGGGCACACCGCACCCACCGTCCGGAGGCCATGATGACCCGTCGCCCGCTCGCCGCCCTCGCCCTCGCCGCCGTCGCCGCGCTCGGCCTCGCAGGCTGCGCCGCCGGAGGCGGCACGGATGCCGCGCCCTCCGCAGGAGGCGGCGGTGACTACGTCACCGAGGGCAAGCTCACGATCGGCACCGGCGAGCCGGCGTACTACCCGTGGGTCATCGACGACGCCCCCGAGTCGGGCGAGGGCTTCGAGCCGGCCGTGGCCTACGCCGTCGCCGAGCAGCTGGGCTTCGCGGAGGACGATGTCGTCTGGGTTCGCACGACGTTCGACCAGGCGATCGCGCCCGGCCCGAAGGACTTCGACCTGAACCTCCAGCAGTTCTCGATCACGCCCGAGCGCGAGGAGGCCGTCGACTTCTCCTCGCCGTACTACGAGACGACGCAGGTCGTCATCACGGTCGAGGGCTCCCCGGCCGCCGATGCGTCCTCGCTGGCCGACCTCAAGCCGCTGCTCGTGGGCGCGCAGACCGGTACGACGAGCCTCGCCGCCATCGAGGACGTCATCCAGCCCGACGCCGGGGCGCAGGTGTTCAACACCAACGACGACGCGAAGTTCGCGCTGCAGAACGGCCAGGTCGACGCGATCGTCGTCGACCTCCCGACCGCGTTCTACCTGACGGGCGTCGAGCTCGACGGCGGCATCATCGTCGGCCAGGTCCCGGGCACCGAGGGCGCGGACCGGTTCGGGTTCGTGCTCGCGAAGGACTCCCCGCTCACGGCCGACGTCTCGGCCGCCGTGGATGCGCTGCGGGAGGACGGCACGCTCGCCGAGCTCGCCGACCGGTGGCTGGGCGGCGACGACACGGCGCCCGTGCTCCAGTAGCGCGCGGCACCCGGTACCGTTCCCCTGTGACCACCGTCCGCGACCGGCAGCCGAGCGACCTCGAGCTCGAACGCCGCGCGTTCCGTCGGCGGCGCACGACCCGGTCGGTGCTCGTCAGCGCGCTCAGCACGCTGGTCTTCGCCGTGCTGCTCGTGTGGGCGGTCGGCGGCTCGCCCGGCTGGGCGAAGGTGCAGCAGTCGTTCTTCGACCCCGAGGTCGCGCTCGCCTCGTTCCCGCGGATCCTCGAAGGGCTGTGGCTGAACCTGCAGGTGCTCGTGTTCGCAGTGATCGGCGTCGCCGTGCTCGGGCTGCTGCTTGCGACGCTCCGGACGCTCCGCGGCCCGGTGTTCTTCCCGCTGCGTGCACTCGCGGCGGGCTACACCGACCTGTTCCGCGGCATCCCGCTCATCATCGTGCTCTACCTCGTCGGCTACGGCGTGCCCGGCCTCGAGTTCTTCGCGCGCATGCCCGCCGCGTTCTGGGGGGCGATCGCGATCATCCTCGTGTACTCGGCGTACGTCTCCGAGGTGTTCCGCGCCGGCATCGAGGCAGTGCATCCCTCGCAGCGGCTTGCGGCGCGGGCGCTCGGGCTGACGCACGGCCAGACCATGCGCCGGGTGGTGCTCCCCCAGGCGCTTCGGAACGTCACGCCCGCCCTGATGAACGATTTCGTGGCGATGCAGAAGGACGTCGGCCTCATCTCGGTGCTCGGCGCCGTGGACGCGGTCCGGGCGGCCCAGATCGAGACGGCGCACTACTTCAACTTCACGCCGTACGTGGTGGCCGGCTTGCTGTTCGTGCTGCTCGCCTGGCCGACGATCCGGCTCACCGACTGGGTGTCCGCGCGCATGCGCGCCCGCGAACGCGCGGGGAGCATCGTATGAGCGGCGCGCTGCTCGAGCTCCGCGGCATCCGCAGGGCGTACGGCGAGCACGAGGTGCTGCGGGGCGTCGATCTCGACGTCGGCGCGCACGAAGTCGTGGCGCTCATCGGGGCCTCCGGTTCCGGCAAATCGACGCTGCTGCGAACCGTGAACCTCCTGGAGCCGATCGACGACGGCATCATCCGCCTCGGCGGCGAGGACATCAGCGACCCGCGGGTCGATCCCGATCGCGTCCGGTCGCGGATCGGCGCGGTCTTCCAGGCGTACAACCTCTTCCCCCACCTCTCGGTGCTCGAGAACGTCACCCTCGCGGCACGTCTCGTGCACCGGATGCCCCGTCAGCAGGCCGAGGCGGAGGCGCACCGATTGCTCGCCTCGATCGGGCTCGACGGGCTCGCGGGCGCCTACCCCGACCGCCTTTCGGGCGGCCAGCAGCAGCGGGTGGCCATCGTCCGGGCCGTCCTCACCGGTCCCGAGCTGCTGCTGCTCGACGAGGTCACGAGCGCGCTCGACCCCGAGCTCGTCGGCGAGGTGCTGGCCCTCGTCCGATCGCTCGCCGAGCAGGGCACGACCATCCTCATGGCCACGCACGAGATGGCGTTCGCGCGGGAGGTCGCCGACCGGGTCGTCTTCCTCGACGGCGGCTCGATCGTGGAGGAAGGCCCGGCGCAGGAGGTCCTCACCGACCCGCGCGAGCCCAGGACCCGCGAGTTCCTCGCCCGGTTCCTCTAGCGCGGGCTCAGCCGAGCAGGGCGCCCACCACCCGGGGCACGGCCTCGGCCACGTCGAGCGCGGTCACGGGCCCGCCGCCCGCGGCGGCGCTTGCGAGCCTGGCCGCCTCGCCGTGCACGTACGCGGCCGTCGCCGCGAGGCGGGTGAGGGCCGCGGCATCCGTCGCCAGCCGCTCGTGATGCGTGGCCGCGAGCGCGCCCAGGATGCCGCCGAGCACGTCGCCGGTGCCGGCGGTCGCGAGCCAGTGCGTCGGCGCCGCCACCGCGATGCGCGTGCCCTCGGGGTCGCACACGTAGGTGGTGGCGCCCTTCAGCAGCACGGCCGTGCCGGTCTCGTGCGCGGCGCGCTCCGCCCAGGCGCCCGGGTCGGCGCGGATCTCCTCGACGCTGGTGTCGACCTCGCGCGTCGCCAGCAGGCGCGCGAGCTCGCCGGCGTGCGGGGTGATCACGGTCGGGCCGGTGTGCGTGCCGACGAGGTCGAGGCCGCCGGCGTCGAGGACGACCGGCAGCCCGGAGGCGAGCGCGTGCTGCAGGTCGCCCGAGAGCATGAAGGAACGGCGCGACGGGTCGAGGCCCGAGCCGAGCAGCCACGCCTGCACGCGGCCCGGCTGGGTGACGGTCTCGGGTCGCCGGAGCAGCACGGCTTCGCGCACGGGCCGCGGCCCCGAGTAGCGCACCATGCCGACGCCCGCCCGGTGCGCGGCCTCGACGCCGAGCACCGCGGCGCCGGGATACTCGATCGAGCCCGTGACGACACCGAGCACACCTCGCCGGTACTTGTCGTCGTCGGCGGCCGGCCGCCGGATCCATGACGCGGCCTCGGCCGCCGTCCACTGCCCCCATGACGCCTGGTCCATGCACCAACGATAGGCCCGGCCGCCGCCCGGCGGCCGGCGTCGCCCGCAGTAGGTTGGAATGGATGACTCCGACACCGCCCTCCCCCATCAGCCTCGCGCCGCGCGTCGTCGTCTTCGACTACGGCGAGGTGATCTCCCGTTCGCCGAGCGAGGCCGACCGTGCCCTGCTCGTGGCCCGCGCCGGCGTGCCGGCCGAGGCGTTCTGGCCGGCGTACTGGGCGCATCGCGAGGCGCTCGATCAGGGCACGGCCTCGATCGCGGCGTACTGGCGACGGGTCGGCGCCGATGTCGGCGCCGCGTGGACCGAGCTCGACATCCACGAGCTGTGGGCGATCGACCACCGCGGCTGGCTGAGCGTCGACCCGGGCACGCTCGCCGTGCTGCACGCGCTCCGCGACGGCGGCACCCGGCTGGCGCTGCTCTCCAACGCGGGCGCCGACTTCTCCGGCTGGCTGCGCTCGGGCTCGTTCGCGCCATTGTTCGAGCGCGTGTTCGTGAGCGGCGAGCTCGGCCTCGTGAAGCCCGACGCCGCGATCTACGAGCGCGTCATCGACGAGCTCGGCATCGCGCCGGGCGAGTTCGTCTTCATCGACAACAAGGCCGAGAACGTCGAGGGCGCGATCGCCGTCGGCGGTGCGGGGCATGTCTTCACCGACGCCGCCGCGCTCGAGGCCTGGCTGCGGGAGCTCGAGTCATGAGCGCGCCCTCGACGGCGGCAGGGGCCGCGCCGGCATCCGCAGCCGACGCCGCGTCCGGTCCGGAGGACACGCCGGCGCTGTTCCGGCCCATCACCATCCGCGGTCTCGAGATCCGCAACCGCATCTGGGTGCCGCCCCTCTGCCAGTACTCCGTCACCCGGCGCGACGGCGTCCCCCACGACTGGCACCTGGTGCACCTCGGCTCGATGGCGGCCGGCGGCGCCGGACTCGTGCTGGCGGAAGCGACTGCCGTCTCGCCGGAGGGCCGCATCTCCGACCACGACACCGGCCTGTGGAACGACGAGCAGGCCGAGGCCTGGGCCCGCATCACACGGTTCATCCGCTCGCAGGGCGCCGCGTCCGGCATCCAGCTCGCCCACGCGGGCCGAAAGGCGTCGGTCTGGCCCGAGCACCTCCGCCGGCCGGGGTCGCAGCCGCTCGACGAGGGCGGCTGGACCACGGTCTCGGCCTCCGCCGTCGCGTTCGACGGGCTCCGGGAACCCGTCGCGCTCGATGAGGCCGACATCCTGCAGGTGATCGCCGACTTCCGCGCCGCCGCGCGGCGCGCCGTCGACGCGGGCTTCGACGTCGTCGAGGTGCACGCGGCGCACGGCTACCTCGTGCACCAGTTCCTGTCGCCGCTGTCGAACCGTCGCGACGACCGCTGGGGCGGCCCGCTCGAGCACCGCGCGCGGCTGCTCCTCGAGATCGTGCGCACCGTGCGTGCCGAGATCGGCGACCGGATGCCGCTCTTCGTGCGCTTCTCCGCGACCGACTGGGTCGAAGGCGGCTGGGACGAGGCGCAGACCTCGACCGTTGCGCGCTGGGCCGAGGAGGCCGGCGCCGACTTCTTCGACATCTCCACCGGTGGGCTCGTACGCGACGCCGGCATCCCGGTCGGGCCGGGCTACCAGGCGCCGTTCGCGGAGTACGTGGGCCGGCACGCCGGCGTGGAGGTGTCGGCCGTCGGCCGCATCACGACGGCCGAACAGGCCGAACAGCTCGTCGCGTCCGGCGCGGCCGACGCCGTCATGCTCGGCAAGGCGCAGATGCGCGACCCGCACTTCGCGATGCGTGCCGCCCACGAGCTCGGTGCCGGCACGTCGATGTGGCCCGTGCAGTACCTGCGCGCCCGACCGGAGGTCAACGGCGGCGACTGGTGACGACGGCGGCGCCCAGCGGAGGGGCGCCGCCATCGCGCATCATCCCCGCCTGGTCGCGTCCTGCACCTCTCCGACGAGCTCCTCGATGATGTCCTCGAGGAAGATCACGCCGGTGGTCGCCCCGTCTTCGTCGAAGGCCCGGGCGACGTGGGTGCCGAGCCGGCGCATCGTCGCGAGCGCGTCCTCGAGGTCGGTGCCGTCGAAGATCGACACGAGCCGGCGCACGCGCTTCGCGGGCAGCGGGTCATCGAACTCGTCGTCGTCGAGGTCGATGACGTCCTTCAGGTGCACGTAGCCCTCGGGATCGCCGTCGGCGCCGACGAGCACGTACCGCGAGAACCCGTGCCGGGCGACCGCGCGCTCGACGTCCGCGGGCGTGGCGCCGGGCGGCAGGCTCACGAGCTCCGCCATCGGCACCGCGACGTCGCGCACGCGCTTCGTGGTGAACTCGAACGCCGCGGTCAGGGTTCCGCTCGCATCGTCGAGCACGCCCTCGCGGCGCGACTGGTCGACGATGGTCTGCACCTCTTCGAGCGTGAAGGTCGAGGACGCCTCCGACTTCGGCTCGACCCGGAAGAGCCGCAGCACGCCGTTCGCGGTGGCGTTCAGGGCGACGATCGCGAACCGGAACACGCGGGCGATCCACACGAGCGGCGGCGCGAGCAACAGCACCGCCTTGTCGGGCAGCGAGAACGAGAGGTTCTTCGGCACCATCTCGCCGAAGACGACATGCAGGTACGAGACGAGCACGAGCGTGATGACGAACGCGATCGTGCCGATGACCTCCTCGGGCCAGCCGGTGAGGTGCAGCGGAATCTCGAGCAGGTGGTGGATCGCCGGCTCCGACACGTTCAGGATCAGCAGCGAGCAGATCGTGATGCCGAGCTGACTCATCGCGAGCATCAGCGTCGCGTGCTCCATCGCCCAGAGCGCGGTCTTCGCACGTCGGCTGCCGCGCTCGGCCAGGGGCTCGATCTGCGAGCGCCGCGCGGAGATGACCGCGAACTCGGCGCCGACGAAGAAGGCGTTGCCCGCGAGGAGCACCACGAGCCAGACGAGGCCCATCCAGTCGCTCATCGCTCGTCCTCCCGTCGGCTCGGGACGTCGGCGATCTCGGCCTCGTCCGCCGCCTCGGGCAACGGATCGGGGATGAATCTCAGCCGGTCGATCCGTCGTCCGTCGAGGCGCTGCACCACGAGGCGGCCGCCGTCGATCGCCACCTCGTCGCCCACCGCCGCGAGGCGGCCGAGCGCGCTGGTGACGAATCCGGCGACGGTCTCGTAGTCGCCGTCCTCCGGCACCCGGATCGCGGTGCGATCGAGCAGCTCGTCCGGGCGGAGGATGCCGGGGAAGCTGACCTGGTCGCCGCGGCGGACGATGCCGGCGCGCGTGCGGTCGTGCTCATCGGCGACCTCGCCCACGAGCTCCTCCACGAGGTCCTCCAGCGTGGCGACGCCGGCGGTCCCGCCGTACTCGTCGACGACGACGGCCATCTGGAACCCGCGGCCGCGCAGCTCGCCGAGCAGGGTGTCGAGCGTCATGGTCTCCGGCACCCGGAGCACCTCCGACTGCAGCGCGGACGCGGGCACGTCGGGGCGGCGCTCGCGCGGCACGGCGACGGCCTGCTTCACGTGGACGACGCCGACGACGTCGTCGAGGTTCTCGTCGTAGACGGGGAACCTGGAGTAGCCCGTCTGCCGGGCCAGCTCGAGGACGGCCTCGGCCGACTCGGCGCGCTGCACGGCCGCGAGCCGCGGCCGCGGCGTCATGACGTCGGACGCGTCGTGGTCGGCGAAGCGCAGCGTCCGCCCGAGGAGCGTCGCCGTGTCCTGCTCGAGCAGGCCGGCGCTCGCCGAGCGGCGCACGAGCGAGGACAGTTCCTCCGCCGACCGGGCGCCGGACAGCTCCTCCTTCGGCTCGATGCCGAAGGAGCGCAGGATGCCGTTCGCGCTGCCGTTGAGCAGGGAGATGGCGGGCCGGAACACCCAGGTGAACCCGGCCTGGAACGGCATCACGAGCTTCGCGGTCTGCCGCGGCAGGGCGAGCGCGAAGTTCTTCGGCACGAGCTCGCCGATCACCATCGAGAGCAGCGTCGCCACGATCATGGCCGTCGTGGCCCCGACCGGCCGGACGAGCGCCTCGGGCAGCCCGATCGCGCCGAGCGGTCCGGCGAGGAGCGACGAGATGGCGGGCTCCATCGTGTAGCCCGTGAGCAGCGTCGTCAGCGTGATGCCGAGCTGGGCGCTCGACAGGTGCGTCGACGTGATCTTCAACGCGGCGATGGTCATGCCGAGCCGGGTCTCGCCCTTGGCGCGGCGCGACTCGAGGTCGGCGCGGTCGAGATTGACGAGCGAGAACTCGCTCGCGACGAACAAGCCCGTGCCGATCGTGAGCAGGAGGCCGATGCCGAGCAGGATCCACTCAGACACGCGCACCTCCCCGATCGGTCACGGGCGGGGGTCTATGGCCGGGTGCGGTCGCAGAGGGAGGATCGTCCATGGTCGACCCAGTATATCGAGGGGCTCCCGCTCACCAGCTGACCGGCAGCGCCTTGCCCTCCTCGTAGCCGGCGGCCGACTGGATGCCCACGAGGGCGCGTTCGTGGAACTCGGCGAGCGTGGTCGCCCCGGCGTAAGTCGCCGAACTGCGCACGCCGGAGGTGATCATGTCGAGCAGGTCCTCGACGGACGGGCGCTGGGCGTCGAGGTAGATCGACGACGACGAGATCCCCTCGGCGAAGAGCTCGCGGCGGGCCAGCTCGTACGGGGACAACCGGTCGAAGCGCTCGCGCACCGCCTTGGTCGACGCCATGCCCCAGCTCTCCTTGTAGAGCCGGCCGGATGCGTCGCGCCGGAGGGCGCCCGGCGCCTCGATCGTGCCGGCGAACCACGAGCCGATCATCACCGCCGAGGCGCCCGCGGCGAGCGCGAGGGCGACGTCGCGCGGGTAGCGCACGCCGCCGTCGGCCCACACGTGGGCGCCGAGCTCGCGCGCGGCCTCCGCGGTCTCCAGCACGGCGGAGAACTGCGGGCGTCCGACCGCGGTCATCATGCGGGTCGTGCACATGGCGCCCGGGCCCACGCCGACCTTCAGGATGTCGGCGCCGGCCTCCACGAGGTCGGCGACGCCAGCCGCGGTCACGATGTTGCCCGCGACGATCGGCAGCCCGAGCCCGAGGTCGCGGACGATGCGGATCGCCCGGAGCATCCCTTCCTGGTGGCCGTGCGCGGTGTCGACGACGAGCAGGTCGACGCCCGCTTCGGCGAGTGCCCGCGCCTTGCCTGCGACGTCGCCGTTGATGCCGACGGCCGCCGCCACCCTCAGCCGGCCCGAAGCGTCGAGGTTCGGCCGGTAGATGGTGCCGCGCAGCGCGCTGCGTCGGCTGAGGGCGCCCACGACTCGCCCGTGCCTGAGGACGGGGGCGTACTCGAGCCCGGCGTCGACCATGAGGTCGAAGGCGCGACGCGGGTCGGAGACGTCCTCGGCGTCGAGCGACGGGAGTCCGCCGTGCACGAGATCGCCGAGCCGGGCGTCGGGCAGCGCGCTCGCGAGACGCTCGGCGGCGATGCATCCGGCGAACGTCCCGTCGTCGTCCTGGAGGACGATGCCCTGCCCGGCGACCGGGGGCAGCACCTCGAGGGCGTCGGCGGCGGTCGCGTCGGGCGAGAACGAGACGGGGGTGTCGAAGACCGGAGACTGCGCCTTGACCCAGCGGATGGCGGCGTCGAGGTCTTGCAAGTGCAGGTCCTGCGGGAGGACGCCGATGCCGCCGCGGCGGGCGAGCGACGCGGCGAGCCGCGGGCCGGTGACGGAGTTCATGTTCGCCGAGACGATCGGCACGGTCGCACCCGATCCGTCTGCCGTCTCGAGCGACACGTCGAGCCGGCTGGTCACGCCCGACCGGCTCGGCACGAGGAACACGTCGGAGTACGTCAGGTCGTGGCTCGGCGTCGTCCGGTAGAACTCCATGCGTCCCACGCTACCCGGGCGCGGGGTGCCCCGGCCCGAGGCGCAGGGGTTTAGGCTTGTGTGGGCGATCGGACGCGCCCCTGCTCCCCTGCACGCGCGACCGCCGCCTGCGTAGGCATCCAGCGTCAATGGAGAGAGTGGGCGAGAGGCTGTGTCGAGCCAACTGACCGGGTCGGGTTCTGAAGAGAAGACGGCGGCGGAGTTCGGAGCCAACGAATGGCTCGTGGACGAGATGTACGAGAAGTACCTCGCCGACCCTTCATCGGTCGACAAGACCTGGTGGCCGGTGCTCGAGCAGTACCGGCAGTCGAAGGCCGAGCAGGCCACCGCCCCGCAGCAGCCGGCGGGAGGCGAGACGCCGCAGGCCGCGCAGCAGGCCGCGGCGCCCGACCAGGCGGCCGCCGCCCAGCAGCCCGCCGCAGCGCAGCCGCCCGCCGCGCAGCCGGCCGCCGAGCCCGGCGACGCCTCGCCCATCACGGCGCCCTCCCCCGTCCTCGGTCAGGCGCCGGAGGCGCGCACCACCTCGGTCGCTCCCCGCACCGCCCCGGTCCCCGCCGACGTCCCGGTCACGAGCCCCCAGCCGGTGGTCGCCGCCGAGCCCGAGGAAGACGAGGTCGTGCCGTTGAAGGGCATGCCCAAGACCCTCGCGGCGAACATGGATGCCTCGCTCACGGTGCCCACCGCCACGAGCGTGCGCACCGTGCCGGCGAAGCTCATGATCGACAACCGCATCGTGATCAACAACCACCTCCGTCGCACGCGCGGCGGCAAGGTGAGCTTCACGCACCTCATCGGCTGGGCGATCATCCAGGCGCTGAAGGAGTTCCCGAGCCAGAACGTCTTCTACTCCGAGGTCGACGGCAAGCCGAGCCTCGTGAAGCCGGCGCACATCGGACTCGGCATCGCGATCGACCTGCCGAAGCCCGACGGCTCGCGCGCCCTCCTCGTGCCGGCGATCAAGCGCGCCGAGACCATGACGTTCAACGAGTACCTCGCCGCCTACGAGGACCTCGTCGGACGCGCCCGCCAGAACAAGCTCAAGGCCGACGACTTCTCAGGCGCCACGATCTCGCTGACCAACCCGGGCGGCATCGGCACGGTCCACTCCGTGCCGCGCCTCATGAAGGGCCAGGGCTGCATCATCGGCGCCGGCGCCCTCGAGTACCCGGCCGAGTTCCAGGGCGCGAGCGAGAAGACGCTCGCGAACCTCGCGATCGGCAAGACCATCACGCTGACCTCGACCTACGACCACCGGGTCATCCAGGGCGCCGGCTCCGGCGAGTTCCTGAAGAAGGTGCACGAGCTGCTCATCGGGCAGCGCAACTTCTACGAGGACATCTTCGCCGCGCTCCGCCTCCCGTACGAGCCCATCCGCTGGGCGCCCGACATCTCGGTCGACATCGCCAGCGCGATCGACAAGACCGCCCGGGTGCAGGAGCTCATCAACGCGTTCCGGGTGCGCGGCCATCTCATGGCCGACACCGACCCGCTCGAGTACGTGCAGCGCTCGCACCCCGACCTCGACATCGCGAGCCACGGCCTGACGTTCTGGGACCTCGACCGCGAGTTCGTGACGGGCGGCTTCGGCGACACGCGCACGGCACTGCTGCGCGACATCCTCGGCATCCTCCGCGACTCGTACTGCCGCACCATCGGCATCGAGTACATGCACATCCAAGACCCCGTGCAGCGCAAGTGGATCCAGGACCAGGTCGAGCGCAAGTACGAGAAGCCGACCCACGACGAGCAGATGCGCATCCTCCGCAAGCTCAACGAGGCCGAGGCGTTCGAGACCTTCCTGCAGACCAAGTACGTCGGCCAGAAGCGCTTCAGCCTCGAGGGCGGCGAGTCGGTCATCGCTCTGCTCGACGAGATCCTGCAAGGCGCCGCGAAGGAGGGCCTCGACGAGGTGGCCATCGGCATGGCGCACCGCGGCCGGCTCAACGTGCTGACGAACATCGCCGGCAAGACGTACGGCCAGGTCTTCCGCGAATTCGAGGGCACGGCGTCCGGCCACGGATCGGGCGACGTGAAGTACCACCTCGGCACCGAGGGCACCTTCACGGCCGACGACGGGCACCAGATCCCCGTGTCGCTCGCGGCCAACCCGTCGCACCTCGAGGCCGTCGACGGCGTGCTCGAGGGCATCGTCCGCGCCAAGCAGGACCGCAAGCCCATCGGCACGTTCTCGACGCTGCCGATCCTCATCCACGGCGACGCGGCGATGGCGGGCCAGGGCGTCGTGGTCGAGACGATGCAGATGTCTCAGCTGCGGGGGTACCGCACGGGCGGCACCATCCACGTGAACATCAACAACCAGGTCGGCTTCACGACGGTGCCGGGCGACGCGCGCTCGTCGATCTACTCGACGGATGTCGCGAAGACGATCCAGGCGCCGATCTTCCACGTGAACGGCGACGACCCGGAGGCCGTCGTCCGCGTCGCGGAACTCGCGTTCCGCTACCGCCAGGAGTTCAAGCGCGACGTCGTCATCGACCTGGTCTGCTACCGCCGTCGCGGACACAACGAGGGCGACGACCCCTCGATGACGCAGCCGCTGATGTACAACCTCATCGAGGCCAAGCGGTCGGTGCGCAAGCTCTACACCGAGGCCCTCGTCGGTCGCGGCGACATCACCGAGGAGGAGTACGAGGAGGCGCACCGCGACTTCCAGGACCGCCTCGAGCGGGCCTTCGCCGAGACGCACGCCGCCCAGACGGGCGCGATCCCGGTCGTCGGTGCGACCGGGGAGCTGTCGACCGAGCAGCCGGCCGCCGGCGAGCTCGAGACCACGGGTGTCTCGCTCGAGGTCGTGCACGCCATCGGCGACGCGTTCGACAACAAGCCGGCGGGCTTCACGGTGCACCCGAAGATCCAGCAGCTGCTCACCAAGCGCGTCGACATGAGCCGCAACGGCAAGATCGACTGGGGCTTCGGCGAGCTGCTCGCCCTCGGCTCGCTCCTCATCGAGGGCACGCCGGTGCGCTTCGCCGGGCAGGACGCCCGCCGCGGCACGTTCGTGCAGCGCCACGCGGTGCTCCACGACCGGGTGAACGGGCAGGAGTGGCTGCCGCTGCAGAACCTGTCGGAGAACCAGGCCCGGTTCTGGATCTACGACTCGCTGCTCAGCGAGTACGCGGCGATGGGCTTCGAGTACGGCTACTCGGTCGAGCGCGCCGACGCCCTCGTGGCGTGGGAGGCGCAGTTCGGCGACTTCGCCAACGGCGCGCAGACGATCATCGACGAATTCATCTCCTCGGCCGAGCAGAAGTGGGGTCAGCGCTCGAGCGTCGTCCTCCTGCTGCCCCACGGCTACGAGGGCCAGGGCCCCGACCACTCGAGCGCGCGCATCGAGCGGTACCTGCAGCTGTGCGCCGAGAACAACATGACCGTCGCGCGGCCCTCGACGCCGGCGTCGTACTTCCACCTACTGCGCCGGCAGGCGTACGCGCGTCCGCGCCGCCCGCTCGTGGTGTTCACGCCGAAGGCGATGCTGCGGCTGCGCGGGGCGACGAGCGAGGTGGCCGACTTCACCAGCGGCCGGTTCGAGCCCGTGCTCGACGACGCCCGCATCACCGACAAGGCCGCGGTCAAGCGCGTCGTCTTCCTCTCGGGCAAGCTGTACTACGACCTCCTCGCGGAGCTCGAGAAGCACCCGAACCCCGAGATCGCGCTGGTCCGTCTCGAGCAGCTCTACCCGCTGCCCGCCGGCGAGCTGAAGGCGATCGCCGATTCCTACCCGAACGCCGAGCTGGTCTGGGCGCAGGACGAGCCCGAGAACCAGGGCGCCTGGCCGTACTTCGTCATCGAGACGAACAAGCTCGGCCCGCGCGAGGTGCGCGTCGTGTCGCGCGCCGCCGCGGCGTCGCCCGCGACCGGCTCGGCGAAGCGGCACGCCGCCGAGCAGCAGGAGATCGTGCGGACCGCACTCACCCTGTAGTCCGCAGACCACGACACGAGAGCGGATGCCCCGGCCCGGGGCATCCGCTCTCGTCGTCTCCCGGCAGGATCTCAGCGGGCGCCGCGCGCGAGCTTCGACGGCTGCCAGATCAGCCGGCCGAGGTCGTACGACACGGCAGGCACGAGGAGCGTCCGGACGAGGAACGTGTCGAGCAGCACGCCGAACGCGACGATGAACGAGATCTGCGCGAGGAACAGGATCGGCAGCACACCGAGGGCGGCGAACGTCGCCGCGAGCACGAGGCCAGCTGAGGTGATGACACCACCCGTGAGCCGGAGCCCCCGGATGACGCCCGCGCGCGTGCCGTGCGCGACGGACTCTTCACGGACCCGCGTCATGAGGAAGATGTTGTAGTCCACGCCGAGCGCGACGAGGAAGACGAACGCGAACAGCGGCACCGACGGGTCGGCGCCCGGGAAGCCGAAGATCCCGTCGAACACCACCGCGGAGACGCCGAGTGCGGCCGCGTACGACAGCACGACACTCGCGATGAGCAGCAGGGGCGCGACGATCGCCCGGAGCAGCAGCATGAGGATGATGAGGATCGCCGCGAGCACGAGCGGGATGATGAGCGCCCGGTCGGCGAGCGCCGCGTCATTCGTGTCGAGTGCCACGGCGGTCTGCCCGCCGACGAGGACGCCCTCACCCACCCGGTCGAGGTCGGTGCGGAGCTCGGCGATCGTCTGCTCGGCTTCGAGCGAGTCCGCCGGGTCGGTGAGGGTCGCCTGCAGCAGCACCTCGCCGTCGACGACCGTCGGATCCGGGACGGGTGTGCCGGGCGGGCCGAGCGGCTGCACGCCGTCCTCGGTGACCGGTGCCTGTCCGGCGGGCGAGTCGGCCGAAACGACCGAGACCGAGTCCACGCCGTCGGACGCGAGCGCGACGTCGGCCATCTCCTGCAGGTCGGCTTCGGGGCCGACGATGAGCGCCGGCGTGCCCGAGCCGGCCGGGAAATGCTCGCCGAGCAGCTCCTGGCCATCGCGGGCCTGCGACTCCCCCAGCACGAACTCGCTCGAGGGCACCCCGTCGGCCTTCAGCTGCGGCAGCCCGAGGCACATCGCGGCGAGCACGACCGTGGAGGCGATCCACACCGTGCGCGGCCGCTTCGCGACGAGTCGGCCGACGCCCGCCCAGAGTCCGCGTCCCGCGGTCGGGTCCTCGCCGAGGTCGGCGGCGGCCGATGCGCCGCGCTCGCGCACCTTCCGCGGCCAGAACGCCACGCGTCCGGCCCAGAGCAGCAGGGCGGGCAGCAGCGTCAGCGCAGCGAGGAGGGCGAAGACGATGCCGATCGCCGCGACCGGGCCGAGGATCTTGTTGCTCGCCAGCTCGCTCGCGAGGAGGATCAGCAGTCCGACGATGACCGTTCCGCCCGAGGCGACGATCGGCTCCCACGCGCCCTTCAACGCCGCCCACGTGGCGTCCCACTTGCGTTCGAACCGGCCGAGCGCCTCCTGGTAGCGCGCGATGTAGAGCAGCGCATAATCGGTCGCGGCACCGATGACGAGGATGAACAGGATGCCCTGGGTCTGCCCCGAGATGGGCAGCACGTCGGCAGCCGCGAGCGAGACCACGACGAGCACGGAGGCGCAGAGCGCCGTGAGGCTCGTGAGCAGCACGATGACCGGCAGCAGCGGCGAGCGGTAGACGACGATCAGGATGAGGAAGACGGCGATGAGGGCCACGGCGAGCAGGAGGCCGTCGATGCCGCTGAACGCCCCGGCGAGGTCGGCGGTGAAGCCCGCAGGCCCCGTGACGGCCGTCTCGGCACCGTCGATGGGGTCGTCGTCGACCTCCGCGCGGAGTTCGTCCACGACGTCCTTCGCGGGGCGATCGTCCTCCCCCGCCGCGATCGACACGACGAACTGGGCCGCTTGGCCGTCCTCGCTCGGGATCACTGGCGAAGAGGCGTCCGCGTCGATGCCGTCGACCTCGAGCAGCCGGTCGCGGAGCTCGTCCACCGCCTCCAGTTGAGCGTCGTCCAGCGCGGTGTCGGAGGCCGTCACCACGATCGCGGGGATCGCGTCGCCGTCGCGAAAACCCTCCTGCAGCTCGTTCACCTCGGTCGCCTCGGCCGACGCGGGCAGGAACTGCGCCTGGTCGTTCACGACGACGTCCGAGAGCCGGCCGAAGGAGGCGCCGCCCAGGCCGAAGACGACGAGCCAGACGAGGATCAGGACCGCCGGGATGGCGGCACGGAGCCACACGGGCACTCGTCCGGCGCGATGACGGTGGTGGTCGGTGGGGTGCGTAGGTGTGTCCATCGTGCCCGACGCTACGCCCCGACCGGGTCGCGCCGCTTCCATCGAACGATGGAAGCCGGCCGCGCGTCAGTCGACGAGGACGCCGTGCGCCTGGATGTCGCGGATCCGCGTGAGCACGACCGCGCGGAGCTCCTCGGGGGCGCTCTCGCGGCACGCCCGCTGCACGACCTCGGTGATGGTGATGCCGACCTTCAGCTCGGCCGAGCAGTCGGGGCAGTGCTCCATGTGCGCGCGGATGTCCGCGGCGTCCTCACGGCACAGCTCGTTGTGCAGGTACTCCTCGAGCTCGGCTCGCGCCTTCTCGCAGCCGCAGTCGGTCATTTCGCGCTCCTCGTGGGTCGGGCCGCCTTCGCCGCCACGGCGAACCCCTGCTCGCGGGCGTAGTCGGCGAGGGACTCGCGCAGCAGCCGCCGGCCACGGTGCAGGCGGCTCATCACGGTCCCGATGGGGGTGTTCATCATGTCGGCGATCTCCTGGTAGGAGAAGCCCTCGACGTCGGCCAGGTACACCGCGAGGCGGAAGTCCTCGGGGAGGGCCTGGAGGGCGTCCTTCACGGCGCTGTCGGGGAGGTGGTCGATCGCCTCCGCCTCGGCCGATCGGCTCGAGGTGGCGGTCGTCGACTCGGCGCCGCCGAGCTGCCAGTCCTCGAGGTCGTCGATCGTGCCCTGGTAGGGCTCGCGCTGCTTCTTGCGGTACGTGTTGATGAAGGTATTGGTGAGGATGCGGTACAGCCACGCCTTCAGGTTCGTGCCCTGGGTGAACTGGGCGAACGCCGCGTAGGCCTTCACGAACGTCTCCTGCACGAGATCCTGCGCGTCGGCGGGGTTCTTCGTCATCCGCAGCGCCGCCGCGTAGAGCTGGTCGAGGTACGGCAGCGCCTGCTCCTCGAAGAGCTCGCCGAGCGGGCGCTGCTCATCGGTCGCGGACGCATCCATCTGGTCGGCAGTCATCACCGGCCATCCTAGATCGTCGGGTCGACCGACGCTCCGGACGTCGACCGGACGTTCCAGCACTGCGAGCCCCACGCGCACCAACTCCTTCTCACGCCGCCCGAGCGGGCGGGCGCTACTGTTGATAACCGATGCAGATTTCGAGGTATTCCGCGCCCGAGTTCGATCCGTACGGCGACACGCGGCAGACCGACACCGACGACGGATGGCTCGCCCCCGTCGCCACCGGACCGCTGGCCGCGGTGCTGTCGCTGCCGGGCTCGAAGTCTTTGACCAATCGTGAGCTCGTGCTCGCGGCGCTCGCCGACGGCCCGTCCCTCCTCCGGACGCCGCTCTGGTCGCGGGACAGCGAGCTGATGGTCGAGGGGCTCCGCGCGCTCGGCACCCGATTCGAACGCGTCGCGGGTGCCGGCGGCTTCGGCGACGACCTCGTGGTGACCCCCGCGGAGGAGCTCACCGGCTCGACGACGATCGACTGCGGGCTCGCGGGCACCGTCATGCGCTTCCTGCCGCCGGTCGCCGCGCTCGCACTCGGCCCGACGACGTTCGACGGCGACGAGTACGCGAGGAAGCGGCCGATGTCGGGCGTCGTCGAGGGGCTGCGCGGACTCGGGGTCGATCTCGACGACGACGGCCGCGGCACCCTGCCGTTCACCGTGCACGGCACCGGCCGGGTGGCGGGGGGTCCGCTCGAAATCGACGCCTCCGCCTCGAGCCAGTTCGTGTCCGCCCTGCTGCTCTCGGCCGCCCGCTTCGAGCGCGGCCTCGACTTGCGGCACCGCGGGGAGCGCGTGCCGAGCGCACCCCACATCGAGATGACCGTGGCGACCCTCGCCGCTCGGGGCGTCGCCGTCGCAGAGCCCGAGCCCGGCCGCTGGGTCGTCGAACCGGGTCGGATCCGGGCCCTCGACGTGGACATCGAGCCCGACCTCTCCAACGCCGCACCGTTCCTCATCGCGGCGCTCGTGGCGGGCGGGTCGGTGACGATCACCGGCTGGCCCCGCACGACGACGCAGGTCGGCGCCCAGCTGGCCGACCTGCTTCCCCGGTTCGGCGCACGCGTCGAACTCGCGGGCGACCGGTTGACGGTGCACGCGCCCGAGCCCGGTGCAGACGGCGGCCGAGGCATCCGCGGGGTGGACCTCGACCTCTCCGAGGCGGGCGAGCTCGCGCCGAACCTCGTCGGCCTCGCCGCCGTCGCCGAATCGCCGAGCATCATCACGGGCATCGGGCACATCCGCCACCACGAGACCGACCGGCTCGCCGCGCTGGCCGCCGAGATCAACGGCCTGGGCGGCCGCGTCACCGAGCTCGACGACGGGCTGCGCATCGAGCCCGCACGGCTGCACGGCGGCCCGTGGCGCGCCTACGCCGACCACCGCATGGCCACGACCGGCGCGATCGTCGGCCTCGCCGTTCCCGGCGTCGTCGTCGACGACATCGGCACGACGTCCAAGACCCTCCCCCAGTTCCCCGAGCTCTGGGAGCGGCTGCGGTCATGAGCTGGTGGGACGCCGACGACGACGAAGACGAGCCCGAGTACGACGAGTCCGACGTCCGGGTGCGCCCCAACCGCCGCGGCAGCCGCCCCCGCACCAAGGTGCGGCCGGAGCACGCCGACGCCGTCGAGGGGAGCGTGCTCGGCGTCGACCGCGGCCGGTACGCCGTGCTCGTGGACGAGGGCGCCCCGTCCGAGCGCGACGTGGTCGCCGCGCGCGCGAGCGAGCTGCGCCGGAAGTCGGTCGTCACGGGCGACCGGGTCGACCTCGTCGGCGACACGTCCGGCGAGCCCGGCACGCTCTCGCGGATCGTGCGGGTCGGCGAGCGCGCCACGCTCCTGCGGCGGAGCGCCGACGACACCGACGAGGTGGAGCGGGTCATCGTCGCCAACGCCGACCGGATGATGATCGTGATCGCCGCCGCCGACCCCGAACCTCGCACACGACTCGTCGACCGGTACCTCGTCGCCGCGTACGACGCCGGAATCGAGCCGCTGATGTGTGTGACGAAGACCGATCTGGCCGACCCGGGCCCGTTCCTGGAGAACTTCGCCGGCCTCGACATCCCCGTGTTCCTCAGCGGGCGCGAACGGATGCCGCTCGAAGCGATCACCGAGGCGCTGCTCGGTCACCGCACCGTCTTCGTCGGCCACTCGGGCGTCGGCAAGTCCACGCTCGTGAACGCGCTCGTGCCGGGCGCCGACCGGGCGACCGGCCACGTGAACGCCGTCACCGGCCGGGGCCGGCACACGTCGTCCTCGACCGTGTCCCTCCGGGTCGTCGACGACGATCGGCACGGCTGGGTGATCGACACACCCGGCGTCCGGTCGTTCGGCCTCGGCCACATCGACCCGGCGAACATCCTGAAGGCCTTCACCGATCTCGCACGGATCGCCGAAGCCTGTCCGCGCGGATGCACCCACCTGCCCGATGCGCCCGACTGCGCGATCGTCGAAGCGGTCGACGCCGGCGAGCTCGGCGACATCGGCCGGGCGAGGCTCGACTCGCTGCAGCGCCTCCTGCAGACCTTCGCCCCGGCGGCCGGCTCGGGCGGCGGCTCCGCCGGAGTGTGAGCCGGCCGGCGGAGGCTGAGCCACGCGAGGTGCCTACGATGGAACCCATGACCGACGCACGACTCGCCCCCGGCGACCTCGCCCCCGACTTCACCCTCCTCGACCAGGACGGCTCGCCCGTCACCCTGTCGGAGCTGCGCGGCACCAAGGTGGTCCTGTACTTCTACCCCGAGGCGATGACCCCGGGTTGCACCACCGAGGCGTGCGACTTCCGCGACAACCTGAACTCGTTCACGAGCTCAGGCATCCGCGTGCTCGGCGTCTCGAAGGACGACGTCGACAAGCTCAAGCGCTTCGCCGAGCGCGACCACCTCACCTTCCCGCTGCTCGCCGACCCCGACCTCGCCGTCCAGCAGGCGTACGGCGTGTGGGGCGAGAAATCGCTCTACGGGAAGATCGTGATCGGCTCGATCCGGTCGACCTTCATCATCGACGAGGACGGCCGCATCGCGAAGGCGTTCTACAACGTCAAGGCGACGGGGCATGTCGCGCGGCTCCGCCGCGAGCTCGGCCTCGACTGAGCCCGGCCCGACTGAGCCCGGCCTCGATTGAGCCCGGCCTCGACTGAGCTCGGCCTCGACTGAGCCCGGCTAGGCCGAGGGGTCGGGCGAGAAGGCCGCGCGCACCGGCGGCCAGAGCAGCAGTCCGACGACGACGATCGCGGGCACGAGCAGTGCCCAGCCGACGTCCGGCCGTGCGAAGAGCCCCTGGAACGCTCCGACGGCGACCGAGACCTGGAGCACCTGCCACACGATGGCCGCCGAGCGCGCCCAGTGCGCCCGCCGGAGCGACGCGACGGCGACCGCGACGGTCCAGATCGCGCCGATCGCCGCGATCACGATGAGCGCGACCGCCGTCGCGTACGACGACGGCTCGAACGAGAACAGGTCGACGACGAGCCAGAACACGATGGCGACCATGGCGGCCGCCTCGAGGAAGAGCAGGGCGCTCAGCACGACGAGCGCCGTCCGCGGCGACCCCGGCTCCCGCTCGTCGGCGTCGGCCCGTCGCACGGTCTCATTCACAGCGATATCCCATGCACGACTATTGATTCGCCTTCCGCGCTATGCCACCATTTATGAGGCCGAATTGATGCTCACAGGGACGTGAGCCGATCAGTTCCTGATCCTACTTCCCGAGATTCGGTCTTTCCCCCCGCAGCCGACCGGTTTCCGGTCACGCGCTCATGCGTGCGCGACTGCGACCTGAGTAAGCAAGGAGCATCTCCATGGATTGGCGCGACAAAGCCGCCTGCCTCACGGCCGACCCCGAACTGTTCTTCCCGGTCGGCAACACCGGTCCGGCCGTCGACCAGATCGAGAAGGCCAAGGCGGTCTGCGCGCGCTGCACCGTCACGGAGATCTGCCTGCAGTACGCCCTCGAGACCGGCCAGGACTCGGGCGTCTGGGGCGGCCTCAGCGAAGACGAGCGTCGTGCGCTGAAGCGCCGCGCCGCTCGCGCGCGCCGCGCCAGCTGACCTCTCCGATCGACGGATGTCCCGACGGGGCATCCGTCGTTCCGTGTCCGGCGCCGTTCCTTCCTCCCGGTCGGGCCGCGATGGCACGCAGCCACCCGCGGGCCGAACCCGCGGACCGGGTCAGCCCTCGGCGATCCAGCGCAGCGGCACCTCGATCGTGACCTCCGTGCCGCGGCCGACGAGCGTGTGCCAGTCGATCGTCCCGCCGAGCTCGCCCTGGATGAGCGTGCGCACGATCTGCGTGCCGAGCCCCTCGCCGACCTTGCCCTCGGGCAGGCCGGACCCCGTGTCGCGCACCTGCACCGTCAGCGTCGTGTCCGACCGCGACGCGTGCACCTCGACGTCGCCCTCCTGACCGGCGAGGCCGTGCTCGACGGCGTTCGTCACGAGCTCGGTGAGCGCGAGGGCGAGCGGCGTGGCGTACTCGCTCGGCAGCACCCCGAACGTGCCGGTCTTCTTGGGGTGCGCGGTGGTGTTGTGCGCCGCCGCCACCTCTGCCACGAGTAGCAGCGCCCGGTCGAACACCTCGTCGAAGTCGACGTTCTGTGCGACACCGGTGGAGAGCGTGTCGTGGACGACCGCGATCGCGCCCACCCGTCGCATGGCCTGGGTGAGCGCCTCCCTCGCCTCGTCGGAATGGGTGCGGCGAGCCTGGATGCGCAACAGGGATGCCACGGTCTGCAGGTTGTTCTTCACCCGGTGGTGGATCTCGCGGATCGTCGCGTCCTTGGTGATGAGCTCCTGCTCCTGGTGGCGGAGCTCGGTGACGTCGCGGATCAGCACGATCGCGCCGATGCGCTCCCCGTGGTGCCGGATGGGAATGGCCCGGAGCGAGACCGTGACGCCCCGCGACTCGACCTCGGTGCGCCACGGCGCACGCCCCGTCACGACGAGCGGCAGCGACTCGTCGACCACGAGCTTTCCGGCGAGCAGCCGCGTGGTCACCTCGGCGAGCGACTGCCCCTCGAGCTCGTCGTCGAAGCCCATGCGGTTGAACGCCGACAGGGCGTTCGGGCTCGCGAACGTGGTCACGCCGTCCATGTCGAGCCGGATGAGGCCGTCGTTCGCGCGCGGGGCCCCGCGACGGGGGCCGGTCGGTGCGCCGAGGTCGGGGAAGTCGCCCGAGGCGATCATCTGGAACAGTTCGCTCGCGCAGTCGTTGAACGTGAGCTCCTGACGGCTCGGCGTGCGGGTGGCGCTGAGGTTGGTGTGCCGCGTGATGACCGCGACCGGGGCCGTGGCGAGCTCCGTGCCCGTCGCGGTGAGGCGCCGCATGACGGGCACCGCGCGCATCCGGGTGGGCATCTCCTCGTACCAGTCAGGTGACGAGGAGTCGACGATGCGGGCCGTCTCGAACGCCTCCGCGACGAGGTCGCGCCACTGCGGCTTGATCGACTGGCCGACGAAGTCGCGGTAGAACAGCGTCGCCGCACTCGACGGTCGCGCGTGCGCGACGGCCACGAAGTCCTCCTCGGCCGACGGCACCCAGAGCACGATGTCGGCGAAGGCGAGATCGGCGAGCAGCTGCAGATCGCCGACGAGCATGTGCAGCCAGTCGACATCGGCCTGACTGCTGCGGCCCTGGGCGAGGACGAGTTCACTGAGGGTCGACACGATCTCCAGCGTAGTGCCGGGCCCGGGCCATGACGGGGCCTCCGGCCGCCGGGGGGATCAGGAGGCGGCAGCCCGCTGCAGGCGGAAGCCCCGCGCCGGGCGACGGGCCCGCGCCGGCTCGGCGATGGGCGCGACGCGCGTGAGCGCGTAGTCGCGGATGGCGGCACGGAGCGGCGAACGCGGCGCGACATCGCGCAGCGTCTTCGCCGACAGGATGGCGGCATCCGTCGCGCGGCCGTCATGCGGGAGCAGGGTGAGTCCGTCGAGCCCGCCGAAGCGTCGCATCGTCTGACGGATCTGGCCGTGCGCGTCGATCCCGAGCGCGCTGCTCCGGACCCGGTTGACGACGACGTCGATGCGCTCGGGGTCGACGTGGTCGACCAGCTCGGCGTGGCCGCGGAGCAGCCGCGACAGGCCGACTGGATCGGCCAACCCGATCGCCACCACCCGATCGGATGCTTCCAGCGCCGCGAACGTCGCGGCATTCCTCCTGGGGGCGAACTGGTCGCTCGTCAATTCCTCGTCGCGCTCGAGGCTGAAACCGGTATCGACGATCACGTACTCGGTGAGCCCCCTCAACGCGGCGAGTGCCGCCGAGACACGCTCGGACGAGAGTTCGGGCCAGCGACTCGGGCCGACGAGGCCGGTGAGCACATCGAAGGACGCCCGCGGCGCGGTGTAGCGCTGCGCGACGCGCTCGAACTCCGCACGATCGAGGGATCCGGAGCCCGCGAGCCGGCAGGCGGCGGCGAAGCCCGGCGCTTCGTCGAGGAGCCCGAGCGTGGCCGCGACCGCGCCCCCGTAGGGGTCGGCGTCGACGAGCACCACCCGGTGCCCGGCCGCCGCGAGCTCGGCCGCGAGATTCACGGCGAACAGGGTGCGACCGGGGGCACCGGCCGGACCCCACACCGCCACGACGGAGACCCGGTGCCCGGCCTCGACCACCGGCTCGAGCGCGCGAGACGGCAGCGGCACGCCGCCGGCGACGAGCCGCTCCACCTCCGGCCACGTCGCCTCGCCGTCGAGCACCTCGTGCAGGCCCACCTGCGCGGCGAGCGCCCGCTCCCGGTCGTCTGCGGCGAGGGCGACCAGCCGGATGCCCCGCACGTCGCACGCGTCGAGCAGTTCGGGGCTGAGCGTGCCGCGCCCGGCGCCGACGAGCACGACCTCGGGAGCGAGCTCGTCGAGTCCGTCGACGATGTCGCGCCAGCCGACGAGCCGGGCGAGCACCTGGTGGCCGGCCTCGAGCGCGTCCGCGATGAGGCGATCCTCGGTGGCCGCGTCGAGGCCGAGCACGAGTCGTGCCATCAGTCGACCGCCCCGGTTCGAGCGCCGACCAGGTCGATCGCGTCGCCTGAGGCGAGCGCCTGCAGGACCGCGGCCACCTTCTCACGCGGCACCAGCAGCTCCACGGAGACCCCGTCGCCGGAGACCATGCCCTCGGGCTCGACGACCCCGGATACCTCTGCGCCGGCCACCAGCACCGCCGGCGGCTCATACGCGCCGTGCTCGACCAGGCGGGCCGACCAGACATCCACCCGGGACCCCGGCCCGAGCCCGCTCGGCAGCGGGCCGCGGCTCGGCACGACGACCGTCGCGAGCGCCGAGTCGTCGCGCTCGGCGACCGCGGCGGCCGGCACCAGCTCGCCGGCGCCGATGGTGCGGGTGGCGACCAGCCCCGACTCGGGCAGTTCCCCGGCGACGACGTACCGCTCCGCGGAGCCGCCGAGGCGCACCGACTCCACCACGAGATCGTCGGTGTCGAGGCGCGTGCCGGTCGCGACGGTGTCGCGGACCGCATACACCTCCGTGGTCGTGTCGAAGCCCGTCACGAGGGCCCAGACGCCCGCCGTGGACCCCGCCACCAGCACCACGCCGATGAGCAGTCGTGGATCGATGCGGACCGACCCGCGCTCGCCGCGATCCTGACGTGCCATGCTGCTCCCTTCGTCGCGCCGACGGCGCCGTCGACCATCGTCGCCCGTGTCCGAGAGGTTGCCGGGAAGTTATCCACACGGGCGGCATCGCTCCGGCGGGGGCCCGATAATCGAGGCATGACCAATCCCGGTTCGGGCGAGATCGGCCGCTTCCTCTCCGTCGCCGACGCGGCCGAGCTGTTGTCGGTCGACGTCGCGACCGTCGACGGTCTCATCCGCTCCGGCGAACTGCCGGCCATCCGGGTCGGCGATCACGGCCCGTGGCGGGTGGAGCGCACGCAGCTCGAGCTCTGGATCCAGGACCGCTACGAAGACACCCGCAGGCACGCCGCCTGGCAGGAAGGCGAGTTCTCGGCCGTCCTCGATCTCTCGGGCGCAGGCGTGGTCTCACCGCTCCGCCCGGTCGACTGAGCTGCCCTCAGCCGAACGCCACCAAGCGCAGCCGCTCCAAGGCGATGATCCGGTAGCCCTGCACTTCGTGCTCGCGCCTCGGAGTGCCGGGCTCGTGCAAGGCCAGGTCGACGTGGTCGCGCGCCACCCGATCGAGCGTGCCGTGTAGCTGGCCGTCGTCGGTGACGAGGGTGAGCGGGGTCCGTCGCCGGCTGAGGTCGCGGAGGGCGAACGGCAGCGAGATCCGGTCGGCGAGGGCGGCGGATGTCTCGGGCCCCGGCTGGAGGCTCGCGGACAGCTGGTCGCGGTCGGGCACGACGGCGACCACGGCGTCGAGCGGGAGCACGCAACGACCGGCAGCGGGCCAGCCGGTCAATTCGCCGCTCAGCCAGTCGCGACCGAAGCTCATCGGGCGCACGCCGATCGCGAGTCCGCCGCGCAGCTGCACCCGGATGGCGCGGACGCCGTCGTCCGCGCGCGCGATGGCCTGAAGGCGGTCTCGCAGCGTCAGCCGGCTGAGCCGCAGCCGCTCCTCCTCGAGCGCGAGCGCCCGTTCCTCCGCCTGCTGCTCGTGGTCCATTCGGGAGGCGAGATCGTCCGATGAGGTGCGCGTTTGCAGCGCTACTCCCAACCCCACACGATCGAGTACGTTGCGCCCGCGCGGGTCGCCCCGACCGGAGGATGCACGGTCACCGTCCGTATCAGCTTCGCGAGGAGTGCCCGGAGTTCGGCTGGCGTGGCGCGGTCCCATCGCTCGGCGAGGCTGCGCACCACGAGGACGGTCGCAGCGTCGTCCGCATCGGTCCGTCGACGTTCGGCTTGACGCGCGAGGAGGCTGTCGCGGCGTGCTTGGATGCGCGCGCTCGCGAGCTTGTAGGCCTCGTCTGGGACGGTGCCCTCAGACCATCCGATCGTGAGCCGCGTGAGCTTCGCTTCCTCGGCGGCGACCTGGCGGGCGATCGCGTCGGCGTCGTTCACTGGCGCGGGGCGGCGCATGCGCGCCTCGGCGGCGCGAGTGTCCTCGAGCTCTGCGGCGAGCTTCTCCACCTCGCCCCGCACCCAGCCTTCGACCCGTTCCCGCATGGTCGTGACGAAGCGCCCACCTGACCGGAACCGCTGGTACCGGTTGCAGGCGTAGAGCGTCTGCCGGCGCCCGTCCCCTGTGGAGCGGGTCGTCGCTGACATGCCGGAGCCGCAGTCGCCACAGATGAGGATGCCAGTGAGGGGGTAGCGTGCGGCGTTCTGCTGCGGCGTGTGCGGTGCAAGTCTCCGCTGCTCGAGGTACGCCTGCCACACGTCCTCACCGACGACGGCGGGGTGGATGCCGGGGAGGTAGTCGGTGTGCCCGTTCGAGCGGGCGACGACCTTCCCCGCGCCGAACCCGGAGTCGAGGACGCGTCGGACACGGCGCTGATCCCATTGGCCGCCCGCGGTGGTGGTCGCACCCTGCCGGTTGAGCCATCGGGCGAGACTTGTGATCGACTCCCCCGCGACGGCTCGGTCGTACATCTGCGTGAGAAGCGGGCCCGTCTCGGCGTCGGGCTGGTACTCGTCCTTCGCGGCACGGGTGTAGCCGAACCGCTCCCCGCCGGTGCCGGGGACGCCGCGCGCTTGCCGGGACCGGATCGCGCGTTGCCATTCCTCCCCGATGCGCTCCGACTCGAACGCGTTGAACTCGGCGAGGATGCCGCGCGCGAGGCGTCCCGCGGAGGTTGACATGTCGGCAGGTTCGGTGGCGCTCTCGATGCGGCCGCCCTGTGACTCGACCTTGTCGACGGCGATCGCCCAGTCGAGTCGTGCGCGCGAGAGTCGCGACCACTTCCACAGGACGATGACGTCGGCGGCGCCGGTCTCTACCATGCCCATGGTGCGCAGCACGGCCGGCCGTTTGAACGTGCGTCCCGAGACGCCCGGGTCTGCCTCGACCGCGACGACGTCGTAGCCCTGCCGTTCGCAGTACTGCCGTGCCGCGGCCTCTTGTAGTTCGAGGCTGACGGACTCTTCACGGTAGGTGGACTGGCGCAGGTAGAGAACGGCTCGTGTCGGCCGTTCTGGCGCTGCTTGCAGTGCGCCTCTCCCCCGGTTGCTCACGGCGACCACTCTCGCTCACTGGTTGCCATATAGTCAACCCTCGACGTGGATGCTCAGTGCCAGCCCCTAGAACTGGCGGGCGACGGCGCGGCGGTGGAGCTCCGCGGTGAGGCGTTCTGTGGGGACGCGTTGCAGCGCGGGCATGCCGTCGGAGTCGTGCTCTTCGAGCCACCCGATCTCGTCAAGCGCTTGGTAGGGGTCGGCGTCTCGTTCGAGGGAGATTCGGACGACGGCGTCGAGGGTGAAGCCTTCCTTGACCCACCGCCCGACGGTCGTGTGGTCCCGTCCGAGGGATCGGGCAATCCCTCGGATGGTGGTCTGGCCGGTGATCCGGCGGAGCCATTCGAGCCTGCGCTGCTCGTAGGGTGGGCGGTGTTTCGACATGGGCTTTCGGGTGGTGCGCTGACGCACCGCCCCGACCCCCAAAACGGGGGCCAGTCTCGGTGTGTCGTGGTGCGGGTTGGTGCGGGTTCCCCTATTTAACCGCCGATCTGGCGGTGGGAAACCCCACCAGGACGTTTGGCGATGTCTGGGGCAGCGTTTACCGTACGGTGACACAGAGGTCGGGGGTCATGGTGAAGCAGGACGGCAGCGTCACGTCGCGATTCAGCGAGGTGCGTGTGTGCGGCGCGGGGGCGCCGTGCGAGAAGATGTGCCCGGACAAGCGGGTTGGGCGAGTATGCCCTTCGCTTGCGCAGTGGCTCGCGATGCGGGCGGCGGCTACTCCTCCGACGCCTCAGCCTCAGCCCGAGCCTGCACTCGCTGCTCATACTCGCTGAACGAGAACCCGAGCTTCGCGATCGCGTCCATCAGCAACCAGAACGGGATCTCACGTTCGCCGACGAGGTAGCGACGGAAGACGTGGTAGTTCATCTCGAGTCCGCGGGACGCGAAGCTGCGAACCGAGCCCCATTCGCTGGCCTGGATGTCGTCGCTGAGCTGGTCCATCCAGACCTTGGTTGTGCCATTGGCCATATGGTCACCATATCGCCCATTTCTATGAAGTTGCTAACCGGGATGACGATTTCAGGGTTATCCCGTAGACCGGCTCCTCGTCTGCACTGTTGAACCGGATTCGCTGATTCGGTCACCAAGTGGTTGCCATACGGTCACCATGGGCGTATGGTTACCGCATGGTCACCACGGAAGCCAGCGCAGGCGTCGCCGAGAAGGTTCGGCAGGCCCTGCGCGAGCAGGAACGCAACATCACGTGGCTGTCCCGCAAGACCGGAATCCCGTACTCGACGCTCTGGGTGCACCTCACGAAGCGGCCCGAGAACCTCACGTTCGCGACCGTCGTCGCGATCGCTGAAGCTCTCGCGCTGCCCGTCTCCCACTTCGCCGTGACGCCGGCTCAGCCGACGCGCGGCAGGAAGGCAGCGTGAGCATGCCCACGAAGCAGGAGTGCCTGCGTGCCGCGGCCCTCGTACTCATTCAGATCGATGAGCGCCTCGACCGGGAAGACCGGGAAGCGGAGGCCATGGCGCAGCAGCGCGCCGCCTGACCTCAACGAAAACGCCCCGCGGCAACGGGGCGAATCCGAAAGGAGAGAACTCCCTTGAACACTCTCAACGCTACCACCTCTGAGGCGGTGAAGCACCTGCACCACCGGCATGACCCGGACACGTCCGCGACCGCGGCGGCGTCCGCGTCGGACATGGATGCCGTCCGTGACGCGATCGTCGCGCTCCTCGAGGAGGAACCTCGCACGGTCACGGAGCTGACGGCGGCGTACTGCCGGCTTCGTCTGGTGAACGGGTGGCCGTTCCTCACGGATCTGCACAACATCGCCCGTCGCACGTCGGATCTGCATGACCGGGGTGTGATCTACGACACCGGTGTCCGGCGTCCGACTCGGTTCGGTCGCCCGTCCGCGGTGTGGGCCGTGAAGGAGGTGGCCTGAGATGGGCCGCCACGTCGGGCCCCTGTCGGCCGTCTCGCTGATGGAGGAGACGTACCTGGAGGCGGACGCCCGTGAGGGTTCCCTTCCCGAGCGCCTGGAATCGTCGGGGCGTCACGTCCGGGATGGGGTCGAGGAAGGCTCCCTCCGTGCCATCCGCCGTCAGCTGTTCCGCACCCCGGAGGTGGCGTGATGGCCGAGACCGTGACCGCCCGTTTCGAGCGCGGCACCCGCGTCGTCGTGCACCAGTTCATCCGCCGCAACGACGACACCGACACCGACTCCCTCGACGGCTGGGTCGTCTTCCACAGTGAAGCGGTCATCGTGATCGCGAACACCCCCGACTGGGCCGACCTCGACCCGGAGGACTACTACACGGCGACGTTCCCTCTCGATGAGGTCATCGTCTCCCCGTTCACCCCGGAGCGCGCGGAGACCGGTTCGACCAACGTCGCCGCCACGCTCCTGCTCGTCGCAGCCGCCCTCGTCTTCTGGGGGGTCCTCGGCCGCGCACCCATCCTCATCGCCGCCGGGGTCCTCCTCGCCGGCCCCGTACTCGTCGTCCTGCTCGTGCAGGGCGCCACCCGTAAGGACTTCACCTCATGACCATCCTTGCTTTCAAGGGCTTCAACCCGGACCTCACGTGCCGCGGCTTCCAGTTCAAGGAAGGCGAGACGTACGAGCACGAAGGACCGGTGAAAGCATGCCAGTCCGGCTTCCACGCCGTGACGATGCCGCTCGACGTCCTCAAGTACTACCCGCCGGCGAAGTCGGTGTACCACCAGGTCGAACTCGAAGACGTCGACACCGACACGGACGACTCGAAGGTCGCCGCCCGGAAAATCACAATCGGCGCGAAGCTCGACCCCACTGGCCTGATCAAGGCGCAGGTCGACTTCGTGTTCAAGAACGCGAAGCCCGTCGAAGGTGCTACGTCGAAGCGAATGAACACCGCCGTGAAGGCGGAGGTTGCGAACGGCGCGGCGACCGCCTCCGGGTACTCCGGCGCGGCGACCGCCTCCGGGTACTCCGGCGCGGCGACCGCCTCCGGGGACTACGGCGCGGCGACCGCCTCCGGGGACAAGTCAGTCGCTACCGCGACAGGCTACGACGGTCGAGCCCGCGGCATCGTCGGCACCGCCCTGCTCCTCGTCGAACGCGACGCCGAGTGGAACATCGTGGGCGCGGCTGGGGTCCTCGTCGACGGCAAGAAGATCAAGGCCGATACGTGGTACCGGCTCCATGGCGGGAAGGTCGTGACCGCATGACCTTCTACGACATCGACGAACCCGTGGTGGAGGGTCGCACGACCACCATCACGTACCGGGTCGCCGAAACCAATCCAAACGGGCCGACGCAGGTCACCACGCACCTGCTGTCCGTCTGCCCGACCGACATCACCGTGGAGCTCCGCCAGGACGACACGATCATCACCCTCCCCGAGGGCGAGTACCTCGCGGTGCTGCTGGAGCGTGCATCGCATGCCGTGATCGACGGCCACGGGTTCACGTTCACCGGCCCCCTCGCGGAAGACCCGGACACGGTCGGCGCGGTCATCGTGGACGCCCCGCTCGTCGACCTCGTTCTCGAAGCGATCACCCGGGCCACCCGTGAAGACGTCTTCAACCCGATGCCGTTCATCCGCGACATGTTCGCGCCGTTCAAGGGAGGGCCGGCATGGTGACCCCGGTTGAGGCGCTCCAGCAAGCGATGCTGGAGTACGCGGAGGCGATCCGCGGTGACTGGTCCGACTTCGACGGGCGCAGTGAGCGGAACGTCATCGAGTCATGGGTTGACGAGCTGCGTAACCCAGACGAATCGCACACCCTCTCGTGGTGGCGTGACCAGCTCGGCATTTGCCCGGACGGTAACGGTCATTGGGCGGGCTTCCGTTGGGGGCACTGCCGCGCAGACGACTGCCCGACGTCGGTCTCTCGTGAGGAGGCCCGCTCGTGAACTGGGACGGAAACGGGTACGCCGAAGCCGAGCAGGTGCAGGACCAGCCGGGCCCCTTCACGACGACGTTCGTGTTCCCGTGGGCGAAAGCACCCCTGTCGATGAACCAGCGCCTCCACAAGATGGCGGAAGCGAGGATCATCGCCGACCTGCGGCACCTGATGCACGCGAAGGCCCGCCACATCCCCGAGCTCGACCGGTGCGAGGTCCGCCTCGTCTGGTTCGTGAACACCCGCCGGCGCCGGGACGACGAGAACATCGTCGCCACCCTGAAGCCGCTGTGCGACGGCCTCGTCGACGCGGAAGTCGTCCCCGACGATACCCGCGCCTACATGGTCAAGCACATGCCGGAGATCCGGTACGAGAAGGGCTGCGAACCCCGCTTCGAGTTCACCATCACCGAACTGAGGGCAGACGCATGACCTACCAGAGCATCACCGGGTGGGACGACCTCATCTACCCGGACGACTACGCCGAGCAGGTCATCAACCCGGACGACTACTACGAGCAGGTCATCGACCTCGCCGACGCAGGGAGGGACGACCTGTGAGCGAGCCGTTCATCATCCTCCACTCCGGCGAGGACCGCGACGGGTGGCTCGAAGCGCGGCGCCCCGTCGTCACCGCGACCGACGTCGCCCGACTCGCGCGCGGCGGAGCCGGGGTCTGGGCCGCTATCCGGGCCGAGAAGGCCGGCCGTGGCCGAGACTTCCGTAACGCCGCGATGCAGCACGGCAACGAGCGTGAACCATTCATCGCCGCCTACGCGCAGTCGGCGTTCGGCATCCGCCCATCCAAGGCGCTCGTCGCAGCCTCCGACCGGCCCGAGTTCGCTGCCACCCCCGACGGCATCGGACCGGACGAGGTCGGCGAGTACAAGACGACCGTGCACGACTGGGCCGTTCTCTCCGACGCTCCCGGGCGTTACATCGACCAGGCGCTATGGCAGATGCGCGTCACCGGCCGTCGGCGGGCCCGGCTCGTGTTCGAGCCGCACGACAACGGCATCCCCCTCTACCCGTTCCCGAAGGACTTCCTCATCGAGTGGGACGCGAAACGAGTCGCGGAGCTTGAAGAAGTCGCCGACGAGTTCTTCACCCTCGCGGTAGCCGCCGACGAGGACGCGGCGGAGCTCGACGCGCTTCTCACGGAGTACGCGACCCTCGCGGAGATCGCCGACGCCGCGAAAGCACGCGCCGACGCAGCGAAGGCGCGCATCGAGGACCATCTCGACGGCAAGCCTCGCCGGTTCGAGGGCTCGCTGGCGAACCTCACCCGCTCGAAGGACGGCTTCTCCAAGCGATTCGACCAGACCGCGCTCAAGGAAGCCGACCCCGACACGTTCGAGAAGTACCTGAGGTCTACCCCGACGAAGGGTCGCCTCACGATCACCCTGCGAGGTGCAGCATGACCGACACCATCGACGCGCTCGCGAAGATGCGCGAACCCGTCCCGTCCGACCAGATCCACTACCTCACGAAGGCCGCCAACCGCGACGACAAGAACAAGCTCGGCTGCAAGGAGCAGAACGGGAAGAACGTCTCCGCCGACGGCATCTACTGCGGCGGTTACCACGTGAAGTCGTTCCACATCGCCTACTGGGGTCACGCCGACCTCACGAACCGCCTCCTCGAAGCGGACCCCGAGTGGTCGTGGGAGCCCGTCTCGTTCGACGAGCAGGGCCTACCCACGTTCGACCGGAACGGCGGCCTCTGGATCAGGCTCACCGTCGGCGGCGTCACCCGACTCGGCTACGGCGACTCCCAGGGCAAGACCGGCCCGAACGCGGTGAAGGAAGCCATCGGCGACGCGCTCCGCAACGCAGGGATGCGATTCGGGGCCGGCCTCGAACTGTGGTCGAAGTCCGACCTCTCCGCCGCCGTCGACGACGGTGAAGCGCGCGAGTGGCTCATCGAAGCCGAAGCCGCGGAGACGATCGGAGAGATCCGCGCGATCTGGCAGGAGGCCCGCAAGGCCGGCGCCGACAAGGACACCCTCGACAAGATCAGCGTCCTCGGGCAGGAGCGTCTGTCGTGACCGAGCTCGCAAACCTCGAAACCGGTGAGCTCGTCGACTACGAGCCGATGAACCCCGTCGAGCTGGAGTACCTGATCGTGGAGATCGGGAAGCGCCTCGAAGCGTCGGTGCCCGCGATCAAGCAGATGTGGGCCGACCGGTATACCGCGGAGCGCGAGTTCATCGAGGGCCATGCCCGGGCGATGCTCCAGTCCGGGCAGAGCACCGTCGCCATGGCCCGCAAGGAGGCGGACCTGTCGACCCTCGAGCTGAAGCGGAAGTTCGACGACGCGAAGACAATCCTCCACGCCGCCGAGGAACTCCAGAAGGCGCTGCAGGCGCGGCTCTTCGGCATGCAGAACATCAACCGCGTCATCGCGACGCTCTACAACTCCGGAGGCTCCCGATGAGCATCCCCCTGCCCCGCATCACTCCCCCGCCGTCGTCCCGAGGTGAGGACCCGGAACGGTGGAAGGAACTCGCCACGTGCGCCCAGATCTCCAGCGACCCGTGGTTCCCCGAAGCCGGCGGTGACGGTGGTGCGCAAGCGAAAGCGATCTGCGCCACCTGCCCGGTCCGTCAGCAGTGCCTCGACTACGCGATCGAGCACCACGAACGCTACGGCATCTGGGGCGGCCTCGGCCGTGACGAACGCGCCCGATACGCACGAGAGAAGGCTGCAGCATGAAGCGCGACACCCGGGCGGCGTACCGTGCCCGCGCCGCCGCGACCGAGCGGCGAGTCGACGAGGCCGTGGCCGCGGTGCAGGCTGAGCGGGACGCCGAGCACCGTGCCGCCCGGGAGGTCGCGGCCGCGGTGGAGGCCGCCCGGGTGCGGCTTACCCGCGACGACATCCTCGGAGCGACGCATGTCCGCACCCCGTACGGCTGGCACAAGGTCGCACGCGTGAACAAGACGACGGTCTCCGTCGAGACCGCGTACTCGTGGACCGACCGTTACCCGTTCGACAAGATCCTCGAGGTCCGGACGGTGACCGCATGAGCGCGCTCACGATCGGCTCCCTGTGCTCCGGCTACGGCGGACTCGACCTGGCCGTCGAGGAGTTCTTCGCCGCACGTACCGAGTGGTTCGCGGAGTTCGAGGACGCCCCGTCGCGTGTGCTCGAGCATCACTGGCCGGGCGTGCCGAACCTCGGGGACATGACCCGGGTCGACTGGTCGCAGGTCGAGCCGGTGGACATCGTGACCGGCGGCACACCGTGCCAGGACCTGTCGGCCGCTGGCCGACGTCGGGGCATGACGGAGGGCACCCGCTCGAACCTGTGGGTGCAGATGCGGGAGTGCATCGCCGCCACCCGACCGTCGGTCGTGGTCTGGGAGAACGTGAGAGGTGCGTACAGTGCGCGAGCCGATAGCGACGTGGAGCACGAGCAGGGACTGCTGGGAGTCGCCCCGGATCGACCTGCTCTCCGAGCACTCGGACGTGTACTCGGAGACCTTTCCGACCTCGGGTTCGACACGGAGTGGGTCGGCCTTCGCGCGTCCGACGCAGGTGCCCCGCACGGACGGTTCCGCGTATTCGTCGTCGCGCACCGTCGTCCTTCCGACACCAGTGGTGACGGATTCCGCCTCGTCAGCACGCCACACGACCACGACCGGGCGGATGCACTCGGGGACTTCGCTGACGGACGCCATGCGATTGCTCCCGACGCCCGAAGCGAAGCTGTCGGCCTCCGGGCCCGACTACGCCCGATCGAACCGACCAGGCTCGGGCGGGGACGACCTGCTGACCACGTTGTGGAAGCTGCTCCCGACACCGACGACAGAGCCGACCACAGGGAACGGGCACGCCCGGAATCTCGGCGCGGAAGCGCGTCTGCTTCCGACGCCGACCTCGTCGGAGGGGCTGGGCGGTCACGTGCGACGGAGCGGAGCGAGATCCGACGAGTTACTCCTGAGTGGAGTGGCGAAGGAACTCGTTGGGGAGCTTACGAACCCGCCATCCGACGGTGGGAACGAGTTCTCGGACGAGTAGCCCCGTCCCCGACGAACCCGGACGGCCGCGGCGGATCACAGCGGCTCGCACCCGAGTTCGTCGAGTGGATGATGGGCCTCCCTGCAGGCTGGGTCACCGATGTTGCGGGCATCAGTCGCAACCAGATGCTCCGCATGCTCGGCAACGGTGTCGTACCCCAGCAAGCCGCCCTCGCGATCGAAGTCGCCTGGGAGCGGCTCGGCGACGTCCGGCAGGCGGTTGCGGCATGAGCTCGATGCAGGCAAGCACGAAGGTCGCGAGCGTGAGCAGGGTCTCAATGGTGTCGGCGGTCTCCACCGCGCGGAGCGTAAAGGTGACGCTCCAGATTTCCAAGACGGTCATGCAGGAGAAGTCCGCCAGTACTTCATCGGCTGCCCAGGGTACGCCGACCTTCGACCACGCGCACCACGTCGCCGGTGTCGACTGCTACGGCGAACGCTGCGCGTGCGGTGAGACCCGGCCCCGCCTGATCGAGCACTTCGCCGACATGGCCCTCGACGCGCTCGACGCAACCCGGAAGAAGAAGACGACGAGGAGGCGAGCAGCATGAGCGTCCACGTCGGAATCGAACTCCCCAACGACGTGTACCGGGCCCTCGTGCCGCAGGCGGAGCGGTGTGACACGCAGGTCCCCAAGCTCATCGCCCTCGGGGTCACAAACTCGGTGCGCGGCGTCACCGCAGCCGCTGGCCGCCACGACCGCGAGTTGAGGGATGCCGCGATCGCAGTCCTGAACGGGCAACTCTGGACGGACAACCGCATCGCTGGTGCGCTCGGCCTCTCCCCGTCTTCCGTCGGGTCGGTGCGGGAACGTCTCGGGCTCCCGAAGCGGTCCACCACAGGCCGCCGGAAGAGGGAGCAGGCGGCATGACGTCGACGAAGATCATCAACCGGGTCCTCGACCGCGACCACCGCATGTGCGTCATCCGTGGCCCGTTCTGCACCGTGCACGCCACATGCGCTGACCACCGTGCCGGCCGGGGTGCTGGCGGGTCCCCGATCCTCGACGACCCCGCGAACCTGATCGCCGCATGCCAGCTGTGCAACGTGTGGAAGGAAGACGCCACCGGTCCCGACCGGGAGAAGCTCATCCACCGTGGCGTGCGGCTCGTGAAGCGAGCCACGAACGAGGCCACGCTCGAGCTTGCCCGCATCATCCCGCTCCGGTTCCCCGACGGCACGTCGTGGCGACTGAACTCCGACGGCACGAAGCACCAGCTCGTCGCGGCGGAGGCTCAAGAGATCCTCGCGCTGTACGGCATCCACGGGGCGGTGGCGTGATGGCGGTGAAGCACGAACTGCTCCCCCTGTTCGTCGCGGCGGGGCTGAGCGACAGCCGCATCGTGCGGCACTACGGTGTCGCTCCCCTCACGGTCCTGCGCTGGCGCAAGGCTGAGGGGCTCGCGACGCAGTGGAAACCCAAAGTCGTCGAGCATGGTGAGAGCGCATACAAGAAGCGCGGATGCCGCTGCGACGTTTGCCGGGCTGCAAACACCAAGGCTCAGCAGACCGGCAATGTTCGACGCCGTGCCCTCACCGAGGCGAACGGGGGAATCGCTCCCATCGCCCGCCACGGGCTCAGCACGGGACGCAACTGGGGCTGCTGGTGTGAGGTGTGCCGAGGCGCGATCAAGGCCGCGAACGACGCCTGGACGGCTACGCATCGGAGGGCCGGCTGATGGCCCGACGCATCCGCACCGTGAAGCCCGAGTTCTGGGAGTCGGAGGACGTCGCCCGGCTTCCCAAGCTCGCCCGCCTGACGATGCTCGGCCTGTTCAACTACGCCGACGACTACGGCCGGTTTAAGGCGAACCCGGCGCTGATCAAGGCAGCCGTGTGGCCGCTCGATGACGACGTGACCGCTGACGATGTACACGACCATCTGACGCACATGAACGAGGGTGGGCAGATCGTCTCCTACGAGGTCGAGGGCCGTGGCTACTACGTCTTCGCGAAGTGGGCAGAGCACCAGAAGGTGGATCGCCCGTCGAAGTCCTCGATCCCCGCGCCAGCAGGTTCCGACGACGCTCGCGAGTCCTCGCGAGCGTCTCGCGAGGACTCGTCGCAGGAGGGGAAGGGAAGGGAAGGGAACAGGGAGGGGGACGCGCGAGGCGCGACACCCCCCTCGGAGTTCTGCCCCAAACACCCGACCGGCACCACCCAGAAGTGCGGCCCGTGCGGTGATGCCCGCCGCGCCCGGAAGGCGTGGGACGCCGCACAGAAGGCGAAGCCGTCAGCCCGCCCGCCCAGGAAGGGCGAGTGCCGTCACCGGTTCGTCGGCGGCTACTGCGCGGAGTGCTCGATCAAGGAGGCCGCATGACCGCGATCACTCACTACGACCGGGAGTTCGACGACTTCATGCGCCGCGCCCGCGGCAGGAAGGCACGCATCACCCGGGAACGGTTCATCCCGTCCCCGGCGGAAACCCTGCGTCGTGACTACGACGAGCACACCGAGCGCCTGAGAGCGCAGATCCAAACCGAACGAAGGAGAGCAGCATGACCCAGATCAGCCTCATCGGGAACCTCACGTCCCCCGTCGAACTCAGGTTCACGGCGAACGGGAAGGCCGTCGGCAACGTGACCGTCGCCGTGAACCGGAAGCGTGGCGACCAGGAGGAGACCGACTTCCACCGCGTCACCCTCTGGGAGCAGCTCGCGGAGAACGCAGCACAGCTCGAGAAGGGCACCCGCGTTGTTGTTGTGGGCCGGCTGACGCAGCGGTCCTACGAGGACAAGCAGGGCGAGAAGCGCACGGCGTGGGATGTCACGGCCGACGCGTTCGGGCCCGACCTGCGATTCGCGACCGCCCAGGTCACTCGCGCGCAGTCGAACCGTCCGGCGCCGCAGGCGGATGACGGGTGGGCGACCGCGCCGGCGGGAGGTGGTTCGTATGGCGACGACACCCCGTTCTGAGACGACGACGGCCGGGCGAGTGCTCGGCTCAGAAGAGCTCTGGGCCCGGCTGCAGGTCGAGCAGGAACGCAACGACGGCCTCGCGGCGTCGTTGGCGAAGGCGGTGATTCGGGCCGACAAGGCGGAAGCCGAGCTCGAACAGCTGCGTCGCCTGCATGAGGTCGCGACGGAACGCACGGTGACCCTGGCTGCGGAGGTCGAGCGCCTGCAGGGCGACCGTGTGCAGGCGGCCGCGGATGGTGTCCTGCCGGTGAACCTCGCGGAGCACGCGAAAGTGAAGTGGGCGGTCCGGGTCACGTTCGATGACACCATGCATGTGATCTACCCGCAGCGTGACCGCCACTGCGCGGAGCTGTTCGTAGCCACCCCGCCCGCATGGTTCGGGAAGAACGGTGAGACGGGCATGGAGGTCGTGTCCCACATCGTCGCTGAAACCGAGTGGGAGGTCGCGTCGTGACCGACATCGACGCCCTGATCGCGGAGGCGCGCGCGAGCGCGGAGTCCGGTGACGCCAGCCCGACCGAGCTGGAGGGCTACATCGGCGCCCTCGCGGATGCTCTCGCCGCTGAGCGTAAGCGGGCCGACGAAGCAGAAGCCGAGCGTGACGCTCTCGAAGCCGCTCGTACCGCCCGGAAGGAGTCCCCTGATGCCTGAGCGTGTGAAGCCTCCGCGAGTGAGTGGCCCGATCGTTTTCCGGGCGCAGAAGGACCGTCCGGAGCATGTCGCCCGCCCGTGTTCCGGCGCGCACCGTGAGTTGTGGTTGTCGGGGTACATCGTCCTGTCGTGCAGTAAGTGCAAGATCGAACGCCTTACGGAGGAGTCCCCTGATGTCGAGTGAAGACCTGCGACGCGAGCTGGTCGATCTGATCCGTGAGCACGACCTCGCCTCAGATGAGAACACGTCACCGCGCGATTACCGGGCGGCTCTCGCTGACGCGATCCTCCCGCTCGTGGAGGAAGCGGTAAACGATCAGGCAGCGCGAGCCGTGTCCTTCTCGACGGCGATCAGCTACAGCGGTGCCCTCGCACTGATCCAAGAGTTGGCGGGACTCGATGCGATCGAACGGCGCGTTGCCCAGGCGGTGTCGGCAGAGCGTTTGCGGTGCCTGCGCATCGCGGAGGGTCACGAGCATGACGAGTCCGGTGCCCGTGCGGCCCGCCAGCACGACCTGGGCGACTGGGTGACGGGCTGGGATGAGGCGGCCTCGTCCATCGCGTTCGCTATCCGCACCCCTGAACCGACCAAGGAGGCGGAGGAGTTTCAGCGCGGGGCAGACCCATGCACCTGTGCGTGGGAGTGCACGTGTGGAACCTACTCAGGAGGGGAATCATGACTGAACTGTTCACGTTCGATGAGCTGTTGAACGTCCCAGAAACGGTGCTTCCACTGTCCCGACCGAAACGTGGTGATGAGGGCGACTGGAATATCCGTGTGATGACGGAGCATCCCGTCGGGCTTGTGGAGCGGGTCGCACGGGCGATCTGGGATGCCGATGCCGTCACAGTGCCGTGGGGGCGTGATTCGTGGCGGACTGCGGCGGAGGGGCACCGGGACGATTACCGAAGGATGGCTCGCGGCGCTCTGCTTGCGATTGAGCACGACTTCGATCCCGAGTTCGACGGGTGCCGTCGGTGTGCGGCCCTTCCTGGGGATGGGCCGATTTGCGATGGGTCGCCGCTGGGTATCCGTACCCGAGAGGAGGGCGACTGATGCCCGAGCGTATCCAGTTGTCGCGTCGGAAGGGGTGGCGGAAGCCGGAGAACACGGTCGTCGTCGCCCGCCCGTCGAAGTGGGGCAATCCGTTCAAGATCACGCACGAGCACTGCGACGAGGCGGAGGTCGGCGGCATGTGCTGGGTCGTCCGGCGCGCGGATCGCCGCCCCGCGTTCGCCCATGAGTCGACCGTGCGTGAGGCCCGAGCCGTGGCCGTCGAGGAGTTCCGCACCTACCTGCGTGCAGGGCTGCTCTCGTTCACGGTCGAAGGGGTACGCGCCGAGCTCGCGGGGAAGAACCTCGCCTGCTGGTGCCCACTGGATCAGCCGTGCCATGCCGACGTGCTGCTCGAGATCGCGAACGAGTCGGGCACATGATCCGGGAACGGTACGCCCCGGACCCTCAACCCCGCACGAGGGAACCGAGATGTTGCGCGAAATGCAAGACCCCGTACGGGTGCGCGAACCCTACGTGCGCCACCTGCCATCCGAAGGAGCAACCGTGAACTACGACGTCCCCTGCCGTCGAGGCTGCACCCGCGCCGACTCCGACGACCTCCTCCCGGCCCGGCACGGCGCCTACTGTGCCCGCTGCTGGGGCCGCATCGAACAAGCCCTCATCCAGGCACCCGAGCTCGCGTCCCACATCCTCGGGCACGTGAACCCGGGAGGCGCGCAGGTCGGGGAACGGGTCAGCAACAGCGGCGACGACGCGCCCCTGCCGTTCAACGAGACCGCGCACGGGGACGTGAACGAGCTGTACGCCCTCCTGGTGTACTGGTGCAGCATCTGGGCCGACTATCTCGAGGTCCGCCCCCCGGCGGTGGCACGGCGGGCGTGGCGGCGCAGGTCGGGCACCGTGATCGGCCTGCCGCCCACGACGACATCGGAGGAAGGGTCCCAGGCGGTCCGGTACATGACCGGGTGGTTGCGGGACCGGCTCGACGAGATCCTCACCCTCGCCCCGGAAGACGTTGACGAGTTCGACGAGGGTATCCGGGACGTGTGGCGCATGAATGCCCGCTGGCCGCGGGTGGAGCGTCCCCGGTTCGCGGCCGCACCGTGCGTGTTCGACGGGTGCGGCCAACGGCTTGCCGTGTACCCGCCCGCGTTCCCCGGGGACGTGCAGCGCATCGTCTGCGAGGCGGGCCACTTCTACGCACCGGATGAGTACGACGACATGGTGGCCACGTTCGTGGCGTTACGGAAGGCGGAGGGCCGGAAAGCGCAGGCCGACGCGGAACGGCCCGAACGAGTCAAGGCGACTCTGATCGCGAAGTACCTGAGGAGGTCCGCATGAACCCGAGAACGGCAGTTACTGGACGAGAGGACGAACGATGACCGACGCACTACCCGACACGACCACGCCGCTGACCGAGGACGAGCGCTGGCAACGCGCCGAGGACTGGTCCGACTACAGGAAGGCGTACGGCGTCAGCGCTGACCCCGTCATCCGCAAGAGCGAGCACCTTCTGTTCTGCGCCGGCTGGGATGCGCGTCGAAACCGTGACCCGGAAACGCACGTAGAAGGGTCCGGCCGTGACTGAGACACCAGAAGAGATCGCGCAGAAGGTAGTGGATGCCGCCATGGAGGAGAGCGATCCATTCATTCGTGAGCTGTTGCTCGCACTCAGAACCGCACGTTTCAGGATCGAAGGAGCGAGCATGAACGTAGGCAAGGACTCAAAGGTCCGACTGTTGTCGTCGGGAGGAGAGGTCGAGTACTCGGTGCAAGCCACGGTGAGCCTCGCACACTTCATCGACATGCTGCGGCGCTTGGAATCGCTCGACGTGAAACCAGACCCAGAATCTCATGATTCGAGGTCTGAGCGATGACCCGGTGTGCTGGCTGCTCGGGTCCGGGTTGCATCGGGCCGCTGCGGAACGGATACGAGCGGCACTGTCCCTGCGAAGGATGCGCGTGCCCTGAAACCGACGATGTTGGGTCCGCTGATGGATGACCTCGACGCCGAGCTCGCGGCACTCACGAAGGAGCGGCCGCCGAAGCGTCCACAGTGTTCCCTGACATGGCCGGCATGGGTGCACGGATACCCCGACGCCCCATGCACGGCCCGCGCGAAATGGGTGGCGGTCCTGTCCTGCGCGTGCGACCCTCGACCCGTGTGCGATGAGCACCGGTCGGCGGGCGCGTACGGGCTCGCGATGGGTAGGCAGGCGACATGCGCCGCGCACGGCGTCGTCGATGTGGAGTGGAGGGAAGCGTGACGTTCGACGAGTACTGCGAGGCGAACAGAATCCAACCCAGTGAAGAGCCTGCCGCGTTCGCCGCGTACCTCCACGAACTCTCGGGCGGCGCATGGGACGGCCCGATGCGCGAGGTTCCCAGGGAAGACACAGCGACGACTTGACAGACTTCCCACCCCCGCCGTGTGTATAATAGTCGTGATAGGTCGCACCCGCTCGGGCGCGGCCTTTCGCGCGTCTACCGCTTGCGGCGGTCGACCTCGGCACGGAGCCGGGTGACCTCCGAGCGCAGCTGCTCCACTTCAGAGATCAGCGCAGCCAGCGAGTTCTGAGCATGCGCTGCGGCCACCGCCAGCAGCACCTCCGGCTTCGGGTCATGCCCGATGTTCCCGAGCACCTGCAGCGCCGAGCTACTCCCGTTGAGCGCGTTCCCGATCATCTTCGCCTGCGACTTCGCAGCAGTGAGGTTGGCAGTCATGCCCGAAGCGTATCGACGGCGACCGACATGGGAGGCCACCATGTCTCGTGGACTCCCCCGAGGCTTCGCCCTCGTGTACGCCGCAGCGTTCATGCTCCTCACCGCGGTCTCCCGCGTGATGCGGCACCTCCGACACCCCCGGTAGGGAGGGCGACGTGGCCGACGCATCGAAGCTGTTCGACAACCCCGAGTTCGTGACCGACGTTCTCGATGTCGACGGCATCAGCGGCGACAAGGTCGCAGCGAAGTGGGGCATCGCGAAGTCCGCGGTCAACAAGTGGCGGCGCCGTGCTCGCGAAGGTCAGCCGCTCCCCGGCCAGAAGGCACCCACAACGTATGTCGGCGGCAACTCGGAAGAGGCGAGTTCGGACGGCACCATCAAACAGGCTGTCCGCATGTCCGACACCCCGTGGGGGCTCGACGAGTGGCGCGCATGGCTGCGGTCGAAGGGCCAGGACCCCGACCGGGTCACGTTCAACTACGGTGTCACATCGAACCCCGCCGGCGGGTACTGGAACAAGCTCAACAACGTCCGCCCCATCGTCGACGACGCCGTCGCGTCCGTGGACTGGGAGGCCGCGGCGCGGTTCATCGAGGGCTTCACGTTCGTCCCCGCGAAACGCGACCACCTCGTCGACGTCGCAGTCCTGCAACCCACCGACGAGCAGTGGGGCAAGACGGACTTCAACGGCGGCACCCCGGAGACTGAAGAGCGCGTCCTGACGTCGTACGCCGGCTTCGTCGAGTACGTACGTGAGTACCGCCCCCGCACCGTGCTCCTCGCACGCACCGGCGACGGCATCGAGAACGCCTGCTCCACCAACTCGCAACGAGACACCAACGACCTCGACCTGCCCCACATGCTGCGGCAGATGTTCGCCATCAACCTCCAATCGTTGAAGATGCTCGCCCCCGAGGTCGACCGCATCATCGATGCCACCATCCCCAGTAATCACGGCCGGTGGCGCACAGGCATCAAGCAGGACGCCGGGAACCCGCACGCCGACTTCGGTATCGCCGTCGCCCGGCAGCTCGAGGACACGCAACGCATCCTCGACGTGTTCCCGAACGTCGAGTTCCGCTTCCCCGACAAGCTCATGGAATCCATGACCGTCGACCTCGGCACGCTCCGCGTCGGCATGGTCCACGGCCACCAGGTCAACTCCCCCGACCGCCTCGGCGACTGGTGGGGCAAGCAGGACCACGGCCGCATGCCCACCTGGGATGCCGACGTCCTCCTCGCCGGCCACTTCCACTCCCACCGCAAGTACCAGTCCGGAGACGGACGGTACGTGTTCGTCGGCCCCGCATCCGACAACGGGTCGTCCTGGTTCTCGAACCTGCAGGGCGAACGCGCCACCGCGGGGATGCTGGCCCTCTGCTTCGAAGGCAAACGACACCGGTTCGAGGAGATCCTCTAGGGGTTAAACCCCGCCGGCTTCACACCCACCGAATGAAGGGGTGAGCATCATGATGGAGCGGGAGCGTGTTCACGGGTAAGGCCGGGCGCGCAATCGACGGCGCCCTCGACCACATCCTGCGGCAACGGAAGCAGACCGCGAAGCAGGAAGCCGAACGCGCCTCCGTGGAGTGGCTGCTCTGGTACGTCGTCGACGGGTCACGCGTCCTCATCGACGCACCCCTCTCGGACCGCCTCCACTGGCTCTCCGAAGTCGACGCCGCCCTCCACGTCGCAGGCCTCGAACGCCCGGCCGCTGAAGAGGTCACGGAGCCCACCGCATGAGCACCGTGCACTTCGTGCCAGACGGTGACCTCATCGAGCACGACATCACCTCCGACGACTGCGTGTGCGGCCCCACGACCCAGCCGGTCGAGTGGGACGACGGCACCACCGGGTGGCTCGTCACACACGCCAGCCTCGACGGCCGCGAAGTCGTCCCATCCGAAGCGTTCACGTTCGAGATCCCCGGAGGCGCGCAGAAGGCGCCCGACACGGAGGTGCTGCAGCAGGCAGCAGACGCCCTCGAACACCGCCTCACTCGTCACGACGAACCGAGGGAGCCGTCCAATGGATGACCGCGTGTCCCGCCTCCTCGACAAGGCAGAGCAGGCGGCCGACCAGAACAACCTCGACCAGGCGGAGACGTATCGCATCCTCGCCGGTCAGGTCGCGTATGGCCAGGTGGCGCCGCAGTGGTCACACGGATGCATCGTGTTCACCGCCCGCTGGGTAGACCGCGGACGCGAGTAACCCCGGAGGTCGCCATGATCGGTCAGGTCGCGATCATCTCCGGACACGGGTGGGCGGCACGCCTCGTCCAGGTGGTCACGAGGTCGGCTCATAATCACGTTGTGATCGGCATCGGGAACGACATCTGCGTCTCCGCGGAACCAAGAGGCGCGATCCTCCGCCCCACCAGCTACTACCCCGACCGAGGCGACCGCATCACCTGGTCCCGGTTCAACCTCACCCCCGACCAAGCCGACGCCATCGCAGACTGGGCATTCGACGCCGAAGGCACCGAGTACTCCTGGATCGACTTCGTCTACGCCGGCATCGCCTCACTCCTGAAACAACACACCCCACGGTTCATCCGCGAACGCGTCGCATCCCCCGACCGGCTGATCTGCTCACAGCTCGCCGACCTCGCACTCCAAGCCGGCGGCATCCACCTGTTCGCAGACCAACGCCCCTACGGAGCCGTCACTCCCGCCGACTTCGCCCAAGTCTTCATCGACCACGGATGGACCGACCAGGCCTGAAGCTTCCTCACCGGATGCGACGCACCGAACCCCGCGACGCACGAGCCGGCTCCGGCTCGGGGAACTCCTCCAGCGCCATCGGGATAGACGGCGACACCAGGATCGTGAGCCACCGGTCATCAGCGAGACGGAACTGCACCGTCCCCTCGGCGATCTCCCCGCCGTCGTTACGCAGATCCGCGAGGACCCGACCATCGTTCGTCTCGAACCTCTGCCCGCCATAGTGCAGCACATACTTCGCCATACCCACACCATCCCACTCGACGCCGACAACGGCGAGAGCCCCAGACGCGGGACAGGCGCCCGTCGAAGAGGTGAACGCACATGGCGAAGCCAGCAACGTTCGACTCTCACGCACGTGTACGCGCGCGGAAGCTGTTCGACGAGGGCATGTCGTGCAACGCCATAGCGCGTGAGCTCGGCGTCTCGGCGTCGACGATCTCTCGTTGGGCGAAGGGTGAGGGGTTGTCGTTCGACCGGTCGGCGACCGCGGCGGCTTCTGCTGCTGTCGAGGTGGATGCGCGTGCACGTCGGACGCTGATCCGTTCTCGCCTGTACGGGCGTGTGGAGAAGCTGCTGTCGTCTGTGGAGGCGGAGACGTTCAAGACGTTGGTGCCGTCGGGCCCGGGCGAGCAGTCGACGCGGACACTGGACTATGTGCCGTCGAACGATGAGCGGAACATCTCGACGTCGATCGCGAACTATCTGAAGGAGGCCCGCGAGCTCGAGCGGGCTGATGACGACCGTGGTGTCGGGTCGGCGGAGTCGCTGCTGGGTGCTCTGGCGCGGGAGTTGGGGCTGGAGCCTGCGGATGGTTGACGTGCTCGACGGCGCCCCCGTGCTCTCCTGCCTGGGTGCGACGCAGCAGACCGCGTTGCGTGGCATGAAGGCACGCGTGAACATCCTCGAGGGCGCGATCCGGTCGGGCAAGACGATCGTGTCGCTGCTGCGGTTCCTCATCGCGGTGGTGTTCGCGCGTGGAGGCGCGATCGTCGTCGTCGCCCGCACCCGTGACTCGGCGTACCGGAACGTGTTCGCCCCGCTGATGGACCCGGCCCTGTTCGGCCGGCTCGCGTTCCTCGTGTCCTACAACTCGGGTGCGCCGACGGCGAAGATCCTGGGCCGCACCGTGCACGTCCTCGGCGCGTCGGATGCGAAGGCGGAGAAGGTGCTCCGTGGTCTCACGGTCGCTCTCGCGTACGTGGATGAGGTCACCGTCATCCCGGAGGAGTTCTTCACCCAGCTGCTGGGCCGTATGAGCCCACCGAACGCGCAACTCTTCGGCACGACCAACCCGGACTCGCCGGCGCACTGGCTGAAGGTCAAGTTCCTCGACCGCATCGGCACCGACCTCGTCGGCTGGGTGTCGTTCCACTTCACCCTCGACGACAACCCAGGCCTGACCGAGCAGTACAAGCTGTCGATCAAGGCCGAGTTCACGGGCCTCTGGTACAAGCGGTTCGTGCTCGGCGAGTGGGTCGCCGCCGAGGGCGCGATCTTCGACATGTGGGACCCCGACATCCACACGATCCCGTGGGACGACCTGCCCGAGATGCAGGAACTCATCGCCGTGGGCGTGGACTACGGCACCACAAACCCGACCGCAGCGATCATCCTCGGCATCAGCGCCGAGCACGACGGGTACGGGCGCCCCCGCCGGCGCCTGTTCTTCGTCGACGAGTTCCGGCACGACTCGAAGACGGCGCAGCAGAAACTCACCGATGCGCAGCTCTCCGAACGGCTGCGGGCATGGCTCGACGAGAACCACCTGCCACCGTCCACAGGGACACGCCTCCGACCCCGGTACGTGATCCTCGACCCGTCGGCCGCATCGTTCATGGTGCAGCTCCACTCCGACGGCGTCACCGCAGCGCAGGCCGACAACGAGGTGCTGTACGGCATCCGCACCGTCGCTTCCCTCCTCGCCGCAGGGAAGCTGCTCGTCGCCCGCCCCACCACGCAGAACCCTGATCGCGGATGCCCCGGCTTCATCGCCGAAGCACCCGGTTACGCGTGGGACCCGGAGGCGACGCTGAAGGGCGTCGACAAGCCGATCAAGGTCGCGGACCACTCACTCGACGGCGGACGCTACTCCGTCGTCACGACCGAGCGCATCTGGCGTTCCCGCATCGACTTCGCTCTCGCTGCCTGAAACGGAGGCCCGCATGGCTGACACGTGGCCTCCCGAACCATTCGACATCGCGTTCGCCCGATTCCGCGAGCTCGACGCCTGGTACACCGGAGACGCGCAGACCCTCGCGGAGATCTACTCCGGGCAGGCGGCCGCTGCAGCGCCCACGCACACCGTCAACGGGCGCGCGTACCGGGGCGGCATCCTCGGTTCTCTGTCGAAGATGTTCGTCGGGCAGCCCGTGGTGCCGGACGAGAAGCGGATGCGGATGCACCTGCCGCTCGCCGCGGACCTGTGCACCCTGTCGGCGGACCTCCTGTTCGGTGAAGCCCCGCAGGTCGTGTTCCGCAACCCAACCCCGGACGCGGCGCCGGCGGACGGTGAGCCGGTCACGAAGTGGACCCACCCGGCGCAGGACCGCCTCGACGAGATCATCGGCGCCGATGAGGCGCACGCGGAACTCCTGCTCGCTGGTGAGTACGCTGCCGCGCTCGGCGGGTCGTACATCGCGGTCGCGTGGGATAAGGAGCTGCAGGACCACGTCTTCCCGAAGGCGTACGCCGCTGACTCCGCCATCCCCACGTTCCGTCACGGCCGCCTGTGGTCGGTGAAGCTGTGGTCCGAGTACCACGACGGCAACGAGGTGTACCGCCTCGTCGAAGAGCACCAGCGCGGCACCGTCGAGTTCACCCTGTACCGCGGCACCGCCCGCACCCTCGGCAAGCCGGTGCAGATCGAGGAACGCCCAGAGACGGCGCATTATGCGTCCCTCCGTACACCGGCGGACTACGACGTCCTCGACGGGGAACTCCCCCAGTCGGTGAAGATCGCGACCGGCTCCGACCGTCTCGCGGTCGCGTACATGCCGAACGCACGCCCCGTGAGGGACTGGCGGAAGCTCGGCCCCCTCGCATACCTCGGACGCTCCGACCTCGACGGCGTGCAGGACATCCTCGACAAGGTCGACATGACATGGTCGTCCCTCATGCGCGACATCGAGAACGGGCAGGGCCGGCTCATCATGCCGGAGGAGTTCCTCACCGTGAACGGTCCCGGGCAGGGTTCCACCGCGGACCTGTACCGGCAGGTGTTCACCCCCGTCGCGGGTGGCCTCGGGAAGTCGACCGACAACAGCGGTGGGATCACGATCGCGCAGTTCGCTATCCGGGTGCAGGAGCACCTCGACACCATCAACGGGTTGAAGAAGGAGCTCGCGTCCGCTGTCGGGTACTCCGAGTCTCACCTCGGCCTCGACGACGCGAGGGGGGAACGAACCGCGACCGATGTGCAGGCTGACCTGTCCGACTCGGAACGCACCCGCGACAAGAAGGCCCTGTACGCGAAGGCCGCGCTCGCACGCTGGTCGCTCGCGGCGCTCGAGATCGACAAGGCCGTGTTCGGCGGCACCGACGTCGGAGACCTGACCTCCGCACCCGACGTGGTGTTCGCGCCTGTGTCGCAGGCGGACCCGGAGAAGATGGCCCGCACCGCGCAGCTGCTCGACGCTGCCCGCGCAGCGACCCGGGAGACCATCGTCCGCACCGTTCACCCCGACTGGGACGACGACGAGGTCAAGGTGGAAGCCGACGGCATCCGCGACGAACTCGATCAGGCGGCGATGCGTGACCCGATCATGTCGCCGTTCGACCCCACCGACCAGGAGAAGCCCGACGACGGCGAGGAGCCTGAGGATGGCGACGAAGACTGAACCGACCGCGGCGCAGCACGCAGCAACCCTGATCGGTGCGTACGTGCTCGCCGAGGTTCAGCTTCTCCGTGGCGTCACCGGAATCCTGCGGACGTCGGAGGGTTTCACTGGGCTGCCTCGCATCCGTGAGCTCGTCTCGCGGGTGGTGAGGTCCCTTGCACGTGGTGATCGTGTCGCTCAGGCGATGGTGTCCGCCGCGATTGTGGAGGGTACGGGCATCGCCCGCGGGCAGACGAAGACGCTGAAGGCTGTGATCCGTGCCGCCGGTGTGGACGCCCGCGGCGGCTCCCGAGGGCCCGGAGGTGGGCGCCCGCCGGGACGTGGGCTGCAGCTACCCGACGATGAGTTCTTCGACCTGTCGATGCCGCACGGGGAACGCGCCGCGCAGGCGATCCGAGACGACATCGTGTCCGAGCTCGAAGACGTGCGGCGCCGCATCACCCGTCTCCCGGACGACATCTACAAGATGATCGCCCCGCACGGTGCGATCTACCAGGTCCTGTCGAACGACGTCACGCCAGCCCAGGCGCAGGCGATGGCGTGGCGGGTGTTCGTGTCGCAGGGAGTCACCGGGTTCACAGACCGTTCCGGCCGGGACTGGTCGCTCTCCGCGTACGTGGAGATGGCGGTCCGGACTGCGGCGGCGCGGGCGCAGAATGCGTCACACCTGGCGCGGATGCGTGCGATCGGGGTGGAGTACTTCACCGTCCCGACGTCGGCGCACCCGTGCCCGCTGTGCTTCCCATGGCAGGGGCGTGTCATCACCGCTGAACCGATCCCGGACCCGGTGATCCCGGTCGCGGGCACGATCGAGCAGGCGACCGCGGCGGGGCTGTTCCACCCGAACTGTGCGCACGTCCTGATCCCGGTGTATCCGGGCATCACGCAGCTCGAGCCGGGTGTGTGGACGGAGGAGTTGCAGCGGGAGTACACGCTGTCGCAGCGGCAGCGTGCGATCGAGCGGGAGATCCGGAAGGCGAAACGTCAGGCGGAGTACGCCCTCACCCCCGAGGCGCGGGCCGACGCGATCGGCAAGCTGCGGCATGAACAGGCGCGGATGCGGTCGTTCATCGCCGACACCGGGTTCCTCCGCGACTCCCGCCGCGAACAGGTCGACCTCACCGACCCGCGCATCAAGCTGCCCCAGCCAATCCGGTGACATCGCATGACCGCAATTCACATGTATCTCGGACGCCCGTTCGTCACCGGCGTCGAGTGTCCTCGATGCCAATTCGATTCGATGCTCGCCGCCCTCGTGCTGATCGACAACCAGCCCGCCTTCCTGTGGGCGTGCGGTCGGCCCGTGTGTTCAGCGGGCGACTAGCTCCCGCCTCGCGCGGGCTCATCCCCATCCACCGACTGCCGGCAGGTCCGGCGAAGGAGACAACCATCATGTCCGAGCAGGCCTCGAACACTCAGCACGACCTCATCGACATCTCGACCTACGCCGATGCGGAACCGGTCTACATGCCGGGCCCCGCGCGACCGTCGAAGCTCGCCCTCATGGGCATCCGCTTCATGACGGACGAGGGAGACGGCACCGGCGCAGGCGACCCGCCCACCGATCCGCCCTCGAGCTCCACCCCGCCGTGGGGTGACGACCCGTCGAAGTTCGACCCGGACAAGGCCTGGAAGCTCATCCAGAACGTCAAGGGCGATCTCGTCGAGGAGCGCACGAAGCGTGAGCAGGCCATCAAGGACGCCGTCGAACAGGCGCAGAAGTCCACCCTCGCGGAATTCGCGAAGCTCCTCACCGGAGGCGAACCCGAGGAGACCGACCCTGAGAAGCTCAAGGCCCGCGTCACCGACCTGTCGACGCAGATCCAGTCGAAGGACGGCGAGCTCACGAAGGCGCAGGCCGACGTGAAGGCCGCGAACCTCTCCACCGCCGTCGCCCTCCTCGCCCCCTCGCTCGGCGGGAACGCGAAGCTCCTCCTCGCGAACGAGGAGTTCAAGACCTCCATCGCGTCGGCAGAGCCGACCGATGAGGCGGCCATCACGGCCGCGATCACCAAGGCGTTGCAGGCCAACGCCGCACTCAAGCAGCCCCCCGCCCGGTCAGGTGCCGGCGAACACACGGGGCCGACCGTCCAGTCCCTCGAAGCGCAGCTCAAGGCCGCGACAGAGAAGGGCGAATGGCGGGAGACCATCCGCCTGAAGCGGGCCATCGCAGCCGCGAAAACCGCCACCGGCAACTGAACCCAAGGAGAACAGCATGGCTGGAATCACCGGGCAGGGGACGACCTTCAACCTGCCCAACTACACCGGCGAGCTCTTCCAGATCTCGCCCGACGACACCCCCCTCCTCTCCGCGATCGGTGGCCTCACCGGCGGCAAGGAGACCAAGTCGACCGAGTTCGAGTGGCAGACCTACGACCTCCGTTCCCCGGAGGAGAACCGGTCCCGCCTCGAGGGCGCGAACGCGCAGAACTCGGACCAGCGTGTCCGCGCGAACGTGTCGAACGTGGTGGAGATCCACCAGGAGACCGTCGAGGTGTCGTACACCAAGCAGGCCGCCACCGGCCAGCACAGCGGCGTGAACAACGACGCGTCGAACCCCGTCACCGCGGAACTCCCGTGGCAGATCGAGCAGGCGCTGAAGGCGAAGGCGACCGACGTCGAAGCGTCGTTCATCCTCGGCCAGTACCAGAAGCCGGTCGACAACACCACGGCCCGGAAGACCCGGGGTCTGCTGCAGGCCATCACGACCAACGTGATCGACCTCGGCACCGCGTTCACCGGCCTCGCCGCCGCGACCGACACGATCACCCACACCGCCACGCCGCTCGCGGACAACGACGCGGTGCGGTTCACGTCGGTGGGCGCGTCGACCGCGATCAAGGTGAACCGCGTCTACTACGTCGTCGGCAAGACCACGAACGCGTTCAAGGTCTCCGCGACGAAGGGTGGCGCGCCGATCAACATCGGCACCGCCACCGTCGACGTGTCGAAGCTCGCGACCGCGGGCCCGACGAAGGACACCTACGACGAGCTGTTCCAGCGCGTCTACGACAACGGCGGCATGCGCGAGGGCGCGACGCAGACGATCATCGTCGGCTCGCGGCAGAAGCGGAACCTGTCCGAGGCGTACGCCCGCGCGTACGGCAAGTACCAGGAGCAGTCCCGGAACGTCGGCGGTGTCAACTTCACCACCATCCAGACGGACTTCGGCACGTTCAACGTGCTGCTCGACCGCTGGCTGCCGGCCGACGTGTTCAACGTCACCTCGCTCGAGCAGCTCGCCCCGGTGTTCCTGAACATCCCGGGCAAGGGCCACTTCTTCGAGGAAGAGCTCGCGAAGATCGGCGCGTCCGACCGCGTGCAGCTCTACGGCGAGATCGGCCTGGAGTACGGCAACGAGAAGGCGCACGGCGTGATCCGTGGCCTCCCCGTCGCGCCCGTCTGGGCCTGACCCGCACTGGCCCCAGCGCTCACCACGGGCGCTGGGGCCAACCCCACCATCCCATCCAAGGAGACGCCCATGTTCGTGGTCCCGACGACCCTGGCCGAACCAGCTGACCTCGCTGCATGGACGGGCACCGACGCGCCGACGAACGCCGCGCAGATCCTCCGCTCCTGCACGTCCCTTGTGCTCGACGAGACGAAGACGGCGACGTACCCCGTCGACCCGGAGACGGGCCTCTCCACCGACACGGACGTGAAGAACGCGCTCCGTGACGCGACCTGCATTCAGGCCGCCGCGTGGGTGGCGTTGAAGATCGACCCGGCGACGGGTGGTGTGCTCGCCCAGTCGGTGAAGAAGCGGAAGGAGCTCGGCACCGCGGTGATCGAGTATGCGGATTCCGCATCCGCCGCCGCGGCGCGGGCGCAGGCGTACCGTGAGCTCGTCCCTGAGGCTCGCGCATTCCTCCGCAACCGGGGCCTGCTGGACGCGGCGGTGAGCCACTCGTGAGCGACCTCGACGACTTCTTCGTCCACACGGTGACGGTGGAAGCGTTCCAAGACACGAACGGGTACGGCGAACCGCAGTACGCCGCCCCAGCCGTCGTGGCGTGCTTCACCGAAGCGAAGCGTCGCCTCGTGCGGTCCTCCACAGGTGAGGAAGTCGTGTCCGAAACGACCCTGTACACCGACGCATCACACGAGACGAAGTTCCCGCCCGGCAGCCGCGTCACCGTCGGCGCCGACGTCGCGACCGTGATCACAGCCGGCGCGTTCACGTCCGGCGACCTCGATCTCCCCGACCACCTCGTCGTGAACCTCGACCGCGGAGCATCCCGCAACCAGTAGGAGGCGCACCGTGGCCGACGATGAAGACTTCCTCGCGGTCCTCCACCGCGTCGACGAGGGCATGGACGGGCTGATGCCCATCGCGCTCGCCCGCGGCATGGAGCACATCCGCGGTGTCGCCGCAGGCCTCACGCCGGTCCGCACGGGACAGCTCGTCGGGTCCGCCTCGGTCACCGTCGATGGTGACGAGGCGCAGCTGTTCTACCCGGGCCCGTACGCCCGCCGACAGCACTACGAGCTCGACTGGCGGCACACGAAGGGCCAGGCGCTGTACCTCGAGCAGCCGATGCGCACCGAGGCCGACACGGCTCTCGGCATCGTCTCCGACACGCTCGGGGGTGCGTTCCAATGAGCAACACCACCGTCCTCGCCACAGGTCTCGCGGAGGTGCTCGCGAGCGCCGGAATCGGGCTCACCTGGAACCCCACAGGCACGTACCCGGCCGGGCAGACGGGCATCTTCATGAAGATCATGCCGCAGTCGCCCGACCGGGTCGTCACCATCAACGTCGTCTGGGCCGGCGACGACATCACGATGCCTCGTGCGCAGCCGATGATCCAGATCCGCGGCCGTGGCCTCCCGAAGAAACCGCTCGACGTCGACGACCTTCTCGACCCGATCGTCGATGTCCTTCACGGCCGCACGAACCTGCCGCTCGGTGGGCTCATGGTCGTGCAGATCAACCGTCGCGTGTCCGCCCCGCTCGGCGCTGACGAGAACGGCCGTTGGGAGCGCGTGGACCAGTACTACGCCGACGTCGACGTCCCGCCCACGATCAACCGCCCCGAAGGCGGTAGCTGGTAGCCGCCAGCGCTTCGCCCCCAAGGCTCATGCCGCGGGGCTCACACCCCGATCAGCCTGAGGAGGCTCATCATGCCCACCGCTCTTGCACGCCGTTTCAAGGTCGATGTTTCGACTGACGGCACCACTTGGCTCACCCTCAAGGGGATCAACGACCTGAACCCTGCGATCTCTCCCACCCTTGTTGGTGCGGACGACTACGACTCGAACGGGTTCGCCTCGTTCGAGAAGACCCTGCAGGGCTGGGTCCTCACGGCCAAGGCGCTGCGGAAGACGAACGCCGGCGTCTTCGACCCCGCCCAGGAACTCGTCCGCGGCCGACAGCTGAGCTTCGGAGACACGGCCCGTGTCTACGTCCGCTGGTACGACCGCAACGGCGCACCGGAGGCGTACCAGGGTCTCGCGATCGTCGGATGGGCGCCGTCGAAGACGGGTGTCGCGGACCTCGACGAGGTCACGATCACCCTCACCGGCGACGGCATCCTCACCCAGATCGCGAACCCGTACAACGCGGCCGCTGTGCCCGTGATCCTCGGTGCCAGCCCGTCGGGCGTCGCCGCGGGCGGCATCGTCAACATCTCCGGCACCGGCTTCGCGGGTGTCAACGGTGCGGCGTCGGTCAAGTTCGGCGCGACGAACGCGACGAGCTACATCGTCGTGTCCGACAACACCATCGTCGCCGTCATGCCTGCTGGCTCCGCTGGTGCCGCGAACATCACCGTCGTGAACAGCGCCGGCACGTCGACCGCGTTCAGCTACACGCGCGGCGCGTAATCCCCAAGCCCCCGGGCGCCCGTATGGGGATGCGGGCGCCCGGGCTCATCCCCACAGAAAGGTCCCCCAGATCATGACGCAGCTTCGCGAGTACACCGAGTTCTCCGACGGCCCCCTGCAGTTCCCGATCCGAGGGAAGGTGTACACCGCCCCGGAGATCGACATCCCGACCGGCATGCGCCTCAACGGGATCGTCGAAGGTACCGCTGACCAGGACATGAACTCCGTCGAGCTCGGACAGCTCATCCTCGGCCCCGTGTGGGACGAGATGATCGCCGACGGTGTCCCCCTCGCCGCAGCCACGCGGGCCGTGTCCGTCGCGATGGCCGACTTCCTCTACGGGCGCGAGTACGCGCAGGCGTACTGGGAGACCGGCAACGACCCAAAAGCGCTGGAGAAGCGCCTGGCACCGAACAGGGCCTCGAGGCGATCGACAAGTACGGGTGGGGCGAGAAAGACCCGCTGACCGGACTGTACGAGGGTTACGACCTTCCCCAAGGCCTGTCGAAGCCGCCCGGCAACCCGATCTCGCTGAGAGCCGTCGTGGAGCAGTGGGCGCTCGTGGAGTTCTCGTTCCACCAGATCCTCGGCGTCGACCTTGAGGACGTGTGGCGGCGGAAGTCGTGGCGCTGGTTCGAGACCCGGGTCCGCGGTCTCCTCTCCATCGACTCCCCACTCGCCCGCTTCTTCGCGCCCGACGAGCAGGCGCCACCACAGCCGGAGGTGAACGATGGCGGGTGACGGACCCACGACCGCAGGTTCCATCGTCGGCAAGCTGAAGATGGACCGGTCGGACTGGCTCGCCGGTGTGGCAGCCACGACGGCCGAAGCGCGAGCGCTCGGTTCCCTCGATCCAACGATCGACATCGACACGAACGCTCGAGACGTCATCCGCGAGCTCGACGACACGGCACAGTCCGTCGGCGTCGTCACCGAGCGGCACCGCACTCTCGGCAGCGTGGTGCAACGCACCACCGACGACACGATCAAGTTCAACGACGCGAACCGTACGTCGTTCACCCGCATGGGCATGATCGCGTCCGCTGTGGCGCTGCTCGTCCCCCTCCTTGGGCCCCTCGGCGCTGGCATCATCGGCGTCGGGTCCGCGTTCCTCGGCATGGGTGTCGCCGGCGTCCTCGCCCTCGTCGGCATCCACCAGCAGATGGAGCAGGGCACCGAACTCGGCCGCCAGTACTCCACCGGCGTCGGCCAGATGAAGTCGATGTTCTCGCAGCTGTCCGCGACGGCTGCCGTGAGCATGCTGACCTCGTTCAACCGGGTCGTGAAGGAGACCTCCGACGCGTTCCCGTTCCTGAACCAGCAGGTCAGCACCTTCTCGGGACTCCTCGGCCGATCGGGCGCGAACTTCCTGTCCGGCGTCATCACGTCGCTGCAGATCCTGAACCCGCTGTTCATGACCGCGGCAGTGTGGATCGAGGACATCTCCGAGGGCTTCCAGCGGTGGACGCAGGATGGCGGGCTGCAGCAGTTCGCGTCCTATGCGCTCTCCGCGCTGCCGTCCGTGCTCGACATGATCGGCGCCCTCTCGGGCATGGTGATCCACCTGATCACCGCGCTCGCCCCGCTCGGCGCGATCGGCGTCGGCGTGCTCACGGGCATCGCGGACGTCATCAACGCGATCCCGGTGGAGGTGCTCGGCACCCTCATCGGCATGGTCACGTGGGGCACCCTCGCGTTCAAGGCGTGGGGGTTCGTTGCCCCGCTGCTCGCCGGTATCGCAACCCAGTTCGGTGCCGTCGGGGCTGCTGCGACCATCGCGACAGGCCCGATCGGGTGGGCGGTCGCAGGTGTCGCCGCGCTCGCGTCGATCCTCGTCATCGCCACTGCGGGCACCCGTGGTGCCACGGCCGCCATGCAGGACTACACCGCAGCGGTGGAGGCCGACAACGGCGCCATCGGTGAGAACGTGCGCGCGAAGGCCGCCCAGCGTCTGCAGGACGACGGAGCGCTCGAGACCGCGAAGAAGCTGAAGATCGCGACCGAGGATGTCGTGAGCGCGACCCTTGGCGACGTGTCCGCGAAGCAGCGCGTCAACGAGAAGCTGGACGAGTTCGCGAAGGGCTCGTCGATCGCTGCGACCTGGGCCGACACGCTCAGGCAGTCGATGGAGGATAACTCCGGCGCGATCGAGGGTGAAGTCGACCGCTACCACGCCCTGAACGAAGCCGTCGGCGGAGTCGCGACGTCGACGGGCACCATGTCCGAGATGACGCGCTCCTCGGCGTCGTCGTACCTCGAGGCGGCGGACGCCGCTTCCGAGCTCCGGAACCAGCTCGAGCAGCTCCTCGCGAAGATCAACGAGGGCAACGACCTCGGGCAGGACGCGATCACCGCGAACTCCGCCTACCAGGACGCCCTCGCGGGCATCACGGAGGAGGTCGAGCGGCAGAAGGCTGCGTACGAGGAAGCGAACGGCACCCTCGACGGGTTCGTGTTCTCCCTCGACGAGTCCACCGCGACGGGGTCAGGGAACGCTGCTATGTTCGCGGATCTCGCGCAGAAGTCGCAGACCGCGGCGGAGAAGCAGCTGCAGCTCACCGGTGACACGGCGGCGTACAAGGCTCAGCTCGAGGCGGGCCGGCAGACGCTGTACGACACGATCCTGGGCCTCACGGGGAACGCGGATGCCGCGCAACGGCTGACGGACAAGATCTACGCGATGCCGTCTCAGAAGGAGATCGACATCCTCGCGGACACGCTCCGCGCACAGTCGGCGCTGGATGCGTTCATCGCTTCTGCGAACGCGCGGGTCGCGACGATCACGGTCCGGGCCACGATGCCGGACCTCAACGGCGAGGCGTCGGGTTCAGGCCGGATGGGCACGTTCGGCGCGAACGGCCTGACCGCGCAGGGACTCGCCTCCGGCGGGTCTGGCACGGTCGTCGGGCCCGGGAACGCGCACTCGGATGGTGCGGGCCTGTACGTCCTTGCCAACGGTGAGGAGGTCACGTCGGACCGGTTCGGGCAGGCATCCCGGAACCGGGCGCTCCTGAAGCAGCTGAACGCCGGCGTCGTCGCACCGATGCTGCCCTCAGCTGGTTCACGTGAGCCAGCCGCGTACCCGCAGCAGGTCACGAAGGTCGAGAAGCACTTCCACTTCACCGTGTACGCCAACGACCCGAACGACCTGTTCCAGAAGGTACAGAACCGGCAGAACCAACTGGGGGGCTGATGGCGACCACGATCGACTACGGCCACATCCCGTTCGGCGGTGTCGACGAGTTCGGCGTCCGGTGGAGGCTGACGAGCTTCGATGGGTGGGACGGGTCTCCCGCTCCCACCCTCGACGTCGTCCAGAACCCGCGCGGCGCTGGCGGGTCCGCAGGTGAGGGCTTCTTCACCCCGCGGTACCTCGCCCCGCGCGGGCAGATCATCGCCCCCACGGCCGAGCTCCTGAACGACGCCGTCGATCGTCTCAACGACGCCGTCGCGCTCGACGATCGACCGTTCACCGTCGCCCAGGCGGGCAAGGAGCGGTGGCTCAATGTCCGCCGGGCAGACGAGGTTCGCGCGCCGAAGCTGAACGACCGGATCGCGGAGTACGCGTTCCAGGTCGTAGCGCTCGACGGGCGGAAGCTCCATGGCGAGATGTCCGGGACGACGGCGCTGCCGTCGTCGGTGGGTGGCCTGACGGTGCCGTTCACGGTGCCGTTCATCATCGACGCGACGCAGGTCTCTGGGCAGGTTTCGCTGACTAATCCGGGCAACGAGGTTGGACCCGTGAAGGTCCGAATCGATGGGCCGTGCGTCGGCCCCGTCGTGACACACGTGTCATCGGGTCGGTCGCTGGTCTTCGCGTCGTCGCTGGTGCTGGGCGCCGGCGAGTGGCTCGAGATTGACATGGACGCCCGGACGGTCCTCGCCAACGGGCAGTCGAACCGGCGCATGTACGTGTACTCCGCCGGCTGGTCGTTCTTCGAACCCGGCGACAACACCTGGGCGTTCACCGCCGCTTCCTTCGATCCCGCTCCCCGGATGACCGTGACGGCCATCCCCGCAGACAAGTAAGGACACCCCATGGTCGACACGCTCTACCCCGCGAACGCGGTGACGGATGCGCCCGCCTACAACGGGCGCATCCTGCGTCAAGCGGGCGCCGTGGACCTCGCCGGCGCGGTAGCCGGCCGCCCGCTTGGCGCTCGATCCGGTGTCCGCCCGGGCACCCCGACGAACACCGTGACGACGACGTCGAGCACGTGGACGTGTCAGCCGTTCGCTGGTGTCGCGGACGTGATGACGGCCGCGGAGTCCGGCCCGTACCGGTTCGCGTTCGACGCTGCGGCGTCGGGTTCGATCGTCGCGGCGGACACGCAGGCGCGGAAGGACATCATCTACGTCGAGGTGAAGGACCCCGCGGAAGGTGTGGGGTCAACGCCGTCGGTGACGCGGAAGTACCTGCCTGGTGCCCCGTCCGGGACGCCGTCGGCTCCGTCGATCCCCCCGACGGAACGCGGCTTCGTGATCGCGGAGATCAACGTCCCGGCGACAGGCGGCGGGGCCCCCACGGTCACGTGGGTTGCACCCTACTGCGTGGCGGCCGGCGGCGTGCTGCCCGTTCCGGCTGGCGTGTACCCGACGTCGCCGTACCTGGGGCAGTACGTCGACGACCCAGTGAAGGGGTTGCTCCGCTACGACGGCACAGGGTGGGTGCCGCAGTCGCCCCTCATCATGCCCGGTGCTGGTCTCGTCGGCGGTACCCCGCCGGCCGGTACCCGGTTCATCGAGAAGTCCGGCGCGTTCCTCGTGAACACGAACGGTTCGGGTGACGCCGGATACACGTACCCGACACCGTTCCCGAACGGGGTCTTGTCGATCGAGCTTCAGCGGCGGGACTTCTCCAACTACGGGGCCACGATCCAGATCCTGAACGCCACCCAGACACTGTCTGTGGCGTCGTTCCGCGTCTACCAGCCGGGTGGTGCCCCACTGACGGGCGTCAACAACGTCCCGTTCACCTACAGGGCCATCGGTTGGTGACCCTCGATCCACAGGGAGGTCATCTCATGGTCGTGATCATCGGCGGCCACAGCGTGCCGGAAGACAAGGTTGACCTGTTCTTCGACGGGAAGTCAGGCCGACGGGTCACAGACGCCGAGTGGGACGAATCGAAGCGGCGCCTACGCGAGGCGGAAGCGCTCCTCGGAGACGCCGCGGTGACGTGGGAGCCGATCGGGGAGCCGGAGTCATGACGCACTCGAGACTCACAAACGGCGTGCAGCTCACGTCGGATTCGAGTGACGCCTGCGTTGACAGCTGCCACCGCCCGTTCGTGCGTTCCCCGGCGAACAGCGGAGTTCGTACTCGCGGCCTGGTCGATCACGCGGACTGGGACACTTCCATCCCGAACATGCATGTCGGTCGAACGGGTCTCGCGCACGGCGCTGTCGCAGCCCAGGACGGGTTCATCTTCTCGACCGAGGGGGCTTCGACGACGATGACCGGCAAAGTCCGCGTATACGGCCACTACTCGGGCTAGGAGATCATCATGCACAACCCGCTCGCGCGCTGGCGCGTCACTGGCACGTGGGAAGACCACGCGTCGTATTCGGAGGGCGGCACTGACCATCCGACACCGTATGGTACTCGGCTCGAATGTCCTGCGTCGGGGACATTGCGGTACGACGGCTGGGTGGGCACGGCGGGGCGCCGTGCGACTCTGTACTTGGATCACCCTCAGGGCCGTGTCCGCGGAGCCTCGGGCACCCGGATGTCGGGTGGGCGCTCGGAGGCTCCTGGCCCGATGGTCGCGGTCGTCTTCCAGCATCTCTCGGCGGACCCGCGGTCGGGTCACTACAACGAGTGGGACCCAGACATGGTCCGCACGGGTGCATCAGCGTCTGGCCGTGAGTTCGGCGGCGACGTCCACCATCACATCCACGGGCTGGATGCCCGCGGATACCGGCTCGATTTCACGAAGTTCATCGGTGCGTCGCTCGCAAGCGTGAGCGAGGCGCCCGTCTCGGAGGAGGACGACATGCTCGACATCATCACGGTCGACGGGAAGAAGTTCTTGGTCACGACGACGTCGATGACGTGGATCGAAGGGCCGGGGCATCTCGGGGCACTCGAGAAGTGGATCGGGGGGGCCAACTCCTTGACGGAGGCGGAGCGCAAGGTCGTGGGGTACTACCAGTCCAAGTTGCGCGGCCGGCCGGACGCGCAGATCGTCGAGATCCCGAACGACCCGAAGTCGCGCTATCTGTCGGTGGGCGGCGAGCTGAAGTGGATTGAGGGGCCGGGCCACCTGCCGGTGCTGGAGAAGTTCGTCTCGGGTGCAGCGTCGTTCTCTCCCGCGGAGCGCGACGTACTGGACCACTACCTGGGCTGAGTTCATGGCTGACACATTCCACGAGACGCCGCGGGTCACACCGTGCGCACCGCAGAACAAGCCCCGGCCCGCCCGGAAGCGGAGGCCGGTCGGCTGGGTCGACCATCACATCGTCGGCACCCTGCCGGGGTGCACTGCCCATTTCCAGAACCCGAGCACCGGCTATGCCACGAACTACGGCATCGGCTCAGGAGACGGACGCGGGGGCGGCGGGTGGTGGATCAACGAGTTCGTGCCCGCTGACGAGGTCGCGTACGGCAACGGGAACGAACACCTCAACGAGGTCGCGATCTCCGTTGAACACGAGAACGACCTCCGGCTCGGGATCGCCGGCAAGCCACGTCCGGAAGTGCACGAGCTGTCCGCTCGGTTCATGGCGGCGTGCGCTGTCCGGTTCGATTGGCGCATCAAGGGGAAGGTGCAGCTGGTGCTGCGCGACTTCCCGAACCACGACTTTTACGGGAAGCGAGTTCCCGGGTTCGGGACGGAGTTCAACGTGATCGGGCACAGCGCTGTGGCACTGAAGGACTGCCCGCGCGACCTCGACATGCAGTGGAAGGTCAACCGGGCGAATCAGATTCTTGCCGATGGCGAGGCGCCGATTATCGAGGAGGTGTTCGGCATGGCCGGACGTATGTATTTCGCGCGAGTTCGCAAGGAAGGCGAGTCCCTCGTCGATGACGGCGAATGGATGATCGCCGGTGTCGATATCCCCCCACACCCGCTGGGTTCGACGGCTCCCGATGCCACACCGGAGCAGCGCCTGTACGCGTTGCAGGACGGATACCGGGTCACGACGGACAAGGTGCAAGCGCTGATCTGGGCGCGGCAGTACAGCTTCTCCCCGGCGAAGACGTTGTCGGTGCAGTTGCCTCGGGAGCAGTACGTGGCCCAGCAGGAGTTCGCACGCCGTGACGCGGCCGAATGGCGCCAAGGCATCCGCAACGCTGTGAAGTGAGGAGAGCGCCGTGACTCGTGTGATCGTGACGAACGCCCGCACGGGTCGACGAGGAGACGTTGAAGACGTTCGGCCTCGCCCGCATCTGACGCAGAGAGGGTGACCGCGATGCGCCATTACTGGCTCGCGACGGCCGCGAAGACCGGTGCGGTCCTTGCCGACCTGCCGGGCCTGTCGGTCCCGAAGGTGAAGAAGGTCATCGGCCGGTATGAGCCCGCGACGGCATCCTTCCCCCTCGTCGGGAAGGGTGTCCCAGTGGACTGGGAACGCATCCTCATCGAGGGTGCGACGGTGTTCCACCTCCTGCGGGACAACCCGAACGACCCCGCCCATGGCATCCCGGTGTGGGGTGGCATGCTCGTCCGTCCCCCGAGGACCGAGGCTGACGACGTGCAGCTGTCGCTGCAGACGGCCGAGTGGTACTTCGATGGTCGCTACGTCGGAGACAAGAAGTACACCGGGGTGGGGCAGAACCTCATCGTCAAGGATCTCGTGGAGTCCTTCGCCGCGGCGGGCCCGAACGGCGGCCTCCCGATTCGTGTGGAGATCGTGAACGGCGGCGATGGGAAGCCCCGAGACCGGGAGTACCAGAACTCTGACGACAAGACCCTGTATTCGGTGCTGCAGGAGCTCATGGGCGTCATCGACGGCCCCGAGTGGACCATCGGTTGGGAGTGGCAGGCCAACCCAGAACGCATCACGCCGGTGCTGTATGTGGGTGACCGGATCGGGACCGCGAAGCCAGCGTGGATGCCATCACCGGCCGCAGTGTTCGAGATGCCCGGTTCGGTGCTGTCGTTCACCGACGACCGCTCCTACGGGCGCGGCAAGGGCGCGAACGTAGTGATGGCGAAGTCGTCCGGACAGGGCGGCGCGCGCCCGGAGTCCACACCGATGGTCGCCGTGGACGATCTGCGGCCAACGTTCGAGTACCGGTTCACCCCGTCGACGTCGATCAAGGACGTCGGGACCCTGGACGAGCATGCCCAGGCGAAACTGCAGATCCTGAAGGACGGCTCGCCGACCCTCGAGATGGTCGCCCTCGCGGACCGGGGCCCGCTGCTCGATGTCGACTGGTTCATCGGCGACGACATCGGCTACAGCATCGGGAAGTCATCCCGCAGCCGCCGCCAGCCCGCCGCGATCCAGGTAGATCCCGAAGGCTACGCTCCGGCCTCACCGGTCGACGGTGAGGGCTACGGCAGCATGGCTGGCCTCACACTCGACACCGACAACTACGCGGAGCCGGCCCCGGATACTCGCCCGATCGTGCCCGCATACCCGCGCGGCCGCGAAGGCGTCGCCCGCGTCATCGGGTGGGAACTCGAACCCCAGGGCACGCCAACCGTGACGCCCATCCTGTACGCCCCGGAGTGAGAGGAGCGCGAGCGGAATGGCACTCTTCCCGACACCTCCCGCCGAGGATGACCTGGTTCGGCAGCAACGCGACCTCGTTCGCGATCAGGAGCAGATCGCGGCCGCCCGTGAGCTGGAGTCATCCTCGATCGGTGAAGGCGGCCTTACCGTCCAGGACGGTGGCGCGATCCGCATTGAGGACGGCGGTGACCTGTTCGTCGACGGTGATGCGACGTTCAACGGCAACCTGACGGTCCCGGCCGGGTCATTGAACACGGCCGGGTCGATCTCCGCGAGCGGCAACGTCCAGGGTGGCGGGCTCATCTCCACGGGCTCGGCGTCTGTCGCCGGGACGTTGAGCGCTGGCGGAATCTCCACCGGGAACCTGTCGGCGTCGGGCACTGTGAGCGGGAACTACGGTGGCGATTTCCCCGCCGGCCTCCGCTCAACTGGCGCGTACAACACGCTCGTGACCGGTGGCGGCGCGTACGTCGCAGCATGGATTCACAGCGACGGCCGAGTTGGGTACGCGCCCTCGTCGCGTCGGTTCAAGACCGGGTTCGTCCCCGTGGTGCTCACCATCGAGAAGGTGCTCGAGCTCCAGGGGTTCTACTTCCAGTACCTCGCGGCGGTGCCGTACGACCAGGCGCAGCAGCGGTGGGTGATCGGCCTCCTCGCGGAGGACACCCACAATGCCGGGTTCCCGTTCCTCGTGGACTACGACGAGGACGGGGAACCGTTCGGTATCCGTGCCGACCTGCTCGCGGTGGTCGTTCTCGAGGGCCTGCGGGACCTCTACCGCCAGCATCTGGAACTCAAGGCGACCGTCGTCGCGCTAGCGGCCCGTCTGGAGGCCGCCGGGATCTAGTGCTGGCAGGGCACCTGGGTGCCGTCTTCTAGCACCTGGCAGATGGTGTGCACTTGGGTTCCGGGCACGGGGCCGGTGTACTCGGGCTCAGGCTCTTCGACGACCGGCTCTTCTTCGGCTACAGCCTGCTCTGCGGCGATCCGCTCGGCTTCCGCGGCGGCGGCCTGCTCGGCCGCGATCCTGGCGGCTTCCGCTGCTGCGGCTTTGGCGGCGAGACGGTCCTGTTCAGCCTTCACGGCTGCGGCGGCTTCCGTCTCCTGCTCGGCGGCGAGGCCGTTGGTGTACGGGACGGATGCCAGGTCGACGGTGATCGCGGCGACGGTGGGTTCCGGGGTGGGTTCTGCGGCGTTCGCACCACCGAAGACGGTGAACGCGCCGAACGCGATCGCGCCGGCTGCGCCGAGGGCTACAGCACCGGCCCCAACGTCTCTGGCCCACTTCTTGTTCATGGGCGGCAGTTAACCGCCGACCACCGACGTACCGCAATAGGTGCAGACCCTGAGATCGGAGACCCCATGCCCGAATGGTTGATCACTGTCGTCGTCGCTGTCATCGCGGCGGCCGGCGGATGGGGGTCGGCGTTCCTGCAGTCGCGAGCGAAATCCCGGGACGACAGACAGGCCCTGATCGACCAGCTCCAGGAGGAGCGGAACTACGCGGACGAGCAGCGCCGCCTCGAGCGGGAGGCGTTCTCGATCGAGCTCGCGAAGGAACGCGAGCAGATCGCGGCGGAGCGGGTCGAGTACACGACCCGTCTGGATCGCATGTGGGCGGACAAGGCCGCGTCGCGTGCTCACGTCGCACAGCTGAACGACCACATCTGGCAGCGGAAGCCGCCGCCCCCGCCGGAGCCGCCGGCCGGGTACATCCACTGATCGCCTGAGGGGGCATTATGAACGACCGCATCATCCAGCTGATCCGGACCTTCTGGCCGGGTGCGATCGCGTGGCTGATCGCTCAGGCGGTGGCGCAGATCCCGGCCGTGGCCGACTGGATCGCGTACGTCGACGACCTCCTCGTCTCGGCTGGGTGGGGTGCGACGGCGCAGGAGCTTCTCACGGCCGCTGCGATCGGTGCGACGATCGCGGGCTACGTGGCGCTGGTGCAGTGGCTGTCGAAGCTGCCGAAGATCGGGCACTGGATCGCCCGCCTCGGGTTGGGCTCGTCGAAGACGCCGACGTACCGCGCCATCGCTCCGGTACCGACGCCGGTGAACATCGATGCGGAGTCCGACGGGTTCCTGCTCGCGCTCGAGCTCGGGGCGGCGCAGGGCCTCACCCGTGAGCAGGTGTGGGACCGGTACGTGGAGAAGATCCGCGGGGGCGACGGTGCCTAGGAAGCCGGTCACCGCGGACACCGACACGGACCAGCTGCAGGACGTCGTCCGCGCGCGACTCGCCTCGAACCTCGGCGACCCCGGCCAGCCCGAGGGCGCAGCAGTGGCTGCGGCGATCGCTGCTGCAGGCCCCGAGGGCTCGTCGGGGGGTGTGCCGGCGGCTTTCGTCCGCCCGGTGCCCGGGTCTGCGACCGCCTCGGTAGCGGGCGTCACGCTGACAGCCGTGGGCACCGCGACCGCAGCGAGCCTGGCGAACACGGCTCACCAGTCACTCCCGCGCGTCGAGTACCTTGTGACCACCGCTTCCACCAGCGCAACCGGTGGCGTTCGATCGTCCGCTCCCCTAGTCGTCCGCGAGGTGACCGGAGCGCCCACGTTCGGCGGATGGGACATCCGAATGCGGGTCGCGCCCGCTGTCGGCGTCACGAACGCCTCACACCGGTTCTTCGCTGGGCTCCGCGCCTCGAGCCTCTCACCGACCGACGTTGACCCGTCAACGCAGGCGTCCTGCATCGGGTTCGGCTACGACTCCGCGGATACGAACCTGCAGGTGATGCACAACGACACCTCCGGGAACTGCACGAAGGCGGACCTTGGGTCTTCGTTCCCGAAACCATCCGCGGACCGGGCGGCGGTGTACGAGTTCACGTGCACGGCAGCGCCCGGTGCGACATCGGTCGCGTGGACCGTGCGCGACGTTGTCACGGGCGCGGAAGCGTCGGGGACCATCACCACCGACCTGCCAGCTTCGACGATGCCGCTCGGGTTCGGTACTTGGACTTCGGTTGGTGGAGTCTCCTCTACCGTCGGCACGGCCCTCTTTGCGCTGAACATCGAGTAACGAACGCCCCGCTCTCCTTCGGGAGGGCGGGGCTTTCGTCATGCCCGGAAGCGCGCGACGTACTCGGAGTGCAGGGCTTCGACGGCGGTCCGGAGTTGGTCGAACCGGCCCACCACGACGCCGTACACCTCACCCTCGTAGACGACCCGGGTGCCGTCGTCGAACAGCTGCACTTGCCACGCGATCCGTCCCTTGAGGTCACGGTGTACCCACACACCGGGCTGGGTCTCCTCCGCTTCGAGTAGCGGGTGCCACGGCACCCCGTGGTGTTCCTTCGCCGCGGCGGGTTCCTGACCTTGCTCCTGCACGGTGGCAGAGTACTCGCCCCACACCGTCTCCGCGGCGAGCCGGAGCTCGTCGGCGGGGAAGAATCCGATGAGGTCCCGGTCGCTCGGGTCGGGCGCCCATGTCTCCGCCCGGAGCAGAGGCCGCGGCGGGGAGGACATCTGCACGACCCGGATCACGGCGATCTTCCGTGACCCGTCGAACTGAATCCACACACCACGCTCGATGGACCTGAGCTTCGGCTGCCAGTACCGCAACGGGCCGGGACTCCTCTCCTGGGGGGTTGAGTGGAGCGCGCCGGCCCGCGCGGTGAAACCGAGTGTGGCAGGACCCTACGACACGATCGTGATACCCAACAGCTGATACCCGTCCGGCACCTTCGCCTGCAGCGCCGCGACCGCGGCCTCATAGGTGGGGCCGTCCGCCTCGATGGGTTCCGTGCGGTCGGGACGGATCAGGCCGTGCACCTCGACGCCGCCGGCCTTCAGCTTCTGGTCATGCGCCCGGATGAGTTCATGCCCGGGTGGGATGAGCGCTTCGAACTGGGCGCGCGCCGACGGGAGATCCTCGCCGGTCGCGGTGAGCTCGGTCGTCGACGTCGGGCGGATGTGGGCAGAGACCTTCACCCTCCGAGCCTACGTGCGCGGCGATTCCTTCACCCTCTGCCGAGCATCCGCGGCGTCGTCGGCGCGCCGGCGCTCACTGTGCCACCAGGCGAACGCCTCGAACAGCATGTACGCGACGAGCGCGAAGCCAGCAAACTGGGCAAGCCACGTGGAGAACGACAGCACCGTCATCCCGTCGAGGCCCATGCCCTGAGCGATGAAGTACGCGATCACCGCGACGACGAGCCCGAGGACACCGACGATGCCGAGGGCCACGCTCCACGGGTTCTGTCTCATGCGGCCGAGCATAGACCCGCAGCGGATGCGCGCGTCAGTGCCTACCCGTAGATGCGACGTATTAACGCCCGAGATCGTCGAAGAGGAGGTCCCACCGCATGCAGCGACGCTACCGGGAGCATCCCCGAGGACGACCGCGTTCTCCACAGGTGGCGAAACTCCTTGACAGAGAAACGGAGCGGGCAGTACCGTCCAGTCCAGGACCACCCTGAGTCCCCCGTTCGGGGGGTGGTCTTGCGGGCCCGAACCCCGCGTCCCTCCTCCCCCTACAGGAGCCTGACGATGACCGCTCTGCCGGCCGCGCGTGCCGAACGCGCCCCGTTCCCCCGCTACCGCGTCGACGATGACGAGTACTTCGCGCGCCAGCGTTCGAGTCGCAGCGAGCTGCCCGACCCCGAGGTCGTGCTGAAGAACCTCACTCACTGCGTGCTCGAGGCGCTGGCCGGGGCACGCGACCTCGAGCAGCTGGCGCGGTGGGTGACCGATGACGTGTACCGAAGCCTGCAGAAGCGCGTGGTGCTCGCCGCACGGTCGCGGCGTGCGCGCGGTGCCAGCGCCCAGCGCCCGGTCTTCACCATCGGCAACATCCACCGCAGCGAACCGGCCGACGGCGTCGTCGAAGCGGTCGTCATGGTGCACCAGCGGCAGCGTTCCCGAGCTGTCGCCATCCGACTCGAAGGCCTCGACGCGCGCTGGCGCGCGAGCGTCATCAGCGTGCTCTGAGCCCCGCCGGCCGGCCGCCTTCGGACGGGTGGCTCGCGTTCACGCGCGACCGCACGCACCTCCCGCCACACGACCACCGACGGAACGGGGTCGCACCGCCCATGGCGATGCGACCCCGTTCTGGTGCGCGAGCGGTCAGCGGCCGCGCTTCTCCTGCGCGCGGCGCTCCGCGCGGTTCTGCGGCGCCGGGCCGGCCGGGGCATCCGTCGCCTGCCCGAACGCACCGCGCTGCTGCGGGGCGGGCTGCTGCTGCGACTGCGCCTCGGCGACCGCGCGGCGCGCTCGCTGGGTCGCCGCCTGCTGCACCTGTCCACGCTGGTTGCGCACCTCGACACCGCCCGAATCGCTCGGCGCCGAGTAGCTGAGCTTGTCCGCGGGGGCTTCCTGCCGGCCGAGCCCCTTGGCTTCGATGGTCGGTGCGGCACCTCCGGTGGGCGCCACTTCGACCTCGAGGTTGAAGAGGAACCCGACGGTCTCCTCGCGGATCGAGCCCATCATCTGCTGGAACATCGCGTAGCCCTCGCGCTGGTATTCGACCAGCGGGTCGCGCTGCGCCATCGCCCGCAGGCCGATGCCGTCCTTCAGGTAGTCCATCTCGTAGAGGTGGTCGCGCCAGCGACGGTCGATGACCGAGAGCACGACCCGGCGCTCGAGCTCCCGCATGGCCGGGCTGCCGAGCTGCTCCTCGCGGCGCTGGTAGGCGAGCTTGGCGTCGGAGATGATCTCGCGGCGGATGAAGTCGCGGTTGACCCGGCCCTTCTCGCCCGCCTCCGCGACGACCTCGTCGATCGTGATGCCGATCGGGTAGAGCGTCTTCAGCTCGGTCCACAGGGCGTCGAAGTCCCACTCGTCGGGGTTGCCCTCGGCCGTGTGCTCGTCGAGCACCTCGTCGATGACGTCCTCGAGGAACTGCTGCGTGCGCCCGTGGAGGTCGTCGCCCTCGAGGATGTGACGGCGGTCGGCGTAGATGGCCTCGCGCTGACGGTTCAGCACGTCGTCGTACTTCAGCACGTTCTTGCGGATCTCGGCGTTGCGCGCCTCGACCTGCGACTGCGCCGACCGGATGGCCCGGGTGACGACCTTCGACTCGATCGCCACGTCGTCGGGCACGCCGCGGGCCATGAGGCTCTCCGCCGCGCCGGCGTTGAAGAGGCGCATGAGGTCGTCGGTGAGCGACAGGTAGAACCGGCTCTCGCCGGGGTCTCCCTGGCGGCCCGAGCGGCCGCGGAGCTGGTTGTCGATGCGGCGCGACTCGTGCCGCTCGGTGCCGAGCACGTAGAGGCCTCCGGCGGCGAGCACCTTCTCGGCCTCCTGGTCGACCTCGGCCTTGGTCGCCTCGAACACGGCATCCCACTCGGCCTCGTACTCGTCGGGCGTGTCGACCGGCGAGAGCCCCTTCTCGTGCATGCGCTGCACCGCCATGAACTCGGCGTTGCCGCCCAGCATGATGTCGGTGCCGCGGCCGGCCATGTTCGTCGCGACGGTGACGGCGCCGAGCCGGCCCGCCTGCGCGACGATCGCGGCCTCGCGCGCGTGGTTCTTCGCGTTCAGGACCTCGTGCCGGACACCCTTCTTGGCGAGCAGTCGCGAGAGGTACTCGCTCTTCTCCACGCTCGTCGTGCCGACGAGCACGGGCTGGCCCTTCTGGTGCCGCTCGACGATGTCTTCCACCACCTGGGCGAACTTCGACTCCTCGTTCTTGTAGACGAGGTCGGGCTGATCGATGCGGACCATCGGCTTGTTCGTCGGGATAGGCACGACCCCGAGCTTGTACGTCGACATGAACTCGGCGGCCTCGGTCTCGGCGGTACCGGTCATGCCCGACAGCTTGTCGTAGAGACGGAAATAGTTCTGCAGGGTCACGGTGGCGAGGGTCTGGTTCTCGGCCTTGACCTGCACGCCCTCCTTCGCCTCGATCGCCTGATGGATGCCTTCGTTGTAGCGACGGCCCATCAGGATGCGGCCGGTGTGCTCGTCGACGATGAGCACCTCGCCGTTCATCACGACGTAGTCCTTGTCGCGCTTGAACAGGGCCTTGGCCTTGATGGAGTTGTTGAGGAAGGAGATGAGCGGGGTGTTCGCCGACTCGTAGAGGTTGTCGATGCCGAGGTAGTCCTCGACCTTCGCGATGCCGGGCTCGAGCACGCCGACGGTGCGCTTCTTCTCGTCGACCTCGTAGTCTTCGCCGGGCACGAGGCGCTGGGCGAGTCTCGCGAACTCGGTGAACCAGCGGTTCGCCTCTCCGGAGGCGGGGCCCGAGATGATGAGCGGGGTGCGGGCCTCGTCGATGAGGATCGAGTCGACCTCGTCGACGATGGCGAAGTAGTGACCGCGCTGGACCATGTCGCTGGCCTGCCAGGCCATGTTGTCGCGCAGGTAGTCGAATCCGAACTCGTTGTTCGTGCCGTAGGTGATGTCGGCGGCGTACTGCTCGCGGCGCTGCGCCGGCGTCTGTCCGGCCACGATGCATCCGGTCGTCATGCCGAGCGCGCGGTAGACGCGGCCCATGAGCTCGGACTGGTAGCTCGCGAGGAAGTCGTTGACCGTGACGACGTGCACACCGCGGCTGGTCAGCGCGTTCAGGTACGCGGCGGTCGTCGCCACGAGCGTCTTGCCCTCACCGGTCTTCATCTCGGCGATGTTGCCGAGGTGCAGGGCCGCGCCGCCCATGAGCTGCACGTCGAAGTGCCGCAGGCCGAGGGTGCGCCGGCTCGCCTCGCGGACGGCGGCGAACGCCTCGGGCAGCAGGTCGTCGAGCGACTCGCCGTTGCCGTAGCGCTCGCGCAGCTCGACGGTCTCGTGCTTCAGCTCCTCGTCGGTGAGATCGCGGAAGTCGTCCTCGAGCGCGTTGATGGCCTTGGCGTAATTCTCGAGCCGCTTCAGGGTTCGGCCCTCGCCGACGCGGAGGACCTTTTCCAGAATCGAAGCCACGAATGCTCTCCTGTCATCGTCGGGCGCGCGGGCCTCGGGGAGCCGGGCACGCCGCATGCCGCCTGCAGACGGACATAGTAGCCATGCTAGCGGGCAGCAGGCTGGCAGGAGCCCCGGCGGGAGCACCCGGGACGGGCGCTCCCGCCGGGTCCGGCGGTCGTGCGGTCAGGCGCTCGCGCGCTCGCGGGCCGCGGACGCCTCGCCCGAGGTCTCGGCGTGCTCGTCGAGGCCGATGAGGCCGTAATCCCAGCCCTTGCGGCGGTACACGACGCTCGGCCGACCCGTCTCGGCGTCGACGAACAGGTAGAAGTCGTGGCCGACGAGCTCCATGTAGTAGAGCGCGTCGTCGACGGTCATGGGCGTGGACGCGAACACCTTCCGGCGGATGACGACGGGGCTGTACGCCTCGTCCTCCTCATCGTCTCGCGGCCGCTCGTCGGCGACGACCGGGATGCTCCCGGTGCGGACGGCCTCGAGGACGTCGACGCCGGCGGCCTGCACGCCGACGCCGCTGAATCCGTCGTCCGCCGCCTCGCGGAGCGAGGTCGGACGCCGCGATCCGCCGCGGTGGAGCTTCCGGCGGTCCTTCGCCCGTCGGATGCGCTCGAGCAGCCGCCCGAGCGCGACATCGAACGCCGCGTACTTGTCTGAGCCGTCGGCCTCGGCTCGCACGACGGGACCCCGGCCGACGAGCGTGAGCTCGACGCGATCGGGACCTGGGTTGCCGTTCTTCTCGCTGTGCCGCGTGAGCTTCACGTCGAGGGAGATCGCGCGCTCGGCGAGATGGGTGACCTTCTCGGCCTTCTCGGCGACGTAGGCGCGGAATCGGTCGGTGACCCCCAGGTTTCGTCCGACGATGTTCAGTTCCATGACGACCTCCATCCACCGGCGTGTCACCCGGTTCTGAAGGGTGGATCGACCACGCCTGTCCTGACACCGTACGCCCGATCCCCCGAGAAGTCACGGAGAGTTTCCCGGCCCGTCGCCGACGTCGCCGTGGCGCTCCGGACCCGCTTCGGCGTCTCCGCGACGACCGCGGCGCCGACCACCGCACCGCCCGCGGCCCGGATCGCCCGGACCGCCTCGGCGAGCGTCGAACCCGTCGTCATCACATCGTCGACGACGAGGAACCGGCGGTCGGCCAGCGGGTGCCGCGCAGCCAGACCGCCGGCCGCGTTCGCCCGTCGCGCATCGACGCCCAGCCCGGCCTGATCCGCGCGGTCGCGGACGAGTCGCAGCACGGGCGCCGCCCGGAGTCCGCAGGCGCCGAGCAGCATCGGCACCGGGCGGTACCCGCGAGCCCGGAGTGCAGCGCCGGTCGACGGGATGTCGCAGAGCTCGATGCCGGCCGGACGGGTCGACCGCGCGTCGCCGGCGGGCGCCGCGTCACCGGGGTCCCGCGCGTCGACCGCGGCGAGCGCGGCACGGATCGCGCACCCCATGGCCGCCGCCAGCGGCGCGGCCGCGTCGGTGCGGCCGCCGTCCTTCACGGCGCCGATGACGCGTGCCACGGTCCCGCCGTACTCCAGCGCCGCCCAGGTGGACAGGCCGGCCCGCTCGACCCGGCGCGGCGCGGGCGTCAGGTCCTGGAGGCAGGCGGCGCAGACGGCTCGGTCGGGCGCGCCGCAGCCCGCGCAGTCGACGGGCACGGCGAGCGCGAGTGCGTCGGCCGCCGCCGCGGCGGCGAGGCGGAGCAGACGACCGGCGGGCGGCATGCTCCGAGCGTGGCAGCGCGGCCGGGGCGGCACCGGCCGCGGCGAGGCATCCGTGGACCGATCGCCGGCGTGCGGGGCGGTGGAGGAGCGAGCGTCAGTCCGGCTGCTGCGCGGCGATCAGCAGGATGCCGGAGGCCTGCACCTGCCAGCCGAGGCCGGACCGCGTCTCGAGGTCTCCCGACGCGGTGCGGACCCGCAGATCGCCGAGGCTGTTCCCGCCGCCGAGTTCCGCACCGTCGACCGGACCGGGCCGGGTGGAGTCGAGGCCGCCGCCGATCGTCTGCGTGAGCACGCGCGTCCCGTCGCTCACCGAGGTCAGGCTCGCCACGGTGCGGTCGTCGAGCCACGCGATGTCGAGCGGCACCCCGTCGACGTCGGCGAGCTCGAGGGTGACCTTCCCGAGCTCGACGGGCACGCCGTCGCCGTCGCGCACGACGGAGGCGGCGACGAACCTCGTGCGCGCACCGTCGGCGAGGAGCGCGACCACCCGGGTCGTGTCGCGCGAGACCTGGAGCGCCGCGATGGCCGTGCCGGTCCACGGCACGGCGAGCTGCACGGGAGTGCCGTCCGGGGCGTAGACCGTCAGCTGGTCCGGCGAGGACCGCGGAACCGACCACACCACCCCGTACCCGTCGATCGCCGGCACGATGAGGTCGCCACGCGGGTCGAGGAGCACCTGATCGTCGCCCGGACCCACCAGCACGACGCCGTCGGCGGTGCGGAGCGCGGCCTGCTCGGCGCCCGGCCCGACGGAGGCGCCGCTCGGGGCGAGCGGCACGACGCGCTCGCTCAGCCCCTCGATCGGGGTCACCGTCTCCCCGGATGCGCTCAGGTGCCCGAACGCCTCGCCATCGAAGACCACGGGGCGCGCCGGCACGAGGGGGTCGACCCCCGGCTCGTTCGGGATCTCGTCCGAGCCCTGCTCGACGCCGTTCAGCGACAGCCGCACGTCGCCGACGCCGCGGACGCCGCGCAGGCTCTCCTCGAGCTGGAAGCGCATGAGCTGGACCGTGCGGGCATCCTCAGCCGGGGCATCCACGAGATCGACGCCGGCCGTCGTGTTCGTCACCGGCACCGCGTCGGCCTCGAGCCTGGCGCCGTCGGGGAACGCGGTCGTGACACCGGGATCCAGCCACTCGGCGGGCCCCGCGAGCAGGGCCCGCACGATCTTGGTCTGCACCGTGTCGCGCCCCGCGAACCACCGGACGTCGGGCACCGCCCAGCGCTCGGTGGGGTCGAGGAAGGTCAGCGCGTGCGCGCGGAACGCCCGCGTGAAGTTCGACGAGTCGATGAGGATGCCGTCCGGGGCCCCCGAGATGCGCCACTCGCCCTCGACCTGCTCGAACGAGTAGTCGAGCGGGATCTGAGCGGTGGACGGCGCGATCGCGTACCTGCCGTTCGGCCCGAGCGATGCCGTCGGGACGACCTCGAGCCGGATGGCCTGCGGACCCGTCGCCTCGTAGTCCCGCGCGCTGAACTGGTCGATCGTCGCCGATTCGTCGGCCCGCCACTCGGCGGAGAAGGCCGGCGTCAGGAACTCGCGGGCGATCTCGTAGTTGTTGCGCGCGTCGGTCGCGGCGTCGATGAACCCCCGCAGGATCTCCTCCTGCGTCTCCCCGCCCGTCGGACCGGAGGCCAGCAGTTCGAGATCCAGCGTCTCGGGCTGGGTCCGCGGCTCGCCGCGGTGCACACCGCCCGAGCTCGGGATGCTCGCGCACCCCGCCAGCAGGGCGGCGATGATCGCGATGGATGCCGCCGCGATGCGCCTACGCATCCCGCACCTCCACACTCTGGGTGTCGAGCCGTGGAGAGGGCGACTCCCCCGGCTCGTCGGCCTCCGGGTCGACCGGCTCCAGCGGGAGCGGTGAGCCGGTGATCGGACGCCCGGCGACCCGCGGCACGGTGAGGCGGAACACCGTGCCCGCCCCGGGCTTCGACCACACCTCGAGCGCTCCGCCGTGCGCGATCGCGTCTTCGAGGGAGATCGCGAGGCCGAGCCCCGTGCCGCCGATCGTCCTCGTACGACTCGGATCCGCGCGCCAGAAGCGGTCGAACACCCGCGCGGCCTCGCCCTCCGTCATCCCGAGCCCGTAGTCCCGCACGCTCAGCGCCACCGCCCCCGCGTCGCTGTCGACCGAGACGACGATCGGCCGGCCCTCGCCGTGCTCGATCGCGTTGCCGAGCAGGTTCCGCACGATCCGGCGGATACGTCGTGGGTCGACCTCGGCGTCGAGGTGCCCGCCCGGAGCGACGAGGCGGAGCTCGCTGCCGTGCTCCCGCGCCAGCTCGTGCATCGACTCGATCGCGTCGCCGGCCAGATGGACGAGGTTCGTCGGCTCGGTCACGAGCTCGACCGAGCCGGCGTCGTACCGGCTGATCTCGAGCAGGTCCGCGAGCAGGCGCTCGAACCGCTCGGTCTGGGTGTGCAGGAGCTCGACGGTTCGCGACGTCGGCCCGGGGAACTCCTCGCGCTGGCCGTAGAGCACGTCGCCCGCGAGCCGGATGGTCGTGAGCGGCGTGCGGAGCTCGTGCGAGACATCCGACACGAATCGCTGCTGCATCACCGACAGCTCGGCGAGCTCCCGGATCCGCGCCTGCAGCGTGTCGGCCATGCCGTTGAAGCTCGCCGCGAGGGTCGCGAGCTCGTCCTCGCCCTGCTCCGGCATCCGGACGCCGAGGTCACCGGCCGCCAGCCGCCGGCTCGTCGCAGCGACGGTCCGGACGGGCTCGATGACCCACCGCACGACGAGGAGGGTGATCGCGGCGAGCAGCACGAGGAGGGCGATGGCCCCGATGATGCCGATGACCTGCATGAACGCGAGCGTCGCCTCGGCGTCGGCGAAGCTGTAGCCGATGTACAGCTCGTAGGTGCCCGCGCCGGGCACCGCGAGGTCGGTGCCGACCACCACGCCGGGCTCGCCGTCGCCGCCGGCCGCGCCGCCGAGCTCGACCGACTGCCAGTACTGCCCGTCGCGGTCCTCCTGCACGCTCGCGCGGAGCTCGGGACTCACGAGGCCCGACATCGACGGGGCCAGCTGGTCCTGCGGAGCGAGTTCGTTCGGCGCCTGGCCGGGTTCGCGGAACAGGGCGATCGACGAGCTGCCCGAGACGGTCTGCACGGTCGCGAACACGCGCTCCATCACGAGCTGGAGCGCGGCGCGGTCGGCGGCGTCCGAGGAATCGAGGAGGGTCTGCGCCTCCTTCGCCGCGTTGTTGGAGGCGACGAGCGCCGACTCGAGCTTCGACTCGAACAGGTTCGAGGCGATGCTGAAGGTGATGTAGAGCCCGATGACGAGGATCGCGAGACCGGAGAGCCCGATGGTGATCAGCACCGTGCGGAACTGCAGCGAGCGACGCCACAGCGCGCCGATGCGTCCACCGGCCGCGGTGAGGCGACGACGCACGCCGTCGGCCACGCCGCCCGGCACCGCGGATGCCTCGCCCGCCATGCCGCGGCCTAGGTGGTCGCGCCGGCGCGGTAGCCGACGCCCCGCACCGTCTGCACGATGCGCGGGTTGTCGGGGTCGTGCTCGACCTTCGCGCGGAGCCGCTGGACGTGCACGTTCACCAGCCGGGTATCGGCCTTGTAGTGGTAGCCCCACACCTGCTCGAGCAGCATCTCGCGCGTGAAGACCTGCTGCGGCTTGGACGCCAGCGCGAGGAGGAGGTCGAACTCGAGCGGCGTGAGGTTGATGCGCTGGTCGCCGCGGCGCACCTCGTGGCCGGCCGCATCGATGACGAGGTCGCCGATGGCGATCGTCTCGACGACGGGGTCGGGTGCCGGGCGGAGCCGCGTGCGGATGCGCGCGACCAGCTCCTTCGGGTTGAAGGGCTTCACCATGTAGTCGTCGGCGCCCGACTCGAGGCCCTTCACGACATCGGTGGTGTCGGACTTCGCCGTCAGCATTATGATGGGGGTGCCCGACTCCGCGCGGATCCGCCCGCACACCTCGATGCCGTCCATGCCCGGCAGCATGAGGTCGAGCAGCACCAGGTCGGGCCGGGTGTCGCGGAACGCCTGCAGGGCACCCGCCCCGTCGGCGCAGAACACCGGGTCGAACCCCTCCGTGCGCAGGACGATGCCGATCATCTCGGCCAGGGCCGTGTCGTCGTCGACGACGAGTACGCGTGCAGTCATCGGTTCGTTCCCGCTCGTGGCCGCCTGGGCGCGGCCGTGGTGATCGGCTCCCAGCGTAGTCGCTCGCCGCTCGGAGGCGCCGGAGCCCGTCGTCGGTTGCGCCGGAGCGATGGTCCGGTGGGGAGAGGATGCCTCGCCGGCACGCGGATGTGCGAGCATGGCAGCACCGGCGGAAGGAGTGGACGGCGCGTGTCCGATCGAGCTTGGCAGGCCCCCGACGGGGCCCGCGACCCGATGCTTCCCCCTGCTCCCCCGCCGCCCCCGCCCGGCTGGGAGCAGGCGCCCCCTCCGCCGCCGCCCGGCTGGCAGCAGGCGCCGGCGCCGGCGCCGCAAGGCTGGGCGCCGCCGCCGAAGCCCGGCCTCATCCCGCTGCATCCGCTCGGATTCGGCACCATCCTCTGGGCGCCGTTCCGCACGCTTCGCCGCAACCCGGCGCCGACCTTCGGCAGCGGACTGCTCGTGCAGCTCGCCTCGGTGCTGCTGACCGCGGCGGTGTTCGTGCCGCTCGCGCTCGTCCTCGCTGCGCGCACCGCTCAGGCCGGCGCCGACGATCAGGACGCCGTGCTGACCGGCTCGATCGCGGCGCTGCTGGTCGCGATGCTCATCCCGATCGCCGTGACACTGGTGGGCGGGGCCTTCCTGCAGGGCGTCATGGTCGTGGAGGTGGCGAGCGGCACCCTCGGCGAACGCCTTCGGTTCGGAGCGCTCTGGCGGCGCGCCGCGACCCGGATCTGGCCGCTGCTCGGCTGGACGGCCCTGGTGGCCCTGGCGGTGGGCGTCGCCGTGGGAGCCGGCATCGCCGTCGTGGTGACCGGCATCCTGGTGGGCGGGCCCGTGGGCGCACTGGTCTCCGTGCTCCTCGTGATCCTCGGTGCGCTGGGCGTCCTGGTGCTGTGGGCGTGGCTCGGCACGAAGCTGGCGCTCGTGCCGAGCGTCATCGTGCTCGAGGGCCGGGGCATCGGCTCGGCGGTGCGGCGTTCCTGGCAGCTCACCGACGGCTATTTCTGGCGCACGTTCGGCACCCTCGCGCTCGTGAGCGTCATCCTGAGCTTCGCCTCCCAGGTCGTCACGCAGCCGCTGGCCTTCATCGGCGGCATCCTCGGCGGGCTGCTCGACCCGACCGGCAGCTCGGGCACCGCCGCAGTCGTGCTGGTCGTCGTCTACGCGGTGACCCTGCTCATCTCGATCGTCATCGGCGCGATCACCACCGTCGTGCAGGCCGGGCTCGTCGCACTCATCGCGATCGACCTGCGCATGCGCAAGGAAGGGCTCGATCTCGACCTGCAGCGCCACGTCGAGCGGCGCGACGCCGGGCTGCCCGTGGGCGACCCCTACGCGGCGCCGGCCGAACGGCCGACGGCCGCCCCGGTGCCCACCCCGCCGCCTCCGGCCGCCCCGTACGCCGGCCCGGTGCGCTGATCGCGTGCGCGTGAGCGACATCCCCGTCGACCCCGACGCTCCCGAGGCGCGCCGGTGGCTGCTCGACGAGCTCTCCCGCCCCGAATACCGGGAGGCCGAGCCGACGTGGTTCGACCTCGCGGCGCAGGCGGTCCGCGACTGGCTGATCGGCCTGTTCCAGGGCGGCGTCGGTCTCCCGGGCGGCATCCTGCCCGTCCTCGCCGTGCTGCTCGTCGTGGTGCTGGTGGTCGTCGGGATCCTCGTGTTCGGCGTCCCGCGGCTGCGCCGCCGACGGGGCGGCGGCGGCCGGGCACCGCTGTTCGACGACGCCGACACGCGCTCGCTCGCCGAGCTCCGCCGGGCTGCGGATGCCGCCGAGGCCGCCGGCGACTACGGCCTCGCGATCGAGGAGCGCTTCCGCGCGGTGGTCAGGGCGCTGGTCGACCGCGAGCTCGTCCGCGCCCACCCGGGCACCACGGCCCACGGCTTCGCCGCCAGCGCGGCGCCCGGCTTCCCCGGCCACGCCTCCCGGCTCCAGAGCGCGGCCGACGCGTTCGACGCCGTGCGCTACCTCGGCCGCCCGGGCACGATCGAGGAGGCGCGCGCACTCGCCGCGCTGGATCGCGACCTCGCCGCGGCGACGCCGGTGCCCGCCGCGACGGCGGGGGCAGTCGCGTGAGCGGCGTGGCGACCGCGGCTCCCGCGGCCTCCCGCACGCCGACCATCCGTGCCCGGCTGCGACGCGGGCGCACCCGGGTCGTGCTCGCCGTGCTGCTGCTCGTCGGCGGTGGCATCCTTCTCGCGCTTCGGGGCATCGGCGGCGGAGGCGGCACGCCGCTCGGCGCCTCCGATGCGACGCCGGTGGGCGCCAAGGCGCTCGTCCAGGTGCTCCGCGCGCAGGGCGTCGAGGTCGTCGAGGCGCGCAGCCTCGAGCGAGCCGTCGACGAGGCCGGTGCCGGGTCGAGCATCCTCCTCTACGACGCCGCCGGGTACCTCGGTCGCGAGCAGGCGCTCGAACTGGCCGAGGCTTCCGACCGGCTCGTCGTCGTGGCACCCGGGTTCGAGATCCTCGATGCGCTCGCCCCCGGCGTCCGGCACGCCGGCGCCGCGCTCGGCGACCTCGACGACGCGCGATGCGACTTCGGACCGGCCGAGCGCGCCGGCGCCCTCTCGGGCGAGCAGCGCCTCTTCTCGATCGATTCCGACGCGGCCGACGGCGGGTGGGTCGGCTGCTTCCCCGACGAGGAGCACGGCTTCGCCGTCGTCGCAGGCCCCGGCGCCGACGGTGGCGAACTGGTGTTCGTCGGCACGGAGGCGAGCTTCGCCAACGCCACCGTCGACGAGGCCGGCAACGCCGCGCTCGCGCTGGGGGTGACCGGCTCCGAGCGGCGCCTCGTGTGGTATCTCCCGGGGCCGGCGGACGCCGGGCCCGGCGGCCCGACGCTCGGCGAACTGACGCCGGAGTGGGTGAGCCCGGTCCTCGTCCTCGCTGCACTCGTCACCGTCGCCGCCGGGATCTGGCGGGGCCGGCGCTTCGGTCGCCTCGTCGTCGAAGACCTCCCCGTGCACGTGCCGGCCGGTGAGTCGGCCGTCGGCCGCGGCCGCCTGTACGCCGCCTCCTCGGCGCGGGAGCACGCCCTCGACCAGCTGCGGATGGGGACGATCCGCCGGCTCGCGGCGACCCTGCGCCTGCCCCGCGCTGCGAACGTCGACGAGGTCGCCGGTGCAGCGGCCGCCGCGACCGGCACCGACGTGCGTTCCATCCGGAGCCTGCTCGTCGACCACCCGCCCGAGGGCGATGCGCAACTGGTGGCGCTCGCCCGAGCGCTCGAGCAGCTCGAGCACGACGTCCACGAGACCCTCCGGCCGGCCCGCGGCGGCGAGCGGCGAGGCGCCGCGCCGCCGGGCACGCACCGCGACCGTCCCGAACGAGATGACCCGACAGGAAGGCGACCATGACCGATCAGACCCCGACCGACGACGAGCTCCGGGGGGCGCTCGACCGGGTGCGCACCGAGGTCGGCAAGGCCGTCGTCGGGCAGGACGGCGCGGTGACGGGCCTCATCATCGCGTTGCTCTCCCACGGCCACGTGCTGCTCGAGGGCGTGCCCGGCGTGGCGAAGACCCTGCTGGTGCGCACCCTCAGCCGCACCCTCCGGCTCGAGACGCGCCGCGTGCAGTTCACCCCCGACCTCATGCCCGGCGATGTCACCGGTTCGCTCGCCTACGATCCGCGGACGGGCGAGTTCGCCTTCCGGGAGGGGCCGGTGTTCACGAACATCCTGCTCGCGGACGAGATCAACCGGACGCCGCCCAAGACGCAGTCGGCGCTGCTCGAGGCGATGGAGGAGCGCCAGGTCTCCGCCGACGGCGTGACCCGCCCGCTGCCCGAGCCGTTCCTCGTCGCGGCGACGCAGAACCCCATCGAGTACGAGGGCACTTACGCGCTGCCGGAGGCGCAGCTCGACCGGTTCCTGCTGAAGCTCGTGCTCGAGGTCCCCGAACGCACCGCCGAGGTGGCCATGCTGCGCCGCCACGCCGACGGGTTCGACCCGCACGACCTGGCTGCGGCCGGTGTCGAGCCCGTGATCGGGGCCCCTGAGCTCGCCGCGGCGCGGGCCGCGGCGGCCAGGGTCGGCGTGACCGACGACGTGCTCGCCTACCTCGTCGACCTCGCCCGCGCCACGCGCGTGAGCCCGTCCCTCCGGCTCGGGGTGAGCCCGCGCGGGGTCGCGGGGCTGCTCACCGCGTCGAAGGCGTGGGCCTGGCTCACCGGATACGACTCCCTCATCCCCGACCACGTGCAGGCGATGCTCCTGCCCGTGTGGCGGCACCGCGTGCAACTGCGCCCCGAGGCCGAGCTCGAGGGCGTCTCGGTCGACCAGGTGCTGCGCGGCATCATGCAGCAGGTGCAGGTGCCGCTCTGAGATGGCGGTGACCGGTCGGTTCGTGTGGCTCGTCGCCGCGGGGGTGGTCCCCGTGGTGCTCGCCGGGGTGTTCGCCGGCCCGGGAGCGGCGTGGCTCGCTCTGCTCGGGTGGCTGCTCGTGGCCGTCGGCGCCGGGGCGGTGGACCTCTCGCTCGCCGCGTCGCCGCGGCAGGTGGGCCTGTCGCGCGAGCTGCCCGAGCGCGTCCGGCTCGGAGAGAGCGTCAGCGCGTCGCTCCTCGTGGCGAACCTGGGCTCGCGCACGCTCCGCGCGAGCGTACGGGACGCGTGGCAGCCCTCGGCGGGCGCGTCGGGCGCGGGCCGCGGCCGGCTCGTCGTCCCGCCGGGCGAACGGCGACGGATGACCCTCCGCCTGACGCCCTGGCGCCGCGGGGACCGCCGGGTCGCGGACGTCACGATCCGCTCGGCGGGGCCGCTCGGTCTGTGGCTGCGCCAGGCGACGCTCGCGGCACCGGGGCGGGTGCGCGTGCTGCCGCCGTTCGCGTCCCGCGTGCACCTGCCGTCGCGGTTGACGAGGCTCCGCGAGCTCGACGGCCGCACGCCGCTGCTCGTGCGCGGCCAGGGCACGGAGTTCGACTCGATCCGCGAATACGTGCGGGGCGACGACGTGCGCTCGATCGACTGGCGAGCCACGGCGCGGCGCCCCGACCCCGAGGCGCCCGGGTCGTCGAAGCTGATGGTGCGCACGTGGCGGCCCGAGCGCGACCGCCGGATCGTGATCGTCGTCGACACCTCGCGCACCGCCGCGGCGCGGGTCGGCGACGAGCCGCGCCTCGACACGGCGTTCGAGTCGGCGCTGCTTCTGGCCGCGCTCGCGGCGCACGCGGGCGACCGGGTCGACTTCCTCGCGTGGGATCGCCGGGTCCGCGGCCGGGTGCACGGGGCGAGCGCCGGCGATCTGCTCGCCCGCATGGTCGACGCCATGGCCACGATCGACGCCGAGCTCATCGAGGCCGACTGGGCCGCCGTTCCGGGGCAGGTGCGCCGTCTCACGAGCCGGCACGCGCTCGTCGTCCTGCTCACGGGCGTGGACTCCCCCGGCAACGCCAGAGGGCTGCTCGCGATGCTTCCGCAGCTGACGGCGCGGCACACGGTCCTCGTCGCCTCGGTCACCGACCCGGATGTGGTGGAAGCCAGCCGCCGCCGCGACGAGCTGGCCGAGGTGTACCGGGCGGCGGCCGCCGAGCGGGCGCTCATCGACGCCGATCGGGTGGCGGCCGCGATCCGCCGGCTCGGCGCCGATGTGGTCAGCGCGCCGCCGGCGCAATTGCCGCCGGCCCTTGCCGACCGGTACCTCGAGCTGAAGGCCGCTGGCCGCCTCTGAGTCGGCGCCGCCCTTCGGCCGGGCCGCCGAGCCGCGCGCGGCTCCGGCGAGCAGCCGGCGCGGAGAGTGATGGTCAGCCGGTCAGCCGGCCACGATGCGCCGGGCGCCGGCGTCGGCCTCGTCGAGGTCACCGGTCGCGCCCTCCGAAGCGGCACGGCGGCCGAGCACCAGCATGTACGCGAGGAAGCCCGCGAGGGCGAGCGCGCCGATGCCGATCTTCACCGCCCACGGCCAGGGCGCCGGCGTCACGAACCCTTCGATGATGCCGGAGACGAACAGGAAGAACACCAGCCCGATCGCCACGCCGAAGAGGGCGCGCGCGTCCTCCGCGAGCGCTTGGCCGCGGCTTCGCGGGCCAGGTGCGATCCAGGCCCAGAAGATCCGGAGCCCGGCCGCGGCCGCGACGAACACGCAGGTGAGCTCGAGCAGGCCGTGCGGGGCGATGTAGAGGAAGAACGCGTCGGCCTGGTCGTGGGCGAACATGACGGCTGCCGTGCTTCCGAGGCCGACCGCGTTCTGCATGATGACGTACGGCACCCAGACCCCCGTGATGCCGAAGGCGATGCACTGGGCGGCGATCCACGCGTTGTTCGTCCACACCGAGCCCGCGAACGAGGCGGCCGGGTGCTCCGAGTAGTAGGCGACGAACCCTTCGTCGGCGAGCTGGCGGAGGTCGGCCTCGGAGCCGAGGCTCGCGAGCGCGCGCGGGTCTGCGCTGAGCCACCACGCGACGAGCCCCGAGATCAGCACTGTCGCCGCAGCCACCGCCAGCGTGAGCCAGCGGAGCCGGTACAGCGCGGCGGGCAACGACTGCACCGCGAACCGCGTGAGCAGCACCATCGGGTTCTCTGGGGCACCGGTGAAGCGGAGCCTGGCGCGCGCGAGCGAGATCGAGAGGCGGTCGCCGAGCGGGGTCGAGCCCGCCGTCGTCTGGATGAGCGAGAGATCGGATGCCGCGGCCTGGTAGCGCTCGATCAGCTCGTCGGCTTCGGCACCGGTGAGGCGCCGTTTCGACCTCCCGAGCGCGTCGAGGCGCTGCCATTCGTCGTGGCGGGCGGAGGCGATCGCGTCGAGGTCCATCTGCTTGAATACTAGCCATGTCCGAGCCCGCGCCCCGCGACCGGTTCGCCACCGCCGGCGCCGACGATCCGCTCGTCACCGGCGAGGCCGTAGCGCTCGACGTCCGGCCCGCGAGCGCCCTCATCCGCGGCGGTGGCACGGCCATCGATGTGCTGCTGAGCGTGGCGCTGCTCGCCGGTGTCGCGCTCGCCCTCCTCAACCTCTCCCTCGATGAGGCGGCCGTCCGTGCCGTTGCGATCACGAGCCTCGTGGTCGTGCTGGTGGTAGTGCCGACCGCCATCGAGACCGCGACGCGCGGCCGCTCCCTCGGCAAGCTCGCGCTCGGCCTCCGCGTGGTTCGCGACGACGGCGGGGCGACGGGCTTCCGGCACGCGTTCGTCCGCGCCCTCACCGGCGTCCTCGAGATCTATCTGACGTTCGGCGGACTCGCCGTCCTGGTCGGGTTCCTCACCCCGTCGTCGAAGCGGCTCGGCGACGTCCTGGCCGGCACGCACGCCCAGGTGGAGCGGGCTCCCCGGGTGGTGACCCAGACCTTCGGCGTGCCGACGGCACTTGCGAGCTGGGCCGTCGTCGCCGACGTCGGACGCCTGCCCGACCCCCTCGAGCGGCGAGTCGCCTCGTTCTTCCGGACCGCCGGTCACCTCGTCCCCGCGAGCCGGGCGCGCGTTGCGGAGTCCCTCGCCGCTGAGGTCGCCCCGTACGTCGAGCCGGTTCCCCAGGTGCCGGCCGAGCTCTTCCTCGCCGGCGTGGTCGCCCTCCGCCGCGAGCGGGACCTCACCGCCCTCCGCCTCGAGCGCGAGCGGCTCGAGGCGCTCGCTCCCGTGCTCGACGCTCGGCCCGTCGGCTTCCCCGTTCGATCCGACGCCTGAGGGGATGCCCGGGCGGGACATCCCCTCGTGTTCCGGTCGCGTGCGCGACCGGGGTCGCTCAGTAGCGGTAGTGGTCGACCTTGTACGGACCCTCGACGGGGACGCCGATGTACGCGGCCTGCTCGGGCGTGAGCACCGTGAGCTCGACGCCGAGCGCGTCGAGGTGCAGGCGCGCGACCTTCTCGTCGAGGTGCTTCGGCAGCACGTACACGCCCACCGGGTAGGCCTCGGGCCGCGTCCAGAGCTCGATCTGGGCGAGCACCTGGTTGGTGAACGAGTTGGACATGACGAACGACGGGTGGCCAGTGGCGTTGCCGAGGTTCATCAGACGTCCCTCCGAGAGGATCAGGACGCTGCGCCCGGTCGGCAGCCGCCACTCGTGCACCTGCGGCTTGATCTCGACGCGTTCCGCTCCCTCGAGCGATTCGAGGGCGGCCATGTCGATCTCGTTGTCGAAGTGGCCGACGTTCGCGACCACCGCGAGGTGTTTGAGCCCCAGGAGGTGCTCGAGTCGCACGACGTCCTTGTTGCCCGTGCCGGTCACGAGGATGTCGACCTCGCCGATCACCGACTCCAGACGCGACACCTGGTAGCCGTCCATCGCGGCCTGCAGGGCGTTGATCGGGTCGATCTCGCTGACGATGACGCGTGCACCCTGGCCGCGCAGCGCCTCCGCGGCGCCCTTGCCGACGTCGCCGTAGCCGCAGACGAAGGCGACCTTGCCGCCCATGAGCACGTCGGTCGCGCGGTTCAGCCCGTCGGGCAGGGAGTGCCGGATGCCGTACTTGTTGTCGAACTTCGACTTCGTGACGGAGTCGTTGACGTTGATGGCCGGGAAGCGGAGGCCGCCCTCGGCGTGCAGCTCGTACAGACGGTGCACACCGGTCGTCGTCTCCTCGGTGACACCACGGATCTCGGCGGCGATGCGGGTCCAGCGATCGGGCGAGAGCTCGAGCGAACGGCGGAGCGTGTCGAGCACCACGCGGTACTCGTGGCTGGCCGAGGCATCCGCCTCAGGCACCTGACCGGCCGCTTCGAACCGCACGCCCTCGTGCACGAGCAGGGTGGCGTCGCCGCCGTCGTCGAGGATCATGTTCGGGCCGATCCAGTCGGCGCCCGCCGCCGCAGCCTCGGCCGACCAGTCGAAGATGCGGTCGGTGCACCACCAGTACTCCTCGAGCGATTCGCCCTTCCAGGCGAAGACCGGGACACCGCGAGGCTCGTCGACCGTGCCGTCGGGACCGACCACGATCGCGGCGGCCGCCTCGTCCTGCGTGGAGAAGATGTTGCAGCTCGCCCAGCGCACCTGCGCGCCGAGCGCGACGAGGGTCTCGATGAGCACCGCGGTCTGCACCGTCATGTGCAGGCTGCCCGCGATGCGCGCGCCCGCGAGCGGCTGGGACTCGCCGAACTCCGCGCGGAGCGCCATGAGCCCCGGCATCTCGTTCTCGGCCAGCCGCAGCTGGTGTCGCCCGGCCTCGGCGAGCGAGAGGTCGGCGACCTTGAAGGGCAGGGCGGATGTCGCGGGCAGCGTGGTCATGGCCCTATTCTCGCAGGCCGCGCGCCGGGGGTCAGCCGCGAATGAGCGCCAGGACCTCGTCGCGGACGCGGACCATGGTCGCCTCATCCGCGCCCTCGGCGTTCAGCCGCAGCAGCGGCTCCGTGTTGGAGGGGCGGACGTTGAACCACCAGAACGGCTCGTCCTGCCCGGTGATGCCCGTCACGGTCAGGCCGTCGAACTCCTCGAACTCGGCGCGTCCGGTGAACGCCTCGACGATGCGCGTGTACGCCGCAGGCACGTCGTCGACGGTCGAGTTGATCTCGCCCGACATCACGTACGGCGTGTAGCGCCGCGACAGCTCGGAGAGCGGCTCGTCGTGCGCGCCGAACTCGGCGAGCACGTGCATGGCCGCGAGCATGCCGTTATCGGCGCCCCAGAAGTCGCGGAAGTAGTAGTGCGCCGAGTGCTCGCCGCCGAAGACCGCGCCGGTCTCCTTCATTCGGTCTTTGATGAGCGAGTGGCCGACACGCGTGCGCACCGGCGTCGCACCGGCCCGCTCGATGGCCTCGGGCACGGCCTGCGACGTGATGAGGTTGTGGATGACGCTCACGTCGGCCTCTCCGGCCGCGCGCACCCGCGCGATCTCGCGAAGCGCCACGATCGCCGCGACGGCCGACGGGTTCACGGCGCCGCCGCGCTCGTCGACGACGAAGCAGCGGTCGGCGTCACCGTCGAAGGCCAGGCCCAAGTCGGCGCCGTGCTCGACGACCGCGCGCTGGAGGTCGACCAGGTTCGCCGGCTCGAGCGGATTCGCCTCGTGGTTGGGGAACGTGCCGTCGAGCTCGAAGTAGAGGGGCACGATCTCGAGCGGGAGGCCGGGCAGGCCGGCGGCCTCGCCGAGCACCGCCGGCACCGTCAGCCCGCCCATGCCGTTGCCGGCGTCGACGACGACCTTCAGCGGCCGGATCGAGGACAGGTCGACGAGGGAGCGGAGGTACGCGGCGTAGTCGCCGAGCACGTCGGCCTCCATGACGGCACCGGGCTCCGCGACGCGCTCGATGCCGGACTCGAGATAGGCGGCCGCGCGGTCGCGGATCGCGGCGAGCCCCGTGTCGAGCGAGATGCCCTGGGCTCCCGCGCGGGAGAACTTGATGCCGTTGTACGCCGCAGGGTTGTGGCTCGCCGTGAACATCGCCGCCGGCGCGTCGAGCGACCCGGAGGCGAAGTAGCTCTCGTCGGTCGAGCACAGCCCGATCGCGACGACGTCGGCGCCACGAGCGGTCGCGCCACGGGCGAAGGCCGCGGCGAACCCCGGCGAGGATTCGCGCATGTCGTGGCCGACGACGATGCGGCCGCCGGCCGCGCCGACCTCGTCGACGAACCCGGCCCCGAGGGCCGCGACGATCTCGTCGGTGAGCCCCTCGCCGACGATGCCCCGGACGTCGTAGGCCTTGACGACGGCGTCGAGCGGGGAACGGCTGGGAGTGGAGTCGGTCGAATTCACGCTGTGAAACCTACCTCACCGAGCGGCAGGTGCCGCACGACCTGCCACCCGCGGGGCGCCGACGTGCGCTCGGCGTGGCGGGCGCACAGGTCGTACCCGTGCGGCTCGGGGCGGGGCGCGAGCGGGCCCAGCACGGCGAGCGAGTCGGCGTAGTCGTAGGTGAGCGTCGCCACCGCCTCGGCGGTGCATGCGGTGCGCGAACAGCGTCTCATGGCACCGAACAGATTAGCGACGGTCGCGGACATTACGATGGATCGCATGCCTCGCCCACGCCGTGTCGCGTCCACGCCGAGGTCGCCCAGGCGCCTCGCCCACGATCGGCACGGCCGCGGACTCCGCTCGCCCGTCACCGGGCCGCACCTGCCGCTGCTGCGCACGCGCGTCGATGAGTTCGACCTGACGGTCGCGACGACCGCCTCGTACCTCCGCGGCCTGTGGCCCGAGCTCGAAGGCGTGGTGTTCGAGGTGGCACAAGGACCCGCCGAGGCCATCCACGACGACCACGTCGACCGCTGGAAGGTCTTCCACGACGAACGGCGCATCACGTTCTACCGCCTGCCGATCGTGCGGTTCCTCCGGCTCCAGGAGGGCGAGGATCGCGACGAGAAGCTCCTGGTCGAGTCCTGCGTTTATCGCGCCGTCGCCGACCTCCTCGGCAAGGATCCGTGGGAGCTCGCGCCCGGCCGGTACCGGCACCTCTGACCCGGAGCAGCCGCGCCCGGCCCACCGGTCGGAAGAGCAGGGCCATGACCGAGCCGCGGCCGAGCCGCGATGCGATCAGTGCGGGAAGACGCGGATCGGCGCATCCGTCGGACCCGGCGGCTCGACCGGCGCCGACGCGATGACCCGCCCCCCGTCGTAGGCGACGGCGCCGTGCAGGCCGGCCGCCTCCCGCAGGGTGACCCCGTCGCCCGCGGTGAGCCCGATCGAGGCTCTGCCGCCGGCCGGGACCTCGACGGTACGTTCGGACCCGCCGGTGACGAGGACCGCGGCGACCGCGGCATCCCCCGGATTCACGAGATGCAGGGTCGGCGAGGGAGCGTCTGCGACCGCGATGGCGGTGTCGCCGATCAGCGGGGAGGTCGCGGTGAACCAGGCGAAGTCGCCGGGGTCGCCGACCGACCGCGTGTCACCGCTCGCCGGGACCGGGGCGACGCTCGTGCGCGCCGCAGCGACGACGGGCGCATCGGCGTCGATCGCGACGGTGTACTCGCCCGCGCGCAGTTCGCCGAGCGGCACCTCGGTGACCTGGCCGGGCACCAGGCGGACGTCGAACGTCGTCCCCGCGCCGCCTCCGGCACCCTGCACCTCGACCGCGGCCTCGACGGGTTCCTCCCCCGGCGCGAACAGGCGGAGCGCGGGGAAGGCGTCGCCGTCGAGATGGTCCTCGCCGACGGCGGCACCGCCGGCCTCGGCCACGAGCACGCCCGGGATCACCTGGGTGCGGGCCGGAGCCGCGGCAGCCCCGACCAGGTCGGCGCCCGCGGGCACGAGGCCGTCGATCGACGTCTGCTGCAGGCTCGCGGCGATCCGTCCGCCCGTCGCGACCACGTGCACCACCGGGGCGCTGAGGTCGGGGGCGAGCCCGGCGAGCGACACGACGCGCTGCTGGTGCGGCGGGACCCGGATCCCGAGCGCCGACGGCGCGTCCACGGGCCCCGCCTCGCCCGAGATCCGGAGGTCGACCGTCGCCGCGACATCCGAGGGATTGGCGAGGAGCACGAGCGTGACCCGGCCGAGCGCCGTCGATCCGCCGACGAGCCAGGACTCCGCGACGGCTTCGGCGCATGAGGCGACGGCGAGACCCGAGATCGTCTCCGTGTCGGCGACCTGCGCCTGCGTCCCGGCGAGGAGGCCCGCGTCCACCGCTCCCGGTTCGGCCACGAGCGCGACCGGCCCGCCGTCGGCGTCGGCATCGGGGTTCTCCGGGGCCTCGACCGGCACCTCCTCGACCAGTCCGCTCGCCGGTTCGACCTGGGTCACGAGCGTCGTGCCGCCGAACGACGTGGCCGTCGTGGCCGACGCGGCGTCGTCGGCGAGGGCCAGCACGGGGCCCGGGCAGACCCGCACCTCCTGCGCTTCGGCCGGCTCGACGACGACAGACGACGGCTCCGCCCGATGTTCCGGCCATGGCACCAGGAGCCCGGTTGCGACGAGCGCGCCACCGGCGGCCAGGGCGGCGACGCCCGCGAGCGTGCGGGTCCCTGCGGAGAGCAGGATGCGGCTAGCCACGGTCGGCTCCCTTCGGGTCGGACGGGTGATCGGGATCGGGATCGTGATCGTGATCGGAATCAGGGTCCGGCCCGGCCGCGGCCGCCCGGCCATCGCCCTCCGCCGCGGCATCCGGCTCCTCCGGGGCATCCGTCTCGACGGCGCCGTCGCCGTCCGCCGCGGCATCCGACTCGACCGCGGCATCCGACTTCGCTGCCACCGTCGCGTCGTCACCCGGCCGCCGGCGCGCACGTCGCGGCTGTCGCGGACGCGGCGCGCGGACGGGGCGTCGGTCGGCCTCCCGGCCGGCTCCGGTCGGGATCGACAGCAGGAGGGTCGCGCCGAGCACCACCAGCTGGAGCACCGTCCAGAAGGTGGCGGCGGCCCCGCCCGCGTCGGCTGGGATGGCGGCGGCGGGGGCGGGCGACGGCGCGTCGCGGAATCGCCAGAGTACGCCGAAGTCCGTCTCGCCGACCGGGATGAGCGACGCATTGCCGTCGAGCGCGGCGCGAGCGCGTTCCTCGGTGGCCATCGCGCGCCGGTCGTCGGCACCGGCGGGTCCGAGCAGGACGAACGTCGTGCCGAACCGGCTCACCGCCGCCTCGGCGTCGAAGCCGCTGCGCGACGCGAGGTTACCGGCCAGCTCGGCGAGTTCGACCTCGTCGTCCGTGAGTTCGGGTCGCGTGGCATCGAGCGTCGACTGGTCGTCGAGCGTGGTCCCGGCGCCGTGCTCGAGCCACGCACGCAGGCCGCCGTCCTCGAGCGGCGCCATCCGCAGCGTCGTCACCCTGGGGTCGTCGGCGACCTCGGCGACAACAAGCGCCGGCAGCTCGCGGTCGGGGGCAGGCTCGACCAGTGCGGCTCCGCTCGCGAGCGCGATCCCGGTCGGGACCACGAGCGCGACCGCCGCGAGGCCGGCCACCGCCGCCACCGGCGCCCACGACCGCCGGAGGCCGTCGAGGGCGACGACCGCGGCGGTCACGAGCCCGAGCCAGGCGAGGCTCTGCCCGCCGCCGGTCCACACGGGGACGGACGCGTCGCCCGTCGTCGCGACGGAGAGGTGGGCCGCGGCGATCGCGGTCGCGAAACCCGCAGCGGCGCACACGAGCGCGAGCAGGGCGGCGCGGAGCCGGCGCCGACCCGCGGCGACGGCAGCGGCCGCGAGCAGCAGGAGCGGGGCCGCGAGCCCGACCGCGGGCCACCACGGATCCCAGTCGAGTCCGGCACCGGCGAGCACGGCGCTCCAGCCGCCGTCCGAGCCGCCGGGGAAGCCCAGGGCGAGCCATCCGCCCGACGGGATGCCGCTCGGCGCCGGCAGCCCGGGATCCGCCACGAGCGAGAGCGGCGTGCCGCGGGTGAGCTGCTCCCAGATCAGCGGCGCGGCGAGCACGAGCGCCGGCAGCGGGAGCAGCGCGTATCGGACGGCGGCGCGTCCGCTGACGGCGAGCGCGAGGATCCACCCGAGCAGGAGCGCCGGCGTCAGGCTCGGGGCGGCGGCGACGACGGCGGCGAACAGCAGCCCCGCCGTCGCGGCGGAGGCCCAGCTCGTCGCTGCGCCGAGCATCGCGAAGGCGAGCCAGCCGAGGAGGGCGTGGGCGAGCACGGCGCCCGGCCGGCCGTCGGCGAGTGCGACGAGGAACGGCGGAGCCGCCGCCCACGCGAAGGCCGCGAACGCGCGCACCGCCGGTCGCTCGGTGAGGCGGGATGCCGTGAACCACGCGCCCATGGCGGCGACGGGAAGGGCGAGGAGCCAGAGCAGCACCATGGCGTACGACGGCGACCAGAACGTGATGGAGCCGAGTACCGCGAGGATCCCCGCGAACGGGTCGGCGGCGCCGACGAAGCCCGCACCGAGATCGCGCCAGCCGTACGCGGCGTTCGCCCACAGCTCGCCGAGCTGTCCGGACAGCGGCAGCAGTGCGCCCCCGGCGACGCCCGACGAGCCCAGGAGCCACGGTGCGACGGCGATGCCGGCGATGAGCGCGGCGAGCAGGACCCAGCCTCCCCCGGTGCCGAGGAACTGGAGGTCCTCCGTGCGTCCCCGGGCGCGGGCGCGGCGCGCCTCGGCGACAGCGCGTCGTCGGCGACGCACCTCGTCGGGCTGGACGCGGAGGGGCGCGATCGCCGACCAACTGCTGGTCTTCGCCGCGCGGAGCGTGCGACGAGCTCGTGCGACGCCGCCGAGTCCGGCCATCGCCTGCAACGCGGCGGCGAACTCGCCGGCGATCGCGCCCGGCTGCTTCACGAGGAGCAGCCGGATGGACCGGAGGAGGGCGAGCGGGAGGAAGCTGAGCCAGTGCAGGGGCACGAGCGCCGCCGGGGCGTACACGAGCCGGCGATGCAGCTCGGCGGTGCGTTCGAGCCGCCGCGCACGACGGGAGACCCGGCCGCGGCCGACCTGGACGCCGGCGACTCCCGATTCGGCGACCTCGACGTGCGCGGTCGGAACGACGCGGACGCGGTGGCCGGCCAGCCGCGCGCGGATGGAGAAGTCGAGCCCGTCGTCGGCGACCGGCAGCGCGTGGTCGAAGCCGTCGAGCTCGCGCCAGACGGTGTGGCGGACGAGGAGCCCGGCCGAGTCCACCCCGAGGACGTCGCTCAGATCGTCGTGCTGGCCCTGGTCGAGCTCGTCCGTGACCAGGTCGACGGTCCGCCCGAACCGGGTCACCGACCGCCCGAGGTGAGCGATGCGGTCGGGAGACTCCCATTGCATGAGCTTCGGGCCGGCGACGGCGACCGAGCGCTCGGTCTCGAGGACCGCGCCGAGCGCGTCGAGGGCACCGGGCGCCGGTGCCGAGTCCTCTGCCAGCAGCCAGAGCGCGTCGCCGTCGCCCGCCGGCGCCTCCAGCACGCGCTCGGCGGCGCGCACGGCCTCGCCGAAGGAGACCCTGGTGGGGAGCTGGACGACGTGGCTCGGAACCGCGGCTTCGATGTCGGCGGTCGCCGCGGCATCCGCGTCGTTCAGGACGACGATGAGGGCGTCGGGGGTGCGGCGCTGGGTGCGGAGCGCTTCAATGGTGCGGCGGAGGCGGTCGCCGCCGCGGTGCACGACGAGGATGGCGGTGACTCGAGGGAACATCGGGGCCAGCCTAGGCTCCGGGTCAGCCGTGAGCGGCCACCCCGTCTGGCGTGCCGCGAACCGATCGTCCGCGGCACGCGACGTCCGTCGGGGTGCCGTCAGCCCGCGCGCTTGCGGAGCTTGCGCCGCTCGCGCTCGGAGAGCCCGCCCCAGATCCCGAACCGCTCGTCGTTCGCGAGCGCGTACTCGAGGCACTGGGCCCGGACTTCGCAGCCCGTGCAGATCTTCTTCGCGTCGCGGGTCGATCCGCCCTTCTCAGGGAAGAAGGCTTCCGGATCGGTTTGCGCGCACAGCGCGTCGCTCTGCCAGGCCAGCGGATCATCGTCGACGTTCCCCCGAACGCCCGGAACGCCGAGGCGAACCGGATCGACGAACCAATCCTCAGGTACCCCAGAACGATATTCAGGATTGCCCATATCGTCTCCCACCCAGTTGTACCGACCGCCACGGGGGCGTGTCAGGACAATTACACCGGTGTAATTCGGAGGCGTCAAGTCGCGAACAATAAACCTTCAATCATCGCTGGAGGCTTCGCACGCGCCGCGACACGCCGCGAGCGTGTCGCAGTTGTGATGATGGGATGCCTCACGCCGCGGCGCGACGGGCCTCCCAGGCGCTCCGGACCATGTCTTCGAGGGTGTGCCGCATGCGCCAGTCGAGGTCCCGCGCGGCCAGTTCGCCCGACGCGACGATGCGCGCGGGGTCGCCGGTCCGGCGCGGACCGATCTCCGGTTGGAAGGCGATGCCCGTGACCTCGGCCACCGCGTGCATGATCTCACCCACGGACACGCCGTCGCCGGAGCCGAGGTTGTAGACGGGCTCGAGCGGCGCGCCGGCATCGAGGCGCTCGGCGGCGACGACGTGCGCGTCGGCGAGGTCGGCGACGTGGATGTAGTCGCGGACGCAGGTGCCGTCGGGCGTCGGGTAGTCGTCGCCGTTGATGCGGGGCGTCCGGCCCTCGAGGAGCGCGTCGAAGACCAGCGGGAAGAGGTTGTGCGGGCTGACGTCGTAGATCTCGTCGCTGCCGGAGCCGACGACGTTGAAGTAGCGGAGCGAGGTGTGCGCGAGCCCCGTCGCCCTGGCCTGGTCGGCGAGGAGCCACTCGCCGATGAGCTTCGACTCGCCGTACGGCGACTCGGGGTGCTTCTCGGTGGCCTCGGTGACGAGGTCGACGTCGGGCGTGCCGTAGACGGCTGCGCTCGAGGAGAAGACGATGCGCTCCACGCCGCGCTCGGCCATCGCGGCGAGCAGGGTCGTCGTGCCGGTGACGTTCTGCTGGTAGGTGTGCAGGGGGCGCTGCACCGAGACGCCCGCGTACTTGAAGCCGGCGAGGTGGACGACGCCCGTGATCGGGAACCGGGAGAACGTGTCTTCGAGGAGCGGTCCGTCGAGGATCGTGCCCTGCACGAACGGCGTGCCGTCGGGGAGGAAGGCGCGCCGACCCGAGGAGAGGTCGTCGATCACGACGGTCTCGATGCCCTTCGCCTGGAATGCGCGCACGACGTGCGCGCCGATGTATCCGGCGCCTCCGGTGACCAGCCAGCTCATCTCACCCTTTCCGGCCCGGTGCCTCCGGAGCCTCCCCGATCGTATCGGGGCGACTCCGGAGGCACCGGGCCGCGGCGGGTGCAGGAGCCGGGCTCACGCGTCGACGAGCGAGCGGTGCCTCGGGTCGCGCGTGGGATCGGGGATCGGGAGGCGGCCGTATCCGTCGCGAACGAGCACCCGGATGGTGGCGACGAGGCCCCAGACGAAAAGGGTGATGAGCAGCAGCAGAACGATGATCGTGGTCATGGCAGAAAAACTACGGCTTGCGACATCCTGCCGACAGTGGCAGAGTGACCAAGCAACGACGTAATCCTGCCAATACGCACCGCCCGCCGGAGGACCCATGCTCCAGACCATCGCCTGCATCGCCCTCCCCCAGATGGCGCCGTTCGAATTCGGCGTGATCTGCGAGGTCTTCGGCATCGACCGGCGCGAGCACGGCGGCCCCACCTTCGACTTCCACGTCGTCGCCGCCGACCCCGGCCCCGTTCGCACCAAGCTCGGCTTCGACATCGTCGTGAACGAAGGGCTCGACGCCGCGCGCACCGCCGATCTCGTCGCGGTCCCGGCCTCCCTCATCGACCAGGCGCCCGACGAGCGCGTGCTCGAGGTCGTCCGTGACGCCGTCGACCGTGGCGCCTGGGTGCTGTCGGTCTGCTCCGGCTCCTTCACGCTCGGGCACGCCGGGGTGCTCCGCGGCCGCCGCGCGACCACGCACTGGATGTACACCGACCGCATGGCCGAGCTGTTCCCCGACACCGAGGTCGACCCGGATGTGCTCTTCGTGCAGGACGGGAAGGTCGTGACCGGCGCAGGCACCGCCGCCGGCATCGACGCCGCGCTGCACATCGTGCGCACCGAGCTCGGACAGTCCGCCGCCAACATCGTCGCCCGGCGCATGGTCGTGCCTCCGCAGCGCGACGGCGGGCAGTCCCAGTTCATCCAGACCCCCGTCGTGGAGTACCGCAGCGACTCGTTCGCGCGCATCACCGAATGGATGCTGGAGCACCTCGACGAAGACCTCACCGTCGACCGCCTCGCCCGCAAGGCGCTCATGTCGCCCCGCACGTTCGCCAGGAAGTTCCGGGCCGAGACGGGCACGACGCCGAACGCCTGGCTCAACCGGCAGCGGCTCCTCCGCGCCCAGCAGCTGCTCGAGGAGACCGACCTGACGCTCGAGGAGATCGCCCGCGAGGCCGGGTTCGGTCAGGCGGCCGTCATGCGCCACCACTTCTTGAAGGTCCTGCAGACGACGCCCACGGCGTACCGCCGGCTGTTCGGCGTGCGAACCGCCGCCGCGGGCTCACCGGCTCGCGTGGCCGCAGCCGCCGGTGCTCAGCACGAGCTGATCGCCGCCGGCTGACTCACTCGAGGGATGCCCCGATCCCGGCGCCCGTCGTCGCGACCCAGGCGACCCCGGCACCGGTGACGACGAGCTCCCGCTCGTCGGGCGTGACGTAGACCGCGCCGCCGCGCGGCACGTCGATCGCGTCAGCAGCGCCGTCGAGCCGGACGGCCCCCCCCTCGGCGAGGACGATCGCCGGGCCGTCGAGCACGATCCGCGCCTCCGAGGCGCCGGGCTCCACGCGGTGCAGGACGAAGTCGGGCACGTCGGGCCGGAACGTGCGCACGCCGGGCGAGGTCGCCTCGGGCTCGAGCCGCGGCGGCTCGATGGGGGTGAAGTCGAGCACGTCGACGAGCTCGCTCACGTCGATGTGCTTGGGTGTGAGGCCGCCGCGCAGCACGTTGTCGCTCGCGGCCATCAGCTCGATCCCGAGTCCGCGGAGGTAGGCGTGGATGTTGCCCGCGCGCAGGTACAGCGCCTCGCCGCGGGCGAGCCGCACGCGGTTGAGCAGCAGCGAGATGACGATGCCCGGATCGCCGGGGTACGCCTCGGCGAGCTCGCCGACCGTCTCGAACGACCGCGCGAGGCCGGGTGCCGCCGCCGACGCGGCCGGCGCGAGCCGGACGACGCGCTCCACCACCCACGACGCCTGTCCCGTGTCGCCGCCGCGACCATCCTGCAGCAGCCATTCGACCGTCCGCTCGAGCCCGTCCTCCCCCGCGAGATGGGACTCCAGCAGGTCGAGGGCGCCGGGATCGGGCTGCTCGTCCGCGGCATCCGCCTGCCGGAGTGCGGCCAGAACGGCTCGCACCTCGGCGAGGGGACGGAAGCCCGACAGGGCGTCGAACGTCTCGCTCACGGCGACGATGAGCTCGGGTTTGTGGAACGCGTCCTTGTAGTTGCGGTCGTAGGCGTCGATCGCGACGCCGTCGGCCTCCTCGCGGGCGAACCCCGCCCGCGCCTGCTCGGGAGTCGGGTGCGCCTGGAGCGACAGCGGACCGCCGGCGGCGAGCAGCTTCAAGAGGAACGGCAGACGACCGGATGCCCCGAGCCCCGGCCCGAGCGCACGCTCGGGGTCTGCGGCGATCCACTCGGCGAGATCGGCTGCCCCGCCGGTCTGCGCGGGGTCGACGATCCGGGCGGGCGAACCGGGGTGCGCGCCGAGCCAGAGCTCGGCCTCCGGGCCTCCGGACGGAGCGGTGCCGAGGAACGCGGCGATGTCGTTGGTCGAACCCCACGCGTAGTCACGCGGAGTGTTGCGGATCGCGACAAACATGCAGCGGACGTCCTTTCAGGCCATTCGCCCCAACCTACAACGGCTTCGTCCGGCATCGACGGGGCTGCATAGGCTCGGGGCATCCGTCGACGCATCGATGCACAGGAGCTGCCATGACCTTCGAACCGCTCGCCAGCGACTTCTACTCGTACGAGCGCCTGCTGACCGACGAGGAGCGCGAGGCGCTCGGTCGGCTCCGCGCGTGGCTCGAGGCCGACGTGAAGCCGATCATCGGCGGGTACTGGGAGCGCGCGGAGTTCCCGATGCAGGTCGTGAAGCCGCTCGCCGAGCTCGGCGTCCTCTCCTACGCGTGGGGGGAGACGAAGCCGTTCGAGAACTCGGCGGTGTTCCGCGGCTTCGTGGCCCTCGAACTGGCCCGGGTGGATGCCTCCGTCGGCACGTTCGTGGGGGTCCAGAACGGCCTCGCGACCGGGTCGATCTCGCTCGCCGGCTCGGCCGAGCAGCGGGCGGAGTGGATCCCCAAGCTCGCCTCGGGCGAGGTCATCGGCGCATTCGGCCTCACCGAGCCGACCTCCGGGTCCGACTCCGCGCGGGGCCTGCGCACCACGGCCCGGCGCGAGGGCGACGAGTGGGTGCTGAACGGCGCGAAGCGCTGGATCGGCAATGCGACCTTCTCGGACATCACGATCATCTGGGCGAAGGACGAGGCCGACGGACAGGTGAAGGGCTTCATCGTCCCGACCTCGACCCCCGGCTACACCGCGACGAAGATCGAGGGCAAGATCAGCCTGCGACCCGTGCAGAACGCCGACATCGCCCTCACCGACGTCCGCGTGCCCGAGTCGCTCCGGCTGCAGAACGCGAACTCGTTCCGCGACACGGCCGCGGTGCTCCGCGCGACGCGCGCCGAGGTCGCCTGGGCGGCTGTCGGCACCGCGATCGGTGCCTACGAGGCCGCGCTCGCCTACGCCAAGGACCGCGTGCAGTTCGGCCGGCCGATCGCCTCGCACCAGCTCGTCCAGGAGCACCTCGTGAACGCGATCGGCAACATCACCGCCTCGCTCGGCATGGTGGTGCGCGCCTCGCAGATGCAGGACGCCGGCGAGCTGCGCGACGAGCACTCGGCCCTCGCCAAGGCGTATGCCACCTCGCGCATGCGCGAGACCGTCGCGTGGGCGCGCGAGGTCTGCGGCGGCAACGGCATCGTGCTCGAGTACGACGTCGCCCGCTTCTTCGCCGACGCGGAGGCGCTGTACTCGTACGAGGGCACCCGCGAGATGAACACCCTCATCGTGGGCCGCGCGATCACCGGTGAGGCGGCGTTCGTCTGATCGGAGCCGGCCGGGCGCTGCCCGCCCGGCCGCGATAGCCTTGACCGCATGACCCCCGCCCGTCGCCGCGCCCTCACCGGCGCCGTCGCGACGTTCGCGCTGTTCACCCTCTTCGCCGGCCAGTTCTGGCGCAACCTCCTCGGCTGGTGGGGCTTCGGCGCCGTGGCGCTCCTCGTGCTCTCCGGCATCGTCTGGCTCGTCGTCACCGCGAAGCCGGCGTGGAACTGGCGGCGGGTGCCGAAATCGACGCTCGCCTTCCTCGGCATCGCGGCGCTCTCCATCGCCTGGTCCGCGTACCCGGCCTCCTCGGCGCTGGCCGTCGCCTCCACGCTCCTCACCGCGTTCGCCGGGGTCGCGCTCGCGCTGTGCCTGCCATGGGACCGCTTCGTCGGCGCCCTCGCCGGGGCACTGAAGTGGATCCTCGGCCTGTCGATCGCGTTCGAGCTGTGGGTCGCGATCGTCGTCCGCCGGCCGGTGCTGCCCGTGTTCCCCGACTTCGATCCCGCGGCCTACGCGGAATCGGGCGAGAAGATCCCCATGGCCTTCTACTGGTCGCGCGCGCTGCTCTTCGACGGCGGGCCCATCGAGGGCATCGTCGCAAGCCGGAACCTGCTCGCCATGACGGCCCTCCTCGGCGTCATCGTCTTCGGCGCCCTGCTCGCGGCCGGCAGCATCCGCCGCGCGCAGGGCATCGGCTGGCTCGTCGTCGCCGGTCTCACCCTGGTGCTCACCAGGTCGGCCACGGTCATCCTGGTCGCCGGACTCGTGCTCGCCGCCTGGGGCTTCGCCGCCTGGGCCAGGCGCGTCGGCCCCGACCGGCGCCGCCCCGTCTATCTCACCGCCGTCCTCGGGCTCGTGGCATCCGGCACCCTGCTCATCGTGTTCTGGGGGCGTCTGCTGGCGCTGTTCGGCAAGAGCGAGGACGTCACCGGCCGGTTCGACATCTGGAACGCCGTCATCGGCCTCGCGACCGAACGCCCGTGGGCCGGCTGGGGCTGGATGAGCTACTGGATGCCCTGGGTCGAGCCGTTCAACGACCTCGCCGAACGCAAGGGCGTCGTGTACCTGCAGGCGCACAACGCCTGGCTCGACGTCTGGGTGCAGCTCGGCGTGATCGGCGTGATCGCGTTCGCCTCCGTCGTGATCGGCGCGCTGTGGCGATCCTGGTTCCTCGCCGTCGACCGCCCGATGGATGCCTCGGGCCGCCCCCTGCCGTACTCGGCCGCGTCGCTCGTGCCGCTGCTCGTACTGGTGGCCCTCATCGGACAGAGCCTCGCCGAGAGCCGCCTCCTCGTCGAAGGCGGATTCGCCGTGCTGCTCGCGATCGCCTGGGCGACGAAGCGACGGCAATGGGCGCCCGAGCCGCTTCCGGCCGCGCCCGCGCGTCCCCGCCTCGACGACGAGCGGCCGAGCACCGACGTCCAGCCCGCCCGATGACCGACGAGCGGCCCGGAGCGCGGATGTGGCAGTCGGCACGCGAAGCCGTCGGCTCGGCTCGGTTCGCCCAGGCCGTCGCGCTCCTCGCCATCGGCCTCGCCTTCTCGACCCACGCGATCACCGCCCTCATCGGCTGGCCGGGGCTGATCGCCGCCCTCGCCACGCTCATCGTCCTCGCGGGCTTCTCCCTCGTGGCCCGCTGGCCCGCCGTCGAGTGGTACGGCATCCTGCCCCTCACCATCCTCGTGTTCGTCGCCTGGTGCGCGGCATCGGTCATCTGGAGCGACACGAGCTGGCTCGTCGCGACCCGCGTCGCCTACCTCATCGCCTTCGGCGTGCTCGGCGTGTACGTCGCGCTCATGCGCGACACCATCCAGATCGTCCGCGCCTTCGGCGACGTCATGCGGCTGCTGCTCGGCCTCTCCCTCGCCCTCGAGGTGCTCTCCGGCATCCTCCTCGACCTCCCGATCACGTTCCTCGGCATCCAGGGCGACCTCGCCGAGCTCGGCCCCATCCAGGGTGTCTTCGGCACGCGCAACATGCTGGGCTTCGTCGCGCTCATCGCCCTGCTCACCTTCATCATCGAGTGGCGCACCAAGATCTCCCGGCGCGGGAAGGCGCTCGCGTCCGTGGTGCTCGCGGGCCTCTGCATCATCCTCTCGGGGTCGCCCACCACCTGGGTCGCCCTCGGAGCCGCACTCGTCGCCCTCGCCGCCCTCTACGGCCTGCGCCGCGCCGCCCCCGCCACCCGCTGGCGCTGGCAGATCGCCCTCATCGCGGGCGGCATCGCCGCGCTCGTCATCGGCTGGCTCCTGCGGATCCGCATCATCGAACTGCTCGACGCCCGCGCCGAGTTCGACGTGCGCCTCGACCTCTGGCGCGAAGCATCCCGATACCTCGCACTCAACCCGCTCCAGGGCTGGGGCTGGGTCGGCGAATGGCCGGGCCGCGTCCCGTACCTCTGGATCGAGACCATGACCGGGCGCGACCACGCGTCGGCCCTCAGCGCCTACATCGACGTGTACTTCCAGGTCGGCGTCATCGGCGTGCTGCTCTTCGTCGCACTCGTCGGCGTCGCCCTCGTGCGCGCCTGGCTGCTCGCGTCGACTCGGAAGAGCCCCGTGTACCTCTGGCCGGCCCTCATGCTCGTCGTCATCGCCGTGACCTCGTTCGCCGAGAGTTTCGCGATCGTCGAGGGCGGGTGGATGCTGCTCGTGGTGTGCGCGGTGAAGGCCGCGCGGGACATGAGCTGGCGGGATGCGCTGGCGCCTGCAACTCCCACGCGGCGTCCAAAGAACGCTAGCTGAAGGAGCGGCCGGCGCATACGGAATCGCCACGGCGGGTGCGCAGCATGGGGTCGTAGGCAAAGATGTTGGGATGAGGATGAGCGAGCGCGACGAGGCGGATCCCTATCTCGTCTGGAAGGGTTGGGGCACCGACTTCGCCAAGCTCAAGCCCGGCGACGTGCAGTACTACGACAGCGAATTGCGCGATGTGATCAACCTGCGCGGCGACCTGCGCGTCCTCGAGGTCGGCTTCGGGAACGGCGCATTCCTCGCGTACTGCGCATCGCGGTCCTGGACCGTCACCGGGACCGAGCTCCTCGCGGATCTCGTCGCGATCGCGCGGGAAGCGGGCTTCGACGCCCACCATGCCGCGGACCTCGGAGCGCTGCCCGACGCCGCGTTCGACCTCATCGTCGCGTTCGACGTCTTCGAGCACATCCCACCCTCTGAGAGCGTCGGATTCCTGCGTTCGCTCGCGACGAAGCTGGCTCCTGGAGGGCGCATCGTGCTGCGTTTCCCGAACGTGGACACGTGGATCGGAAATCCGCTGCAGCACGGAGATGTCACCCACGTGAACGACATCGGCGTGCTGAAGATGGAGTACTACGCGCGTGAGGCGGCGCTGGAGCTCGCGCGTGTCCGGGGAGTTCGGCGTCGAGGCTTCTCGACATCCATCATCCACGGACTGCACAAGTACACGGCAGGCGTCGCCATCAAGATCTATGCAGGGGTTGCGAAGGCGCTCTTCTTCCCCGACCTGCGCGTAGTGCTGTCCACATCGAGCGTCGTCTGCGTCCTCCGGCGCCGTTCTCCCGTCTGAGCCTGAACATCGCTGGCGCGCCGCTCACGGGCACCGAGCAGTTAGCTCCCAAGGGCGCGGCCCGACACGACCTTCCGGTATGCCTCGACATGGCCATCGACGCAGCGATCCCACGTCAACGACGCGACATGCGCGAGCCCGGCGCGCTGGAGCTCCTTGGTCTGGTCGATCGCGTCGCCGATTCCGCGCGCGATATCGACCGGGTCATGCGGATCGAAATAGACCGCAGCGGTGCCGCAGACCTCCGGAATCGAGCCGGCGTTCGACGCCGCCACCGGGCAGCCGGACGCCATCGCCTCGAGCGGCGGGAGACCGAAACCCTCGTAAAGGCTGGGGAACGCGAGCACCGACGCATCCTGGTACAGCCTTCGAAGCTCCTCCCCTGAAACCAGCCCGCGAACGTCCACCCAGTCCGGGAAGTCCCCAAGCCGCTCGAGATCGCCTCCGGTGAGCACGAGGCGGAGGCCGGGACGATCGCGCCGCAGGAGTTCGATGGCTTCCACGAGACGAACGTGGTTCTTGTGCGGCCAGCCCCGTGCCGGGTAAAGGACGAAGGCCGCCCGCTCGCCGAGGTTCGGCTGGTACGACGACGTGTCGACCCCGAGCGGCACGACCTGGACACGCGCCGTGTCGACACCCAGGTGCCGGACGATGCCCGCCTTCGCGAACTCGCTGATCGTGATGACGAGGTCGGCCCGTCGTGCCGGTCGATCGTATGCGAATACTCGGAACAGCCGCTCGAGCGGGCTGAACAGCCGGGGCAGTTCCTTGTGCTGGACATCGTGCACCGTGATCACTGTCGCCTGGTTTCGACGCGCGCGGGGTGCTGCGACGGTGAACGGGTAGTGAATGACTGCAGCATCGGCCAAGGCGGCGCGCACGCGGCGTCCGAGGAGGACGGAGGACGCGATCGCGCGCAGACGTCCGATCGTCGACGGACGGGCGACGATGCCTCGGACCGACACGGCACCTTCGACAGCCACGTTCTCCGGTGTCGCAGCCCGAAGGGCCACGTCATCTCGACGGGCGAGACCGGCCACGAGCGCTCGGGCATACGTTTCGCTGCCTCCCATGCCGCCGGCGACCATCGTCATCAGAGACACGCCGACATCGACCGGCACGCGCGCGTCGCTGCCATGCAGCGGGCGCACGGACAACCCGTCACCTGAACGTGGCCTCATCGTGCCCTTCTCCCATCGGTCGTGGTGGCCATGCGGTTCAACGCGGCTGAACCAGATCGCGCAAGACATCCTGCGGGCCGTTGCCGTAAGCGCTGTAACGGCCCGTCCGCTGTTCCCGGAGCACGGGCAGCACTCGCCGAAGCCGTGGCGCCGGCAGCGTGCTGCGGACCTGCTCATGGCCGAGTTTGTCGATCGCCGCTGCGATGAAGGCCTCGTCACCTGAAGCAATCTCGGGGGCGCGCGCAGCGAGCGCGCCAGCACGAGCGAGCAGGCGGGCATTGCGTGGTGTCCGCGGGGTTCGCAGCCTCGACATCCGGTCGCGGAGGCTCGCGCGCGAGACGCCGATCTGGTTGGCGTCGTGCTGCCGATACCCGATCAACGCGTCGGGGAGGACGACCATACGCCCGGACGCCGCGGCGACGATGGCCAACCACTCGTCGTGAACCCACGAGACTGGAAACGGCGTCGCCCGCTCGACCAGCTGCCGTCGGACGACCATCGTCGCCCCGGTCACGAGGTTTCGGCGCAGGAGCTCCCGGGCCGCGGAGTCCGCACCTAGACGGGCCAGCGTGCGCTCGTCGACGCCGAGCGTCTCGAGGAGCCGCCTGCCGAGCGGGGCGTCATCCGCGCCGATGAGTTCGGCGTCCGAGGCCACGAGAAGAACGTCGGGCCGTTCTCGGAACACCTGAACCGCGCGCTCGACGCGGTCCGGCCTCCAGATGTCGTCCTGGTCGCTCAATGCAATGAGGTCCCCCGTTGCAGCGCGCATCCCCCGCTCGAAGTTGCGGGTGACGCCGAGTGCGATCGGATTCGTGAGCACCACGAGGTCGAGCTGGTGCGTAGGGTCCCGGTACGACTCGATCGTCGCTCGCGCGAGTTCGATGGTGCCGTCCGTCGAGGCATCGTCCGAGAGGACGACTTCATCGATCGGCCGCTGCTGCCGCAGGATGCTCCGGAGTTGGGACTCCAGGAAGCGGGTGCCGTTGTGCGTGGCCACGACGACGGAGACGCGCAGCGCGCGGTCGCGTACGTCGCCCACACGGCTCCTCTCGCTCGACGGCCCGGCACCCGGTTCGAACACACGGTTCGCTCAATGCTACAAGCGGGCGCTCCACCTCGGCCGCCGTGCAATTCCGCGTTCGAGGGCCCGGACCGTCGTGTGTCAGCATGGATGAATGCGCCTCGACATCTTCATGCCGTTCTACGGGCGGTTCGACCATCTCCGGGAGGCCGTGCTCAGCGTGACCGCGCAGGACGACCCGGAGTGGCGCCTCGTCGTCGTCGACGATGTCTACCCTGACACGGCACCGGGCGAATGGGTCCGATCTCTGGGTGACCCCCGCATCGAGTACATCCGGAACGAGGTCAACCTCCGTCCGAGCCGGAACTACCGCAAGTGCGTGTCGCTCGCGGAGAGCGAGTTCGCGACCATCATGGGCTGCGACGATGTGATGCTTCCTGGATATGTGCGCAGGGTGAAGCAGCTCATCGCCGAGTTCCCGGACGCCTCGATCATCCAGCCCGGAGTGACCGTGATCGACGAGCACAGCCGGCCGGTGAGGCCGCTCGCAGACCGGGTGAAGCGGCTCTACCGGTTCTCGGGGCATGGCGCGCGCGCGTACAGAGGCCAGCAGCTCGCGACGAGCCTGCTCCGCGGAAACTGGACCTACTTCCCCTCGCTGTGCTGGCGCGTCTCTGAACTGCGGCGCCACGAGTTCCGGCTCGATCTCGACGTGGTGCAGGATCTGGCGATGCTGATGGACATCACCCTCGCCGGCGGGACGCTCGTACTCGACGACGTCGAGTGCTTCGCCTACCGTCGTCACTCCACGAGTGTGTCGGCCGTCACCGGCCCGGACGGCTCCAAGTTCCTGCAGGAGCTGACGCTGTTCCGGGAAATGGCCGATCGGTGCGCTTCGGCCGGCTGGACGCGGGCAGCCCTTGCCGCTCGGTGGCACTTCTCGTCCCGGTTGAACGCGCTCACCGAGCTTCCGTCGGCGCTGAGGACCCGAAACGAGGCGGGTCGCCGGAACCTCACGAGGCACGTCTTCGGCCGCTGAGCGACGCTGTGCCTTCCGGTCCGATTGATAGGATCTCCACATGACCTCCCGCCTCGAGCACACGCTGATCGTGCTGCCCGCGCTGAATGAGCAGGAGGCGATCGCCGGTGTCATCGCCGAGGTCCACGCGGCCATCCCCGAGGCGAGCGTCGTGGTCGTCGACGACGGTTCGAGCGACCGCACTGCGGAGGTCGCGGCCTCGGCTGGAGCGACCGTGCTCGCGCTCCCCTTCAACCTCGGCGTCGGGGGCGCGATGCGTCTCGGCTTCAAGTACGCGCTGGAGCACGGCTTCTCCTACGTCGTCCAGGTCGATTCGGACGGCCAGCACGATCCCGCCGCGGTCCCCGAGCTACTCGAGGCGCTCGACTCCGCCGATGTCGTCCTCGGCGCCCGCTTCGCCGGCGAGGGCGCGTACGAGGCACGCGGACCTCGACGGTGGGCCATGCGAGTCCTCGCCCTCAGCCTGAGCCGGCTGGCCGGAACGAAGCTCACGGATACCACCTCCGGTTTCCGCGCGACCGGACCTCGCGCTCTCGAACTCTTCGCACGCACCTACCCTGCCGAGTATCTCGGCGACACCGTCGAGTCATTGGTCATCGCACTCCGAGCTGGCTGCACCGTTCGTCAGGTGGCGGTCTCGATGCGCACCCGGGCCGGCGGAGTCCCCTCGCACAATCCACTCAAAGCGGCGATCTATCTAGGTCGAGCGGGGATGGCCTTGCTCGTTGCCTTGTTGCGCCCGCGGGAGACTCTGCGACAGGAACTGGCAACCGCATGAGCGTCACCACCTATGTCCTCGGCATCGCGGCAGCCATCGCCACCCTTGTCGTGGTCATCGAGCTGCTTCGCCGCCGGCGACTACGCGAACGTCACGCGGTCTGGTGGCTGCTCGCGGGATTCCTCGCACTCATCATCGGGATCTTCCCCCAGGTGCTCGTGTGGGCAGCGGGAGTCGTGGGCATCGAGATCCCGACCAACCTCATCTTCTTCGTCAGCCTCGTTCTGCTGTTCCTCGTCTGCATCCAGCATTCTTCCGAGCTGACCCGCCTGGAGGACAAGGTGCGCATTCTCGCAGAGGAGCAGGCCCTCGCCCGCCAACGGATCAGCGACCTGGAGGCGGCGCCCAGCGACGACGCGCACTGAGCCCGATCGTCTGTACGAGCAGCCCCGCGATGGGGCCGAACCAGAGCGCGAGGATCGCTCGCTCGACGAGCGGCAGCGGGAGCAGCAGTAGCCCGACGGTGGCGACCGCGGCGACGACCCAGCCGGCCGTGAACAACGAGTGGCGGTTGCGCGCGAGGACGAGCGGTCCAGTCACGCACAACGCCCCGATCGCCGCCGACGAGCCGATGACGCCCGCGAGAATGAACCCGGGAAGCGCGAACTCGGGTCCGAACGCGACGAGCATCAGCTGCTCGCCCCAGATCCACGCGACGCCGGCGGCCATCCCGCTGAATACGGCCACGATGCCCACGAGACGCGCCGCGTCCCGGAAAGCGTTCCGTGCGGAGGTCTTGAAGCGAACCACCAGATAGCTCTGCAGGGCGAGCACGACGACGACGATGGGGGCACGGGTGAGATTGATCGCGAACACCAGCGGCGCGAACTCCGTGGCATCGGCACCGCCGGTCGTCGCCCCGAGCAGGAGTGGGAAACCACTGATGAGCACACCCGTCGATGCTGCACCGATCACGGTTCGAAGGGAGTTTCCGATCAACCGCGATGCATCGACGTCCAACTCGAAGCGCCGACGCACCCCTCGGGCGGCGAACGGCCAGACGAGAAGCGGTGCCATGAGGAACGGGATGACGACCGCCCAGGCGACGACGACGACGTCTCCGCTGATGAGCATCGACGCACCGGCGAGCACGAGCCGCAGAACGCCATCGACGATGACCATCGCCGCGATCGGGCGCCACAACTGCAGTCCGTACAAGATGCCGGCGACGACGGTCACGATGACATACGAGGCGACGCCGAACGAGAGCGGCCAGATCAGCGAAGTCCAGTCTGCGCCGAACACCGATGGCGACCAGACCGGTGAGCTGCCGAGCACGAGCACCGCGACGGTGGCCGCCGCCGTGGCAGCGAATCCGATGGCGAGTCTGCTCGAGCGCCTCGTCGCGTCTCCACCCGGGGAATCGCTCCGGTGTGCGCTGCGGGTCACCTCTTGCTGAATGCCCGATGCGCCGCTCACCCAGAGGTACAGCGCCGACCAGAAGACGGCGAAGACGGCATAGGTGGATGCGCCGAGCGCCGGCCCCGAGAAGGCGGACAGGAGGTATCCCGCGCCTCCACCGACTGCGGTACCGATGAGGACCCAGCCAGCACCGCCGAGTGCGCTTCCGGCTCTAGCCACCGAAGGTCACAGCGTCTGCTCGATCCACTCCTGGAGATCGGCGATGCCGCGATCGAGCGACCACTCAGGTCGCCAATCGAGCGCCGCGAGGGAGTCGTCGATGTCGCATGATGCGTGGCGGACGTCGCCGTCGCGGAACGCCCCAGTGATGTGCGGCGCGGGCGCGCCGTGGTACTCGGCGAGCTTCCTCGCGAGCTCGAGAATGGTCGTGGCGACCCCGGAGCCGATGTCGAAACAGCTCGCGGGCGCCTCCGGCGGATTGACGGTGACGGCTGCCACCGCCGCCGCGACGTCGTGGATGTAGACGAAATCCCGAGTGATCAGCCCGTCTTCGTACACGGGGATCGATTCGCCGCGGCGCGCGAGCTGCGAGAACAGGGAGACGATCCCCGTATACGGGTTCGACAAGGACTGCCCCGCCCCATAGACGTTCTGGAATCGCAGAACGCTGAGCTTGGACCCGTGCGCGCCACTCCAGGCGGCTAGGATCTGCTCCTGGGCGAGCTTGGTGGCCCCGTAGATGCTGGTCGGCGACGGCCAGGTCCGCGCAGCCGCACTCGGAAGCGACACAGCCCCCGGGAAGTCCCACTGGCCGGATACCAGTTGAGCGTGCGAACGCTGACCGGGGCGGAAGGTGGAGCCGTCAGCGCGCTGCCACTCACCCTCGCCGTAGACTGCCCGCGACCCGCTGAACACGAAGTGCGCGGGTACATGGCCGACGCGGCTGAACCCGTCGAGCATGGCGGTGGTTCCGACGACGTTCACCTCAGCGTGCCGGGTGGCCTGATGCAGCGACTGGCCCGTGCCGGTCTCAGCCGCGAGATGGATGACCGTGTCGGGACGGACATGGGCGAGTAGCTCGTCCCAGGTAGCTGCTCGTGCGACGTCGGCCACGACGAGCTCAGCGGACCCCGCGAGCGACGCCGGCCGGACGGGCTCCGGGTGAACCTGCGGGTGGAGATTGTCGACGACGACCCAGCGCTCGGCTCGCTCAGCGATCAGTCTCGACACTGACGTGCCGATGAACCCGGCGCCGCCCGTCACCAGGACGGTCCCCAACTCGGTCACATGGAGTCCTTTCGTCGAGTGCACAAACCCAAGAGAGCCTACCCGACCTCAGATTCCGGCTCGGCTGTCGTCTGCTGTGGCGAGGAGGTGCGGCCAGCGCGGGACCTGCGGGCGAGGGATCGGGAGCGCTCATACCAGTAGCGCACTCCTCGCCCGGGGCCCCAATCCTTCAGCGCGAGCGCCCACTTCTCAACCCCGTGCCAACTGAGCCAGGCGCATCCGCCGGCGATCACGACGGTCGAAAGCACCCACGGCAGGTAGCCCCAGCGGTACCAACCGAGGGCCGCGGTGGCCTGCTGGACGAGGAACCCGTACACGTAGATGCCATAGGAATAGTCGTTCTTCGCGCCGATCCGCTGGGACCACTTCGGAAGCCGGGCCGCCATCCAGAGCAGGAGATACGCGAAGGCGGGGTATCCGATGAGGGTCCAGCCCGACGTTCTCAACGAGACGATCACGGCGGCCGCGGAGAGCAGGGCCAGGCCGTCGTGGAAGACGATCTCCTTCGAATAGACGGCGATCGTTGCACCGATCATGAAGATCAGGCCGAGCTTCAGCGTGTACCCATCCGCCAGCTGAGGCACGACGGTGCCCGCAGCGCCAGGCACGATCTTCGAAGCGAGTTCCATGACGAAGTAGAAGGCGGTGATGCCGAGGACCAGGAGTCGTGCCCGCTTGAGGATCCCGAACATCACCAGCACGGCGATGATGAGGTAGCAGCCGAACTCGTAGGCCAGCGTCCACAGCGACCCATTGAAGACGCTACCGTGCACGGCCTGACCGTACGGTGTGTCGACGAAGATGTCGTGGATGCCCCACTGTCGCATCGTCAGGTCGGCGTTGCCGGTGAAATACGCCACCGGCCCGCCCGGCCCCAGGGTGAGATAGTCGGCGAGGTCCCGCCCCATCACCAGCCAGGCGATCGGGCCGACGATCAAGGAGCCGACGAGGAGCACGATCCAGAACGCTGGGAAGATCCGCAGCACGCGGCGCCAGAGGAACTGCACGACGTCCGCGTTCATGCCCGATTTCGCGATCAGATAACCGGAGATCGCGAAGAACCCTGCGACGGCGAATCCACCGATCGACTCCTGTCCGCGCGACCAGCCGAGGCTCGGGTTCGGTCCGAATCCACCCAGCGGGAACGCGTGATCGAAGATGACCGCGGTGGCGAGTACCAGACGGATCACTCCGAGCGAGTTCCGGTGCCCGGCGAGCGCCTCACCGATCGATCCGGGGCGCGTGCCCGCGATGCGCGCAGGAACCAGTCCCTGCGTCTCGGTTGACGTCATTCCGCTCCTCGGTAAGCCTGGCGCGGCGCGCCCGTGAATTCCCCGCGCCAGCGGCATGCCAATGATACGTGGTCGCACCGGTCGCCACTCGCGCCCCGCAGGCGCTCGATACCGCCGGTGGCCTATCCTGAACTGGTTTGCCCCCTCCGCCACGCCTGGAGCGCCGATGATCGACCGAACGGCCATGCCCGCCGCCCGTCTTGCTCCGTGGAGCGTGTTCGGCGCGGTGTTCGCCCTGTTCTCACTGCTGATGGGGATCTGGGCGCTCGCGTCGCCACTCATGGCTGTTCCGGACGAACCCGCCCATGCGATCCGCGCAGCGGCAGTCGTACGCGGACAGTTCATCGCCGGTGCATCCCCTGACCAGCCGTGGCAAGCTGAGGTGACAGTTCCCCGCTTCGTGGCGCACACGGGCTCACTGACCTGCTTCGCGTTCGACCCGACGAAGTCGGCCGCATGCCAGACGCCTCTCGACGGCGACCAAGACGAGTTGGTGCCGGCGCCGACTTCCGCGAACGTCAACAGTCCCGCGTACTACGCGATCGTCGGCCTGCCAACGCTCGTCTTGAGCGGCGACGTCGCCATCTACGCCATGCGCCTGGTCAACGCCGTGCTGGTGGCCGCGCTCATGGGATTCACCGCGATGGCCCTCAGTATGGCCCGATGGGCACGGTGGTCGCTCCTCGCGTTCGCCGTCTCGGCCACCCCCATGCTCCTGTTCCTCGGCGGTTCCATCAATCCGAACGCCGCCGAGATCGCATCGGCGATGGCGGTGTTCGCCGCACTCGTCGCGGTGCTGACTGCGCCCATGTCCGATCGGCGGCTTTGGGCCCTCACCGCCGTCACCATCGGCAGTGTGTGGATGCTGGTGAACACGCGGAGCATCGCCCTCCTGTGGTTGGTGGTCGTCGTCAGCGCCGCGCTCGTGCTCGGCCGACCCGGCGTCGTCCGCCGGGTGCTTCGGCGGCCGGCCGCGTGGGTCGCTCTCGCCGCCTCATTCGCTGTCTCGCTCGCCGCCTTCGCCTGGTACACCAAGCCGCAGATCGATGCGCCTGCCGGCTCGGCGCCCGACTACCCGTTGATGGGCGCACCGTTCTTCACGGGATTTCAACTCATGCTCGAGCAGACCTTCGATCTCTTCTCTGGTTGGGTCGGCATCTTCGGATGGCTGGACACTGCGGCTCCGGGATGGGCGCAGGGGGTATGGGCGATCCTTCTCACGACGCCGGTCCTCGGGGCGATCGCATTCGGCAGCGGGCGCGCTCGCATCGCAACGATCCTCTTGGTGGCGGCTGCGTTCCTCATCCCCCCGATCGCCCAGGGCGTGTTGATCACCGACTACGGTCTCATCTGGCAGGCACGCTATGCGATGGCCGTCTACTGCTGCATGGTGATCTGCGCCGGCATCGCGTTGGACGGTATCAGGCAGGACGCGCCACTCCCGTCGCGTGGCCGCATCGGAACCGTTGCACTGGTGTTGGCTGCGTTCGGCCAACTCGTGACCTTCGTCTGGGTCCTCCGGCGGTACGTTGTGGGCACAGGCGGCTGGGCGGACATGCTGCTGCGCCCGGAGTGGCAGCCTCCCCTGGGCTGGCTCACGCTCACAGTGGCCTTCGCCGCCGTCCTCGCCGCAGGCGTGGTGTTTGCCTCCCGGGCCCTGCACCCGCGACTGGTCGCAGCCAACGGGGTGGAGGCGGTCGACGCGATCCAGCCCGTCGTGCCCGCGGGCACGACGCCCAGAACGAAGTCAGCGGGTTAGGTACGCGTACAGGTGAAGGGTACGGTCTTGTGCACCCTCGACCACGCGCAGCGGAACGAGGCAGCTGTACCCCTCGAGCCTGAACTCGGACACGACCCATCCGGGGTCGGCGTGAGCCGCGACGACGGGATCGCAGGGTGAGATCTGCAGGCGCATCATGGTTCCCACATTCCGTTCGATGACGGCTGGTCGGCCTTCCGGTGCAGGCATCCATTCGTACTGCGCGTAATTGTTCCAGAGTGCTTCCTGATCGGGAGCGAGATCGCTCATCAACTCACGATCCGGGTACGGTGTGGTTCCCGATACGCTTTGGAATCCGGCAGATCGGACCCGCGCGACGCTCGCGAGATCGCCGAAGACGAGAACTCGCGGGTTTTCGGAAGGGTCGGCCGACTCGCGGAGCGCCACAGCGAGCGGATCCTCCTCGAGCGGAGAAATGCCGTGTTGGAGAGGATTCACCGGAAGCCAGCTGGCAGCGGCGTACACCGCAAGGACGAGAGCGGCCCATCCCGACCACGACGGGACCAGGACGCAGGCAGCAGCGACCCCGAACACGACGCCGCTCGCGGCAGCGAGCCAGCTCGACACCAGCGTGGTGTCCCACGGGAGCGACTCGGCGGACCAGACCGTCAGTGCGGCGGTCGCCAGCGCGGCGGCCGCGAGCCAGGGCCAGGACCACACCGCCGGACGCCGTCTCACGGTGGTCGCGAGCGCGAGCAGCAGTATCGATGCGAAGCCGAGAGCCAGCGGGACGCGCGCGGGTTGAATCCGATCGAGCAGCGTGATCGCCCCGAACCAGGAGGGAAGCGGCAGAAGCGCCCACGCCAGAAGCAGAACGATCGCGGCCGAGACTCCCGCGAGCATTCCGAACGGTGCGTCGTCCCGCCTCACACGAAGCTTCTTCCTGCGGACGGCCAGGAGCGCGATTCCGAGCGCGACGATCACGACCACGGCCACCGGGAACCAAGACGACGAGGCCCCCGACTGATTTGCGATCTCCCCACCGAGACCCGACGCACCGAGGCTCTGTCCGGCCGCCCCGGTCATCCAGAAGTTCAACGGCGCATCGACCAAGGCGGCCGCCGATGCAGAGCCCGCCTCCACACGACGCTGTCCGGGGTAGATCGTGCCGGCGATCGCCGCGATACCGGCCGAGTGGGTCGCATACCAAACGCCCATGACGCCGCCGGTCGCCAGGATGGCAACTGAGGAAGTCCAGGCGAGCCTCCACCAACCGGGGCGCCGATCGAGCACGTAGCCCACGCAGAGCAGGGCGATCACAATCAGCACGGAGATCTGCCAGCCCGGGTAGAGGACAAGTGTCTGGCTGATCACCGCATAAGCGGCCACGAGCGCGAAGGCGCCAGCGAGGGCTGCCCGCCGCGCCTGCCAAGCGGCAATCATCGCCGCGCCCGCTGCGACACCCCAACCGAGGAACAAGGTCGGCGCCCACCACGCGGAGTACGGCGTGAACGTCGCGATGACCGCGAATGCAGCCGACAGCAGGATGCGCCGGGTCAGGAGCCCGAAAAGCGCGTACGTCGCAACCACGCACACGACGAAACCCCACCACCAGTTCCATGCCAGCCCGCGGCCCGGATCGAGGAGGGCGAAGCCCCAATCCTGCGCCCGGAACGCGATCGACCAGTCCAGCGTCGGGCCTCCGCCCGCCGCGACCGCCTGGTCCACCTCTGCCAGCCCGACCCATGCGGTCGCAGGCATCCCCTGCCGCGCTGAGGAGATCGCGTTCGGGGTCTCGAGGAGGTACTCGTCGCTGCGTACGCCCAGCGGAGCACCCGCGATCAGGCCCCGGTTCTCGGGATGGTCGGCGAACGCGCTGATCGACGAGCCCGACAGATCCAGTCCGACCAGCACCGCGAAGAGGGCCACCACGATGAGCGGCAGCACCGCCCACTCCCAGCGCCGCGCCGCCGCAGAACGCCCAGGGTTCGTCGTTCCCCGTTCTGAGAGAGGCAGGGGTGAGCGCATCCGAACCTTTCTGACTGCAGGCGACGGCCGTGAGTCTAGCAACGTCATCCCCCCGGGACTCGGCACTCCACCGTGCTAGTCTCACAGGCTGGCCGGGGAGGGACGATAGTGAGCAATGGCACGCATGAGCATCCGCGGATCCTGATCTGCACTCCGGATTCGATCGGTGAGCAAATGGCCGGGCCGGCCATTCGAGCGCTGGAAATGGCGAAGGTACTGTCCGCCGGCTGTGAGGTGCGCTTGGTGTCCACCCAGCAGGCCGATCTCACGCGCGCAGGGATCACGATCGCGTACGCCGACGACGACGCCTTGCGCCGCCACGCCGACTGGGCGGATGCGATCGTGTTCCAGGGGCACGTGTTGGCGAGCCATCCCTGGCTCTCCGACGCGCGATACGTACTAGTCGCCGACATCTACGACCCCATGCATCTCGAGGTGCTGGAACAGACCCGATACCTCTCACAGGACGACCGCGAGCACGTCTCAGCGATCACGACGGAGGTGCTGAACACGCAGATCGAACGCGCCGATTTCCTGATCTGCGCGTCTGAGAAGCAACGCGACTTCTGGCTCGGACAGCTCGCGGCGCTCGGACGGATCAATCCTCGGACCTACGATGCGGACACCAGCCTGCGGTCGTTGCTCGCCGTTGCGCCGTTCGGTATCGGCGACGAACCGCCCGTCCAAAGCCGGCACGGCATCAAGGGCACGGTTCCGGGCATCGGCGCCGACGACACGGTCGTCTTGTGGGGCGGCGGGATCTACAACTGGTTCGACCCCATCACGCTCATCCACGCAATCGATCGCCTGGCCCCGAGGCATCCTGATCTTCGTCTGTTCTTCCTCGGCGTCAGCCACCCCAACCCGAATGTGCCCGAGATGGAGGTCTCGATGCGCACGCGGGAGCTCGCGGCCGAGCTCGGCCTCGCCGACCGCGTGGTGTTCTTCAACGAAGGCTGGGTGCCCTACGCCGAACGCGCCGATTTCCTGCTCGATGCAGACCTCGGAGTCAGTACTCATTTCGACCATCTGGAGACGGCGTTCAGCTTCCGCACCCGGATCCTGGACTACCTCTGGGCGGGGCTGCCCATCGTCGCCACGGACGGCGACACGTTCGCCTCCATCATTCGCGAGCACCAACTCGGGCGAGTGGTGCCACCGGAGGACGTCGATGCGCTCGCCGACGCACTCGAGCGTTCGCTGTACGGCGACGGCGAGGCGGAACGGCTTCGCGCCAATGTGCGCACGTACGCGGACCGGATGCGGTGGTCGACGGTCCTCGCCCCGGTCGCGGCGTTCTGCCGGAACCCCCGACGAGCCGCCGACCGCGGAGTGGAATCGGTGCGCCGTCGAGAGCAGCGCTCGCTCGAGATCCGCGTTGAGGCGCTCGAACGCAGCACGTCCTGGCGCATCACGCGCCCACTGCGATGGGCGGCAGGCAAAGTGGCGCGCCGCGCGATGAGGCGGGCGCAGTGAGCTGAGCGCGTGGCGCCTCGACCGCGCGACGCAGCCTTACTCGCCGATGAACAGCAACGCTGTGTAGCTCACGGCGCCGAGGCCCGCGAGGACGACCGAGGATGCACGCCGCTCGCGCACGAGCAGCGTCGCGCACGCGACGAACAACGGGTAGAGCGACAGTCCATACCGCTCGGGTAGCGGGAAGTAGTCACCGGTCGTGACTTTCACCATCACGGCCAACAGCGGCCCCAGGACGAGCGCCATGGCGAGGGTGCCGTAGGCGAGCGAAGCGGACGATGAGGACGAGCGACTGACAGCGGCGAGGCCGACCACCCCGACGACGCCCACCCACGTCGCGATCCCCGAGACCAGGATCGCCGCGCCCGCCGGGCCGCCGACGCCCTGACCCGCCCCGACGAGATAGCGGAACACGAGGCCGAGAAGGGTGTCCCCGGTCAGCGGCTGGGCCGTGCCCTGGTCGCTGTAGATGTGCAGCGAGAGCATCGAACGGATACCCAGCCACAGCAGCTGTGCCGACACTGCGGAGAGGACCATCCCCAGCGCGACGAGCGTGCGTCTGTCGCGGCGGAACTCGCGCCACCCGCCCGCTCCAACCGCCCTCGACAGCGCGAGGAACAGGAGGGCCAGTGCGATCGCACCGACGGCTGCGAAATTCTGGAACTTCAGCCAGACGACGACGGGCGCGGCGCCCACCAGCCACCATCCTGCGGACGCGCCTTGGACGAACCTGATGGCGAGGTAGAGCAACAGGGCGCCGGCGAGCATTGTCGGCGCATCGGTGCTGAGGTACGTCGTATACCAGTACGCCGGAAGCGAGCCCACGACGAGCAGCGTCGCCCCGCCCCCGATCCACGGGGAGACCCGGAGCCGACGCAGCGCGAGGTACAGCAGAAGCGCGGCACCGGCGAGCCACAGTGCGCCCATGAAGCGGCCGGCCTGCGTCGGCGAGTCGATGAGGCCCGTCAGGATCAACGGCTCGGCAAGCGCGCGGGTGATCGCGAAGTAGAGCGGCGTGTAGATATCGGCCGACGTGATGCCCCCCATCGGGAACCGACTGTCGTCGTCGAGGATGGTCGAGGCGGTGGTGCAGCGGTCGTCCGGCACCGGAAGGAGGATCCGCAGGCCGCGGCACCCGAGTTCGCGCCTCGCATAATCACCGACCTCCTCCCCCTCACGCACCACACCCTGCTGAAGCACCTTGTCGTAGTAGTCCACGTAGACGTACTCGTCGATCGGCGAGAGCGACTGGTGCTGAGGAACGTGCACGATGCCGACGAGGAGGCTCGCGACCACGAGGAGCACGGGGACGAGCCAAGTTCCGACGGATCGTCGCGCGGTCGGACCTGGGCGAGTGGGTGCGGAGGACGGCTCGGTCACCGACCTACTCTCTCATGGCCGGCCCTGCTGGCCGAGCCGGGCAGGCACCTGGAGTGGAGTACGGTTGCGGTGTGTGAAAGGGGTCGAATGGCAGGAAGCTCAACGGCGAGACTCCGCAATGCGTTCTGGCGTCGCGTCCGCACGGCGGCACGAGGCGACTCGATCGTCGCGGACCGCCTCCGACGCGCCGATCAGGACTGGCGCATCCGCGATCTCGTCGGCTCGCGTGTGTTCGACCTCGACTACTACCGTTCCCAATCTGGCATCGACTTCGCGACGCGGCGTGATGCGGCCAAGCATTTCCTCGAGGCCGGGGACGAACTCGGTATCTCACCCAGCCCCCTGATCCAACCGGAGTGGTACGCGCACCACGGCGGGGCTCGCGCATCCGGTGCGATCACCGAGCTGCTCTTCGGCGGCGTGCCGGTGACGACCACCGCGCCGTGGTTCGACGGACGGCTGGTCGAGGGCCGCTCGGTCGCGACCATGCGCGACGCGCTCGACGTCTTCCTCGCAGGAGCGGACGACGACACGATTCTGCCGACCCATCCGCTGTGCGCGGGCACTCCCACACTCGGTGCGGCCCGCCGCGCGGCGCTGGAGGCATCCGAGGAGGTTCGCCGCAGGGAACACCTGAACCGACCCCGGCTGCTCGACTCATTCGAATCGCAGCGTGTCCCTGTGGCCGAGACCGGCCCTCTCGTCTCGGTGATCATGCCCGTTCGGGACCGCGCCGACGTCGTGGGTGCCGCAGTGCGATCCGTCACCGATCAGCGCTATCGCAACTGGGAACTCATCGTCGTCGACGACGGATCGACCGATCGCTCCGCGGATATCGTCGCGGAGACGGCCGATGGAGACCCGCGCGTCCAAATCGTCCGGGGACCGGCTGCAGGCGTCTGTGCGGCGCGGAACGCGGGGCTTGCGGCTGCCTCAGGTTCATTCATCGCCTTCCTCGACTCGGACAATCGTTGGCTCCCCGAGTTCCTCGGTGCCAGCGTCGCCGCCCTGATGGAGAGCGACGCGGTCGGCGTCCACGCCGTCGTCGAACTCGTCGATGATGCAGGGCGCCGACGGTTCCTCGCGATCGAGGGCGACCGCGAGGACCTGCTGCATGGAGGGAACTTCGTCGACCTCAATACGCTCGTCACTCGCCGTGATGCGGTCGAGCACATCGGCGGATTCGACGAGTCGCTGCGGCGATGGGTGGATTACGACCTGGCCATCCGGCTCGCCGGGCTCGGACGCCTGGAACTCCTCCCGTTCGTCGGCGTCATCTATGCGGAGTCGAGCGACACGGGGCGGATCAGTCGAATCGAAGCGCCCGGCTGGGAGCAGCGCGTCCTCGCGAAATACTTGCTGGACAGCCCGATCTCATCGGATCCGGTGATTCGCGATCCCGACCTCGTCTCCATCGTGATGCTGACGTACGCTGACTGGTGGGGGACGCTGCGCGCGGTGCGGGACGTCCTTCGTCACACGTCAGGCGCTTCATTCGAGCTGCTCGTGGTTGACAATGGATCGCCCCGCAACACCGCCGAGATCCTCGTCGCCGGCCTCACCGACGCGCCGCACACCACGCTCGTGCCCTTCGAGCGCAACCGCGGATTCGCGCTCGGGAACGACCTCGCGTTCACACGGACGAAGGGGGCCACGATCGTGTTCTTGAACAACGATGCCTCCGTTCACGCGGGCTGGCTGCCGCCACTGCTCGCAGCACTGGACTCGGGTGCAGATGCGGCGCAGCCGGTGACCCTGAACCCTGACGGCTCGATCCAGAACACCGGCCTCTCCCTCGTCGCGGACGAGCCTCGACCGGTCGTGTCGACCGAGCTGGTCGAGGGCGTCGAGCCCATCGACTTCGCGAGCGGGATCGCCATCGCCCTACGGTCGAGTGCGTTCGCCAGGGTCGAGGGCTTTGATCCCCTGTTCACGAACGGGTTCGATGATGTCGACCTGGGACTGCGGCTTCGTACGTCTGGTCGGGGCAAGTTCGTGGTGGTCGGAGACTCGTTGGTGACGCACCACGAGCGGTTCACCCCCGGCCGGTTCGACGCAGACGAGGCGAACCTCAAGCTGCTGGCCGAGCGGCGACGTGACGCGGAGCGTCGGGCACAGCCTTCGGCACTATAATTACCGGAGCCGACCCGGAGCGAGATCCCATCTGATGACATCCCAAGAGCGATTCGACGCGCTTGCGCGACAGCCCATGCACGTGGTCGGATCGACCGGTACTCGAGGGATCTTCTCTTCACTTCGCGAGATCGCCGGTCATCGCGAAATGCTCTCGCTCCTCGTCCGGCGCGACCTCAAGGCTCGCTACAAAGACAGCACGCTCGGATTTCTGTGGACGCTGATCCGGCCGCTGACGCAGCTACTGATCTACTACATCGTGATCGGCAAGTTCCTCTCGGCGGAGCGAGGCATCCCTGATTTCGCCGTGTACGTGTTCACCGGACTCACCGCATACGGGCTCTTCAGTGAGATCGTTTCCGGTGGCACGGCGTCGATCGTCGGGAACGCGGGCCTCATCAAGAAGATCTACCTCCCGAGAGAGGTGTTCCCGCTCGCGACCGTGGGCTCGGCACTCTTCAACTTCTCGATCCAGCTGGCGATCCTGCTCGCCGCGACGCTCGCGCTCGTCGCATTCCCGATCGGCCCGGACCTGGTCTACTTCATCCCCGGAGTGCTCGTGTTGCTCATCTACGGCACCGCGTTCGGCCTTCTCCTCGCCGCCGTCAATGTCTATCTGCGGGACATCCAGTACCTCGTCGAGGTCCTTCTGCTCCTCCTGCTCTGGGCCTCGCCGATCGTGTACTCATGGGAGATGGTCAGGGACGTTCTCGGCGCCGGCCCGGCGCTCGAGATCTACACGAACAACCCCATCACGCTCGGGGTGCTGGCATTCCAGCGTTCGTTGTGGACCGCCGGCGCGGAGACCGCGGCTTACCCGTCCGACCTGATGCTCCGCCTCGGCATCGCGATCGTCATCGGCGTCCTCCTGCTCGTGGGCGCCCACCGAGTTTTCACCAAGCTGCAGGGCAACTTCGCCCAGGCGCTGTAGGAGCGACATGAGCCAGACTCACACCAGCGCCGCGATCACGCCTGCTGAAGCACCCGACATCGTTCGGGTGACGGGAGTGTCCAAGCGGTTCATTCTCAGGAAAGACAACTCCCTCAAGGAGCGACTCGTCACCTTCGGCCGACGCGGTCGACGCCATCGGGAGGACTTCTGGGCGCTCCGCGACGTCACCGTCGCGATCCAGGCCGGTCACACCGTCGCACTCATCGGTCACAACGGCTCCGGGAAGTCGACGCTCTTGAAGACGATCGGCGGCATCATCGACCCGTCCGCCGGCACCGTCGAGCGGCGTGGACGGATCGCAGCACTGCTCGAACTCGGCGCCGGGTTCCACCCCGACCTCACCGGCCGCGAGAACGTCTTCCTCAACGCTTCCATCATGGGACTGTCGCGGAGCGAGACGGAATCCAAGTTCGATGCCATCGTCGAGTTCTCGGGAATCGGCGAGTTCATCGACACGCAGGTCAAGTTCTACTCCTCCGGGATGTACGTGCGACTTGCGTTCGCGGTGGCGATCCACACCGACCCGGATCTCCTCCTCGTCGACGAGGTCCTCGCCGTCGGGGATGAGGCGTTCCAGCGCAAGTGCCTCGACAAGATCCGCGAGTTCCAGGAACAAGGGCGCACGATCATCCTGGTGACGCACACGCTGAGTCAAGTGACAGAGCTCTGCGACCGCGCGATCCTGCTGAACGGCGGCAATGTCGCTTACGACGGCGACCCTCGTGAGGCCGTCGCCCGCTTCCGCGACATCCTTGAGGACCGCCGAGTGAGCGAGCTCCACGACACCCACCCCGAGCAGCCCGATCACGAGGCGGTGATCCATCGGGCGGTCGCGCGAGTGGCGGGGCGCGGCGAAGCCGCCGATCTCGAGATCGGCGACGATCTCGAGATCGAGATGGACGTCGAGTACTTCACGCCGACCGAGGACTGGTTCTGCGCGATCCAGATCGACACGGCCCTTGGCCAGATCGCCTACGGTACGACGACGCGCCGGATGGGAATCCAGCTGGCTCCCGTGAGCGGGCGGCGGACCGTTCGGTTCACGCTGTCGGACACCCGCTTCGGCACAGGCAAGTACTTCGTCAACCTCTCGCTGATGCAAGGCTCCGGTCGACATGTCTTCGATCTGCCCCAGGGCTGTTCGTTCAATGCGGCGGGCGACGTACTGGCCGTCGGAAGCACCTATGCACGACCGTCGTTCGAGGAACTCGGGTCAAGCGCGTGAGACGCCCTGGAGAGGCCGCAGTATGAGCCCTCGTGTGCTCGTCGTCACGGTGACCTACCGGACGGGAGAGACGCTCAGACCATTCCTCGACAGCGTCCGCACGGCGAGCGTCCGTCCGCTCGAGGTCGTCGTCGTCGACAATGCATCCGGTGACCTCACCGTGGAACGCGCGCTCACCGATGCAGCGGGAGCGCGTCTGATCGAGTTGCCAGACAATCGAGGCTACGGGTCCGGAATCGCCGCGGGTGTCGAGTCATCCCAGCCGTCCGACTATGTGCTGGTGGCGAATCCGGACGTGGTCTTCACGCCAGGTGCGATCGATGTGCTGGTCGATGCCGCAGAAGCCGACCCGGCGATCGGGGCGATCGGCCCGAGAATCGACAATCCCGATGGAACCGTCTACCCGTCGGCACGAAAGCTCCCGTCGATCGGCGCCGGCATCGGGCATGCCCTGCTCGGGTCGGTCTGGCGCAGCAACCCTTGGACGCGGGAGTACCTGGCGGAAGGCAAAGCGTCGGCCGCCGGGCGGGATGCCGGCTGGCTGTCCGGGGCGTGCGTTCTCGTACGGCGGCGTGCCTACGACCAGGTCGGCGGATTCGACCCGAAGTTCTTCATGTACTTCGAGGACGTCGACCTCGGCGCCCGGCTCGCCGACGCAGGCTGGCGTAATCGCTACGAGCCGGCGGCCGTAATCACCCACACCGGCGCGCACTCGACGTCGAAGGTCGGTGGCGCGATGGCCGCAGTGCACCACGACAGCGCCTACCTGTACCTCGCGAGCCGGTACGACGCGTGGTATCAGGCGCCCGTCCGCGTCCTGCTCAGGGTCGGTCTGAGTGCTCGCAAGCGTTTGGTGACCCGCCCGTGAGACACCCTCGCGACATCGACGGCGGGCCGCTCGAGGTGGCACGCTGGGCCCTCGGGGCACCGTCGAGGGTCCTGCGACGCACCTACTCTTCCCTACGTCGGCGCATCGACGAGTGGAGTGCACCACCACGGGCCGCACGCGCCCAGGCGCGCGCCCAGCGTGAGTGGGTCCGTTCCGTCCGAGCCCGGCTCCGCCGCCCGGCCGAGGTCGAGGTCCTGCAAGGCACCCCCGCGGCCGACGCCCTACCGGTGATCATGTGCCTTTGGAACCGCCCTCAGCGCATTGACGCAGTCCTCGCCCAGCTCGACGCACAGACATCGTCACGCGGTATCCGGCTGATGCTCTGGAACAACCAACCGGACCACGACGCAATCTACCGGGCGGCGATCGCGGCGTACCGGCGCGACGGTTCACTTCAGAGTGTCGAGTACCACGTAAGCGATGCAAACCTGGGCGGCTTCGCGCGGTTCTTCCTCGCTCGGCACGCCAGGCGTACGGGATCGTCTTCACCGGTCTTCATCATGCTCGACGACGACGAGGACGTGACGCCGTCCTTCGCCGACGACATGCTCGCGTCGGCGGGCCCACGAATCTACGCCGGGCTGTGGGCCTGGCGGTACCTGGGCTCACATTGGGACCGCGTCCCGGCAGCAGTCGGCGAGGAGGCCGACTATGTGGGAACGGGCGGCTCGGTATGCGACATGCAGCTCGTCGACGACGATCGTTTCTTCACGACCCTGCCGCTGCGTTTTGCGTTCCTCGAGGACCAGTGGCTGAGTTCATGGGCCCGACGACACGGCTGGTCGCTACGCAAGGTCGAGACACCGGTCGAGTTCGTGCTGCATGAGTCGAATCAATTTCCGGCGCTCGCGGACCTCAAGGACGAGTTCCGCATCTATCTCGATCGACTGCCCGCGGTCAGCACACGGCGAGGTAAGCGACTCGGTCCGTGATCACTTCTGGTCCACCGAGCAGCATGAGCGAGGATGCCTTCACTGCGTCCTCGCGCAGCTCCGGCGCCACGCAGTCGGCGAACGAGACATAGAGCGGAGCACGCGACTTCCCGGCGGCCGCCGAGCCCGCGAGTGCATCCGGGAAGGAGACGCCCGTCGCGACATACATCCTTGCGGCATTCGGGAAGGCGTCCCGGTTGATGGCCACACTGGTGCGATAGCGGTCCGGACCGGCGAGTCGCTGCACGGTGATGCCCGCCGCGACGAGTCCCTGCTCGACCCCAGCCGAAATCGCGGCGGTGCCACCCACGAGCTTGACGCTCGTGATGCCGAGCGTTCGCAAGGTGGTGATCGTGACAGGATCCACCGCCGGAAGAGCGCCGTTGGTGAGCAGGACCGGCACGCGCTGCGCGCCGGCCGCAGCACTGGCCGACAGCGCGTCAGGAAAGTCCATGCCGGTGGCGAGATAGGCCGTCGTCGCTGACCCGAACGCCCGCTGTGCCACGAGCTTCGCCGTCTCGTATCGGTCCGCCCCGGCGATGCGGGTCACCGGCGCGAGCTTTGACAGCTCGGACTGCACAGCAGGACTCACTGCGGCAGGTCCGCCGACCAACACGATCGAGGAGGGCTTGAGCCGCTGCAACTCGGCGGTCGTCGCCGCCGGGACATAACCGGGATCCGTCAGGAGTAGGGGTCCTCCCTGTACCGCGGCCGCCCCACCGGCAGCGAGGGCGTCAGGGTAGTTTCCTCCGGTCGTGACGTAGACGATCGGCGCCGTGGTCGGGTACGACGACTTCGAGATGCTGACCGCGGTGTCGAATCGGTCCGCCCCGCCTAGTCGAGTGGCAGCCGGGTTGGGCGCGGTCGTCGGGTTGCCGAACCACGCGTTGTAGTAATTCCAGAAGTTGCGGTTTCCGTAGGAAGCGCACGGATCGCTGCTGGCACCCCAGCCCGCCGCGAGCGAGGCGGCGTTCGGCTGATACGGGGTGTACCAGTACAGGGCCGCCGTCGCGATATTGCTGATGTACACCCCCGGTGCGCCGCAGGCGGTGTTCGGGTGGTATTGGATCGGCCTGACCTGGCCCACCGCGTACTTGCCGCTCTGGTACATGGAACTGCCGGGGTTCGTGTACCACGTGAGTTGCCTGGCAGCGGCGTAAACCTGGTTGAAGAACCCGTAGTACTGGGAATCGCAGACACTGGTATCCGGACATCCCATGCCCATCGCCTTGCGGAGTTCGAGCGACGTGGGCGCTGACTTGGTGATGAGGCCCTGCTCCTTCTGCAGGGTGACCAGGATGACCTTGGCGCTGAGGCCGCACGCCCGTTGGACTTTGTAGATGATCCGGGCGGCGCTCTCGCCGGGTGCCCCGGAATACGGAGAACATGTACCGAACGACCATGATGCGTTCGGCGTATCGATACGGAGCGCGGCGAGACAGTTCGAATTCGCACAACTGCCGACCTTGGACTGGAGAAACGCTTGAATCTCAGCCTCGGTCATCGCCCAGGAGTTGAAGAAGTTGAAGTCACTGATCAAGTTGCCCGGTGAGAACGTTGGCGCGGCGGCCGCGGTGAACAGCTCCGCCTTCGCGGAACCCGCGTCGACCAGGGGCGGAGCTGGCTGGATCGAGGGGCCGGCCGGCTCTGAGGCCTGCGGTTCGGTGCCCTCACCTGGCTCGCCCTGTATCGGTTCGGCCGTCGGCAGGGGTGTCTCGGTCGGCCCAGGGGTCTCGGTCGGCACAGGACTCTCGGTCGGCGCGGCTGGATCCTCGGGCTCGCCCATAGCCTGGTCCGTCTCGAATCGGGCCGACGAGCCGGCTGCGGTGTGCGCCGTCGCCGAGGAAGCGGCACTAGCCAAGTTGGATGATGGCGCCGGCGCCGCGACAGCGGCGAGCGGCTGGACCGCCAAGGTGATCGCTGCGATCAGCGCAGCGGAGAGCAATGCCGTTCGTGTTTCCCCCACTCGCTCGACGCTACCGGTTTCCGGTCGCGACGCGCGACTGCATTCTGGCGTGTCATGCGTCCCGACCGTCGTGCGTTCTTGGTCGGGAGAGTCAGGCGCTCACCGACGAGCGCTCAACGCCGCTTCGTACCGGAATTCGCGAGCCGCTCGAGATACGATCCGTACCCGCTCTTCCGCAGCGGTGCAGCGAGCGCTCGGAGCCCGGCGTCGTCGATCCATCCGGCCCTCCAGGCGACCTCCTCGATGCATCCGACCTTGAACCCCTGCCGGTCCTCGATCACCCGCACGTACTCGGACGCCTGCATCATCGACTCGAACGTGCCTGTGTCGAGCCACGCCGTGCCGCGATCAAGCACTTGGACCTTGAGCGATCCGTCCCGGAGGTACCAATCGTTGACCGAACTGATCTCCAGCTCACCGCGAGTGCTGGGTTCGATCGTCTTCGCGACTTCAACGACCCTGTTGTCGTAGAAATACAGACCAGGTACCGCAAAATTGCTCTTCGGCTCAGCGGGCTTCTCCTCGATCGACACCGCCGCGAACGACTCGTCGAATTCGACGACACCGTACGCCGTGGGGTCTACGACCTCGTAGGCGAAGATGAGCGCACCGTTCACATCGTTGTGGGCGCGAAGCGCCGACCCGAGTCCGGAGCCATGGAAGATATTGTCACCGAGCACCAGGGCTACGGACTCGTCACCGATGAACTCCTCGCCGATGATGAACGCCTGGGCAAGGCCATCGGGCGAAGGCTGCACGGCATACTCGAGGCGGATGCCGAGCTGCGAGCCGTCACCGAGCAGCGCCCTGAACTGGTCGTTGTACTCAGGGGTGGTGATGATCAGGATTTCGTTGATGCCGGCCATCATGAGCGTCGACAACGGGTAGTAGATCATCGGCTTGTCGTAGATCGGCATCAGCTGCTTGGAGATGCCCTTGGTGATCGGCCACAGCCGAGTGCCGGATCCGCCGGCGAGAATGATGCCGCGCATCGAGGTTATCTTCCTTCGTTCAGCGAGCGATAGAACGCGCGTGCGGCGTCCCACGTCGGGAGCACACCCGCCTCTGCGGCCTCAGCGAGACTCGGCGCGTCCGTGTCCTTCGGCGAGAGCACCAGATGGGCTTCGTCGATCGGGAACTCCAGGCCGACGCCGGGGTCGAGCGGGTCGATACCGTGCTCGCGTTCGGCGTTGAACGTCGAAGTCACGAGGTAGCTGACGGTCGCGTCATCGGTGAGCGCGATGAAGCAGTGCCCGAGCCCCTCGGCGATGTAGATCGCCCTTCGGTCGACGTCATCGAGGAGCACGGAATCCCACTGTCCGAAGGTCGGCGAACCAACTCGGATATCGATGACGAAGTCCAGGACCGCGCCATGGGTCGCAGTGACATACTTGGCCTGGCTGGGCGGGATGTCGGCGAAATGAATGCCTCGCACTACCCCGCGCTTGGAGACCGAAGTGTTCGCCTGCTCGAGTCGCAGCGGGTGTCCGATCGCCTGCTCCAGCCGATCGAATCGGTACCACTCCAGGAAGACGCCGCGGTCGTCGCCGAACTGTTTCGGGGTGATCTCGTAGCTGTCGGGGATCTTCAGTTCGCGGATCTGCACCCCGAGAGTGTAGCAACCGACGGCAAGGCCCTCTCATAGTGCGCAAGGGGTCTTGCGCGCCGCCGGATAGGATGTCGGGGTGTCAAACCTCCTCGTCACCGGCGGAGCCGGTTTCATCGGCTCCAACTTCGTTCACTACGTGCTCGCGAACACCGACCACTCCGTGACGGTGCTCGACAAGCTGACGTATGCCGGGAACCTGGCCTCGCTCGACGGGCTGCCCGAGGACCGCTTCCGGTTCGTGAAGGGCGACATCGCCGACGCCGGGCTCGTCGACTCGCTCATCGCCGAGCACGACGCCGTCGTGCATTACGCCGCCGAGAGCCACAACGACAACTCGCTCGCCGATCCCCGGCCGTTCCTCGACACGAACATCATCGGCACGTACACGCTGATCGAGGCGGCTCGCCGGCACGGCACCCGCTTCCACCACATCTCGACCGACGAGGTCTACGGCGACCTGGAGCTCGACGACCCGGCACGTTTCACCGAGCAGACGCCGTACAACCCGTCGAGCCCCTATTCCTCGACCAAGGCCGGCAGCGACCTCCTCGTGCGGGCATGGGTGCGCTCGTTCGGACTCCAGGCCACGATCTCGAACTGCTCGAACAACTACGGGCCGTACCAGCACGTGGAGAAGTTCATCCCGCGACAGATCACGAACGTCCTGCGCGGCGAGCGGCCCAAGCTCTACGGCGCCGGCGAGAATGTCCGCGACTGGATCCACGCCAACGACCACTCCTCCGCCGTCCTCACAATTCTCGAGAACGGCGTCATCGGTGAGATCTATCTCATCGGCGCGGACGGAGAGAAGAACAACAAGGAGGTCGTGGAGCAGATCCTCACCGAGCTCGGGCAGCCGGCCGACGCGTACGACCACGTCACCGATCGACCGGGCCACGATCTCCGCTATGCGATCGACTCGACCAAGCTGCGCACCGAGTTGGGCTGGGAGCCGCGGTTCGGCGACTTCGCGGCGGGCCTCGCCGACACCATTCGCTGGTACCGCGAGCACGAGGACTGGTGGGCGCCGCAGAAGGACGCGACCGAGGCACGCTACCGCGAGCAGGGCCACTAGCCGATGAAGGTCCTCATCACCGGCGCATCCGGAATGCTCGGCCGAGACCTGCAGGCCGCGCTGAGCGATCGCGAGGTCACCGCACTCGGCCGAGCCGACCTGGACGTGACGGATGCCTCCGCGGCGCGCGAAGCCGTCGATGGTCACGACGTCGTGATCAACGCCGCCGCGTATACGAAGGTCGACGATGCGGAAACGCACGAGGACGAAGCGTACGCAGTCAACGCGATCGGCGCCGCCAACCTCTCCATCGCCGCGGCCGCCGCGCAGGCGCGGCTCGTGCAGGTGTCGACGGACTACGTGTTCGACGGCAGCGCGACGTCGCCATACCCCGAAAACGGGCCGCATGCTCCCATCTCGGCCTACGGCCGGACGAAGGCCGCCGGTGAGCGACTCGCGCTCGAAGCGAATCCAGGCGCCACGTTCGTGGTGCGTACGGCGTGGCTCTACGGCGCGCACGGGCCGAACTTCGCGAAGACCATGCTGAAACTGGCTGAGACCAAGGACACATGGTCGGTCGTCGATGACCAGGTCGGCCAGCCGACCTGGACGGGTGACCTCGCTCGCCAGATCGTCGCGCTCCTCGATACCGATGCGCCAGCGGGCATCTACCACGGCACGAACCGAGGGCAGGTGAGCTGGTTCGGCTTCGCGCGTGCAGTGCTCGAGGAGGCCGGGCTCGATCCCGATCGCATCACGCCGACCGACAGCTCGGCGTTCGTGCGACCCGCGCCTCGCCCGGCGTACTCGGTGCTCGGACACGACGCGTGGTTCCGCGCCGGGCTCGCGCCGATGCGGGACTGGCGTGAAGCGCTCACGGCTGCAACGGAGGCCGGCGTCTTCACGGCCTGAACCGCCGCCGGCCCGGCTCAGCGCGAGAACCGGTCGTGCTGCAACCGCCCACCCCACCTGGCGTGCAGAAGATCCGTCTCGTGCGGCAGCACCTTCGCGTCCCGTGTGCGCGACTCGAAGTGGTAGAGCTTGACGCGCCCGAGAACGAGGATGCGGTGCCCCCGGTCTCCGATCTTCTGCGCGAGGTCGACGTCGTTGTAGTTTCCCGCGAACTCGCGACTGAAGCCGCCGACCTTCATGAAGAGGGACGCCGGGACCATGGCGCACGCCGCCGTGACCCCCGAAACCTCACGGGTAGCGCTGAGCAGCGCCGGGTCGACGAGGGCGCCCGGCATGAGCCCGAACCCCACGTGGCCGGCGGCACCGCGCTCGTACCGGTGACCGAGATGCTGGATCGACCCGTCCTCGAAATAGAGGGCGCTGCCGACCATGCCGACCTCGGGCTGCTGCGCGACGCCGACCATCTGGTCGAGCCAGTCGGGGGTGAGCAGTTCCACGTCGTCATTCAGCATGAGCAGAAACTCGCCCTGCGCGATGGCCGCGCCTCGGTTCATCTTTGCGCTGAAGTTGAACGGCTCGCTCCATCTGACGAGGCGGAGGCGATCGCCGGCGACCTCGTCGAGCGCGTCGATGACCTCCTGGGGGGTGGGGTCGTCGGCTACGACGATGATCTCGTAGCGGCGCCAAGTCGTGCGTTGAACGATGCCGCGCACGGCATCGACGACGAAGGCGCGATCACGTCCGGCGATGCGGTCGCGGCCGCCGCGGGTCGGGATGATGATCGAGACGAGCGGCTCCCCTTTCGGCCGGTAGACGACCTCGCGGACCCCCCCGCCGAGCGCGATGCCAGCATCGACACCCTCCCACCGCAGGCGTTCCTCGAGCACCGCCGCGGCACGCGCAGCTCGGTCGCCCGAGGGAAGGTCCACGCCCGCACCGATCCCGAGATCGTGCGGCACGCGCACGATCTTGGCAGCGTCGGTACCGAGCAGGAGATCCAGCAGCTGAGCACCGTCGGCGTCAGCACGGAACCCGCCTCGCTCACGAAGCGCGGCGGCCACGACGACCACGACTGGTCCGAGGTCGTCGATTTCGCGCAGGCGGAACACGGAGTAGTCGGCGGCGGGGCGCGGAACGCCGCTCGGGCTGCGGGAATCTCCGAAGAACACCTCGGCCTCGGGGTGTTCGAGCGCGGCCTGTTCGATTGCACGGATCGCATCGGGCGCGAGCCGGGCGCCTGGGCGCACGAGGGCGAGAAGCGGTTCGGTTGCGGAGGCGAGTAGCTGCGCGCCTTCCACGGCGGTCTCGGGTACCGAGGCGACTCGGACGAGTGTGGACCCGATGGCGGGAGCTGCCCCCCGCTGTCGAGCCCGCCAGGCCTCTCGCTTGGCGCGACGAATCGCCTTCTTCGCGAGGGCGGTGGCACCGGTCGCACGAAGCCGGCGCATGACGCCGCCCCTGATCCGACGTTTGAAGGTGAGCGGCGGATGCTCCGCCACCAGCCCGTAGCGCGCTGCCGCATCGAGGGCGACGGTGCGGTCGACACGTGCGAGCTCCGCCTCCCAGTGGAGCTCAGCTTCCCCGATCTCGACCTCGCGCGCCGAATGCCAGCCTTCGTTCAAGAGCTCTGTCGTCCTTTCGCCGAACGGCCATCAACTACTCTAATCTGGGTGGCCGATCGAACGATGTGCCACCCCCCGGCCGGAAGGAGCGATGGGAAGTGCCGCGTGTCGTCGCCGTCGTGCCGAGCTACCACCCCGACCGCGACGTCGTCCAGCACATGCGTGCGCTCATCACGCAGGTCGACCGTCTGATCGTAATCGACGATGGTTCCGGCCCTGGCGCCGAGCCCGTGCTCAGCGAGCTCAGCGCGCTCGGTGCATCCGTGATCCGGCTAGATCAGAACAGCGGCATCGCGCGAGCCTTGAACATCGGGATCGGCGCGGCGCTCCGCGACGATGCCGAGTACATCGTCACGACCGATCAGGACACCGAGCTGCCTCGCGGCTACGTGGAGGAGTGCCTCTCGACATTTGCTCGTGCGAACCCGGTCACCAGGCTCGGCATCGTCTGCGCCGACCGAGTCAACGGCCAGCCCTCGCTCCCGACCTGGACCTCGCCGGAGGGCATCGGGCTGGTGCCGGAAGCCATCCAGTCCGGGTTCGTGATCTGGCGCGGGGTCGTCGAAGAGGCTGGACTCTTCGACGAGCGACTGGTCATCGACTGCGTCGACACCGAGTACTGCATCCGCGTCCGCGACCACGGCTTCCGGATCGGGATCGCTTCGGGCACCGACATCCGCCATGAGCTCGGGGAAATGGTGCCCTTCCGCCCGTTCGGACTCCGCCTGCGCAATCGCAACGGCACCTACGACTACCAGTACCACTCGCCGTTCCGGCAGTACTACATCGTCCGCAACAACATCGACCTCGTCTTCCGCTCAGCCCGGAAACACCCGCGCTGGGCGCTTGCCGTCGTGAAGCGTCAGATCGGACCCGCGGTCGATGCCATCGTCAGCGGCCCGCTGCGGTGGCGACACGCCGTGGCGACTCTCGTCGGCGCCGCGCATGGATACCTTCGTATCCGTGGCCAGATCCCTGCCGGACTCCGCCGCTACCTCACGCGACCCTGACCCTCAGGACCTAACGTGACCACCACCCTCCGCCTCATCGTCGACCAGCTCGTCGCGCCCGTTCCGGGTGCGCTCGGCCGGTACACGGCAGACCTCGGCTGCGCCTTGATCGCGACGGCGCCGGAGGGCTGCGAGGTGGCGGGCATCGTCTCCTCCTCTCCCGAGTCCGACTACGAGCGGATCAGGCTGGAGCTCCCGGGGCTCAGCGACCTCTATAAGACGTCGCTCGCGCGCCGCGAACTCGCGGCCGCGTGGCAGCTCGGGGTGACCACGTCGCCCGGCGGCGGGTTCATCCACGCTCCGAGCCTGTTCGCCCCGCTCCGCCGACACCAGCGGGATCAGGGCGATCAGACCGTCGTGACCGTGCACGACGTGCTCGCGTGGACGCATCCCGAGGCGATGAGCGCGGCCTCCGTGGCGTGGCAGAAGGGCATCATGAAGCGTGCGCGCAAGCACGCCGACGCCGTGGTGGTGCCGACGCACGCCCTCGCCGAGCAGCTGGCCGAGCTGATCGATCTCGGCGATCGTGTCCGCGTCGTGCCGACGGCGGCCAGGTCGGGCCTGATGCTCGGGCCCGATGCGTCGGAGCGGTCGGCGCGCCTCGGTCTCCCGCGCGACTACCTCGTCGTCCCCGGCACGCTCGAGCCTCGGAAGGGCCTCGTGGACGTGCTCGCGGCGCTCGGCCGGCCGGGCGTGCCCCAGGTCCCGATCGTCGTCATCGGGCCCGACAGCTGGGGCGAGCAGCATCTCGCCACCGTCGCCGAGGAGTACGGCGTCGCGGCCAACCGGGTGCAGCACTTCGACGACCTCGACGCCGCCGACCTGGCGGTGGTGCTGGCTGGCGCGCTCGCGTTCGTCGCCCCGAGTCACGAGGACGGGGCGGGCACGGCGCTCATCGAGGCCTTCGGCCTCGGCGCAGCGGTGATCCACTCGGACATCCCGGCTTACGCCGAAGTCGCCGCGGGCGCAGGCCTCTCGGTGCCGATCGGCATCGGCGACGGCTTCGTCGACCGCCTCGCTGCGGCGATCACGCGCGTCGCCGAAGACCCCGCGTTGGTCGAGCGCCTCCGCATCGCCGGGCAGGACCGCGCGAAGGCGTTCAGCTGGCGTGACGCCGCCGAACGCGTCTGGCAGCTGCACGCCGACCTCTGAGCACGCCAGAATCCGACCGCTGCGCGCTGCCGGGCGCAGCGTCCTCGGGCAACTCCGAGGGTGTCGCCTACTCCGCCGGTTCCTCGCTCGCGGGAGGCGCGACGGCCTGCTGCACGAGCTGCCTGGCGTACTCGTAGTCGGGATCCTCGGGGTCGAAGCCGTTGTCGGGCACGAGCTCCACGTCGACGATCGGCAGCTCCTTCGTCTTGCCGGCGAGGTTCACGAAGTAGCCCAGCATCGACTGCGGGACATCCGTCTTCACGACCTGCGCGCCCGCGGCCGCGACGTCCTGGAACTTGGTGAGCACGTTCGCCGGGTTGAACTGCGCGAGCACCGCCTCCTGGATCTGCAACTGGCGCGCCATGCGGTCGTAGTCGCTCGTGCCGTGCCGGGAACGGGCGTACCAGAGCGCGTGGTAGCCGTCGAGGTGCTGCTCGCCGGCGGGAATCCACTCCGCCACGGTCGTGAACGTCTCGTCGGCGTGGATCGGCACGTCCTCGGGGACGTTGATCGTCACGCCGCCGAGGGAGTCGATGAGCTGCTGGAAGCCGGCCATGTCGATGAGGACGTAGTACTGGATCTCGAGTCCAGTGATGGCCTCTGCGGCGTCGCGCATCGCCTCGATGCCGGGCTCGGAGCCCTCCGCGACGGCGTTCGGGTACATGTCGGGGCTCTTCAGCTCCACCTCGGTGTAGATCGAGTTGAGCATGCAGGCGTCCACCTCGCAGCCGTCGATCGAGCCGTAGCCCTCGGGGTACACCTGGTACAGCGGCGAGTCCTCGTTGAAGGGCACGTCCTCCATGTTGCGGGGCAGGCCGATCGTGACGGCCTGCCCGGTCTCGGCGTCGATGCTCATCACGCGGATGCTGTCGGGGCGGAGGCCGTCGCGGTCGGGACCGGCGTCGCCGCCCAGCAGCAGGATGTTGTACCGGCCGTCGACGGGCGGCTCGGTCGGCCCGGCGACGAACACCGAGGAGAGGAACCCGCTGGTCGTCGTGGCGAAGTACGCCGCGTAGCCCGCGGTGCCCGAAACGAGCACGAGGAGCGCGGTGGTCGCGAGCGCGAGCCAGCCGCGCGCGGCGGGCGCGGTCTTCACGAGGCGGAGCAGGCGCAGCGTGTCGAGCGTGAGGACGACCCACAGCACCGCGTAGAAGACGGCGACGAGCGCGACGACCCAGAGGGCGATGCTGTTCGTGGCGACCGTGAGCAGCACCGTCGGCCAGAGCAGCCACACCACGAGGGCCGCGACCGCGAGGGTCCAGAGCAGGAGCGTCGCCCCGAGGCCGAACCGGCCGAGTCGCCGATTCCCGGCGAGCACCTGCGGCGCACCCGGGATGAGGAAGTTCAGCACGACGAGCCACCAGGCCCGCCGCGTCATGAGCGGGCGGGAGGTGGTGTCCGGGAACCGGATGGGGCTGGCGGCGAGGCTCATCGCGCCTGCTTCAGCCGCTCGTTCTTCTCCTCGACGAGAGCGGCGAGCTCGTCGGCGTACGTGGCGAGCGCGGCTGCGAGGCCGGGGTCGGATGCCCCGAGGATGCGCGCCGCGATGAGACCGGCGTTCTTCGCACCGCCGATCGAGACGGTGGCCACTGGGATGCCCGCCGGCATCTGCACGATGGACAGGAGCGAGTCGAGGCCGTCGAGCCGGGCGAGCGGCACCGGCACGCCGACGACGGGGAGGGTGGTGACCGAGGCGAGCATGCCGGGCAGGTGGGCCGCGCCGCCCGCACCCGCGATGATGACGCGCAGGCCACGGCCCGCGGCCTGCTTGCCGTAGGCGATCATCTTGTCGGGTGTGCGGTGGGCCGAGACGACCTCCACCTCGTGCGCGATGTCGAACCGGTCGAGCAGCTCGGATGCCTCGCGCATGACGTTCCAGTCGGAGTCGGATCCCATCACGACGCCGACGAGCGGGGGGCGGTTCGTCTCAGTCACTCGAACGAGTGTAGGGCTGGCCGCTGGGAGATGACCGCAGCGCCACTCAGTCCTGGAAGACGGCAGCGGCGGCCCGGGCCTCGTAGACCACCTCGTCGAGGTCGTCGCCGACGGCGGTCACATGGCCGACCTTCCGGCCGGGGCGCGGAGCCTTGCCGTAGTTGTGCAGCTTGACGGTGGGGTGCCCGGCGAGCGCCTCAGGGTAGCGCTCCTCGAGCGTGCCCTCTTCGGGCCCGCCGAGGATGTTGACCATGACCGACCAGGCGCCGTACGTACCCGTGCCGCCGAGCGGGAGGTCGAGCACCGCCCGGAGGTGCTGCTCGAACTGTCCGGTGGTGGAGCCGTCCATCGACCAGTGGCCGGAGTTGTGCGGGCGCATCGCGAGCTCGTTCACCAGCACGCGGTCGTCGGTGGTCTCGAACAGCTCGACGGCGAGCACGCCGGTGACGTCGAGCCCTTCGGCGACCGCGACGGCGATGTCGCACGCGACGTCGGCGACCTTGCCCGCGGAGTGCGGCGCGGGGGCGATGACCTCGCTGCACACGCCGCCGACCTGCAGCGTCTCGACGAGCGGCCAGGCGGCCACCTCGCCGCTCGGGCGCCGGGCGACGAGCTGGGCGAGCTCGCGACGGAAGTCGACGAGCTCCTCGGCGAGCAGGGCGCCGTCGCCGCCGTCCTCCGCGACGGTGGCGAACCACTCGGCGACCTCGGCGGCGGATCGCACGACGCGGACGCCCTTGCCGTCGTATCCCCCGCGCGGCGTCTTCACGACCGCGGTGCCGCCGTGTGCCGCGATGAAGGCGTCGAGGTCCGCCGGCGTCTGCACCCGGGCCCAGTCGGGCACGGGGAGCCCCAGCTCGGAGAGCCGCTCGCGCATCAGGAGCTTGTCCTGCGCGACGGCGAGCGCGTGCGGCCCGGGTCGCACCGCGACACCCGCGTCGACGAGCGCGCGGAGCACGTCCTGCGGCACGTGCTCGTGGTCGAAGGTGATCACGTCGACGTCGCGGGCGAAGTCGAGCACCGTCGAGGCATCCGTGTAGTCGCCCACCCGATCGGCCGCGAGTGCGGCCGACATTCCGTCGGCCTCCGCGAGCACGCGCAAATCCACGCCGAGCTCGATCGCCGCGGGGATCATCATCCGCGCCAGCTGTCCGCCGCCGATCACTCCGACCCGCACCCGATCGCCCCGCTCTCCTGCTCGTGGGAAGTCGCCGGACCCGCCGGCGTGCGGCGCGAACGCACCGCGCTCCCAGTCTAGGCGCGGCACCGCGCGGCTATCATGGCCCGGTGAGCCAGCAGGTCGATGCGCGCCCGCGCGGGCGCGCCGCCGCCGTCCTCCGACGCGCGTGGCACGGGCTCATCGCGTACGCCCTGAAGTTCGGCGTCGTCGGGCTCATCGGCCTCGTCATCGATGTGGCGCTCTTCAACGCCCTCCGCCTCGGCGCGTTCGGAGCCGACGGCTGGGCGCAGTCCGCGATCGGCGCGAAGACCATCTCGACGAGCGTCGCGATCGTGTGCAACTGGATCGGCAACCGCTATTGGACCTTCCGTCGGCACCGCCGACGCAACTACCTGCGCGAGTTCGCCGAGTACGTCGTCGTCTCCCTCGGCGGCATGGCGATCTCGCTGCTGTGCCTGTGGATCAGCCACCACGTCCTCGGCTTCACGAGCCTCGTGGCTGACAACATCGCCACGAACGTGATCGGGCTCGGGCTCGGCACGGCGTTCCGGTTCCTGCTGTACCGGTTCTGGGTTTACGGGCACCACCGCGCCGACGGTCTGTCGAACCTCGCGAGGGTCGAGGAGGCGCAGCGCTCGCTGTTCGAGGAGCCCGAGCAGCACCCAGGCGACCCGGAATCCGGCGCCGAGCGCCGTTCGACGGCCTGAGCCGCGGGCGCCCGGCGGGCACTCACGCAGACGTCGGCAGGAACCAGGGCGGGTACACGGCGACGCGCGTCTTCACGCCGACGGCGGTGAGTGCCGCCCGGACCCGGTCGCGCACGCGATCGTTCGCGACCGCGATGAGCTGGATCCGCTCGAGCGGCACCTCGTCGCGCACGAGGAACTCACCGGAGGCGAGGCCGTCCTCGGCGACCGAGAGCCGGCGGAGCAGCCGCTCCCCCTCGGCCCAGCCGACCGCAGCCTGGGCGCCGGGCAGGGCGAGGTCCGCCGTGGACACGGCGACGTGGCCGTCGACCGCGGCGCGGGCGCCGGCCGCCTGGCCGGCGGAGCTGACCAGGAGGACGAAGTCCGCTGCCGAGCGGGGCGACTCCTCGGTCTCCGGGACGAGCCGCGGGTCGGGCTCGCCGTCACGGATCGAGGTCCAGAGGTGCGCCTCGGTGCTGAGGAAGAACGGCACGTAGGCGGCGATCGGGACCCCCGACCCCTCGAGCTCGCTGCGTCGCCGGAACTCGCGTGCGGCGGGGGCGGCGACATCCACGACGGGTGCGGCGGGCACCGAGCCGGCGTCCGCGAGGAGCGCGCCGGATCCCAGGATGCGGGCCAAGTTGTCGAGGTGCGTCAGGTGGTAGACGCGCATGGCCGCGGCGTCCACCGGCGGTTCCGTCAGCGGACGCCCGCCCTTCGACGGCGCCGGCGTGCGCGTGGCCCGCGCCGCCGTGCGGGCGGCGGACTCACCGGCCGGCCGGGCAGCGCGCGTGCGCGCGGCGACCACCGGCTGCGGGTCGGGCTCCGGGGCCTTCGGGGGGAAGCAGATGGCGCACAAGCCGTCGTCGAATCCGTGGATGCACTCGCCCAAGTCGAACCTCTCTCGCGGCTCGCGCCGGGTTCACGCGAGCACCGCCCGACCACTGTACGCGCTCCCGAGCGCTCCGGCGGACGCCGGAAGACGCCCGGACCGATGAGCCGCTACCTCGCGCCCCAGATGACGGTGTCGCCCTCGCCGATCGACTGCTCGGCACGCCGGTGCTCGGCGACGATCGAGTGCGACCCGCCCATGAGCTCGTTGAGCGCGGCCTGCACGGCCGCCGGACGCGGCACGTCCCTGAGCACGAACGGCCGCTCATGGCCGGTGTTGATCCGCACATCGCCCGAGCCGAAGATCCGCTGCCCGGGGGTCTGGCGAACCGTGAGGTCGTACCCGCGGCTGAGCAGCAGTTCACGCCGGCTCCGCACGAAGACGCCCGATCGCTGGATGATCCGCCGGGTCGTGATCGTGGTGCGCTTGGTGAGCCAGGACAGGAACGGCAGGACGCACGCGAGCAGCACCACGAGCAGAGCGGCGCCCGCGACCGCGACGCGCGGCCACACGTCCGTCACGGCGAAGACCGCGTACACGGAGACGCCGGCCACGGCGATGAGCACGAGCGCGGGCAGGATCAGCACCCGACCGTGACGGCGGACGCGCGCGACGATGCGCTCGGGCGCCGCAGCTCGCGGCGCCCCGGGCGCCGCCGTCTCGGCGGCCTTCGCGGCGGGGGTCATACGCCCATTAATAGCGCAGGTGCGTGACATCCCCGGCGGCGACAGCCTGGGGCTCGCCATTCTCCCGGTCGCGCACCACGAGCCGCCCGTCGCGGTCGATGCGCTCGGCCGTGCCGACGAGTTCCGCGTCACCGGGGAGCTCCACGCGAACCTCCTCGCCGAGGGTGCCGCAGACGGCGGCGACCCGGTCGGCGATGCCGCTCGCCACGGCGTCGCCGCCGGCCCCGGCGAGCTCGTCGACGAGGGCGATCAGGCGGCGCAGATACTCCGCCAGCACGGCGTCGGCATCGGGTCGCCGGCCCGTCGCGAGCAGGAGCGACGTCGAGGTGAGCGTCGGCAGGTCGTGCTCGTCGAGCGTCAGGTTGAGTCCCGCACCGACGATCACCGCGCCGGGCCTCTCACCCGTCGGCCCGGGCAGCAGCTCGCAGAGGATGCCGCACACCTTGTAGCCCGAGATGAGCACGTCGTTCGGCCACTTGAGGGTCACCTCGAGCAGGCCGGTCCCGTCGTCCTCGCCCTCACCAGGAGCCGCGGATGCCGCGGCCACCGCGGTGCGCACCGCCTCGGTCATCGCGACGCCGGCGATGAGCGGCAGCCACCCGTAGGCCTCGACGGGCAGGGCGACCCCGCCCGGACCATCGCCCCGGAGCACGACCGAAATCGCCAGGGTCTTGCCCGTCGGAGCGAGCCAGGTGCGACCGAGCCGGCCGCGCCCCGCGGTCTGGTCATCGGTGACGAGCGCGGAGCCATGGGGCCAGGCCGAGGCATCCGTCGCCTGCACGGCGAGCCGCAGCTCATCGTTCGTTGACGTCGCCTGCTCGACGAACTCGAACCTCGGCACGGCCTCGACCGCCCGCTTCCATTCCATGCCGCACCCTCCGCGCCCGTGTGGGATTCAGGCTAGTGTCCGGGCCTGATTTGTAGGAAACCGTCAACGAAGCGGCCGTGAGAGGCGCCGGTAGAGTGAACGGCGTGACCGACACGATCAGCGACGGCCCCGACCTCTCCACGACCGCCGGCAAGCTCGCCGACCTCAAGCAGCGCTACCACGAAGCGGTGACCGCCTCCGGCGAGGCGGCGATCGAGAAGCAGCACGCCAAGGGCAAGATGACCGCCCGCGAGCGCATCGCCGAGCTCCTCGACCCGGGGTCCTTCGTCGAGCTGGACGAGTTCGTCCGTCACCGCACGCACGCGTTCGGCATGGAGGCCAAGCGGCCCTACGGCGACGCGGTCGTCACGGGCACCGGCACCATCCACGGACGTCAGGTCGCCGTCTACTCGCAGGACTTCACCATCTTCGGCGGCTCGCTCGGCGAGGTCGCCGGCGAGAAGATCATCAAGGTCCAGGAGCTCGCGCTGAAGACGGGCGTGCCCATCATCGGCATCCTCGACTCGGGCGGAGCCCGCATCCAGGAGGGCGTCGTCGCGCTCGGCAAGTACGGCGAGATCTTCCGCCGCAACACGGCCGCGTCCGGCGTGATCCCGCAGATCTCGATCGTCTGCGGTCCGGCGGCCGGCGGCGCCGTCTACTCCCCCGCCCTCACCGACTTCGTCATCATGGTCGACAAGACCAGCCAGATGTTCGTCACGGGGCCGGACGTCATCAAGACCGTGACCGGCGAGGACGTCGGCATGGAGGAGCTCGGCGGCGCGCTCACGCACAACACCGTCTCGGGCGTCGCTCACTACCTCGCGAGCGACGAATCCGACGCCCTCGACTACGTCCGCACGCTCGTGTCCTTCCTGCCCGACAACAACCTGTCCGAGCCGCCGGTGTTCGAGGCCGAGACGGAGCTCGAGATCACCGACGCCGACCGCCGGCTCGACACGGTCATCCCCGACTCCCCGAACCAGCCGTACGACATGCACACCGTCATCGAGGGCATCGTCGACCACGGCGACTTCCTCGAGGTGCAGCCGCTGTTCGCGCCGAACATCGTCGTCGGGTTCGCCCGCGTCGAGGGCCGGTCGGTCGGCATCATCGCGAATCAGCCGAGCCAGATGGCCGGCACGCTCAACATCGCCGCGGGCGAGAAGGCGGCCCGGTTCGTGCGGTTCTGCGACGCGTTCGGCATCCCGATCCTCACCCTCGTCGACGTGCCCGGCTACCTGCCCGGCACCGACCAGGAGTGGACCGGCGTCATCCGACGCGGCGCGAAGCTGCTCTACGCGTACGCCGAGGCGACGGTGCCGCTCGTCACCGTCATCACACGGAAGGCGTACGGCGGGGCCTACATCGTCATGGGCTCGAAGCAGCTGGGCGCCGACATCAACCTCGCCTGGCCGACCGCCGAGATCGCGGTGATGGGCGGTCAGGGCGCCGTGAACATCCTCTACCGCGGGGAGATCAAGCGCGCCGAGGAGGCCGGCGAAGACGTCGCGGCGGTCCGCACGCAGCTCGCCAACGAGTACACCTACAACGTCGCCTCGCCGTTCCTCGCCGCCGAACGCGGCGAGCTCGACGGCGTCATCGAGCCGGCCGCGACGCGCGTCTCGCTCGTGAAGGCGCTGCGGATGCTCCGCACCAAGCGTGCGAGCCTGCCGCCGAAGAAGCACGGGAACATCCCGCTGTAGGGGGACGCATGACCGACGACACGACCGCTCCCGACCTCCGCTTCCTCACCTCGGTCTCCGCCGAAGAGGCGGCCGCCGCCACCGCGGTGCTCCTCGCGGCCATGGCCGAGCACACCGACACCCCGACCGCGGCGACCGGCGACGACCGGCGCTGGGTGCGCGGCGCCGGCGCGCTCCGGGCGCCGCTGACCGCCGGCCCCGGACGCTGGGCGTCGTGGGGTCGATGAGCGCCCCCCACGGCTGTCCCCCGAAATGCTGACTTCACTTCCCGGCTGCCGTCGCCCAAGATGATGGTGCAGGCTCTTCGTGAGCCGCCCGCGACGCCGGACGGGTAACCGGCCTCGCTGCAATGGGGCGAGTCAGGGCGATATTCGGGTTGTCGCCGTGACTCGGGCTTGATGGGGGCCGGTCATCGACCGGCCCCCTCCTCTTTTCCCGGATCTCTTTACGCGACCCTGCGACCTCCTCGCGCGGCAGCCGTCAGATCCGGCGCGGGATCTCCAGCCAGAGCTCCACCTCGGCGTCCTCCGTGTCCGCAGTGTCGACGCCCTCGTCACCTGGCACCACGAGTCCGACGACCGTCACCGCGACCGGGGAGCCCTCGGCGGCCGTCCGCGCGATGATCCGGTCGGCGCGCGACTTCGCGATCGCTTCGGCCAGACGCGAGAGCACGCGGTCGCGCGTCGCCTCGTCGAGATCGTCGATGCCGCCCTCATCGAGGAGCGTCACCAGCACACCGCGCTCGCGGGCATGCTGCACCTCGGCGCGCACGACGTCGGTGAGGAGCATCCGGCCCCGGATCTCGTCGCGGATCGCCGCCTCCAGCATCCGGCACTCGCGACGTTGCGCCTCGGTGAGGACCCCGCCGCGGTCGGCGATCCGGCGCAGCATGGGCGCGGCGATGCGGTTGGTCTGCGCGAGGCGCATCCGGCCTTCGAAGAGATGCGCGTCCTGGGCCGCCTGCCAGGCCGCCGCCTCCCGCTCGGCCTGCGCATACCGGCGAGCCTCGCGCGCCGCGGTCGCGAGCGCGACGGTGAGCATGTGCGCGATTGCCACCCACACGATGCTGCCGACGACGCCGAGCGTGCCGAGGGCGGGCACGCCGGCCCACACGACCGTCTGCACGGCGAGGGATGCCACGCCGAGCCAGGCGGCCACGAGCTGGCGTCGGGCGGCCGTGATGGTCATGAGGGTGCCGACCGCCGCGACGTACCACGTCGCGTAGCCGTTGTCGGCCGAGGCATCCAGCTGACCGGTGACGAGCAGCGGCATGGCGATGCTGACGGCCAGGTCGAAGGCGGCAAGCCAGTCGGGCATGCGCATGCGCCGCACCGGCCAGAGGCTCAGCACCGTGGCCACGGCGTACAGCACGAGCGCGACGACGGCGGGCCAGGGGTTGTCGGGGATGTCGAGCGAGGTGATGCCGAGCACCACGTGGTACGCGGAGAACAGGGCGGCGAGCACCAGCATCAGCCACCTGGGGACGGTGATCACGAGGCATCCCCCATCGCCTCGGCGGGCCAGGCGAGCACGACGGTCGTGCCGTGTCCGGGCCGCGCATCCAGCCGGGAACGTCCGCCGGCGTTCGCCATGCGCTCCTCGATCGATACGCGCAGACCGAGGCGCTCCTGCGGAACCGCGGCGGGGTCGAACCCCGCGCCGTTGTCGGAGACCTCGATGACGCAGCCGCCGGCCCGCACGCCGCGGACGCGGAGCTCGCGCCGGGTCGTGCGCCCCGGCTCGTCGGCGTGCTGCGCCGAGTTCACCATCGCCTGCACGGCGGCCGTGTACAGGGCGTCCACCGCCTCGACGGGCAGCTCCACGCCGCCCGCGTTCACCACGCGCACCGTGAACGGCGTCGTGAACGTCGTCATCGCGGCGCGGAGCCGCCGCACGAGGACCGTCAGCGCGACGCGCTCGAGCGAGCGCGGGCCCGTCGCGCCGGCCTCGTCCAGGCGTTTCACCGCGTCGCGCGCCATCCGTGCCGCGAGCGCCTGCTCGTCGGGCGTGGTCGCCGCGGCCGCCGAGAGCAGGGTCGTCAGCACCGAATCGTGCACGAGCGCGTCGATCTTCACCCGCTCGATCTCGGTCGCGTGCTGCCTCGCGGCGACGTCGTAGCGCTGCAGCGCGGCGTCCTGCGCCTGGTCGACGGCCTCGGCCGCCTGCCGCAGCATCGTGATGATCACGAGCACGACGATGCCGAGGATGAGCGCGTAGACCGCGTCGAGTCCGGCGAGCGCGGGGCCGACGCCCCCGCCGGCCGGTGACAGCCGGACGAGGCCGTAGAGCATCGGCACCGCGACGGTGTAGCCGACGGCGCCGCCCACCGGGAACGCCACGACGGCCGCCGTCGTCGCGATCGTGCAGAGGTAGTACAGCCAGGGCGCACGTCCCTCGAGGAGCGCGGGATCTTCGACCAGGGCCGGCCAGGCCGCGAGCGCGAGGGCGTACGCGAACGCGTAGCTCGTGGCGGCGGTGCGCACCCCGACCCGGGTGAATGTCGCGAGGGCGACGACCACGGCGATGCCGTACAGCACGGCCATGAGCGCGATGCCCGCGCCGTCGACGAGCGCGCCCGCCTGGGCGAGCGCCGACGGCACGGTCTGCGCCGAGAACACCAGCCCGAAGACGCCGAGCGCGCGCGCGGCGACGGTCTCGACCTGCGCGCGGGTCACGGCGCGCCGGCGGGCGGACGGGCGCTGGACCCGCCACTCAGCCGCGGGCATCTCCGGCGTCGCCGTCGAGCCCGGGGAGGATGCCGTCTTCGACGGCGCGTCGCAGCAGGTCGACCTTGGTCGGCGCGGGCCGGCCCACCTCGACGTACTTCGCCCGGATGCGGTCGAGGTACTCGCGGGCGGTCGAGTGGGCGATGCCGAGCTGCAGGGCGACGAGTTTCAGCGGCAGCCCCGACGCGTAGAGATGCAGCACGTCGCGCTCGCGCCGACCGAGCTGGGCCTTCGCGAAGTCGCGGTCGGCTTCGATGGCGCTCGCCCACTCGACGTTGTTCAGCACCTCGCCGCGCGCGACCGTGTCGATCGCGTTGATGACGACCGACATCGGCGACGACTTCGGGATGACGCCCGCCGCCCCGGCCGCGAGCGCCTCGCGCACGGCCGCCACACGGTCGGCGATGCTGTGCACGAGGACGGCGCTGCCGGTCGCGAGCAGACTCCGCACGTTCTCGGTCACCGAACGGCCGTCGCCGAGCGAGAGGTCGAGGACGACGACGTCGCACCGCCCGCCGTCGAGCCGGTCGAGCAGCTCGGGCACGCCCGCGGTCTCCGCGACCACCCGGTACCCGGCGTCCTGGCACGCGGCGCGAAGCCCCAGCCGGACGGCCTCGTGATCGTCGACGATCGCGACGGTCGCCCCCGGCGACGTCTCCTGCGCCTGCTCGGCGCGTGCGGTCTCCGCGGCCACCGCGTCCCCCTTCCCGACGATCACACGATAGCGCCAAGGCGTGCGACCGCCTCGACATGATGCGTGTTCGGGAAGAGGTCGAAAGCGCGGAGCTCCTCGAGCTCGTACCCGTGCTCCCGGAAGGTGCCGAGGTCGCGGGCGAGCGCGATCGGGTCGCAGGCCACGTACACGAGCTGGGCGGGCCGCAGGGCTGCGAGCCGCTCGACGACCTCGCGCCCCGCGCCGGAACGCGGCGGGTCGAGCACGACGGTCGCGGCCCGCAGACGCGCCTGCAGGGCGCGATCGGCGGATGCCTCGAGCTCGGCGAGCCACCGGTCGACCCGGCCGGTCTCGGCGCGGGCGCCGACGTGGTCGGCGAGGTTCGCTGAGGCGTGGTCGGTCGCCCGCTCGTCCGCCTCGACGCTCGTGATCCGCACCGTCTCGCCGAACCGGTCGGCGACGGCGGCGGCGAGCAGTCCGACGCCGCCGTAGAGGTCGAGGTTCGCGGCGCGGGGGTCGAACCGGTCGCCGTCGACGGCGTCGCGCACGGCGCGGGAGAGCGTGGCGGCCGCACCTCGGTGCACCTGCCAGAACCCTCCGCGGTCGAGCTGGAAGGTGCGCCCCTCGACGATCTCGCGGACGACGGCCCCCTCGCCGCCCGCCGGCGCGTCGACGATCATCTCCGCATCGCCCGCACTCGGCGCGACCAGATCGACGAACCGGCTCCCGGGCAGGCGGTCGCCGAGCGGGGCGCGCTCCTGCAGCTCGCCCACGGCGAGCGGCAGCGAGTCGACCGGCACCACCCGGTGGCTCCGCGCCGCGAACGGGCCGATGCGCCCCTCGTCGTCGACGTGGAGTCGCACCCGGGTGCGCCAGCCGGTGCCGAATCCGGCGTCCACGCCCGGCGCGAGTTCGGCGTCGACCGGCTCGACCGCGACCGCGCGGTCGAGTCCCGCGAACCGGGCGAGCCCCTCGCGCAGCACGTCGGCCTTCAACGCCCGCTGGCGCTCCATGAGGATGTGACCGAACTCCGCCCCGCCCGCGCGGTCTTCCGGCGCGCGGGCGACGGATGCCTCGGCCCAGACGTGCTCGCGGCGGTCGGGCGAGGCGTCGAGCACCTCGATGGTGTCGGCGCGCCAGAACCGGTCCTTCGAGGCATCCGTGACGCGTGCGCGGACCCGCTCGCCGGGGATCGCGTCGGCGACGAACACGACGCGCCCCTCGTGATGGGCGACCGCGACGCCGCCGTGGGCGATGCGCTCGACCTCGAGGTCGAGCAGCGGCCCGTCGGTGGCGGGCGGACGCGGCTCGCGCGAGCGGCGAGCCGGACGCTCGGTGCGGTCGGCACGTGGCCGGCGGGGGCGGGGCGGACGAGGCATCCTCCGATGCTTCCACAGTCCCGGCGTACGCGGGCAGGATGGGGGGATGCGTCTCTACCTGGCCTCCACCTCTCCCGCCCGTCTGCAGCTGTTGCGGCAGGCGGGCATCGAGCCGGTCACCGTGTCGCCCGGCGTCGACGAGGAGGCCCTCGTCGAGGAGATCGAGGCGGTGCGCGGTCCCCTCCCGGCCCAGGAGCTCGTGCAGCTGCTCGCCCAGGCGAAGGCTGAGGCCATCCTCGGCGCGGAGCCGGGCGGAGCACCGATCGACGGGTTCGTGCTGGGCGGCGACTCGGCGTTCCTCATCGACGGGCGCATCCACGGCAAACCCCACCGCCCGGAGATCGCGCGCGAACGGTGGCACGCGCAGAACGGCCGATCGGGCGAGCTCTGGTCGGGCCACTGGCTGATCGACCACCGCGGCGGGACCGTCCGGGGCGCAGCCGGCCGTCCGGCCGTGGCGACCGTGCACTTCGCGCGGCTCGACGACGGCGAGATCGAGGCGTACGTCGAGTCGGGCGAGCCGCTGCTCGTCGCGGGCGCCTTCACGGTCGACAGCCTCGGGGGCCCGTTCATCCGGCGCGTCGAGGGCGACCCGTCGACGGTCGTCGGCCTGTCGCTGTCGACGCTGCGCGAACTCGTCCGCGAGCTCGGCGGGAGCTGGACGGACCTCTGGAACACCCGAGGCTGACCGGCGGCCACTCGCCCGGCCGGGGTGTCGACCGCCCGGCGCGAACCCCGTGCGATTGTCGATCGGCGCAAGAGGCATCCACCGTTTTTGTGGAGGTCACCCAAAGGACGGATGGTGCGCGCGAATAGGCTTGATGATCATGCCGCGCATCACGAAAGTCCTCATCGCCAACCGCGGAGAGATCGCCGTCCGGGTCATCCGCGCGGCGCGCGACTCCGGTATCGCGTCCGTCGCGGTGTACGCCGACCAGGACCGCGACGCCCGGCACGTCAAGCTCGCCGACGAGGCGTACGCCCTCGACGGCTCCACCAGCGCCGACACGTATCTCGTCATCGACAAGCTCCTCTCCGTCGCCCGCCGCTCCGGCGCGGACGCCGTGCACCCCGGCTACGGGTTCCTCGCCGAGAACTCCGACTTCGCCCGCGCCGTCATCGACGCCGGCCTCATCTGGATCGGACCCTCCCCCGAGGCGATCGAGCGCCTCGGCGACAAGGTCTCTGCGCGCCACGTCGCCGAGAAGGTCGGCGCCCCGCTCGCGCCCGGCACGCTGAACCCGGTGGCGGATGCCGCCGAGGTGCTCGAGTTCGTCGACGTCCACGGCCTGCCCGTGGCGATCAAGGCCGCCTTCGGCGGCGGCGGCCGCGGCCTGAAGGTCGCCCGCACCCGCGAGGAGGTGCCCGAGCTCTTCGACTCGGCCACCCGTGAGGCCGTCGCGGCCTTCGGCCGCGGCGAGTGCTTCGTCGAGAAGTACCTCGACCAGCCACGGCACGTCGAGACCCAGTGCCTCGCCGACCAGCACGGCAACGTCGTCGTCGTCTCGACCCGCGACTGCTCGCTGCAGCGCCGGCACCAGAAGCTCGTCGAAGAGGCGCCCGCGCCGTTCCTCACCGACGAGCAGGTCGAGGCGCTGTACACCTCCTCGAAGGCCATCCTCAAGGAGGTCGGCTACGTCGGCGCCGGCACGTGCGAGTTCCTGATCGGCAAGGACGGCACCGTCTCCTTCCTCGAGGTGAACACGCGCCTCCAGGTCGAGCACCCCGTCTCGGAAGAGGTCACCGGCCTCGATCTCGTCCGCGAGCAGTTCCGGCTCGCCGAGGGCGGCGTGCTCGACTACCCCGATCCCGTGGCCGTCGGCCACTCGTTCGAGTTCCGCATCAACGGCGAGGACCCGGGCCGCAACTTCCTCCCCGCCCCCGGCCCGATCCACCAGCTGCGCTTCCCCGGCGGCCCCGGCGTCCGCGTCGACTCCGGCGTGACGAGCGGCGACGAGATCTCGGGCGCCTTCGACTCGCTCCTCGCGAAGCTCATCGTCACGGGCAAGGACCGCCAGGAGGCGCTCGCACGCGCCCGCCGCGCCCTCGACGAGTTCGAGGTGACGGGCCTGCCGACCGTGCTGCCGTTCCACCGCGACATCGTGCGCGACCCGGCCTTCGCGCCCGAGGGCGACGAGCCCTTCTCGGTCTATACGCGCTGGATCGAGACCGAGTACGACAACACGCTCGAGCCGTGGACGGGCGAGCTCGAGGAGCCCCGCGGCCCCGCCGCGCGCACCTCGGTCGTCGTCGAGGTGGAGGGCCGTCGCATCGAGGTGTCGCTGCCGAAGAAGCTGCTGGGCGGCGGGTCGGGTTCTGCGGCCACCGGTGCTGCGGCCTCGGGCCCGGCTCCCCGCCGCCGCTCGGCCGCACACGCCGTGGACACCGCGACGGGGGACGCCGTGAAGGCGCCGATGCAGGCCACGGTCGTGAAGGTCGCGGTCGCCGAGGGCGACCGGGTCGTCAAGGGCGACCTCGTCCTCGTGCTGGAGGCCATGAAGATGGAGCAGCCGATCGTCGCCCACAAGGACGGCATCATCGGGCTCGTGAACGCCGAGGCGGGTGCGACCGTCTCGAGCGGACACCTGCTGCTGTCGATCGCGGACGCGTAGGTCGTGCGGCGGGCGCCCCGTGCGGACCCGCCTACACGTGACCGATGCCGAAGTTCCAGGGTGCGGAGACGACGCTGGTCACGGTCGGGTCCGTGGTGCCGCCGCCCCAGAGGTTCACCGACACGGCGTTGGCGTTCGCGTACTCCACGCACGAGCCGTCCCACTCGAAGCACATCCGCGGCGCGATGTCGGGACCGGTCTCGGCGGGGAACTCGTCGTATCCCGAACCGTGCCACTCTTCGCCCAGTTCGGCGGCGAACGCCTCGAGGTCATCGCCCGGGCGGAACCCTTGCACCGTCGAGACGGAGATACCGTTCCCCACGATCGGGTGGGTGAAGCGGACGCTCACGTTCATGTCGGCGGAAACTCCGTCCGGTTCGTGGTCGTCCACGACCTGCACACCCGGCCAGCGGTCGGCGGTGCTCGGGAACCACTCGTGGCCGCCTCGGCGCTCCTCGACGTCGGGTGCGCCGCCCAGGACCCCGCCGAGGACGTCGATGAAGACCCCCGCGTCGGCGTCGTACGAGAGCGTGTCGACCACTGCGCCCGAGCGGTTCACCAGCTCGAGGTGCTCGGGCCGGACGACGATGCCCACGACCGCGGCATCCGGCGCTGCTGAGGGCGTCGGTGCCGACGCCGGCGGAGTCGGCGCGGGGGCCGCGGTGGCGCTCGGCCGTGCGGACGACGTCGGCGACGGCGGTGGCGACGGCTGGATTGGGGCGGGGACGCACCCGGTCAACCCCGCCGCGGCCGCCAGCACGATGACTGCCGCACAGTACGCCCGAACGGTCACGATCCCCTCCACCTCTTCCCCCGGATACGCCGGGCGAGACGACTGTAGCGGTCGGCCGCGAATGGGAGGGCGATCGCCGCATTGCGATTGGATCACGGCACGGGCCCGCGAGCCGGACGAGCAGTGCAACTGCTCGACGCCGCAGGTGAGGACTGAGCCTCAGCGACCCGCCCGGTCGAGCATCCGCTCGAACAGCACCCGCACCTCGGCGGAGAGCTCGGCGTCGGGCCCGGCCACCTCCACGCCGGGTGCCACGGCCTGGATCGGCAGCGCAGCGACCGGCCCGGCGGGCAGGCCGCGTTCGCGGCGCCACGCGGTGAACTGCTCGCTGCTCGTCGCGTAGACGATGCGGCCGAGACCGACCCAGGCGTGCGCTGCACTGCACATCGGGCAATGCTCGCCCGAGGTGTAGACGACGCAATGGCGCCGTTCCTCGGGTTCCAGGTGCCGGGCCGCCCACTGCGCGATCGCGAGCTCGGGATGCGCCGTCGCGTCGCCGCCGCCTTCGCGGTTGCGGTCCTCGAACCGCACCTCGCCGGCGGCGTCGACGAGGAGGGACCCGAACGGCTCGTCGCCGGCGTCGAGCGCCTCGCTCGCCAGCTCGACGCAGCGGCGCAGCCGTGCACGGTCGACGTCGTCGAGCGGGCGAGTCTCGGGCGAGGCATCCATGCCGGTCACCTACCGGCCCGCCGTCGGGTCGTCGGAGCCCTGCGCGGTAGGCAGCTCGACCTCGCTCACCTGTCCGCCCGCGAGGCGCGAGCGGCGACGGCCGTAGAGCAGGTAGATCACGATGCCGATCGCGAGCCAGACGAGGAATCGCACCCAGGTCAGCGTCGTGAGGTTGAACATCAGCCAGAGGCACAGCGCGGCCGACACGATCGGCAGCACGGGCGACCACGGCACCCGGAACCCGCGCGGCAGATCGGGCCGAGTCCGCCGCAGCACCACGATGCCGACACTCACCAGCACGAACGCCGAGAGCGTGCCGATGTTGATCATCTCCTCGAGCAGGCCCACATCGGTGAACGCCGCTACGAGCGCGACAACCAGCCCGCCGATGATCTGCACGCGCGCCGGCGTCTTCGTGTGCGCCGTCGTCTTCGAGAACCAGCGCGGCAGCAGCCCATCGCGGCTGAGCGCGAACACGATGCGCGAGAGCCCGAGCAGCAGGACCATGATGACGGTCGTGAGACCCGCGAGCGCCCCCAGTGAGATGACCGCCGACGCCCAGTCCTGCCCGACGAGCCGGAACGCCGTCGCGAGCGACGGGCTCTCCTCCTCGGCGAGCTCGCGGTACGAGACCATGCCGGTCATCACGATCGACACGAGCACGTACAGCAGCGTCACGATGCCGAGCCCGAGGAAGATGCCGCGCGGGAGCCGGCGCTGCGGGTCGCGCACCTCCTCCGCGCTGGTCGCGACCACGTCGAACCCGATGAATGCGAAGAACACGAGGGATGCCGCGGCCAGCAGGCCGAACACGCCGTACTGCGCGGGCGCCGCGCCCGTCAGCCAGGAGAACAGCGACTGCGTCCAGGCATCCGACGCGCCGCCCTCGGTGGGCACCGCCTCGGGGATGAAGGGCGTGAAGTTCGCCGCGCGGACGAAGAAGAACCCGACGACGATGACGAACAGCACGATCGCGACCTTGATGATCGTGAACACCGCGCCGACGCGGGCGGTGAGCTTCGTGCCGGCGACGAGCAGCGCGGTGAACACCGCGACGATGAGGAACGCGGGCCAGCTGACCTCGAGGCCGCCGAGCTCGAACGTCGCCGGGAACGGTACGCCGAACGCGAGCAGCGCCTCGCTGAGGTACACGCCCCAGTACTTCGCGAGCACGGCCGCGGCCGTGAACATCTCGAGGATGAGGTCCCACCCGATGATCCACGCGAGCAGCTCCCCCATCGTGGCGTACGTGAAGGTGTACGCACTGCCCGCGACCGGCACCGTGGAGGCGAACTCGGCGTAGCACATGATCGCGAGACCGCAGGTGATCGCGGCGAGCACGAACGAGACGATCACGCTCGGTCCGGCGAAGCTCGCGGCGGCCTGCGCGCCGACGGAGAAGATGCCCGCGCCGACCGCGACCGCGATGCCCATGAGGGCCAGATCCCAGGTCCCGAGCGACCGCCGCAAGCTCCTCGACTCGTCCGCGGCATCCGCCATCGACGCCTCGACCGACTTGACCCGGAGGTCCATCGGTTCCCCCTTCCTGGTGCGCTCCCTCGCGCCCATCCGTGTTCCGGCGCGGCCCCCGCGCCTCGCGCATCAGCGCACGATATGCATCGCCCTCGCCGCGTCGGTCAGCGACCCGCTGAGCGACGGATAGACCGGGAACGCCTCGGCGAACTGGTCGACCGTCAGGCGGTGCTCGACCGCGAGCGCCAGCGGGAAGATGAGATCCGAGGCCCTCGGCGCGACGATGACGCCGCCGATGATGGCGCCCGAGCCGCTCGAGGCGAACAGCTTCACGAACCCGTCGCGGATGCCCATCATCTTCGCCCTCGGGTTCGACAACAGCGGCAGCTTGTAGACGACGCCCGGCACGACGCCCTCGTCGATCTCCTTCTCGGTCCAGCCGACAGTGGCGATCTCGGGCTGAGTGAAGATGTTCGACGTGATGTTGCGGTTCTCGGGCGGGTTCACGATGTCGCCCATGGCGTGGAACATCGCGGTGCGGCCCTGCATGGAGGCGACCGAGGCGAGCGGCAGGAACGTCGTGCAGTCGCCGGCGGCGTAGATGTTGGGGATGGACGTGCGCGCCACCCGGTTGACCCGGATGTGGCCGGACTCCGACAGCTGCACACCGGCGTCCTCGAGGCCGAGGTCGCGCGTGTTCGGCACCGAGCCGACCGCCATGAGGCAGTGCGATCCGCGCACCTCGCGGCCGTCGGTGAGGGTCGCGACGACGGAGTCGCCGTCGCGCACCACCGACTCGGCGCGCGACTTGTTCAGCACCTTCATGCCGTTGCGCTTGAAGACCTTCTCGATGACGGATGCCGCGTCCTGGTCTTCGCCCGGCAGCACCTGGTCGCGGCTGGAGATGAGCGTGACCTTGGCTCCGAGGGCGCGGTAGGCCGACGCGAACTCGGCGCCGGTGACGCCGGAGCCGACGACGATGAGGTGCTCGGGGATCTGCTGCAGGTCGTAGAGCTGCGTCCAGGTGAGGATCCGCTCGCCGTCGGGCACGGCGGTCGGCAGGATGCGGGGCGTGGCCCCGACCGAGATCAGGAGCGTGTCGGCCTCGATGCGGTCGAAGTCTGTGCCGCCCTTCGCCGTCGACACGATGATGGCGTTGGGCCCGTCGAGGCGCCCCTCGCCCTGCACGAGGTGCACGCCCGCGTCGATGAGGTTCTGCCGCATGTCCTCGGACTGCTGCGCGGCGAGGCCGAGCAGGCGCTTGTTGACCGCGGCGAGGTTGATCGCCACCTGGGGCTTCACCGCCTTGTCGGCGGCGCCCTTCGCGTAGAACTGCACGCCGAGGTCGGCGGCCTCCTTGACCGCGTTCGAGGCCTCGGCGGTCGCGATGAGCGACTTCGAGGGCACCACGTCGGTGAGCACGGCCGAGCCGCCCACGCCCGCACGTTCGATGAGCGTGACCTCGGCTCCGAGCTGCGCGCCGGCCAGCGCGGCCTCGTATCCTCCTGGCCCACCTCCGAGGACGGCGATTCTCTGGGTGCGCTCGAACTCGTAGGCCATGCTCATATTCTGTCGCATCCGTCGGATCGACCGGCACATGAGCACGCTCGCGCGCGGCATCCGGCGGCTCATTAGCATGGGGGGATGCAGCAGCAGAACCCGCTCGACGATCCCGCCGCCGACCCGTTCGCCATCGCGCAGGAGGCGGCCGACCGCATCGCCGAGCTCACCGGCGTCGCGCGCCACGACGTGGCCCTCACCCTCGGCTCCGGCTGGGGCAAGGCCGCCGAGCTCCTCGGCGAGACGACCCACACGATCCCCGCGACCGAGGTGCCCGGTTTCTCGAAGCCGGCGCTCGAAGGACACGTGGGCACGCTGCGGTCGGTGGCGCTGCCGAACGGCCGGCGGGCGCTCGTGATCGGGGCACGCACCCACTACTACGAGGGCCACGGGGTTCGACGGGTCGTGCACTCGGTGCGTACCGCCGCGGCCACCGGCGCGACGACGATGATCCTCACCAACGGCGCCGGCGGCATCAAGGAGACCTGGACCCCGGGCACCCCGGTGCTCATCAGCGACCACATCAACCTCACCGCCGACTCCCCGCTCGAGGGCGCCACGTTCATCGACCTCACCGACCTCTACTCGCGGCGACTGCGCGACCTCGCCCGGTCGATCGCACCCGAGCTCGACGAGGGCGTGTACTGCCAGTTCCGCGGCCCGCACTACGAGACCCCGGCCGAGGTGCAGATGGCGAAGGCCATCGGCGGACACATCGTCGGCATGTCGACGGCGCTCGAGGCGATCGCGGCGCGCCAGGCGGGCATGGAGATCCTCGGGATGTCCCTCATCACCAACCTCGCCGCGGGCATCCAGCAGACCCCGCTCAGCCACGAGGAGGTCATCCAGGCCGGCCGCGCCGCAGAGCCCGTGATCTCGCGGCTCCTCGCCGACATCGTGCAGGCCCTGTAACCGGAAGGCGACGACGGATGTCTCAGCCCGAACTCTCCGCAGACGACCGCACGCGCATCGCGCTGGCCGAGTCCTGGATCGCCCAGGACCCCGACCCCGAGACGCGCGAGGAGCTCGCGGCGATCATCGAGGCGGTGCGCGCGGGGGACGTCTCCGCGGCCGACGACCTCGCCGACCGCTTCGACCACCGCCTCGCGTTCGGCACCGCCGGACTCCGCGGGGCGATCGCCGCCGGTCCGAATCGGATGAACCGGGTGCTCGTCGCTCAGGCAGCTGCCGGACTCGCCGCCTACCTGCTCGAACACGCCGAGGCGGGGACGGTGCCGTCGGTCGTCATCGGCTACGACGGGCGGAAGAACTCCGAGGTGTTCGCGCGCGACTCGGCCGAGGTGATGGCCGGGGCGGGCGTCCGCGCCATCCTGCTCCCCCGGCTGCTGCCGACCCCGGTGCTCGCCTTCGCCGTGCGCCATCTCGACACTGCGGCCGGGGTCATGGTGACGGCGAGCCACAACCCGCCGAACGACAACGGCTACAAGGTCTACCTCGGCGGCGCGAGTCACGGGTCGCAGATCGTGTCGCCCACCGACGCGGAGATCGCGGCGCATATCCTGCGCATCGCCGAGGAGCGACGCGTGCCCGACCTGCCCCGCGCCTCGTTCGAGACCGCGCCCGAATCGGTCGTCGACGCCTACGTGGCGGCGACCGCCGCGGTAGCGTCCGCGGCTCGCGCGGACTCCGCCGGTACGGAGCTCCGCGTCGTCTACACGGCCATGCACGGGGTCGGCTGGGAGACGTTCGCCCGCGTCGCCGATGCCGCGGGCTTCCCGCGACCCGCGGTGGTCGACACCCAGATCGCGCCCGACGCCGCGTTCCCGACCGTCGCGTTCCCGAACCCCGAAGAGCCGGGCGCGATGGATCTCAGCTTCGAACGCGCCCGCGCCGTCGGCGCCGATCTCGTGATCGCCAACGACCCCGACGCCGATCGGCTCGCCATCGCCATCCCCGATCAGGCCGCCGACGGCGGCTGGCGCCGCCTCAGCGGCAACGAGGTGGGGCTGCTGCTCGGCTGGCGCGCGGCAGAGCAGGCCGCCTCGGTCTCGGGCGACGGCGGTGCCGAGGGCACCCTCGCGTGCTCGATCGTCTCCTCGCCTGGGCTCGCCGCCATCGCGGAGGCCTACGGCCTCGAGTTCCGCGCGACGCTCACCGGGTTCAAGTGGATCTCGCGGGCGCCCGGACTGGTGTTCGGCTTCGAGGAAGCGCTGGGCTACCTCGTGAACCCCGCCACCGTACGCGACAAGGACGGCATCTCGGCGGCCATCGCGTTCCTCGACCTCGCCGCCGACCTCGCCGCGCGCGGGCGGAGCGTCGCCGAACACCTCGACGACTTCGTCGCCCGATTCGGATGCTTCGCCTCCGGCCAGGTCTCGATCCGCGTCACCGACCTCTCCCGCATCGGCGCCGTGATGGCGCGGCTGCGCGCCGACCCGCCGACCTCGGTGGGAGGCATCCCGGTGGACCGCATCGAGGATCTCGCCGACGGCTTCGGCGACCTGCCGCCGAGCGATGTGCTGAGGCTCGTGCTCGAGCACGGGGGACGCGTCATGGTGCGACCGAGCGGCACCGAGCCGAAGCTGAAGGTCTACCTCGACGCGGTCGCGACCGAGGGCGACGTGGCCGAGCGCCGCGCAGCGGCCGCCGCGACGATCGCCGCGCTCGAAGCCGGCATGAGGGAGCTCGTGGCCTGAGCTCCGCTGCCCACGTGGCGGGCGTCAGCCGAGCGAGCGCTCGAGGTGCGCCGCGATCTCCTCGACGTCGAAGTAGTTGCGTACCTCGATGATCTCGGCGTAGGTGCGCCCGAGTCGTGAGCGCACCTGCGCCGCCAGCTCGCTCGAGGTCAGCACGACTTGCGCGTCAGCCGCGGTCGTCACGATGCCGTCGAGATCGGTCGCCGTCACGTCGGCGGAGAGCCCGAGCCGGGCGAGGGCGCGTTCGGCGTTCACCTTCAGGATGGCCGAGGTGCCGATGCCGGCACCGCAGACGGCGACGATCCTCACGCCGACACCTCCTCGGCGTGGACGCCGAGCACCGCTCGCACCTCGTCGGCCGTCGTGGCCGAGGCGATGCGCCCGATGGCCGTCGGGTCGTTGAACACATTCGCGAGCCCGGCGACCGACGCGACGTGCTCCTCCGCGTTCGACACGGCGAGCCCGAGCACCACGCGCACGGGGTCGTTGTGGGGGTGTCCGAAGGCGACCGGCGTGGCGAGGGTCACGACGGCGAGGCCCTCGCGCACCACGTCGGCGCCTGGGCGTGCATGGGCCAGCGCGAGACCCGGTGCGATGACCACGTACGCGCCGAACTCTTCGATCACGGCGATCATGCGCTCGACGTACTCCGCCTTCGTCGCACCCGACCGGTTGAGCGCCCGACCGGCGAGGCGCACGGCGGCACGCCAGTCGGCGGCCTCGGCTCCGAGCGCGACGGCGGTGTCGGGGAGGGGCGGGAGGGGCATCGACGGATTCCGTTCGGGTGGTGCGGTGCGGTGCGGGCGGCGGGCCGGTCAGGCCTCGTCGAACCCGTCCTCGATCTGCTCGGCGAGCTCCTCGCGGTCGTCGAGCGGCAGGAAGGCCGCCGCGGCCGCGTTCAGCTGGAACACTTCGAGGTCGTCGAGGTCGTAGCCGAAGGCGTCGGCGAGCAGCCAGAGCTCACGCGTCAGCGACGTGCCCGACTGCAGCCGGTTGTCGGTGTTCACGGTGACCCGGAATCCGAGCTGGTACAGCAGGTCGAACGGGTGGTCGACCAGCTCGTCGCCCCACGCTGCGATGGCGCCCGTCTGGAGGTTCGACGACGGGCTCGTCTCGAGCGCGATCTCCCGGTCGCGCACCCACTGGGCGACCTGGCCGAGCGAGACGTACGTGTTCTCGTCGTCCTGCCGCTCGATGACGAGGTCCTCCGCGAGCCGCACCCCGTGACCGAGCCGCAGAGCCCGGCCGTCGATGAGGGCGCCGCGGATCGACTCGATGCCGTCGGCTTCGCCCGCGTGCACGGTCACGGGGAAGAACCGGCTCGCCAGGTAGTCGAACGCGGTCCGGTGCCGGCTCGGCGGGAAGCCCGCCTCGGCGCCGGCGATGTCGAACCCGACGACGCCGCGATCGCGGTGCCGGACGGCGAGCTCGGCGATCTCCAATCCGCGATCGGCGTGCCGCATCGCGGTGATCAGCTGGCCGGTGCGGATGCTCCGGCCCTGGTGCCGCACGTCGTCCGCACCCTGCTCGAGCCCGGCCTGCACGGCCTCGACCGCCTCGTCGAGGGACAGCCCGCGCGTGAGGTGCTGCTCGGGTGCCCAGCGGATCTCGCCGTACACGACGCCGTCGGCCGCGAGGTCCTGCACGAACTCGCGCGCCACGCGGGTGAGCCCCTCACGGGTCTGCATGACGGCCGTCGTGAGGTCGAACGTCTTCAGGTACTCGACGAGGGACCCCGAGTCGGCCTGCGCGGTGAACCAGTCGGCCAGCTCGTCGGCGTCGCTCGTCGGGAGATCGAGTCCGAGCTCGTCGCCCAGCTCGATAAGGGTCTGGGGGCGCAGGCCCCCGTCGAGGTGGTCGTGCAGGGACACCTTGGGCAGCGCCCTGATGTCGGCGCCGTCGCCCTCGAGCCGGTACTGCGTCGGATTCGTCTCCACGGCTCAACGATACCGGCGCGGTGCCCGCGAAGTCTCGGCGATTTCGAAGCCTGGACGGAGTCCGGGGCGCCGCATGGACGCGACGGATGCGCTAGGCGTCGCGCACCTCAGCGGCCGATGCTCTCCGCGATCAGCGGACCGCCGTCGTCGACCGGATCGCCGGGGTCGCCGATGCGCCACGCACCGTCGACCGCCTCCAACGCCCGGGCGAATCGCGCGGGCTCATCGGCGTGCAGGGTGAACAGCGGCTGACCGGCCCGCACCGCGTCGCCGGGCTTCGCATGGAGGTCGATTCCGGCGGCGTGGTGGACCGGGTCCTCCTTGCGCGCCCGGCCGGCGCCGAGCCGCCAGGCGGCGATGCCGAACGGCAGCGCCTCCTGCGCCACCAGCACGCCGTCGCGGTCAGCGGTGACGACGTGCTGCTCGCGGGCGACCGGGAGCGGGGCATCCGGGTCGCCGCCCTGCGCACGCACGGTCGCCCGCCAGGCGTCCATGGCCCTTCCGTCGTCGAGCGCCGCCTCCACGTCGGCATCGGGCTGCCCCGCGAGCGCGAGCATCTCCCGCGCGAGCGCGAGGGTCAGTTCGCGGACGTCGGCCGGGCCGCCGCCGGCGAGCACCTCGACCGACTCCCGCACCTCGTTCGCGTTGCCGATCGTGAGCCCGAGCGGCACGTTCATGTTCGTCAGCAGGGCGCTCGTGGCGACGCCGGCGTCCTCGCCGAGCTCGACCATCGTGCGCGCGAGTTCGCGCGAACGCTCGATGTCTTGCAGGAACGCGCCCGAGCCGAACTTCACGTCGAGCACCAGCGCCCCCGTGCCCTCGGCGATCTTCTTCGACATGATCGACGACGCGATGAGCGGGATCGCCTCGACGGTGCCGGTGATGTCGCGGAGCGCATACAGCTTCTTGTCGGCCGGAGCGAGCCCGGCGCCCGCGGCGCAGATCACGCCGCCCTGCTCGCGGAGCTGCCGGAACATCTCCTCGTTCGTGAGCTCGGCACGCCAGCCCGGGATCGACTCGAGCTTGTCCAGCGTGCCGCCCGTGTGACCGAGCCCTCGCCCGGAGAGCTGGGGCACCGCGACGCCGAACGCCGCGACGAGTGGCATGAGCGGCAGGGTGATCTTGTCGCCCACGCCGCCTGTCGAGTGCTTGTCCGCGGTGGGCTTGCCGAGGCCCGAGAAGTCCATGCGCTCGCCCGAGGCGATCATGGCCATCGTCAGGTCGCGGATCTCACGGCGCCCCATGCCGTTGAGGAAGATGGCCATGGTCATCGCCGACATCTGCTCGTCGGCGACATACCCGCGCGTGTACGCGTCGACGAGCCAGTCGATCTCCGCGGTCGTGAGCTCGCGCCCGTCGCGCTTGGCCCGGATCAGGTCGACGGCGTCGAATGCCTCCACCGCGGCGCTCATGCCTGCTCCCCCGCGTAGGCGGCGAGCGTACGCGGACCGAACGCGTCGGGCAGCACCTCGTCGATCGTCTTCAGCCCGGACACCGTGTCGAGCACCATGCCCTCAGCCGAGTGCTCGAAGAGCAGCTGGCGGCACCGTCCGCAGGGCATGAGCGTGTTGCCGTGCCCGTCGACGCACGCGAACGCGACGAGCTTGCCCCCACCCGACATGATGAGCGCCGACACGAGCGAGCACTCGGCGCACAGCGTGACGCCGTACGAGGCGTTCTCCACATTGCAGCCGCTGACGACACGCCCGTCGTCGACGATCGCCGCCGCCCCCACCGGGAACTGCGAGTAGGGCACGTACGCCTTGGCCATCGCCTCGCGCGCGATGCCGCGCAGGTGGTCCCAGTCGATCGCTGCCGATTCGGTCATGGTGCTCCCCCGTCTCGGGTCGTCGGCCGGAAGGCCCGGCCGTGATGGAGCCGCGAGGCGGCTCAGGACTTGATGTACGGTTTGCCGGATGCCGCGGGGCCTCTCACCTTGCCCACGAGCCCCGCCACGGCGAAGATCGTCACGACGTACGGCAGCATCAGCATGAACTCGCTCGGCACGGGCGACCCGATGACGCCGAGGGTGTTCTGCAGATTGAGCGCGAAGCCGAACAGCAGGGCCGCGAGGGTGGCCTTGATCGGGTCCCACTGACCGAAGATCACGGCGGCGAGGGCGATGAAGCCGAGCCCGGCCGTCATCTCCTTGTTGAAGGCGCCCACCGAGCCGAGGGTGAAGAAGGACCCGCCGAGGCCCGCGATCGCACCGCCGAGCGAGACGTTCCAGAAGCGCGTGCGACCGACGTTGATGCCGACGGTGTCGGCGGCCTGCGGGTGCTCGCCGACCGCCCGGAGCCGCAGCCCCCACTTCGTGTGGAACAGCCCGATGTAGACCAGCACGACGGCGACGTACATGAGGTAGACGATGATGGTCTGCCGGAAGAAGGTCGGCCCGATGAGCGGGATCTCGCTGAGCAACGGGATCGGGATGCGCTCGAGGCGGGGCGGTGAGTTCAGCACCGAGGCGTTCGGGGCGAGCACCTGCGAGAACAGGAAGCTCGTGAGGCCGAGCACCAGGACGTTGAGCACGACACCGACGATCACCTGGTCGACGAAGTACTTGATCGCGAAGGCCGCCAGCACGAACGACACGAGCACGCCCGCGATCGCCGCGGCGATCATGCCGACCGTCTGCCCCAGCACGGCCTGCCCGATCGCCGACGACACCATCGCCGACGTGAACGCGCCGGCCAGCAGCTGGCCCTCGATCGCGATGTTGACGACGCCCACCCGCTCGGAGATCACGCCGCTCAGCGCACCGAAGATGAGCGGCACGGAGAGGCTCAGCGCTCCGGCGAACAGCCCGGCGAGCGGGATGACGTGCGTCGAGGCGCCCGCGGCGGCCCAGGTCAGGAAGCCGAGCATGAACACCACGGCGAACACGATCACGAGCCACAGCGGCACCCGGCGCTTCGCGCGGACGAGCAGGGCACTCCAGACGGTGAGCGCCGCGAGGAGGACGAGACACACCCACGTCGTGGCGATGCCCGGGAGCACGATCTCGGGGATCTGGATGACGTCGCGCGGCGACGACACCCGGAATACGGCCTCCGCGTCGTGCGGGGCGATGAGGAACAGCAGCGCCGAGAGGACCGTCACGGCGCCCAGCGCGATCGGAGCCTTCCAGCTCACGACCACGGTGGACTCGAGCACCGGCTGCTGCGCGGCTCCGGCGTGGGGCTGGGTCGCGGTGGTCACTTGGCCGCCACCTCCTTCGTCACGATCGGCCGAGGCCGCTTGGGGCCTGCGCCCGGTGCCGGCAGGCGGAAGATCGCCCGCACGAGCGGCGGCGCGGCGATGAAGAGCACGATGAGCGACTGCACGACGAGCACGATCTCGATCGGCACGCCCTCGGCGGCCTGCATGGCGAACCCGCCGGCCTTGAACGCGCCGAAGAGGATGCCGGCCGCGAGCACGCCCCACGGCGTCGACCGCCCGAGCAGCGCGACGGTGATCGCGTCGAAGCCGATGCCGGCGTCGATGCCGGACGAGAATCCGGTGGTGACGGTGCCGAGCACCTGGCTCACGCCCGCGAGCCCGACCAGGGCGCCGGAGATGAGCATCGCGTAGACGTACATCGACGTGACGTTGATGCCCGCGACCCGGGCCGCGTTCGGATTCTCGCCGACGGCCCGGAACTTGAATCCGAGCGCCGACCGGCTGAGGATCCACCAGACCAGCACGACGGCGCCGAGCGCCAGGATGAAGCCGAAGTGCAGGTTGTACTGCGGCCCGAGCAGGTCGGGGAAGACGGCCGTGTCCTTCATCGCGGGAGTCTTCGGGTTGTTCGAGCCCGGCGCCTGGAGCAGCCCCGGGGTGCGGAGCATCCACGTCACGAGGTAGAGCGCGACGTAGTTCAGCATGATCGTGACGATCACCTCGTGCGCACCCGTTCGCGCCTTCAGGAGGCCGGCGATGCCCGCCCACAGCGCGCCCGCGAGGAGTCCCGCGAGCAGGGCGACCAGCATGTGGACCCCCCACGGGAGGTCGAACGAGAAGGCGACCCAGCCGGCCGCCGCGGAGGCCATGAGCATCTGGCCGCGACCGCCGATGTTGAACATGCCGACGCGGAACGCGAGCGCCACGCCGAGACCGGCGGCGATGAGCGGCGTCGCGAACGTCAGCGTCTCGGTGAGCGGACGGATGCCTGCGGCGAAGCCCGGGCGGCGGAAGTTGTAGATGGAGCCCTGGAAGAACGCGGTGTACGCACCGGCGACCGAGTCCCAGATCGCGACGAACGTGTCGCCGGGGCGGGCGAAGAAGTACGCGGAGGCGGCCTGCACGCGCTCGTCGGTGAACGCGATCATCACCGCGCCCACGAGAAGCGCCAGCAGCACCGCGAGCACCGAGATGATCGCGTTGCCGGTCGTGATCTCGCGGAACGCCCGGTGCCAGCGCGACTCGGATTCGGGCCCGGGCTCGGCGCCCGGCTTCGCCGCGGTCGGCGGCGCGGGCCGCTCGGGCTGCACCTCCTCCGGCACCTGCGAGCCGGTCTCGAGCGCGACGTCGGGATCGTTCGGGGTGGGCGCGCTCATGCGGCGGCTCCTTCGGTGCTCGGCGCCTCGCCGGCCATCATGAGGCCGAGGATGTCGCGCGGGGTGTCTCCCGGGACGATGCCCACGACCTTGCCGCGGTACATCACCATGATGCGGTCGGCGAGGGCCGTGACCTCGTCGAGCTCGGTCGAGACCACGATGACGGGCACGCCGGCGTCGCGGGTCTCGACGATGCGCTTGTGGATGAACTCGATCGAGCCCACATCGACGCCGCGGGTCGGCTGGGCGGCGACGAACAGGCGCAGGTCGCGGCTGAGCTCGCGCGCGAGGACCACCTTCTGCTGGTTGCCGCCCGAGAGGCGGCCGACCTTGGTCTCGATCGACGGCGTGCGCACGTCGTACTCCGCGACCTTCTCGCGGGCGAAGCGCTCGAGCGCGCCGCGCTGGACGTTGCCGCCCTTCACGAACGGCGCGCCGTCGGCGCGGTCGAGCATGAGGTTCTCCGCGATGGTGAACTCGGCGACGAGCCCGTCCTCCTTGCGGTCCTCGGGCACGAACCCGACACCCGCCTCGAGGATGTGCCGGACGTGGCGCCCGACGAGCTGGTTGCCGTCGAGGGTCACCGAGCCCTGCACGCGCGGCTGCAGGCCGACGAGGGCCTCGGTGAGCTCGGTCTGGCCGTTGCCCTGCACGCCGGCGACCGCGAGGATCTCGCCCCGGCGCACCTCGAACGAGACGTCGTTGACGACGAGCTGCCCGATCGGATCGATGACACTGAGCCCCTCGACCACCAGTGCGGGGTCGCCGAGCGTGGCGGGCTCCTTCTGCACGGTGAGCTCGACCGCACGACCGACCATCATCGACGCGAGCTCCGCGTTCGAGGCCGCGGGATCGGCCTCGCCGACGACCTTGCCGAGGCGGATGACGGTGATCCGGTCGGCGACCTCGCGCACCTCGCGAAGCTTGTGCGTGATGAAGACGATGGAGGTGCCGCCCTCCTTGAGCTGACGCATGATCGCCATCAGCTCGTCGGTCTCCTGCGGCGTCAGCACCGCGGTGGGCTCGTCGAACACCAGCACCCGGGCGTCACGCGAGAGCGCCTTGATGATCTCCACGCGCTGCTGCACCCCGACCGGCAGGTCGTCGACGAGCGCGTCGGGGTCGACGTCGAACCCGAAGCGGTCGGAGATCTCGCGCACCTTCGCGCGGGCGGCCGGGAGGTCGAGGAGCCCGGCACCCTTCGTGGACTCGTGTCCGAGCATGACGTTCTCGGCGACCGTGAAGACGGGGATGAGCATGAAGTGCTGGTGCACCATGCCGATGCCGGCGCGCATGGCGTCACCGGGGCCGGCGAAATGCTGGACCTCGTCGTCGAGCAGGATCTCGCCGGAGTCGGCCTGGTAGAGGCCGTAGAGCACGTTCATGAGGGTGGACTTGCCGGCCCCGTTCTCCCCGAGGAGGCAATGGATCTCACCCGGTTCGACCGTGAGGTCGATGTGGTCGTTCGCCACGAGCGTCCCGAAGGTCTTCGTGATGCCCCGAAGCTCGAGTTTCATGTCACCGATCCTAGTGATGGGCCTGCGGATGCAGCAGATGCTGCGCAGATGTCGGAGAGCGGTCGGACCGCCTGCTCAGATGTTGTGACGGACGCGCATCCGCGTCAACGGCGACGGGGAGGCCGGCGCCTGCCGACCTCCCCGCCGTGTGCCGTTCGGACTACTCGGCCAGGTAGGACTCCACCTGGATGTCGCCCGCGACGATCTGCTCGCGCAGCTCCTGGAGCTTCGCGTCGAGCTCGGCCGGGACGCGGTCGGCCCAGTCGTGGTAGTCGGCGAGGCCCACGCCGTCGTTCTCGAGCGTGCCGACGAACGGCGTCGTGTCGAACTCGCCGTTGCCGGCCTCGACGATCGCCTCGTGCACGCCGACGTCGATGCCCTTCATGATCGAAGTGAGCAGGAGCGACGCGACCGACGGGTCGGTCTCGAACACGTCGGCGTCCACGCCGATGAGCGCGATCTCGCGACCGGAGTCCTCGATGGCGGCAGCGGCCGACTGGTAGATCGGACCGCCGACGGGCAGGAGGACGTCGACGTTCTGGTCGATGATGCCCTGCGCGAGCTGACGGGCGGTGTCGTTCGCCTCGAAGCCGCCGGTGAACGAGCCATCCTCGGCGGCGCGGTCCCAGCCGACCACCTTGACGGCGGTGCCGTTCTCCTCGTTGTAGTAGTCGACGCCCTGAGCGAAGCCGTCCATGAAGATGGTCACGGTCGGGATGTTCATGCCGCCGAAGGTGCCGACGACGCCGGTCTGCGAGACACCGGCGGACAGGTAGCCCGCGAGGAACGCGGCCTGGGCGGTGTCGAAGATGATCGGCTTGATGTTCTCGGCGTCGGTGGTGCCGTCGAAGTCCTGGTCCACCGGGTCGTCGATCGAGATGTACTCGATGTCGGGGTTCTGCTGGGCCGACTCGAGGGCGGCCGGCGCGAGCAGGAAGCCGACCGTGACGATGGCGTTGCAGCCCTGGTCGACGAGGCTCGAGAGGTTGGCGGCGTAGTCGGTCTCGGCGGCCGACTCGACCTCGTTGTACTCGACGCCGAGCTCCTCGGCCGCGGCCTGGAGGCCCTCGAAGCCGAGCTGGTTGAAGGACTTGTCGTCGAACCCGCCCGCGTCGGAGACCATGCAGGGAAGGAAGTCGAGGGCCTCGCCCCCGCCGTCGCCGCCCGACTCCTCGGGAGCCGACGCGCAGCCGGCCAGCAGCGCGGCGGCGCCGAGCATGGCGAATCCGCCGAGCGCGGCCTTCTTCGTCGTGATCGTCACTGTGTCCTCCAAAGACGCTCACCCCGACCGTCGCGGGGTTGGTGCCCTCACGTTACCGAATGTTGCGAGCGCGGCCCGGGTCCCGCCTGCCCGCGCAATCCAATGGTTATCAAGAAGCGACAATCTGCTCATATGAGCAGATGCGGCTCACCCCCGAGCGGGGGGCACGCGGCGGTGGCAGGCCGTCACGGTGCGCTCGGCGACTCCACGAGCAGCTCGCCCGAGATGATCCGCTGGCGCAGCTCGTCGAGCTCGGCGTCGAGCTCGGCCGGCACCAGTGCCTCGAGGTCGTGGTACGGCGCGATCTCGACGCCGCCGTTCTCGAGCGTGCCGATGTACGCCTCGTTCGTGAACGCGTCGTCGACCACGTCACCGACGATCTCGACCATCGCCTGCCGCGTGTTCTTCAGCACGCTGGTCAGGAGCACGGGCCGGTACTCGGCCGGCAGGGTGTCGTAGCCGTCGCTGTCGACCCAGATGATCGACACGCCCGAGCGCTCGATCGCGGCGGCCGCCGCACCCTCGCCGACCTGACCGGCGACCGGCAGGATGACGTCTGCGCCCTGGTCGATGAACCCCTCGGTCAGCACCTTGCCCTTGTTCACGTCCTCGAAGTCGCCGGTGAAGGCGCCGTCCTGGGCGGTCTTGTCCCAGCCGAGGGCCCGCACCTGAGTGCCGTGCGCCTCGTTGTACGCGGCCACGCCGTCGACGAAGCCGTCCATGAACAGGGTCACCGGCGGCTGGTTGCCGCCGCCGAAGGTCGCAACGACCCCCGTCTTCGTGACGCCCGCGGCGAGGTAGCCCGCGAGGAAGGAGGCCTGCGCGGTGTCGAAGACGACCGGCTTGACGTTCTCCGCCTCGACCGTCTCGTCGACGATCGCGAAGGCGAGGTCGGGGTTCTTGCCCGCCTGGTCGAGCGTGGCCTCGGCGAGCTCCCAGCCGACCGTGACGATCAGGCCGCAGCCCGAGTCGACGGCCTGCTGCACGTTGGGGGCGAGATCCGTCTCGCCGGTCGAGACGAGGGCCTCGGCCTCGACGCCGTACTCCTCCTCCGCGTCCTGCAGCCCTTCCCAGCTCGACTGGTTGAAGGAGCGGTCCTCGAGGCCGCCCGAGTTGGTCACCATGCGGACGCACTCGTCGGCGCCGTCGGACTCAGCCCCCGGCTCGGGTGCGCTCTGGCAGGCGGTGAGGGCGAGGGATGCCGCGGCGATGGCTGCGATCGCGAGGAAACGGCTGGGACGGGACATCCGGTGCTCCTTTGTCGGGCTCGGGCGGTACGGGTGGGTGCGGCAGGTCACAGGACGTCGTTCGAACCGCCGAGGCGGAGCGCGTCGACGACGGCCTTCACCCGCTGGGCGTGCTCGCTCGTGGTGACGAGCAGGGCGTCGGGGGTGTCGACGACGACGATGTCGCGGACGCCGATGAGGCTGATGACCCGCTTCGAACGGCTCACGACGATGCCGCTCGACGCGTCGGAGAGCACGCGCGCGTTCTCGCCGAGGATCGCGAGCTCGCCGGAGCGGCCCGAGGTGTTGAGTTTCGCGAGCGAGGCGAAGTCGCCGACGTCGTCCCACTGGAAGTGGCCGCGGACGACCGCCAGCCGGCCGGCCGCCGCCGCGGGCTCGGCCACCGCGTAGTCGATCGCGATCTTCTCGAGGCCCGGCCAGATCCGGTCGACGGCGGGACCCCGCGTCGCCGGATCGTCCCATGCGGCGGCCAGTTCGACGAGACCGGCGTGCAGCTCGGGCTTGGTGCGCTGGATCTCCTCGAGCAGCCGGTCGGCGCGGGCGATGAACATGCCGGCATTCCAGAGGTGGCGCCCGCCCGCGAGGTACCGCTTGGCGGTCTCGAGGTCGGGCTTCTCGACGAAGCTCGCAACGGCCTCGACGTGCGAGGCGCCCGGCACGTCGAACTCGGCGCCGCACTCGATGTATCCGAAGCCGACCGCCGGCTCGGTCGGGGTGATGCCGATGGTCGCGATGTACCCGGCGTCGGCCGCCGCCACCGCGTCGGCCACGGCCTGACGGAACAGCGCATCACCGGAGATGACGTGGTCGGCCGCGAACGAGCCGACGATCACGCCCGGCTCCCGGCGCTGGAGGATGGCCGCCGCGAGGCCGATCGCCGCCGTGGAGTCGCGCGGCTCGCTCTCGAGCACGATGTTCGCGTCGGCGAGGGCCGGCAGCTGCGCCTCGACCGCGGCGCGGTGCGCGCGGCCGGTGACGACCATAATCCGCTGCTCGCCCGACAGGGGAACGAGGCGGTCCCACGTGTCTTTCAGCAGCGTCTGGCCGGAGCCGGTGAGGTCGTGCAGGAACTTCGGCGCATCGGCGCGCGAGAGCGGCCACAGCCGCGATCCCACGCCGCCGGCGGGGATGATGCTGTAGAAGCGGTCGATCGGTGCGTCGTGCATCCGCCCAGCGTATCCGCGACGGCCGGCGCCCGCATGGCGGTGTCCACTGACCACGCGGGCCTCCCGATCTCTCGACGTCGAGACAGTTAGGACCGCCTAAGCAGCGCCGGATGGGCGCTCGGACTAGACTCTGCTCGGGCCTTCACGCCCGACTGCCCGCTCGTTCGGGAGCGGATCACACAGCCATGGAGGGTTGTTCATGCCAGATTCACAGGCAGGGACCCTGACCGCACCCACCCCGGCCAAGGAGCGGCCGGGCGGCACGCTCTACCGCGGCCGCGAGGGCATGTGGTCGTGGGTGCTGCACCGCATCACCGGTGTCGCCATCTTCTTCTTCCTCCTCGTGCACATCCTCGACACCGCGCTCGTGCGGGTCAGCCCCGAGGCGTACAACGCCGTCATCGGCACGTACCAGACGCCGATCATGGGCCTCGGCGAAGTGGCCCTCGTCGGCGCGATCGTCTTCCACGCCTTCAACGGCATCCGCGTGATCCTCGTCGACTTCTGGGCGTGGGCGACGCGCCACCAGAAGCTGCTCTTCTGGATCGTCATCGGCCTGTGGGTGGTCACGATGCTCGGCTTCGTGCCCCGCCACCTCATCAACGTCTTCAGCCACTAAGGAGCGCCGAGTGTCCGTCATCGAAGCGCCCCGCACGCCGGTCCGCCCCGCTCCCAAGCGCGGCGTGAACCTGGAGAAGTGGGGCTGGATCTACATGCGCGTCTCGGGCGTCGTCCTGATCGTGCTGGTCTTCGGCCATCTGTTCGTGAATCTCATGGTCGGCGAGGGCGTGAAGGCCATCGACTTCGGGTTCGTGGGCGGCAAGTGGGCCGACCCGTTCTGGCAGTGGTGGGACGTGCTGATGCTCTGGCTCGCCCTCATCCACGGGGCGAACGGCATGCGCACCGTCGTCAACGACTACACGAAGCCCGGCACCGTCCAGCGCATCCTCAAGGGCGCGCTGCTCGCCGCCGTCGTGGTGCTGCTCGTCCTCGGCACGCTCGTCGTCTTCACCTTCGAACCGTGCCCCGCCGGCGCCCCCGCCGACCTGCTGCCCTCGTTCTGCGCCGCATAGGAGACCTGTGACCACCGAGAACCACGTCGAGACCCAGGTCGTCGACGGAGTCCACTACCACCAGTACGACATCGTCATCGTCGGCGCCGGCGGCGCCGGCATGCGTGCGGCGATCGAGGCCGGCCCCGGCGCGAAGACCGCGGTCATCTCCAAGCTCTACCCGACGCGGTCGCACACGGGCGCCGCGCAGGGCGGCATGGCCGCCGCGCTCGCGAACGTCGAAGAGGACAGCTGGGAGTGGCACACCTTCGACACGGTGAAGGGCGGCGACTACCTCGTCGACCAGGACGCGGCGGAGATCCTCGCGAAGGAGGCCATCGACGCGGTCATCGACCTCGAGAACATGGGCCTGCCGTTCAACCGCACGCCCGACGGCAAGATCGACCAGCGGCGCTTCGGCGGTCACACCCGCGACCACGGCAAGGCGCCCGTGCGCCGGGCCTGCTACGCGGCCGACCGCACGGGCCACATGATCCTGCAGACGCTGTTCCAGAACTGCGTGAAGCTCGGCATCGAGTTCTACAACGAGTACTACGCGCTCGACCTGGTGATGACCGAGGTCGACGGCGTGAAGAAGCCTTCGGGCGTCGTCGCCTACGAGCTGGCGACGGGCGAGCTGCACGTCTTCCAGGCGAAGGCCGTGATCTTCGCCACCGGCGGATTCGGCAAGATCTTCAAGACCACGTCGAACGCGCACACCCTGACGGGCGACGGCGTCGGCATCATCTGGCGCAAGGGCCTGCCCCTCGAGGACATGGAGTTCTTCCAGTTCCACCCGACGGGGCTCGCCGGGCTCGGCATCCTGCTCACCGAGGGCGCGCGCGGCGAGGGCGCCATCCTGCGCAACGCCTCGGGCGAGCGGTTCATGGAGCGCTACGCGCCGACCATCAAAGACCTCGCGCCGCGCGACATCGTCGCGCGCTGCATGGTGCAGGAGGTCGCGGAGGGGCGTGGCGCGGGCCCGCACAAAGATTACGTGTTGCTCGACTGCACGCACCTCGGCGCCGAGGTGCTCGAGACGAAGCTGCCCGACATCACCGAGTTCGCCCGCACCTACCTCGGGGTCGACCCGGTGGTCGAGCCCGTGCCCGTGATGCCGACCGCGCACTACGCGATGGGCGGCATCCCGACGAACGTCTCGGCCGAGGTCCTCTCCGACAACGACACCGTCGTGCCCGGCCTCTACGCGGCGGGCGAGTGCGCGTGCGTGTCGGTGCACGGCTCGAACCGTCTCGGCACGAACTCGCTGCTCGACATCAACGTCTTCGGCAAGCGCGCCGGCCGCAACGCGGTCGAGTACGTCAAGACGGTCGACTTCACCCCGCTGCCCGAGGACCCGGTCGCGTTCGTGCGCGGCATGCTCGACGAGCTGCGCGAGTCCAACGGCACCGAGCGGATCGCCGCGATCCGCAAGGAGCTGCAGGACGAGATGGACAAGGGCGCGCAGGTGTTCCGCACCGACGAGTCGCTCGCGCACGTGACGAACGTGATCGCGAAGCTCCGCGAGCGGTACCGGAACGTCGCCGTGCAGGACAAGGGGAAGCGGTTCAACACCGACCTGCTCGAGGCCGTCGAGCTCGGCTTCCTCCTCGACCTCGCCGAGGTCGTCGTCTACTCCGCCCGCAACCGGCAGGAGAGCCGCGGCGGTCACATGCGCGACGACTTCCCCAACCGCGACGACGCCAACTACATGAAGCACACGATGGCCTACCTGTCGGGCGATGCGCATTCGTCCGACGCCGCCGACCACATCCGGCTGGACTGGAAGCCGGTCACCGTGACGCGCTACCAGCCGATGGAGAGGAAGTACTGACGTGTCGACCGCGACGCTCGAGCAGCCGCCCGCCGAGGCGGCGCCCATCCAATCCTTCACCGTCACGTTCCTGATCCGGCGGTTCGATCCCGACGTGGACACCGAGCCGCGCTGGCAGGACTTCGACGTCGAGATGTACCCGACCGACCGGGTGCTCGACGCGCTGCACAAGATCAAGTGGGAGCAGGACGGCTCGCTGACCTTCCGCCGCTCCTGCGCGCACGGCATCTGCGGGTCCGACGCGATGCGGATCAACGGCCGCAACCGGCTGGCGTGCAAGACGCTGATCAAGGACCTCGACATCTCGAAGCCGATCTACGTCGAGGCGATCAAGGGGCTGCCCCTCGAGAAGGACCTCATCGTCGACATGGAGCCGTTCTTCGCGAGCTACCGCGAAGTGCAGCCGTTCCTCCAGGCGAAGACCGCGCCCGAGCCCGGCAAGGAGCGCGTGCAGTCGGTCGCCGAGCGCGCCCGCTTCGACGACACCACCAAGTGCATCCTCTGCGCCGCGTGCACCTCGAGCTGCCCGGTCTTCTGGACCGACGGCCAGTACTTCGGTCCTGCGGCGATCGTGAACGCGCACCGGTTCATCTTCGACTCCCGCGACGACGAGGCGAAGGTGCGCCTCGACATCCTGAACGACAAGGAGGGCGTGTGGCGGTGCCGCACGACCTTCAACTGCACCGAGGCATGCCCGCGCGGCATCGAGGTGACGAAGGCGATCGCCGAGGTGAAGCAGGCCGTCATGCGCGGCAAGCCGTGACGCCCTGATCGCGGACGCCCGAAGGGCCGGTGCCTCCTGGCACCGGCCCTTCGGCATGGCGGGGAGTTCCCCTTCACGATCCGAGCCCTCGGGGCGAGCGGGGCCGCGGATCGCGGGGCGACGGTTGGAGGACCGCCGCCCCTCCCCGTCATCCCGCGGCGTCCCCCCGACGCCGGCGGCTGATGGCGAGCACCACGGCGATGCCGCCGAGCAGGAGCAGGGATGCCCCGACCCACACGAGCGGACCGCCGGCGAACCCGGTGACGGCGAGCGGTTGCGGCACGGTGATCCGCACGCTCGAGTCGGCGCAGACGATCTGCGCGTTGGCATCGTCACCCGGCGCCTCGCCGTAGCAGACTTCGCCCGTGTTGGTCAGGCTGGTGGCCTTGGACGTCGGGCGGAGCGTGACGTCCAACGTCACCGGCGGCGCCTCGGTGATGTTCGGCCCCAGCACCCCGAGCAGCTCACACCGCAACGTGCCGCCGTACCCGCCGGCACCCCGGCCCGTGACCTCGCAGCCCTCCCAGCGCGGGAACGCCGGAGCACCAGCCGTGGTGATCGCATCCACCCGCAGATCGGCCGGGATCTCATCGATCAACGTCACCGGCTCCGCCGCACCGATCCCCGTCGAACGCACCTGCAACGTGTACTCGAACGACGACCCAGGCTTCGCACTGGTCACACTCGAGGTCTTCTCGATCTCCAGCAGCGGCGGCCGATCGATCGCACACGTCGGCAACGCCTGCGGGTACACCGCCAGCACCGACTGCGACGGGTTCACCTCGAACGTGATCGTCGCCGGGTTCTCCATGTCACGCCACGGATACGTCGCGACATTCTCATCCAGGATCAGATCCAGGAACCGCGTCCCAGGCACCGGCGGATTCGTCAGATCCGCCTCCGTGACCGGACGCCACCCCGGGAACTGATACGGAACCCCGTTCTCATCCACCGCAGCCCCCGGCCACAACAACCGACCTGAGAGGTCCTCGGGCGAGATCACCTCTTCCTTCGTGAGGGTGCCGTCGGCGGAGGTCCACGTGACGGTGACCGGTCCGGGCTCGACGTTGTCGGTGACCTGGATGTCGTAGTAGAGCCATGGCACGTCGTTCACGCACCGGACGTACACCCCGGCGTCGATCCGCTTGACCGGCACCTCGGCGTCGGCGCAGTCGTTGTCGGGCTCGAGGTCGAGCACGAGCGGCAGCTGCAGCGGTGCGATCTCACCGTCGGAAAGCGCGAGCTCCTCCTCGGGCTCCGCTCCGGTGATCTCCACGCACGCGCGGTTCGGGATGGTGGACGGTCCGAGCGGGGGGAGCACCGGCGGCGGGTCATCCGGTCCGACGGCAGGCGGGGTCTCGCCGGCCGGCGGCACCTTCATCAGCACCGGGATGCGGATGGTCGTGACGGCGCCCTCGGGGTAGATCCCCGTGTACGTCGCCGCGAAGGCGTTGTCGGTGCCGCCCGAGACCTGCAGCCAGGTGCCGGGCTGCGCCGGGTCGGCGGCCGGCTCGATCACGGCGGGGCCGGTGACCTCGAGCTCGTCGTCGATCAGGTCGGTCACTTCGAGGTTCTCGACCGGGTCGCCGTGGTTCGTGACGGTGAGCACCCAGGTGAAGGCGTCTCCCGCCTCGACGGCCGTCTCGCCCTCGGGCAGGTCGTCGTACGTCTTCTCGATGCCGACGTCGACGGGCGGGATGTTCGTGCAGGCTTCGAGGGGCGTCTCGATCAGGCCTGTGCTGAACACGGCCCCGTTGTAGAAGCCCTTGCCCTCGGTCTCCTCGACGCAGCGTGCGTCGTCGATCGTGGTCAGCTCGGAGACGTCCGCAACGACGGTGATCGTCCAGACCTCCACCTCGCCGGCGCCGATCGGCCGATCGGCGGCCAGCGCGGTGGCCGCGCCGGTCCCCGTCCAGCCGGCGACCGGGTTGCCATCGGGGTCCTCGGCGGTGGCCGTGAAGGTCACGCCGTCGGGCAGCACCGGCGCATCGCTCAGGTCGTAGTGCGTCTGGAGCGTCTCGGCACCGGTCACCGCGATCTCGTATTCGACGGTGTCCGTGTCGTCGCCGTTCAGGATCGGGCCTCCGCTGACGGTCTTGACGGCTGTCGGGAACTCCGGATCCGCGCAGACGCTGCGCTCCAGCGGCTGCTCGTTCACCGTGAGGACGGCGAGGTTGCGGAACCCGCCGCGCTCGAATTCGCCGGGCGGCGTGCACTGCGTCTCCGGGTGCTCGACCGCACCGACCAGGGTGCGGGCGAGGACCGTCACCGTGTAGGTGTCGGTCGCCCCCGGTGCGAGGAGCGCGCCGTCGGCGAGCGTCTCGACCCGGTCGTCGGGCAGGCCCGTCCAGCTGCCGGATGCCCCGGCCGGGCCGGTCCAGTCGGCGCTGTCGATCTCGATGAGCTCGCCGAACAGGTCGAGCGAGTCCTCGAGGCCGTAGGTCACGGGCGAGACCGCGCTCTCGTTCTCGACGGTGACGTCGTAGACGATCTCCCAGTCGCCGTCCGGCTGCTGCTCGACCGACACGAGGGTCTTGTCGAACAGGTAGGTCGCCGGCCGGGCCGTGTTGACGATGGTGCAGGTGACCTCCTGGCCGGGCTGCAGCACGACCTCGCCTTCGACGATCGTCGCCGGAACGGGTGGCTCCGCGTTCGTGACGACGCACTCCCAGTCGCCGGCTTCGAACTCGCCGGCCTCCGGGAACGTCGCGGCCTCGCTGAGGCCGTACCCGGTGTTCGATTCGACCTCGCCGGTCGCGCTCCCCGCCCCGCTCAGCACGACCCCGTCGCCGTCGCTCGCCTCGAGCGTCCAGAGGGTGGGCGGGAAGAGCTCGGCGACCGCCTCCGGCTCCACGACCTTCTCGAGCGTGAGCTCGGGTGCGACATCCGTGTTCGTGATCTCGCAGTCGACCGTGGCGCCGAGCTCGGTGACGGTGAGGGTGGCGCTGCGGTCGTTCGGCCCGGCCACGAGGGTGAAGGCGTCCTCGCCCTGCTCCGAAGTGCAGCTCCAGGTCGCGGAGACCTGGTACTCGACGCCGTCGTCCCAGATCGTCGAGACCTCGTTCAGCAGATAGCCGACGTTCAGCTCGACGGGGCCGGACGCGGTGCCGTTGCCGCCGAACCCGTCGTCGGGGCCCGATGCGGAGAGCGTCCAGTCGCTCGGGACGGCGTCGCCGCCGTGCTGGTTGTCGACGACCTTGGCGAGGTTCACGGTCTGCGTGCAGTCGACCTCGTTGGTGACGTCGAAGCGGTTGTGAGCGAGCTCGAGGGTATAGGTACCGTCGCCTTCGACGCCGACCAGCTCGCAGCCGGCCGGCACGACGACGTCGGCCTCGTCCACCTCGACGGTGTCGCCGAGCTCGTACGGACCGGATTCCTCGCCCCAGTCCACCGCGACGCCGTCGAGCAGCGCCTGGGCGGAGAAGCCGGCCGGCAGCGCCGGGTCGTCCCAGACGATGGGCTCGCCGCCGTCGATCACCCAGTACTTCAGGAGCTCGACGTCGACGGGCACGTCGAAGCAGGCCTCCGACTCCCAGCTGCCGCCGGAGACCACGACCGCACCGTTCAGCAGGCCCTGACCGCCCTCGCCTTCGCAGAGGAGGGTCGGGTCGTCGGGCTCGGTGTCGCCGACCGTGAACGAGACCGTCACGGTGAACGTGTGGGTCGCGCCGCCCGCGAGCAGCTGATCCTCGACGACGAGGTCATCGGTGGAGCCGGCGCCGTTCCAGGCCGGGTTGACCGTGACGTCGGCGCTCGTCACTTCGCGGTCCGTGATGGTCACGGCCCCGGTGAAGTCGGGCGCGTCCGTCAGGTCGTAGACGAGCGCCTGCGTCGGGCTGCCGTTCTGCACGGTCAGCTCGTAGGTCGCCTCCCAGTGGTCGCCCACTTCGGTGACCGAGCCCACGGTCGTCTTCTCGATGATCGGGCGGGCGGGCAGCCCGCAGCCGAGATCGATCTGCTCCGCGCCGTCGCTCGTGAGGATCGCGGCGTTCAGGAAGCCGACATCGGGGTCGGCGAGGCTCGGCTGGCAGGTCGTGGTCGTCGGGTCCTCGAAGGCCGCGGCATCCACGGTCGCCGTCACGGTGACGGTGTACGTGTGCACCTCGTCGATGCCGATCGGCGTGGCGGTGCCGACGATCGTCGTGGTCGGGTCCGTCTCGGGGTCGGCCCACGTGCCGCTGTCGCCCTCGCCGCTCCACTCGGCGCTCAGCACCTCGACCTCCGGACCGAACCGGAGCGTGTCCTCGAGCGTGTAGGTCGAGATGAACTCGGGGTTGCCGGTCACCGTGAGCTCGTACTCGGCCGTCCAGACGCCGTCGGCATCCTGGCTGACGGTCGGGTCGTCCTTCGTCACGGTCGGCTGGCCGCCCTCCCTGATGTTCGGGCAGTTGTCGTCGCGGTCGACGATCTCGCCGCTCGTGAGGACGGCCTCGTTGAAGAAGCCCTTGCCCGGTTCGCCTGGCACGCAGAGCCGGTCGACGGGCGGCAGACCGGACGGCACCGTCACGTTGAGCGTGATGCGGTAGACGTGAACGGCGCCGGCGGCGATCGGCTCGTTCGCCACGACGGGGATGCTGGCCGGCACCGGCGAGGCATCCGTCACCAGATTGCCGGGCGTCGGCAGGATCTCGTCGATCGTGTACGAGTTGATCGTGAGCGCCGCCGGGAAGTGCGGGTCGTCGACCAGCGTGTAGTGGCTCGGCTTCGCGCCGGGGGCGTCGTTGAACACCGCGAGCAGGTAGCTCACATCCCAGGTGGCATCGGGCTGCTGCACCGCGGTGCCCTCGGTCTTGGTCACCTGCGGCGCGCTCGGCGAGTCGCACGCGGTGTCGATCGTCTGGTCGCCGCCGACCGTCAGGATGCCGGCGTTGTTGAACGCACCGTCGACGTCGTCCGCCGGGCACGCCGTCTGCTGCGGCGTGAGCTCGGGGCCGTCGAGGGCGATCCCGCTGACCGTGACGATCCAGACATCGGATGCCCCGCCGGCGAGGTAGCGGTCGACGACCAGGTCGCCGCTGCCGGTCCACGCGAGGGGTGCTGGCCCCCCGTTCAGCGTGACCGCGTAGCTCGCGCCGCCGAGGTCGACCCCGGCGCCGAAGTGGAGCTCGTCGGCGAGCGAGTACACGCCGCCGATCTCACCGGTGTTCGCGACGTCGAGCCGGTAGGCGATGGTCCAGAGCCCGTCGCCGCCCTGGCTCACCGAGCCCGGCACGACCGACTTGTCGATGGTGACGTCGGGGAGCTCGATCTCGACGCAGCCCGTGGCATCCGTCTCCTGGTTGCCCGAGTGCAGGGTGGCGACGTTGTTCAGTCCGTCCTCGGCGGGGCAGGCGAACGGCCCGTCCTGGGCGTCGAGGGTCACGGTGACCGCGATCTCGTACACGTGCTGGTCGAGGCCCGCGGTCCCAGGAAGCACGACGTCCTCCGCGAGGCGCGTGTTCGGCGCCGCGCCGGTCCAGCCGGCCACCGGGGTGACGCCCGCCGGCGCCGAGACGATCGTCGCCGGGCCGGTGGCGGTGACGCCCGCCGGCAGGTCGAGGACGTCGTCGAGGTCGTACTCGACCGCGGTCGTGGCCGACGGGTTCGTCACCGTGACCGTGTACGGCAGCGTCCACGTGCCGTCGCCGTGGTCGACGGCGGTGCCGCCGGTCTTCGCGATCGTCGGGTTCACCGGCTCGGCGCAGGCGTCGTCGCGGCCGACCTCCTGCTCGTCCACGATGATCCAGGCCGAGTTGAGGAACCCGCCGGCCTCGCCGGACGTCGGCGCCGGGCACCGCAGCTGGTTCTCCGGGTCCTCGAAGGCGCCGGCATCGACCGTCGCGACCACGGCGATCGTCCAGGTCTCCGTCTCGGCCGGTGCGAGGGCGCGGGAGTTCGCGAGCTCCTGCACATCGCCGAAGGGCACGCTCCACGCGGTGGTCGCGCCGTCGGGGTCGGTGTACTCGGCGGAGTCGATGGTGAGGTCGCCGCCGAACTCGAGCTGGTCCTGCAGGTCGTAGTCGACCGCGGCGAACGCGCTCGGGTTCGTCACGTCGATCGTGTAGGTGACGAGCCAGGCATCGCCCTGCGGCACGGGCACCGCGACGTTCTTCACGATCGTCGGCACGAAGGGCTTCAGGGTGTTGGTGACCACGCACTCCACCTCGTCGCCCGCGTCGAGTGCGGGCACCACGGGGCCGGGCACGTCGGGGCCGCCGTTCAGCGAGCACACCCACGCGCCCGCCTGGAACTGGTCGGCGTTCGGCAAGTCGGTCGACTCGGCGAGCGTCAGCTCGACGCCGGCGGGCACCTCGACGAAGCCGCCCGTTCCGCCCGCGCCCGACGCGACGACGTCGTCGCCGTCGGAGGCGCTCAGCGTCCATGCGGCGGGGTCGGCGACGTCATCGGTCACGACCTTGTCGAGGGAGAGCTTCGGCGGCACGGGTTCGTTGCGGAACACGCAGGTGGCGGTGCCGAGCGCCGGCAGCGTCACGCTCGTGGCATCCACGTAGGTGCCGTTCGGTCCGGTGCTGCACTGCAGCGAGACCTGCTCCCAGCCGTCGGGCCCGCCCGACTCGCTGAGGGTGTACGGCTTGCCCGGGCGGAGGTGCATCGACTGCCCGCTGGTCACGGTCTGCGCCTCGAGGCCCGGGATGGCGGGCGCCTGCGGCGTCGCGGTGAGGTCCCACTCGGACGGGTCGGCGCTCACGCCCGGGATCGGGTCGACGATCTTCAGCAGCGTGAGCGTGGCCGTCTCGTTCACCGCGGTGCATCGCACGCGGAAGCCGAGCGGCACGGTGACGCCGCCGTTGATGCCGTCGGAGAAGCCGGGCACGACGTTGCCCTGGGCGTCGGTCTGCACGCAGTTCCAGCTGCCGGTGGACGGCGGGATCGGCTGCCCGCCCTGCAGGATCGACTGCACGTAGCGGGGGTCGCCGTCTTCCACGAGCGGGTACCGCACATTCGGCGTGACCGGGGCGACGACCCCGCTCAGCCCGTTGGGCCCGGGCAGCGAACCGACGGGGGCGACCGCGTCGAGCGTCCAATCGCCGGGTGCGGCGTCGCCGTTGGCCACCTGCTTCACGAGGGTGAGCTCGGCCGCGCACGTCACGACGTTCGTGATCGTGTAGCTGTTCGAACCGGGCTGCAGCGTGGGCGTGTACGGCAGCGCCTGGTCGGCGACCTGCCCGTTCGCGAGGGTGACCCGGCTGCTCGTCACCTGACAGAGGGTGCGGGTGCCGACCCCCGTCGTCTCGCCGATCTTCACCGTGCCGTTCGCGGTGTACCCCGTCTGCACGACGCCGAACGGACGGTTCACGTCGTCGAGCTGCAGCTGGGCGGTGAGCCCGATCGGCTGGTTGCCGTGCTGGAAGGTCTGGCCGTTCACGACCCACACCTTGTCGACGCGCACGTCGGCCTGCGGCAGCGGCGGCCGGTTCCACACGGTGCAGCTGATCGCCGCACTCGGCGTGACCGGAACGGTGAACGAGTCCGGCCCGGTGTTCGTCACGGTGACGGATGCCCCGGTGCCGACGTTCGTGCAGACGGCGTTCTTGCCGCCCGTGGTGACCACCGAGTATCCCGGCTGCTGCGTCTCGTCTACGGAGACGGTGCCGGTCACGGTGCCGCCGGCGAAGTTCAGCGGGAAGTTCACCGCACCGGTGCCGGCCGCGGTGGACCCGTTCTGGCTGAGCGGCGTGATGCCGCCCGTCGTGGGCGCGGCGGTGAACTCCCAGCCGCCCGTCGGCGTCGCACCGGTCTTCTGCTCGCCGGTGGTGCCGGCGTCGACGACCTGCTTCACGACCGAGACAGAGCCCTCGCAGTTGCCGAGCGCGAGGTCGCGCAGCGCCTGCCCGGCCTGCGTGTAGTCGTCGGTCTGGTAGTAGTCGGAGTTCGCGGTCGGACCCGAGATCGCGATGAGGTTCTCGGGGTCGCCGCCCACGCCGTCGCCGACGCCGACCGCGACGATCCTGGTGGCGAGCGCCTTGACCGCGTTCGCGGAGAACACCCCGTTCTCGACCTCGCGGAAGCGTGTGCGGTTGCCCGGGCCCTCGTCGTTGGAGTAGACCGTCGGGTTGCCGTCGGTGAGGACGACCGCGAGGTCGTAGTCGACCCCGCTCGTGGCGACCTGGTAGATGCCGCGATCCCAGTTGGTCGCCTCCGTCGGGGTGCCGAAGCCGTCGATGTGGTCCTTCACGGTCTCGGCGCCGGCGGGCGTGGAGACCGGGGTGATGCCGAGGTTGCCGCCGACGCTCGCCGGGGCGACGTTGTTGAACGTGAACAGGCCGATCTGCGACGGCGTGCCGGTCAAGGCGTCGACGAAGCCCTTCGCGGCCTCCTTGAGGTCCTCCTCGAACGGGGCGACCGAGCCCGACAGGTCGATGATGAGCGCGACGTCGATGCCGCACTGCTGCATCGATGTCGGGTTGGTCCGCGAGTTCTGCCAGATGCCGCCGGAGGCGACGTTGTTGGTGTTGCCCGAGGCGAGCATGAAGTTCGAGTTGGAGTTGATGACGGCCCCGCTGCCCACGGCCGGCGTGATGAACGCGTAGCGCTGGGCGCTCGGGTCGGTGCCGATCGCGAGCTCATCGTTGGAGAACCAGCCGGCCGGCACGTCGTTCGGCGCGGCGCGCTGGACGACCCAGTACTGGGCGCCCGTCGGCGCCGGGACGGTGAACACGCAGGAGCCGGCCGCGTCGGAGGTGCAGGTCGACCAGGGCTGGGCGACCGGCACACCGAGGCTGCCGCCGGCGTTCGTGTAGAGCTCGAGCTGCACACCGGCGAGCCCGGAGACCGCCGACAGGCCGGTGCGGTCGCCGCCGACCTGCACCGTGATGGTGGCGGGCTGGACGAAGGTGTGCGTGAAGGTGCAGGCGGCGAACTTGCCCGCATTGCCGCCGTACGTGACCGTCCGGTCTTCTTGATCCCAGGTCGGGTCGCCGCCGCCCGAGCCGCCCGTCGAGCACTGGAACCCCGTGAGCGCGTAGCCGGCCGGCCCGTTGTCGGCGGCGATCGTGTAGGTCGCGCTGCGCGGCACGGGCCGGGTCTGGGTCGAAGCGAAGTTGTAGTTGTCGCTGTTGCTCTGGCGGACCGCGTGGAGCGCCCAGTCGTTCGGCGAGGCGGTGCCCCCGACGACGACGTTCGTGATCGTGAGGTTCGCGCAGTTCGTCGTACAGTCCGCGGTGTCGGCGGGGAATGCGGCGAACGGTGTGACGTCCGCCGGCGCCCGCGACTCCTCGGCGGGCGGGGCGGGCGGCTGTTCCTCGGCCGGCGGCTCTTCCGTCGGGGGTTCCTCGGCCGGCGGCTCCTCGGCGGGTGGCTCCTCCGCGGGGACCTCCTCGGCGGGCTCCTCGGCCGGCGGCTCGCTCGCTTCCTCGTCCGGCGGCGCCGCGGGCGCCTCGCCCTCGGAATCCGTCTCCGGCTCCCCCGCGGTCACCGCCGCCGGCTCGCCCCCGGTCTCGCCCGCCAGGGCGACGGTCGGCAGCCCGAGTGCGAGCAGCGCCCCGACGGTGAGCGACGCGATCAGCGCCGTGAGGCCGCTGCGTCGTCGGGCCTCACGGCGGCGGCGCTCGCGACGGCTCGGCGTGGACGTGTCGGGCGTGGATCGGAAGTTCATCTTCATCGACCTTCTGCGGCTGGCGCGGCGGTCCCGGGGGTTCGGGGGTTGCGCGATCGCGCCGAGTCAAGCACCGCAGCCGGCGTACCCGACAGATCCTCACTGTCACCAATACGGGGGGATGCCTCCGGAGTGTTTTCCTTTCTGATCAGTGATTTTCTCGGCCTTACCCCTGAACTGGGGGTGAGTGATGCTCACGTTACGTCCGCACTTCGGGGGACGAACTCGCGGAACCGGCCCTCCCCCGGGCCTCGCATCGGAGCGACGCCCGCAGAAGTTCCCCTCCGCGAGCGCCGCCCCGAGGCGGAGCCGATCAGCCCTTCGTCACCTGCTGCTCGCGGCGCCGCCGGCTGATCGCGAGCGCTCCGAGGATGGCGCCGAGCCCGAGCACCCCGAGGGCCGCCGCCAGGAGGCCTCCGGCGTTGGCACCCGTCACGGCGAGCGGTTGCGGCACGGTGATCCGCACACTCGACTCGGCGCAGACGATACCGTCGTCCGGGACATCCGGGTTGCCGTAGCAGACTTCGCCGGTGTTGGTCAGGCTGGTGGCCCTGGACGTCGGGCGGAGCGTGACGTCCAACGTCACCGGCGGCGCCTCGGTGATGTTCGGCCCCAGCACCCCCAGCAGCTCACACCGCAACGTGCCGCCGTACCCGCCGGCACCCCGGCCCGTGACCTCGCAGCCCTCCCACCGCGGGAACGCCGGAGCACCAGCCGTGGTGATCGCATCCACCCGCAGATCGGCCGGAATCTCATCGATCAACGTCACCGGCTCCGCCGCACCGATCCCCGTCGAACGCACCTGCAACGTGTACTCGAACGACGACCCAGGCTTCGCACTGGTCACACTCGAGGTCTTCTCGATCTCCAGCAGCGGCGGCCGATCGATCGCACACGTCGGCAACGCCTGCGGGTACACCGCCAGCACCGACTGCGACGGGTTCACCTCGAACGTGATCGTCGCCGGGTTCTCCATGTCACGCCACGGATACGTCGCGACATTCTCATCCAGGATCAGATCCAGGAACCGCGTCCCAGGCACCGGCGGATTCGTCAGATCCGCCTCCGTGACCGGACGCCACCCCGGGAACTGATACGGAACCCCGTTCTCATCCACCGCAGCCCCCGGCCACAACAACCGACCGGTGCGGGCGTCCCACGGGATCGTCTCGGTCTTGGTCAGCGTGCCGTCGGCCGACGTCCACGTCACCGTGATCTCGCCCGGCTCCACGTTGTCCGACACCTCGATGTCGTAGTAGAGCCACGGCACATCGTTCACGCAGCGGACGTAGACTCCCGCGTCGATCGCCTTCTTCGGCACCTCCACGTCGTCGCAGTCGTTGGCCTCAATGAGGTCGGCGGGCACGCCCTCCCCCTCGGTGATGGCCACGCATGCCTCGTTCGGAATGTCCTCGAGATCGATCTCGGGCACCACGGGCGCCGGGTCGTCGGGGCCGACGGCGTCGGGCGTCTCGGTGGGGGGCGGAGCCGGCAGCGTGACCGGGATGGTGATGGTCACCACGTGGCCCGGCTCGAACGGTCCGACGCCGTGGGCGGTGAAGTCGTTGTCGCCGGCCGTGCCCGTCTCCTCCCAGTTCGCCAGCGGCCCGCCCGCCGAGTCCGTGAAGACGGCGGAGCCGGCCACGACCAGCTCGGGATCGATGAGGTCGGTCACGTCGAGCTCGGCCACCGGCGCCGTGCCGTGGTTCGTCACCGTCAGCACGTAGTCGAACGTGTCGCCGTTCTCCACCGCGCCGTCGGGGTCGTCGCCGAGGTCGTAGGCCTTCTCGATGCCGACGTCGACGAGGTCGGCCACGTTCTCGAGCGAGCACGTGGTGAGCCAGCCGAGCACGACCGTGCCGACCGAGTCATCCGCGATCTCGTCATCGCACACCCAGCCCGTCGCGTGGTAGTAGGCCAGCAGCGGATGGGCCGCCTGGGCGTCGGCGATCTGCTCCGAGAGGAGGTAGCCGCCCACCGGGACCGTGAACACGAGGCCGGCGTCGCCCGCGTGGGCGATGGAGTGCAACAGCGGGTTGCCGGGGTCGCCGCCCTCATGGAGCGCGGCACGGAGTCGCCAGTCGCCGGCGCCCAGCAGCTCGAGGTCGTCGCCGAAGCCGAGGTCGGCGAGATCGACGCCGTCGAACGCCGAGTTGTCGACCGTCTTCGAGAGGGCGATGCGGCCGACCGGGATCGTCTCGCAGTCGCTGTCGGTGGTGACGATCGTGCCGTTGTCCATCTCGGCCTCGTTGAAGAAGCCGCGGCCGCTCGTCGTCGCCGTGCAGGTCACGTCGTCGATGTCGACGATGTCGGTCACGTCGGCGATCACGGTGATCGTGTACGTGTGCGTCGCCCCGGCGAGGATCTCCTCGCCGTCGGCCAGCACCGTCGCGCTCTCACCGTTCCAGCCGGTGGTGTCGACGCCCGCGTCGTTGGTCGCCACGGCCGACTCGATCACCACCCCCTCGGGGAAGCCCGGCGTGTCGGACAGGTCGTAGAAGAGGTCCTGGTCGCTCGGGTTCGCCACGACGACCGTGTAGACGACCGTCCAGTCGCCGACGTTCGGGTCGGCGGGGTCGGTGATGCGGGTCGGGGTGCCGACGAGCTCCTTGTCGAGCGTCGTGCGGCCCGGCTCGTCGCAGTCGGTCGCCGGCTGCGGCTGACCGTCGCCCACCTGCAGCCAGGCGGTGTTCCGGAAGCCGCCCGGCGTGGTCTCGCCGGGCTGGCACAGCTGCTGCGACGTCTCGTAGACCTCGGCGGGCACGGTCGCGTTGATCGTGATCACGTAGGTCGCCGTCGAGGATGCCGCGACCGACGCGTCGTCGGCGAGCACGTAGTCGCCCGCGACGGCGTCCCAGTCGGCGGCCTCATCGCTCGGGCCCGTCGCCGACGAGGAGTTGATCACGACGCCGATGCCGAAGAACGGCCGGTCCTCGAGGTCGTACACGAGCGGAGCGATCGGGCTGAGGTTGGTCACCTCGACCTCGTAGACGAGATCCCACGTGCCGGCCTCGTTCTGGCTGATCGAGGTGAGCTCCTTGGAGATCTCGCCGGCCGGCGGGACGACGGAGTTCGTGATCGCGCACGAGACGTCGAGACCGGGAGTCGCCACGAACTGGTCGCCCGGAAGCTGCGGGTTGCTGTCGGCGACGTCGCAGTCGAGCAGCGACGGCTCGTTCCAGCCATCCGGCGGAGCCACCTCGGTGATCGTGTACTCCGTGCCGATCGCGAGGTTCGTCCAGGTGACGGTGTCGGTGCCGTCGCCGGTGCCGCTGACCTCCTGCGAGGCGCCGGGCAGCACGCCGTCGGCCGGCGAGATCACCAGCTCGAACGACCAGTCGAACCCGTCTGGGGTGCCTTCGACGTGCTTGGTCACGGTCACCTCGCCCGGCACGGCCTCGTTGGTCACGGTGCAGCTGAGCGAGAGACCCGGCGTCACGGTGAACTGGAAGCCGGGTGCGCCGGCATCGGCGTCCTGCAGGCCCTCGCAGACGATCGCGCCCTCGTTCCAGCCCGGCGCATCACCCTCGGTGAGGGTGTACGTCTGGCCGACGACCAGGTCGTTCCAGCTGACGCTGGCGTCGGCCTGGGTCACGTGCTGCGTGGCCTGCTGGCCAGCCGGCACCGGGTCGATCGTGATCGAGAAGTCGAACGGGTATCCCTGCGGGACGCCCTCGACGATCTTGCGGAGCGTCACGTCGCCGGGCTCCGGGCTGTTGAGGTAGGTGCAGGTGACCACCTCGCCCGCGGCGAGGTCGATCGTCGCGAGGCCGTCGGTCACCTCGATCCCCTCGCTGCCGACACAGCTCACGCTGTCGAGCTCCCAGTTCTCCTCGAGGAGCTCCTCGACCGAGTACTCCCCCGGTTCGAGCAGCGGCGAGGCCCACGGCGCCTGGTCGGCCGTGAGGGTGAACGGCGTGACCGTGTCGCCGTCGGAGAACTCGAAGTCGAACACCTGCGCGGCCGGCCCGCCCGCGATGTTCTTGTCGACGATGATCTGGCCGAGCTCCGTGTTGGAGTACACGCAGGTCACGGTCTCCCCGGGGTCGAGGTCGATGAGCCCGGTGAGCGGGTCGCCCGGGTCCACGCCCGACCCGTCGTCGGCGTCGCCGCCGCTGCGGGTCTCGGTGCACTGCTGGAGCTCTCCGACGTAGGAGGTCAGCAGATCCTCCGTGACGGAGTAGCCGCCTGCGACGACGTCGGCGAAGACGGCCTGGCCGGTGCCGCCGGTCGTCTCGATGTCGAACGCTCCGACCTCGGGCTGACCGTTCCACGGCCACGTACCGGTGAAGCCGAAGCTGCCGTCGGCGCCGTCGACGTGCTTGACGATGACGATCGTGCCCTTCGCCGTGTTCGTGATCGCACACGAGATCACGTCTCCGGCGGCGACCGTGAAGCCGGTCTCGTCGATCGCGGCCGGGATCTGGCTTCCGGCGTGCAGCACGGTGCAGACCAGCTCGCCGGCGACCCAGCCCGAGCCGGGGTCGGCCTCGGAGATCGCGTACTCCGTGCCGGGCACGAGGTTCGCGAAGGTCGTCTCGCCGACGCCGCCGCCCGGCGGCGCCACGATGACCTGTTCGACGGCCGGGCCGTCGGGCTCGACCGGGTCGAGCACGAACGTGAACTGGCCGCCGGCGCCCACGGCCGTCTTGGTCACCTTCGCCGAGGCCGGAACGGCCCGGTTCGTGACGTCGCAGGTGAGCGCTGCGCCAGGCGTCGCGGTGAACTGCAGGCCGGGGGCATCCGATTCGTCCTGGATGCCGGTGCAGCTGATCGCGCCGCCCTCCCAGCCGGCGGGCACCTGCTCGGTGAGCGTGTACTGCGTGCCGATCGCGAGGCCGGTCCAGCCGACGGTCGGGTCGGCGTCGGTCGCGGCCTGCGTCGCAGGCTGGCCGCCCGCCCCGTCGGGGTCGGGGGCGATGCTGATGAGGAAGCTCCACGGCGTGCCGTCTGCGACGCCGCTGACGTGCTTCGTGACGTCGACGCTCGCGGGCTCTGCGGTGTTCGTCAGATCGCACTCGAGCGTCAGCCCGGGCGTGACCGTGAACTGGAAGCCCGCCGCGCCGGCGTCCTCGTCGACGAGACCGGTGCACGTGATCGTGCCCGTCTCCCATCCGGGGACCTCGCCCTCGGCGAGGGTGTACTGCACCCCGACGTCGAGATCGGTCCAGCCGACGGTCGGGTCCTCGTCGGTCGCCTGGATCGTGCCCTGCTGTCCGGCGGGCACCGGGCTGATCGAGATCGGGAACGACCAGTCGTATCCCTCCGGGACGCCCGCGACGTGCTTCTCGACCTCGACGCTGCCCTTCGTGGCCGTGTTGAGGACGGTGCAGGTGACGGTCTCACCCGGGTCGAGCGTGAACGCGATCGGCGAGTCGGTCGTGGGAGCCGCCTCGCCCGTGCAGGTCATGCTCGTGACGTCCCAGCCGGCGAGCGCGAGCTCGGCGAGGGTGTACGCCCCGGGCACGACGTGGTTGAACGCCCGGTTCTCCCCGTCGGAGAGGGTGAAGTCGGGCTGTCCGGTGAGGGTGAACGAGAACTCGTCGTCGGCCCCGTCGGGGTTGGTCTGCTTCTCGACGATGATGTTGCCGCGCTGCGTGTTCGTGTAGGTGCAGGTCACGAGTTCGCCAGGCTGGAGCGAGATCGACGCCGTCCCGGTGGCGAGGGTGCCGACGGAGTCGCCCGTCACGTCCTCGACGCAGGTGAGCGCGGTCAGGTCGTAGGCGGGCGCCGGCGTCGTCTCGGTCACGCTGTAGTTCCCGGCGGGGAGGCTCGTGTACTCCTTCATGCCGGTCTTGGCGTCACCGGTCGTCGTGATGGAGAACGGACCGCCCGGGATCGTGGTCGTGAACTCGAACGTGCCGTTGCCTCCGGCCACGTTCTTGATGATCCGGATGGCTCCGTCCTGCCGGTTCGTGAACGTGCAGTCGATCACCTGGCCGGCGACGGTCTGCACGCTCGCCGTCGCGGTGGGGACATCCGTCTGATAGGCGCCGCCCTGCGGAGCGCACGAGATCGACTGCAGCCGCCACTGCGGGCTGCCGGGCTCCGGCTGCTCGACGAGGTTCACGACCGATCCCGGCGTGTACCAGAACACCTGCGAGCTCGAGCCGCCCGCCACCGGCACGGTGCCGGGCTGCCCGGTGACCGCGAAGTCGAACGTCGTCGGGTCGCCCTCGGCGACCTTGGTGACCTTCACGCCGGAGGTGACGTTCGTGATCGTGCAGGTCGTCGTGGCGCCGACGTAGAGCGTGAACGCCTGCGGCGCGGTGTAGGTCTCGAGCTGGTTCGTCGCGGGGTTCGTCACCGTGCAGACGGTCGACTGGTGCTGCCACGGGGCGGGCGGCGCCGCCTCCGTCAGCACGTAGTCGGAGCCGGCGAACACGTTCGCCCAGGTGTGCGTCTCGCCGAGCCCGATCGCGGCGCCGAGGCCGTTCGTCCCGGCCACCGCGTCGCCGCTGGCGTTCTGCTGGCCGGCGGGGCCGACGAGGGTCGTGTCGTGCACGACGCCGCCGCCCGACCGGGCGACCGAGTAGGAGAAGCTCGCCGCCGGTCCGCCGTCCGTGCCGACCTTCTTCACGACGAGGCCGCCGCAGTTGCTGATGGTGAGCGGCGTCGGGTCGCGGACGATGTCCTCGGTGGAGGCCTGCTGGCTGTTGCCGGTCCGGGTGATGAAGCCGTCGGCGGTGAACGTCTTGCAGGTGCCGCTGCCGAGCACGCCGGCGGCGGTGAGATCGATCGCGAGTTCACCGAACGTCGCGTCGTTGCCGGTGGCGGGGGTGTCGGTGTTCGTGCCGACCGCCGCCTGGTACGGGATGCTCCCGCCGAGCGGCTCCCAGCTGTTGCCGTCCCAGTCGAGGACGCGGAGCAGCGTCTGCGCCCCGCTCGACTGGTAGTTGAACTCGATGAGGTAGTCGTCGTCGAAACTGCCCGGGTTGGGGCCTGCGAGCACCTGATAGGTGGTCATATCGCCGAGGCCCTGCAGCCGGGTCCAGTACTGGTAGAGGATGATGTGCGGCGTGCCGCCCACGTCGACGATCTCGTAGGCGCTCGCGGTGGTACACCCGTCGCCCTTGGCGTTCGGCTCGGGGCTCGCCTCGGGGGTCCACGGGTTGTCGTCGATCTTGTCGCCGCCGGCGAAGACCGTGTTGTCCGTCCCGCCCGTGCAGTTCGCCGCGCTCGCGCCGGCGTCGTAGGCGAAGGACGCGTCGACGATCCCCGACGACTGATGCCCCGACGCCGTCACGTAGGGACTGGTCGTCGGGGTGCCGTCGAGGATGGTGTCCCAGTCGACCCCGCTGCCGACCGTCTTGTTCCCGTCGATCTCGAAGGAGGTCGAGATGGGCCCCACGGTGGCCGCCGACGCGGCCGGTGCCGGCCCGACCGGGGCGATCGCGAAGGCCACCGCCCCCGCCGAGGCGAGCAGGGCGCCGATGGTGAGGCCGCTCAGCCACCGCATGCGCTCGTGCCTCCGCCGGCGCCGGAGGTCGGCCCTCGTCTCGGCTCGAGGGGTCGTTCGGGTATGCAGCCGCTTGGCGTTCATCATCAGCCTTCGGGTTACGAGGACGACCGCCGCCGTCCTCGGCTGGGTTCAGGCCCCGGGTAGTGGGCCCAGAGTCCGCGGGTAAGACGGGCTCGCGGTCATCCTCCCACCGTGCCCCTATCGCGAGATAGTCTCAGGTTGGCACCAAAACGGGGGCCAGCATGACGGATGCCGCGGCCCCCTGCCGCGGCATCCGCCCGCTGTTCACGCCGCGTTCACGGCGCCTGCCTCCCCGGTCATCGGGCCTCCCGGAAGCGGCGACCGGCGCGGAGCCCCGCCGCCCCGAGCAGGAGCAGCAGCGCCGCCGAGGCGAGCACCGCCGTACCGTCGACACCGGTCGCCGCGAGGCCGCCGCGCGATGGCGAGGCCGCCGCCGGCGTCACCGGCCGGACCGGCTGGTCGGGCGCCGCGTTGCAGTTCGGCGTCGGCGGCGGGTACACCGCCACCGCGTCGTTCGACGGGTTCACCCGGATCTCCACTACGGCCTCGTCTCGGAGGTCGTAGAACGGGGCCGACGGGTCGAGCACCCAGGTGCCGTCGGCCAGCTGGGTCCAGCCCGGCCAGGCGATCGGGTCGCCCGCCTCGTTCACCGCCGCGCCCGGCCAGAGCCGCTGGCCCGAGATCGTCATGCCGCTCGTCCACCCGGCCGGGTAGGCGATCGGATCGACCTGCGATGCGCCGTCGGCGAGGATCGCCGCGACATCGCTCGCCGGGATCGACGGATCACGCGCCGCGAAAGCCTCCGGCGTCCACCAGATCAGCACGATCGGGTTCGCCGCGGGGTCGCCCACCTCGAACGGGGTGATCGAGAAGGTGAACCAGGGCGTGTCGTTCACGCACTGGGCCATCCCGACGAGGCCCACGGACTTCACCGGGGTCTCGGCCTCGTCGCAGTCGTTCGCGGGGTTGGTGTCGAGCCCGACGGGCTCGTCGTCCGCGACCGCGGCGAGCGCGGGCGCGTCGTCGGGCGGGTAGGCCTCGACGGCGACGCACGCGGCGTTCACGAGCGGCGGGATGGGTTGGTCGGGCGCCGGTTGCGCCAGGTCGCCCACGGTGACGTCGAAGGTGATCGTCACGACGTCGCCCGGGTCGAGCCAGCCCTCGTGCTGCACGGTGAGCACGCCGTCGGCGACCGTCACCTCACCCCACGCATCCGGATCCGGCGAGATGACCGCGGACCCCTCGACGTACTCGACGCCCTCGGGCAGCGTGTCGGTGACGAGCGCGCGGTAGGCGGGGTCGTCGCCCACGTTCGTGATGGTCAGGCTGTAGGTGATCACGTCGCCTTCGCCCGAGTCGACCGGGCCGCCGTCGGCGGTCGTGGCGGTCTTCTCCAGGCCGACGTCGACGAGCATCACCGGGTGGTCGACGACGCACGGATCCTCGTCGACGAGCGCCGCGGGCTCGGTCGGGCATTCCCCGCCGGGCGAGGGCTCGACCTCGTTGTGCAGCAGCGTGCCGCCCGCGTCGGCGTCGACCCTGACGGTGTACCAGGTCGTCGCCTCCTCGCCCGGATCGAGCTCGGGGACGTTCCAGGTGAGCACCGTGCCGGCCGGACCGGTGAGGCCCGGCCCGAGCTCGACGAGCGTGGCGTCGTCGAGCACGTCGGCGAGATCGTCGTACGCCTGGGCGCCGGTGACGACGGTGTCGGAGTCGTTCACGGCGTGGAGGGTGTACGTGATGAGCTCACCGGGCGACACCTCGGCCCCGTCGGCCGGGTCCGAGGACTTGTCGAGCAGCCAGTGCGGCGTGGGGCACGGCAGGATCACGATCGTCCCGGTGCGGTCGTTCTCCGGGTCGTCGCCCACGCGGTGCAGCACGACGAGGTACGCGCCGGGGGCCGGCAGGTCGAACTGCCACTGGAACCCGGTGCCCGTCGCGGTGAAGGTGTGCGAGCCGACGAGCGTCATCGTGTCTCCGGCGTAGACCCGCACCTCGTACTGGAAGGCGAGCAGGAGGCCGGCGAGCGTGACGTCGAGGGCCGGCAGTTCGCCGTTCGGCGCGATGCACGGCACGAAACCGAGCTGGAGCGTCGGCGCTGGCGCCTCGCAGTCCTCACCGAGGATAGGGAGCAGCGCGAGGTTCAGCCCCGGGAAGTGCTTCTGCACCCCCTCGGCGTCGAGGTAGTCGAACGCCGGGATCACGTCGCGCAGATCCTGGTGCAGGGCGTGTGCGTGGCCGCCCGAGTACGGGTCGCTCGGGTCGCCGTTCGGATCGATGATCGACCGCACACTCGGGCTGATCGCCACGTACGGGTTCGCGTCGCTCGCGGTCGCGTGGCAGATGTCCACGTGATCGTTCCACTCGGGCACCGTCGAGGGGGGCCCTGCGAGCGGGGCAGCTTGCGCCGCGTCGGCGGCGGGCGGCGCGACGGATGCCTCGGCCTCGGCGGCCGCCGCATCCGTTCCGGCGTCGGCCGGGACGTGCTCGACGGGTGGCGCTTCCGGTTCGGCCGCGGGAGCCTCCTCCGGCGGCTCGGGTGCAGGCGGTGCTTCCTCGGCTGCCGGCTCGGCGGGCAGCGCCTCGGCGGGGGCCTCCTCGGGCGGCGGTGCCGGCTCCGCGGGCGGCGAGGCCGCGACGGTCGCCGCAGGATCGGCGATCCCCTCCTCGGCGGCGGCCATCGTCGGCAGGCCGAGGAGGATCAGGCCCGCCGTGGTGAGGGCGGCGATGCCCCCGCGCACGGCGGATCGGGTGGAGAGGGAGTTTCGGCGCGCGCGGCGCGCCATGCTGCGCTGTGACATGTCAGCTCCTGTGGGTTTCGGGTTGGAGCCGGCTCGGGTAAGAGTCGGGTGTCAGCGCTTCCAGTGTCCCGCCGCGATCGCAAGAAAAGAAGTATTCCTCATCTTTTGACCCGTGAATGGGGGTGTTCGAGCCCGACGGGGACGGCGGCCGGGTGCGGCATCCCCTCGCCTCGCCACCCCCTCGCTATCGTGAGCGTGTGGGCGATCGCGCGAACGACGGCCGGGGGGATGCCGCAGCGCCTCGCCGCGCGCGCGCCACAGCGGCTCGGGCCGGCGCAGAGGTGAAGGAAGACCTCGAGGCCGCCAGGCGCCGGCTCGAAGAGGCCGGCCAGCCGCTGCGCGAGCGGTTCGACCCGCAGATCCAGCAGGTGAGCCGGATCACGAGGCGCACGATGCGCATCTTCCCGGTGCGCGTCTGGCGCCACTTCCTCCTGCAGAACGGCTTCATCATGTCCTCGGGCATGAGCTATCAGTCGCTGTTCGCGGTCTTCGCCGGCGTCTACGTCCTCTTCGCCATCGCGGGCATCTGGCTCGTGGGCGATGAGGAGGCCATGGAGGCCTTCGCGACGCTCGTCAACACCTACGCCCCAGGCCTCATCGGCGACAACGGCGTGATCACCACCCAGGCGCTCATCCAGATCACGCAGGAGAACACCAGCCTCTTCGGCTGGACCGGCGCCATCGCGCTCGCGGGCTTCATCTGGACCGCGATCGGGTTCGTCACCTACGCGCGCATCGGTGTGCGCAGCATGTTCGGGCTGCCGAAGGACACGCGGTCCTACGTGTTGCTCAAGGCGCGGGACCTCGTCGCCGCCCTCGTGTTCGGCCTCGTGCTGCTCGCGGCCACCGCGATGTCGATCGTCACGACGAACTTCATCGACTGGATCCTCGGCGTGCTCGGCTGGGACTTCGGCTCGAACTGGTCGACCTATTTCGTGCAGTTCGGCGCCCTGCTCGTGGTCTTCGCGATCGACACGCTCGCGCTCGCGGCGCTCTTCCGCTTTCTCTCCGGCGCGGCCATGCCGTGGCGGCGGATGTGGGTCGGCTCGCTGCTCGGGTCGGCGGGGGTCAGCGTGCTGCAGCTGTTCAGCTCCGTCGTGCTCGCCTTCACCACCGACAATCCGCTCCTCGCGACGTTCGCGGTGTTCGTCGGCCTCCTCCTCTGGTTCCGCATCACGAGCATCGTCATCCTCGTCGCCGCGAGCTGGATCGCCGTCGAGGCGAGCGACGCGAACGAATCGCTCCGGCTCGTCACGCCCGAGCAGCTCGAGGCGGAACGGCGCCAGCGGGAGTACGAGGCGCTCGTCACGGCGGCGCGGGTGCGCGTGCGCATGTCGCAGGACGAGCTCACACGCGCCAGCTGGATCGGGCGATTCACCGCGAAGCGCAGCCTCGGCCGAGCGGAGGCCGAGCTCGCCGAACTCGAGGCGTCTCCCCCGCCCCCGGTGCCGAAGAGGGATGTCGGCTGGCTCGAATAGGATCGATCCCATGCCTGCCAAGCCCCTCCGCGTCGCCACTGCCAACGTGAACGGAGTGCGAGCGGCGTACCGTCGCGGCATGGGCGACTGGCTCGCCGCACGCGACGTCGACATCCTCGCGCTGCAGGAGGTGCGCGCCTCCACCGACGACCTCACGGCGCTGCTCGGCGACGAGTGGGACGTGCTGCACGACCCGGCGAGCGCGAAGGGCCGTGCCGGCGTCGCCATCGCGAGCCGGCAGAAGGCGCACATCCACCGCGTCGAGTTCGGCGCGACCGACTTCGACACCGCTGGCCGGTGGCTCGAGGCCGACTACGAGGTCGGCGACCGCATCGTCACCATCGTGAGCGCCTACGTGCACACCGGCTCCGTCGACACCCCCAAGCAGGTCGAGAAGTACCGCTTCCTCGACGCGATGGAGGCGCGGCTGCCGCAGCTGGCCGAGCACAGCGAGTTCGCCGTCGTCATGGGCGACCTCAACGTGGGCCATCGCACCCTCGACATCAAGAACTGGAAGGGCAACGTCAAGAACGCCGGCTTCCTCCCCGAGGAGCGCGCCTACTTCGACCGGTTCGTCGGGGCAGAGGGCGAGCCCGGCTACAACGACGGGGCCGGCCTCGGCTTCGTCGACGTCGGCCGCCGGGCCGCCGGCGAGGTCGACGGCCCGTACACCTGGTGGTCGTGGCGCGGGAAGGCGTTCGACAACGACACGGGCTGGCGCATCGACTACCAGCTCGCCACCAAGGCCCTCGCCGACACCGTGGTCTCCTACACCGTCGATCGCGCGGCCGCCTACGACGAGCGATGGTCCGACCACGCTCCCGTCGTCGTCGACTACGCCATCTGACCCAGAGGAATCCTCCGCATGACCACCGCACATCCCATCGTCTTCTCCGGCATGCAGCCGTCCAGCGGCTCGCTGCACCTCGGCAACTACCTCGGCGCGCTCGTCAACTGGGTGGCGCTGCAAGACCGCTCCGACGCCATCTACTGCGTCGTCGACCTGCACGCGATCACGGTCGCGCAGGACCCCGCCGAGCTCCGCCAGCAGACCCGGTTCACCGCCGCCCAGTACCTCGCGGCGGGCATCGACCCCGAGCGGTCGACGCTCTTCGTGCAGTCGCACGTGCCGGCGCACGCCGAGTTGGCCTGGGTGCTCAGCACCATCACCGGGTTCGGCGAGGCCAGCCGGATGACCCAGTTCAAAGACAAGTCCGCACGTCACGGCGCGGATGCCACCACGGTCGGCCTCTTCACCTACCCGGTCCTGATGGCGGCCGACATCCTGCTCTACGACACGACCCTCGTGCCCGTCGGCGATGACCAGCGCCAGCACCTCGAGCTCACCCGAGACCTCGCCGGCCGGTTCAATTCGCGGTTCGGCGACACCTTCGTGCGGCCGGAGGCGTACATTCCCGAGGAGTCGGCGCGCATCTACGACCTGCAGGACCCCGCCATCAAGATGTCGAAGTCGGCCTCGAGCGAGGCGGGCCTCGTCCGGCTCCTCGACGAGCCCGCGGTCACGGCGAAGAAGATCAAGAGCGCGGTCACCGATGCCGAGCGCGAGATCCGGTACGACGTCGCCGCGAAGCCCGGCATCTCGAACCTGCTCGACATCTACGCGACCGTCACGGGCCGCTCGATCCCCGAGCTCGAGGCCGAGTACGCGGGGCGCGGCTACGGCGACCTGAAAAAGGACCTCGCCGAGGTGGTCGTCGATCGCATCGCTCCGATCCGGGCCCGCACCCTCGAGCTCATGGAGGACCCGGCCGAGCTCGACCGGCTCCTCGCACTCGGCGCCGACAAGGCGGCGGAGCGGGCCGAGCGCAAGCTCGCCGACGTGTACGACCGCGTCGGCTTCGTCCGCCGGCGCTGACGTGGTCAGCCGCACCGGCTCGCGGGTGCGCGAGCCGTCACCCGTCGTCCTGTTCGACCTCGACGACACGCTCATGGCGCATCGAGAGGCGGTCGAGTCGGGCATACTCCTTCACGCCGGCGAGCTCGGGTACATCCCCGACCCCGACGCCGCGGCCATGCAGCGCCTCTGGTACGAGCTCGAGGAACGGCACTACCACGCCTACCTCGCGGGCGAGCTGAGCTTCGAGGGCCAGCGGAGGGCTCGCGCGCGCGACTTCGCGGCGGCGCACGGCGTCGACCTCGACGACGACGCGGCCGGAGCCTGGTTCGCGACGTACTTCGAGCGCTATCGCGAATCGTGGTCGCTTCACGACGATGCGCTGCCCACCCTCGACGCGCTCGAGCGCGAGCTCCCGGGCGTGCGCTTCGGCATCATCACGAACGGCGAACTCGAGTTCCAGACGGCGAAGCTCGTGCGGCTCGAACTCCCCGGGCGGTTCTCCCATGTGGTCGCCTCCGGCGCGGTCGGCGTCACGAAGCCCGACGCCGCGATCTTCCGTCACGCGATCGAACGCTTCGCCGCCGACGCCCCGGTCGGCGCGGCCGCGTACGTCGGCGACCGGCTCCGCACCGACGCGATCGGCGCGGCGCATGCCGGGCTGCTCGGCGTCTGGCTGAACCGCCGCGGCGTCACCCCGACGGCCGACGAGGCCGCCGACGCCGAGGCATCCGGCGTGGTGGAGATCACGCGACTCGCCGAACTGCCCGCGCTGCTGGCCGACCGCTGGTGACGAACGGACGACGCGGGCCGGCCACCTGGAGGTGCCCGGCCCGCGTCGTTCAGTGGTCGCAGCGCGTCAGCGCACGTCCTCGTCGACCCAGTCGAGGGTCTTCGTGACGGCCTTCTTCCAGTTGCGGTCGAGGCGCTCGCGCTCGGCCTCGTCCATCGACGGGGTCCAGCGGCGGTCCTCCTGCCAGTTGGCCCGCAGCTCGTCGAGCGTCGACCAGAAGCCCACGGCGAGGCCCGCCGCGTAGGCCGCACCGAGCGCGGTGGTCTCGGCGACCACCGGCCGGACGACCGGGACCCCCAGGATGTCGGCCTGGAACTGCAGCAGCGTGTCGTTCGCGGTGGCGCCGCCGTCGACTCGGAGCTCCGTGAGGTCGACGCCCGCGTCGGCGTTCACGGCCTCGATGACGTCGCGGGTCTGGAACGCGATCGCCTCGAGCGCCGCCCGCGCGATGTGCCCCTTGTTCACGTAGCGCGTGAGGCCGACGAGGGCGCCGCGCGCGTCGGGCCGCCAGTACGGCGCGAACAGGCCCGAGAACGCCGGCACGAAGTACGCGCCGCCGTTGTCCTCGACCGAGTTCGCGAGCTGCTCGACCTCGGCCGCTGAGGAGATCAGGCCGAGGTTGTCGCGCAGCCACTGGATGAGCGAGCCCGTGACCGCGATCGAGCCCTCGAGCGCGTAGTGCACGGGCTGGTCGCCGAGCTTGTAGCCGACCGTCGTGAGCAGCCCGTTCTTGGAGTGCACGATCTCCTCACCCGTGTTGAAGATGAGGAAGTTGCCGGTGCCGTACGTGTTCTTCGCCTCGCCGGTCGCGAACGCGGCCTGCCCGAACGTCGCGGCCTGCTGGTCGCCGAGGATGCCCGCGATGGGCGTCTCGCGGAGCAGCGAGTGCTCGCTCGCGACGCCGTAGACCTCGGAGGACGACTTGATCTCGGGCAGCATCGAGCGGGGCACGCCGAACGCCGCGAGGATCTCGTCGTCCCACTGCAGGGTCTCGAGGTCCATGAACATGGTGCGGCTCGCGTTCGTGACATCCGTCGCGTGCACGCCGCCCTCGACACCTCCCGTGAGGTTCCACAGCACCCACGTGTCCGTGGTGCCGAAGAGCAGGTCGCCGGCCTCCGCCTGCTCGCGCGCGCCCTCGACGTTCTCGAGGATCCAGACGATCTTCGTGCCCGAGAAGTAGGTGGCGAGCGGGAGGCCGACCTTCGCCTTGAACCGTTCGACCCCGCCGTCGGCCGCGAGGCGGTCGACGATCGGCTGCGTGCGGGTGTCCTGCCAGACGATCGCGTTGTACACCGGCTGCCCGGTGCGCTTGTTCCAGACCACCGCGGTCTCGCGCTGGTTGGTGATGCCGACGGCGGCGATGTCGTGGCGGGTCAGGTTGGCCTTGCCGAGCGCCTGGCCGATCACCTCGCGGGTGTTGGCCCAGATCTCGGTCGGGTCGTGCTCGACCCAGCCGGCCTTGGGGAAGATCTGCTCGTGTTCGAGCTGGCCGGTCGAGACGATCGACCCCTGCTTGTCGAAGATGATCGCGCGCGACGAGGTCGTGCCCTGGTCGATCGCGAGGACGTAGTCAGCCATCGGAGAACTCCATTGTCGGTATCGGTTCGGAAGGGGTGAAGCGGGGTGGGATGCCGCGGCTCGGCCGGTGCTCGCAGGAGCCGGTCGCGCCGCGTGCCGCGGCTCGGACCGCGGCTCAGCCGAGGACGGGCAGCAGCGGGATCGCGGCGAGCCCGGCGAGGACGCCGCCGACGAGGGGCCCGACGACGGGGACCCAGGAGTAGGACCAGTCGGAGCCGCCCTTGCCCGCGATCGGGAGGATGGCGTGCGCGATGCGCGGGCCGAGGTCGCGCGCGGGGTTGATGGCATAGCCCGTGGGGCCGCCGAGCGAGGCGCCGATGCCGACGACGAGGAGCGCGACGGGCAGCGCGCCGAGCGCGGCGAGGCCGCCCGCGTCACCGTTCCGGCCGAAGCCGATGACGACGAAGACGAGCACGAACGTGCCGATGATCTCGGTGACGAGGTTCCACCCGTACGAGCGGATCGCCGGGCCGGTCGAGAACACGCCGAGCTTGTTGGCCGGCTCGGGCTCGGCGTCGAAGTGCTGCTTGTACGCCAGCCAGCAGAGCACCGCGCCGATGAAGGCGCCCGCGAGCTGCGCGCCGATGTAGGCGAGCACCGACACCACGTTCACCGGGACGCCCTGTCCGAACTCGGTCGCGCCGTTCGCGACGAGGCCGACGGTGACCGCCGGGTTCAGGTGCGCGCCCGAGGCGTACGAGACGACGACACCGGCGAAGACCGCGAGGCCCCAGCCGAAGTTCACCATCAGGAACCCGCCGTTGAAGCCCTTGGTGCGCACGAGCGCCACGTTGGCCACGACGCCGCAGCCGAGCAGCACGAGCATGGCCGTCCCGACGAGCTCTGAGAGCACGTCGATGCCGAGATTGTCCACGTTGACCTTCTTTCGAGGGTGGGGCGGCCCTGCGCCGCCGTCGGATTTCCACTGGGCCCGGCGCCGGCACGACGGCCGGCGGCGAGGGCCCCGATGAAAGCTATCCGCCGATCACCCCCGGAATGGCCCGATCCGGGTGCACATCCGTCCAGATTCGAACCGGGCGCGCGGCTGCGGCCGACCCCGGGGGGCGGGTCAGGCCGTCAGGGCTGCGACGCTCCGGGCCGGGGCATCCAGCAGCACGCCGTGCCGCTCGGCGAGGACACGCCGGAGGTCCGCCACCTCGTCCGCCCGGCGCGCGGCGTCCCAGCCGAGCACGTCGCCGGCGATGCCCGCGAGCTCGTCGAGGAGGCCGGCGGTCACGGCGCCGGTGAAGGCGAGGCTCGTGCGCCGCTGGACCAGGTCGCCCAGGTGGGCGACCCGCTCGTGACGGACGAGCCAGGCGATCTCGCCGCGCGTGTAGCCCGGGTGGTGCGCGAGCACCTGGTCGGGCTCGCCCTCGAGGTCGGCGAGGATCGCCTCGGCGCGCGTGCCGTACCGCTCGAGCAGCTGCTCGGCGCGGTCGCGGCCGACCTCGTCGCCGTGTGCGACGACCCAGACACGGCGCGCATCATCGGTCGTGGGGTAGCCCGCGCCGCCGCCGATCGGAAGCCCCGCGGTGGAACGCACGCGCTCGCGGCCGAGGAGGCCGAGCACTTCGTCGGAGAGGTGCTCGGCGAGCGCCCGGAACGTCGTCCACTTGCCGCCGACGAGGCTCAGCAGCGTCGCACCGGGACGCTCGGCGATGGGAGCGCGCTCGATCCGGTAGTCGCGGGAGACGAACCCGGGCTGCGTGTCGTCGTGGCGCGGCAGCGGCCGCACGCCCGAGAACCGGTAAACGATCTGCGTCCGGTCGACCTCGATCGACGGAAAGACGTGCTTCACGAGGTCGAAGAAGTAGTCGACCTCCTCTTCCGTGCAGATCGCGGGTTCGCGCAGGTCGTGCTCGAGGTCGGTCGTGCCGACCATGACCCGGCCCTTCAGCGGGTAGATGAGCACGATGCGGCCGTCTTCGTGCTCGAAGAAGATCTCGCGCCCGCCGGTGGCGGCCAGCAGTTCGGGGTGGTCGAGCACGATGTGCGACCCCTTGGTGCCGCCCATGTAGCTCGTCGGCCGGCCGAGCGCCTCGTTCGTGAGGTCGGTCCAGGGGCCGGAGGCGTTCACGACGACGTCGGCGGCGAGGTCGAACTCCTCACCCGTCAGCCCGTCGCGCACGCGCACCCCGTCGGCGCCGAGCGCGACCGCGGCGAGGTGGTTCGCGGCGCGGGCGTGCGGGCCGGCGGCCAGGCCGTCGTGCAGCACGTCGAGGGCGAGCCGCTCGGGGTCGTGCATGCTGGCGTCGTAGTAGGTGGCCGTGTACTTCACGTCGGGGTTCAGACGGGGCAGCTCCGCGAGCGAGCGCTTCCGTCCGTGGAACCGGTGCCGGGGCACACTGCCGCCGTCGCGCGAGAACGAGTCGTAGATCGTGAGCCCGGTCTTGATGAGCGCTGCGCCGCGTTCGGTCGGCTTGCCCTGCCGGTGGGTGAGGAAGCGAAGCGGCGCTGCGAGGATGCCGGAGAACGTGGAGAAGATCGGCACCGTCGTCTGCAGCGGCTTGACATAGTGGGGGGCGATCTTGATGAGCGCGTTGCGCTCGGTGACCGACTCCTGCACGAGCCGGAACTCGCCGTTCTCGAGGTAGCGGATCCCGCCGTGGATCATGTGCGAGGAGGCCGAGGAGGCGCCGGAGACGAAGTCGTCGCGTTCGACGAGCACGACGTCGACGCCCTGCAGGGCGAGGTCGCGGAAGGTCGCGATGCCGTTGATGCCGCCGCCGATGATGACGACGGATGCCTCGGGCCGGGCGCGGAGCGCCTCGATCTCGGGGCGAGCAGCGCCGGCGGCGCCGGGGGCGCCGTTCGTCGACGTCGACGTGGAGGTGGGCATCGCGGTCCTTTCGGAGCAGTGACGGGCGCGGCGGTTGCGCCGAGCGTCCCGGGTGTGGATGAATACATCGTGAACGCGTGCGAACACTCTTTCAAGCCGCGTGCACAAACGTGCAAGGGGACGCAGACATGGACACCAACCGGACGGCCGAGCGAGATCGCGCCCGCGAGCAGCTGCCGCCGAAGACGCGGGAGGCGCTCCGCGCCGCGCACCTGTACTACATGCAGGACCTCACGATGGACGCGATCGCGCACGAGCTGCACACGTCGCGGTCCTCCGTCTCACGCCTCTTGAGCCACGCCCGCGCGAGCGGGCTCGTGGAGATCTCCATCCACTCGCCGCTCGACCTGCCGAGCCGCCTCGAGCAGGAGATCCTCGAGGCGTACGGCGTCGGCGCCCACGTCGTCCCCGTTCCCGACCATGCGACCGACGTCGATCGCCTCGAGCGCGTGGCCCTGTCGGCTGCACGCATTCTCGGCCGGTTCGTCGACTCGAACCAGACCATCGGCATCGCATGGGGCTCGACCATGGGCGCGGTCAGCCGCCACCTCGTGCCGAAGCCGACGCACAACACCGAGATCGTGCAGCTGAACGGCGCCGGAAACCTCCGCACCACCGGCATCGTCTACGCGAGCGAGCTGCTGCGCCGCTTCGGCGACGCGTTCGGCGCGCACGTGCAGCAGTTCCCGGTGCCGGCGTTCTTCGACGACCCCGCGACCAAGCGCGCGTTCTGGCGCGAGCGCAGCACGAGGCGACTGCTCGATCTGCAGGGCCGGCTCGACGTGGCGCTCTTCGGCGTCGGCTCGCCCTTCGCCGAGGTGCCGAGCCACGTGTACCAGGGCGGCTACCTGGAGCGGGCCGACTACGAGGGGCTCAGCCGCGATGGCGCGGTCGGCGACGTGGCGACGGTGTTCTACCGTGCCGACGGCTCGACCGACGGCATCGCCCTGAACGCCCGCGCCACCGGGCCGGAGTTCCACGTGCTGCGCCGCGCCCCGCGCCGCATCTGCGTGGTCTCGGGGCGCGCGAAGCTGCCGAGCCTGCGCGGCGCCCTCGCCGCCGACCTCATCACCGACCTGATCGTCGACGAAGGCACCGCGCGCGGCCTCGTCGAGTGAGCGCCCGGAGCGAGCCCATCGCGTGAGCCCGTTGCGGGGCTCGTTGCGGGAGCCCGTTGCGCAATCGTGACGACACACGCCGTCGCGGGCGGTTAGCGTGACCACGTCGCCACCGCGGGCGACGCGACGAGAGGATGCCATGGCCCCGACGACGACCGCCGACCGGGCGTCCCGGGTGTGGGTCCCCGTCCTCGCCGGGCTGCTCCTCGTCGGCGGCGGCATCGCCGGCCATCAGCTCGGTTCCGCCGTGCTGCACGAACGTGCATCGGCGATCTGGGCGGCGACCGACGCGCGGTACGACCGGGCCGGCGTCGACCTCGCGAGCCAGGTCGATCAGGCCGAATCCCTCGGCGTGCGTGCGGTGACGCTGCGCGAGGTGCTCTCTGCCGAGCTCGCTGGCGCCGAGGCGCTCGCCGCGCTCGACGCCGACCTCGAGCTGCTCGGCGAGCGGATCTCCGCCCCGCCCGCGCGCCCCGCGTCGGGCGAGATCCGTCTGTCCGAGCCCGACGTCGCACTGCCCGCATGGGTCCGGTACGCCGACCTGGTCCGCCTGCACGAGCTCGTGCCGGCGCGCGTGGAGACGGCCGTCCGCCTCGAGGTCGCCGCCGACCAGGTCCTCGATGCGCGGCGAGCCGTCGACGACGACATCCGGGCTGTGTTCGACCAGGCCGCGACGGCCGCGGAGGCGCAGCTGTCCGCCGCGACGTCGGCATCGCATCGCAGCCGGCTCGCCGTCGAGCGCCTGATCGACGACATCGACGACACCGGCGTCCCGCCCGGCGCCGACGCCTACCGTGCGCTCGCCGAGGCCGTCGCCGAGCTACAGGCCTCCCACGCGGCGGAAGAGGCGCGGAAGCTCACCCGCGAGTACCCGGTCCGTGCAGAGATCGAGGCGTTCGCCCGCTCGATCGCCGCTGGCGTCCCGCTCGATTTCTCCTGGGCGTACGAGGTCGCCGGCAAGCCGAGCGACGGCTGGCTCGCGGGCACCGCGGAGCTCTGGCCCGATGGCGGCGGGTGGAGCCACGTCACCCTCAGCGAGTCGATCTCCGACTCGTGGCCCGATGAGAACGCGCGGGCGGTGGTCGTGCACGAGGTCGGCCACACGCAGGCGCTCCGCCCGGTGTGCGCGGCGATCTTCTCCTCCCCCGTCTTCGGCGGCGAGCACGAGGTGTGGGCCACCGCGTGGGCCATCGGCATGGGCTACGACCTGCCGGGCGCCGGCATCGAGGCGTACGGGCGGCCTAGCGACGAGCAGATCGAGGCGTCGAAGGGATGCCGCTGACCGCGGAACGCCTCCGCCCGTGCGTGCGGGAATAGGCCGGCCGCTGCGGCGTTGACCTAGAATCGACACGACAAGCGTGCTCCGGGGTCGGTGCAAGTCCGAACCGGCGGTGACAGTCCGCGAGCCGGGCGCGCGTGGCCGACCGGCCGCGCGCGCCCGGTTGAACCGGTGGGATTCCGGTACCGACGGTGAAAGTCCGGATGGGAGGCGGCACGTGTCGGCGGCGCCGTGCGTCGCCGACGTCCGGCATGCCGGACGCATCCCCCGGAGCCTGAAGGCAGGACTGGGATGACGGCGAACGAGGTCGGCACCGCCGAGGCGCGCGCCATGCGGCGGGCCCTCGAGCTCGCGGCGCTCGGCCCGGCGACGGGGGTGAACCCGCGCGTGGGCTGCGTGCTGCTCGCCCCGGACGGCCGCGTGCTCGCCGAGGGCTGGCACCGCGGCGCCGGGACCCCGCACGCCGAGGTCGACGCCCTCTCGAAGCTGCCGGCAGGCTCGGCGCGCGGCGCGACCGCCGTGGTCACGCTCGAGCCGTGCAACCACACGGGCCGCACCGGGCCCTGCTCCGAGGCGCTCATCGCCGCCGGGGTCGGGCGCGTCGTGTACGCCGTCGCCGATCCCGGCCGACGCTCCTCGGGCGGTGCGGCGCGGCTCGCCTCGGCGGGCGTCGAGGTCGAGTCGGGCGTGCTCGCGGACGAGGTCGAGGCTTTCCTCGCCGACTGGCTGTTCACGGCCAGGCACGGGCGGCCGTTCGTCACGGTCAAGTGGGCGGCCACCCTCGACGGGCGCACCGCCGCCGCGGACGGCACCTCGCAGTGGATCACGGGTCCCGCAGCGCGCGCCGACGTGCACCGGCGCCGGTCGCAGGCCGACGCCATCGGCGTCGGCACGGGCACGCTCCTCGCCGACGACCCGTCGCTGACGGCGCGCACCGCCGACGGCGCCCTGCTCGAGGCCCAGCCGGTGCCCGTCGTCTTCGGCCGGCGCCCGGTGCCGGCGGAGGCGGCCGTGACGAGGCATCCGCACCCGCCGATCCTGCTCGACGGCGCAGATCTCGCGAGCGACCTCGGGCAGCTCGCCGGGCGCGGCATCCGGTCGCTCTTCCTCGAGGGCGGCCCGACGCTCGCGAGCGCGTTCCTCGCCGCCGGCCTCGTCGACGAACTGCTCGTCTACCTCGCCCCCGCCCTCCTCGGCGGCCCGCGCCTGGCCGTCGGCGACCTCGGCATCGGCACGATCGCCGACGCCCTCCGATTCGACTTCGCCGCCGTCGAGCGGCTCGGCGACGACCTCCTCGTCGTCGCCACCCCGGTCCAGGGCGGCGCCAGCCGCGCCCGGACCTCCACCACCGAAGGGAACTGACATGTTCACCGGCATCATCGAGGAACTCGGCCGCATCGAGCGGGTCGAGCGCACGGCCGACGCCGCGCGCCTCACCGTGCGCGGCCCGCTCGCCGTCCAGGGCGTGCGGCACGGCGACTCCATCGCGGTCTCGGGCGTGTGCCTCACCGTCGTCGACTTCGACGAGACCGGCTTCACGGCCGACGTGATGGCCCAGACGCTCGCGATGTCGACGCTCGACGAGGCCCGCGAAGGGCTCGCGGTGAACCTCGAACGCGCCGCGGAGGTCGGCGACCGGCTCGGCGGGCACATCGTGCAGGGACACATCGACGGCACCGCCCGCGTGCTCGAGATCCGGCCGGGCGAGGCGTGGCGGGTCATCCGCTTCTCGCTCGACCGGGCGCACGCGCCGCTCGTCGTCGACAAGGGCTCCATCGCCGTCGACGGCGTGTCGCTCACGGTCAGCGCCATCGGCGACGAGCCCGACGGGTCGTGGTTCGAGGTGTCGCTCATCCCCGAGACGCTCGCGGCCACGACGCTCGGCGAGCGCCAAGTCGGCGACGCCGTGAACATCGAGACCGACATCATCGCGCGGCACGTCGAACGGATGCTCCGCCTCGGCGTCGTCCCCGCGGAGGCGCAGCGCGTGGAGACGGCCTCCTCGCTCGATCCCGAGTCGGTCGCGACCGGAGGTGCCGCATGAGTCTCGCCACGATCCCCGAGGTGCTCGAGGCGCTGCGCGCCGGCAAGCCCGTCATCGTCGCCGACGACGAGGCCCGCGAGAACGAGGGCGACGCCATCATGGCGGCCGAGTTCGCGACCCAGGAGTGGATCGCGTGGATGGTGCGCCACACCAGCGGATTCCTCTGCGCGCCCATGCCCGGCGCCCTGGCCGACCGGCTCGAGCTGCCCGCGATGGTCGAACGCAACGAAGACGTCCGCGGCACGGCGTACACCGTGTCGGTCGACGCGGCCGACCGCGTGTCGACGGGCATCTCGGCGTCCGACCGCGCACACACGCTCCGCGTGCTCGCCGACCCGGATGCGACGCCCGACCGGCTCATCCGCCCGGGCCACATCCTCCCGCTCCGCGCGGTCGACGGCGGGGTCCGCGAACGCGCCGGCCACACCGAGGCCGCCGTCGACCTCATGCGCCTCGCGGGGCTCGCCCCCGTCGGCGTGATCGCCGAGCTCGTGGGCGACGACGGCGAGATGCTGCGACTGCCGGGCCTCATCGAGCTCGGTGAGCGCGAGGGGCTGCCGGTGACGACGGTCGCGGCGCTCATCGACTGGCTGCGCGAATGGCATGCCGGGCAGGACCTCGAGGCGGGGCCTGCGGCGCCCATCGCCGAAGGCAGCACCGTCGGCTTCGAGGTCGAGACGAACCTGCCGACAGTCCACGGCACGTTCCGGGTGCGCGCCTACCGGGATCGCCGGACGGGTGCCGACCACGTGGCGATCATCGCGGGCGACCCGGCCGGCGACCCCGCCGGCGCGATCGTCCGGGTGCACTCGGAGTGCCTCACGGGCGAGGCGTTCGGATCGCTGAAGTGCGAGTGCGGCCCGCAGCTCGACGCGGCGCTCGAAGCGATCCGCGAGTCCGGCGGCGTCGTGGTCTACCTCCGCGGACACGAGGGACGCGGCATCGGGCTCATCAACAAACTGCGCGCGTACCGCCTGCAGGAGGACGGCCTCGACACGCTCGACGCGAACGTCGCGCTCGGCCTGCCGATCGACTCGCGCGACTACTCGGCCGCGAGCGCCATCCTCGACGATCTCGGTGTGGAGCGGGTGCGCCTGCTCACGAACAACCCCGAGAAGGTCAGGCAGCTCGAAGCCCACGGCATCCGCGTCGCCGAGCGGCTGCCGCTCGTCGTCGGCGTCGGCGCCGGCAACCAGGGCTACCTGGAGACCAAGGCGCGGCGCATGGGCCACGCCATCGACGACGGCCAGCTGGCGGATGCCTCGGCCGAGACCCTCTTGGAAGGACACGCCTCATGAGCGGAGCAGGCTCCCCCACCCTCGACATCGACGGCACCGGCCTCGACGTCGTGATCGTCGCCGGCAGCTGGCACGACGAGATCACCGACGGCCTCATCGCCGGAGCGACCCGGACCCTCGAGGCATCCGGTGCTTCGTTCTCGCTGGTGCGCGTGCCAGGCAGTTTCGAACTGCCGGTGGTCGCGAAGGCGGCGCTCGAGGCGGGAGCCGATGCCGTCGTCGCGCTGGGCGTGATCATCCGCGGCGGCACACCGCACTTCGAGTACGTCTCGTCGGCGGCGACCGACGGGCTCACCCGGGTGGCGCTCGACACGGGAAAGCCCGTCGGCTTCGGCGTGCTCACCCTCGACGACGAGCAGCAGGGCCTCGATCGCGCCGGACTGCCCGGCTCGAAGGAGGACAAGGGGCGCGAGGCCGCGGAAGCCGCGATCGCGACGGCACGCGTGCTCCGGACCCTGCGCGGCTGAGCCCGCGCGCCGATTCGACTTCGACGATCGGTAGAACTTAAACTCGGCTCCATGGAGACCCTCCGTCACATCGTCGTGTTCGTCCACCTGATCGGGTTCGCCCTGCTCTTCGGCGCGTGGGCCGTCGAGGCCGTGAACCGGCGGTTCGACGTGACCCGCCTGATGAGCTACGGCCTGCTCATCGCCGGCGTCGCCGGGCTCGCCCTCGCGGCGCCGTGGGGCATCGAGTACGACCTGAACTACGCCAAGCTCGGCGTGAAGCTCGTGGTGCTCGTCGCGATCGGCGCGCTGCTCGGCATCGGCTCCGCCCGTCAGAAGCGCAACGGCTCCGTGCCGCCCGCGCTCTTCTGGTCGATCGGCGCCCTCACGCTCGTGAACGCCGGCATCGCCGTCATCTGGCGCTGACCGTTCGTCGCACCGACACCGCCGTTCGTCGCACGGTGCCGCCGTCCACCCGGCCGGGTGGACGGCGGCACCGCCGCGATGACGTAATGTGACTGGGTTGCCACAAGCGACGATTCCCACCGTTCCGGGCCCGCCCACGCCAGACCGACGTTCTCGCCCGGGCGACCCCACGTCCCACCGGAGTCCTCGCAGGCGATGTCCACTTCCAGCACGACGGCCGCAGCGGCCGCGTCCTCCAGCCCCACCACCCCGGCCAACCCGCGCAGCCGGGTCATCCTGGCCAGCCTCATCGGCACCACGATCGAGTTCTACGACTTCTACGTCTACGCCACCGCGGCGGTGCTGGTCTTCCCGCACCTCTTCTTCCCCGCGGGCGACGCGACCACCGCGCTGCTCTCCTCGTTCGCCGTCTTCGGCGCGGCGATGGTCGCTCGGCCGCTCGGCGCGGTCGTGTTCGGCCACCTCGGCGACAAGCACGGGCGCAAGGCCACGCTCGTGGGCGCCCTGCTCACCATGGGCATTGCGACCTTCCTCATCGGCGTGCTGCCGACCTACGCCCTCGTCGGCTGGCTCGCGCCGCTGCTGCTCGTGATCCTCCGCATCGCGCAGGGCTTCGCCCTCGGCGGCGAGTGGTCGGGTGCCGCGCTCGTCGCGACCGAGAACGCCCCGACGGGCAAGCGCGCCTGGTACGGCACGTTCCCGCAGCTCGGCGCGCCGATCGGGTTCATCATCGCGAACGGGCTGTTCCTCATCATCGCCGCGGCCCTGCCCTCCGACGACCCGAGCATGCCGTCTCAGGCGTTCCTCGACTGGGGCTGGCGCATCCCGTTCCTGTTCTCGGTCGTGATGGTCGTCGTCGGCCTCTGGGTGCGGCTGCGGCTGGTCGAGTCGACGGCGTTCTCCAAGGCCTCGCAGGAGGGCAAGCTCAAGCGCCTCCCGCTCGCGAGCGTGTTCAAGAGCTACTGGAAGGAGCTCATCCTCGGCACCTTCTTCATGCTGGCGACCTACGTGCTCTTCTACCTGATGACCACGTTCTCGCTGAGCTACGGGCGCGCACCGATCGAGGCCGCCGAGGGCGCCCTCCCCGGCCTCGGCTACTCGTACAACACGTTCGTGCTCATGCTCATCGGGGGCGTCGTCTTCTTCGGCATCTTCACGCTGCTCTCCGGCCCGTGGGCCGACCGCTGGGGCCGCCGGAAGACGCTCATCTGGGTCACGCTCGGCATCATCGTCTTCGGCCTGCTGTGGGTGCCGCTGCTCGGCGCCGGCTTCTGGGGCGTGATGCTGTGGCTCATCGTCGGCTTCGCGCTCATGGGCATGACGTTCGGTCCGATGGGCGCCCTGCTGCCCGAGCTGTTCCCGACGAACGTGCGCTACACCGGCTCCGGCATCTCGTACAACGTCTCGTCGATCCTCGGTGCGGCGGTCGCGCCGTTCATCGCGGTCGCGCTCTGGCAGGCCGGCGGCGGCAGCCCGTTCTGGGTCGGCATCTACCTGTCGGCCATGGCGGTGCTCACCCTCATCGCGCTCCTGGTCTCGCGCGAGACGAAGGACGTCGACATCGATCGCTGAGTCCTGATCAGCTCACGACGGATGCCCCGGGCCTCATGCCCGGGGCATCCGTCGTTCCGCATTCGTTGCTCTCTGCCCCCCTTCTGGGCCGCGGGTCGCCGGCGTAGCATGGCCGGCGACAGGATGGCCGGGTTCCCAGCCGGCATCGTCGTCGCCCGGCGCCCGGTGAGGACGACGCGCGTGATGCACACGACGATGGACATGATGAAGGACGCCATGTCGGCCGAGCAGGGGCCGATGCCGGGCATGGATCTCACGCTGATGCAGGAGTGTCTCGAGGCCCTCTCCGCGTGCGAGCAGGCGTGCGTGATGTGCGCCGACGCCGACGCGGGCGAGGGCATGGGCCGGTGCGCCGGGATGTGCGCGAACTGCGCCGACCTCTGCGGCACCATGATGCGGATGATGCTCCGCATGAACGGCTGGGACGCGGCCGTGATGATGTCGGCGATGGAGACCACCATGGCGATGTGCCGGGCGTGCTCGGCCGAGTGCATGATGCACGCGGAGATGAGCGAGCACTGCCGGATGTGCGCCATGGCCTGCGACGAGGCGGCGTCGTCGCTCGAGCGGCTGCTCGGTTCGATGCGGGAGCGGATGCCCGCGATGTGAGAAGGCCGCGGCGTCAGGCGTCGGCTCCGCGGGGTCGGGCGTCAGGCGTCAGGCGTCAGGCGTCAGGCGGCGGCGACGCTGAGGTGCTCGTCGCCGACGGCGAGCACGCCGTAGACGGCGTGGAGCGCGACGGGCTCGCCGCTCCGGAGGCGTCCGCCGAGGGGCGCATGGTGCCAGACCCGGCGGAGCCCTCCGTCGAGGGCGGCGACGGTGACGAACCCGTCGGCACCGGCCTCGAGCACGACGGCGTCGACCCAGCGGCTGGGGGTCGCGCGCGCGACCCGCGCCTGCACCGCGTTCAGGCCATGGCCCGGCCGGTCGCTCCGGCAGGCCTCGTGCGCCTCGCAGCCCCGCATGCCCATGACCCGGCCCGGCTGGGGCCGGGTGGCGGCGTGCGGTTCGCGGTGCGACATGAGGACTCCTTGCGACGGTGCGGGCGACGATACGCCTCCACCGCGCCGACGTCGCGGGCGAGCGTCACACGCGGCAACACGTCCGCGTCGCACGGGCGGCGCGTGCACCCGTCCTCCGTCGGTGTGCGCCCTCGCGCCCGTCAGTCGAGGAACAGCGCCCGCAGCCGGGAGGTGGTGAAGAACATGCCGGCGACGACCATGACGACGTAGTACGCCACGTGCCAGAGCAGCCCGAGACCGACGGCACCCGTGGTGAGGCCCCGGACCAGTTCGACCCCGTGCCAGAGCGGCAGCGCCTGGATGACCCACTGGATCGGCTCGGGGTACACCGAGAGGGGGTAGAACGTCGAGGAGAACAGGAACATGGGCAGCATCACGAAGTTGATCCAGTCCATCTGCTGGAACGTCTTCAGGTAGCTCGTGACCGCCATGCCGAGGCTCGCGAACCCGAAGGCGATGAGGAGCACGGCGGGCAGGGCGAGCAGCGCCCACCACGAGAGGGTGAGCCCGAGCACCTGCATCACGAGCATGAAGCCCGTGGCGTAGAGCCCGCCACGGAGGAGTGCCAGCGAGATCTCGCCGAGCGCGACGTCGAACGGGCCGAGGGTCGTCGCGAGCATGCCCTCGTAGAGCTTCGCGAACCGGATCTTGAAGAACACGTTCCACGTCGAGTCGTAGATGGCGCCGTTCATGGCCGCGACCGCGAGCAGCGCCGGCGCGATGAACGCGGCGTACGGGATCTCGCGGCCGTCGGCCGTCACCGTGCCGACGAGCGCCCCGAGTCCGACGCCGAGCGAGAGCAGGTAGAAGATCGGCTCGAACAGCCCGGAGAGCATGACGACCCAGTTGGTCGAGCGCGTCGCCCGCCAGCCGCGGTACATCACGGCCCGCGCGTTGCCCGCGTAGAGGGAGCGGAGCGGCCGGCGGGAGGTCCGGTGCTCGATGGCGTGGTCGACGGTCGTCATCATGCGGCGAGCCTCCGGACGGCGATGCGCCGGGCCCACACCCAGCCCACGGCGGTCATCGCGAGGAGCACCACGACGTGCAGGGCGGTGAGCCACACCGGCTCGGGGTATCCGAAGGTCGCGACGCGCGCGAGCTCGGTGCCGTGCCAGAGCGGCGAGATCCAGCCGATCCACTGCAGGAACCACGGCAGCTCGGAGAGCGGGAAGAAGGTGCCGGAGAACAGGGTGAGGGGCAGCACCACGAGCCGCTCGACCATGGCGAGCTGGCCGGTGTCCTCCGTGATCGTGGACGCATAGGCCATGAGCAGCGTGCCGAAGGCCATGCCTGTGAGGATCGCGGCGACGATCGCGAGCCAGCCCGTCGGCGCGGGCACGGCGCCGAAGGCGAGCATGAAGAGGTAGTAGATCGCGACCGTCGCGGCCAGCCGCACGACGACCGAGATGACGAGCCCGTCGACGATCTGCCCCGGCCGGATCGGGGCGGCGTGCATCGCCGAGAAGGTCGGGTTCCACTTGTAGCCGAGTAGCACCGGGTAGGAGAACTCGATCGTCGCGGTCGTGAGGCCGGCACTGCAGAGCAGCGCCGGTGCGACGAACACCAGATAGCCGACGCCCTGCGCCTCGAGGCCGGCGCCGCGGTCGACGAGCGTCGCAAGGCCCACGCCCATCGCGTACAGGTAGATGAGCGGCTCGCCGAAGCCCGTGACGAGGATGGTCTGCGCGTACGAGCGCATGACCCGGAAGCGGTGCTCGGCCACGTACCAGGCGCCGAAGCGCCTCGGCCGCACGCCGGCGGCGAGCGCGCGGCGCGCGTCGGCGGACGGGGCGCCGGACGCGGTCGCGGCGACCGCGTCGCCTGCTGCTGCGCCGCTCATTCGATGAGGCTCCGCCCGGTCAGCCGCAGGAAGACGTCTTCGAGGCTCGAGCGCCGCACGAGGCTGGTGATGGGGTGCAGCCCGCCGTCGGCGATGCGGGCGAGCTCCGCCTCGCCGTCGGCGGCGTAGACGAGGACGCGGTCGGGCAGCACCTCGATGCGGTCGCCCGTGCCCTCGAGCAGGCGCGCGACCTCCTCGTTGCGGTCGGAGCCGAAGCGGAGCTCGAGCACCTCGCGCGAGGAGTACCGGCGGATGAGCTCGGCGGGGGTGCCCTCCGCCATGATGCGGCCGTGGTCGACGACGACCAGCCGGTCGCAGAGCTGCTCGGCCTCGTCCATGTAGTGCGTGGTGAGCACGAGGGTGGTGCCCTGCTCCTTCAGGCGGAACAGGCGATCCCAGAGGATGTGCCTGGCCTGCGGGTCGAGCCCGGTGGTCGGCTCGTCGAGCAGCAGGATGCGCGGGTCGTTGATGAGGCCGCGGGCGATCGTGAGCCGGCGCTTCATGCCGCCCGAGAGCGCGTCGACCTTGGCCTTGGCCTTCTCCTCGAGCTGCGCGAAGGCGAGCAGCTCGTCGGCGCGGCGGGCGACCTGGGCGCGCGGCAGGCCGAAGTAACGGCCGTAGACGAGCAGGTTCTCGCGCACCCGCAGCTCTTCGTCGAGGTTGTCGGACTGCGGCACGACGCCGAGCTGCGAGCGGATCTCGGGGCCGTGCCGGTCGGGGTCGAGCCCGAGGATCGACAGCTCCCCGCCCGTGCGGGTGGACACCGCGCCGATCATGCGCATGGTCGTGGACTTGCCCGCACCGTTCGGCCCGAGCAGACCGAACGACTCGCCGGGCGCGACCTCGAACGAGAGGCCGTCGACGGCGGCGAAGTCGCCGTACCGCTTCACGAGGTCGGTGGCGACGATCACAGGCGCAGGCACGGTATCCCACCGTAGCGGCGGGGTGCGACATCGGCGAGGGATGCCTCGCTCCGCCGAGGTAACCCCCGACAGTTGTCAACGTGAATTGACGCCCTGCCCACTGTCAACTACCGTTGACGAAATGGACGACCGCACCCTCCGCACCGCCATCGCCGCCGCGGACGGCGACGACCCCTACCGCGCCCTCCGCGAGCTGCACCGCGCCCGGGTCGAGCTCACCCGCGAGCTCGACCGCGCGGAGGCCGTCGCCGTGCGGCGCGCCCGCGCGTCCGGCGCGAGCTGGCAGCTCATCGCCCTCGCCCTCGAGGTGAGCAGACAGGCCGTCCACAAGAAGTACGGGCGCGACTGACGCTCGGACACGACGCGTATGCTGCAATGGCCATGACCCAGAGCGAGACCCCCGCCGCCCGTCGTTCGCCCCTCTCCCGCCGCGCCGGACGCGGCGCGCGCACCGGCCCCCGCGCGACCGTGCGCCAGCTGATCCCCTACCTCACCGAGCACAAGGTCGTCCTCGGTGTCGTCGTCGGCCTCAGCCTGGTGCTCGCCGCCGCGAGCCTCGCCCAGCCGCTCGTCGTCGGGCGGGTCATCACCGTCGTCGAGGCCGGTCAGCCGCTCGGCGGCCTCGTCTGGCTGCTCGTGCTGCTCGTGATCGTTCAGGGCGTCGTCAGCGGCTACCAGCACTACCTGCTCCAGCGGACGGGCGAGGGCGTCGTGCTCACGAGCCGGAAGCGGCTGATCGCCCGCATCCTGCGCCTGCCGATCGCCGAGTTCGACACCCGCCGCACGGGCGACCTCGTCTCCCGCGTGGGCAGCGACACCACGCTGCTGCGAGCGGTGCTCACCCAGGGCGGCGTGGAGGCCATCGGCGGCATCGTGACGTTCGTCGGCGCGCTCATCGCCATGGCGATCCTCGACGCCGTGCTGCTCGGGCTCACGGTCCTCGTCGTCGCCGTCGCGATCGGCACCGCCGCGGCCCTCTCGCTCAAGATCCGCGAGGCATCCCATCTCGCTCAAGAGAAGGTCGGCTCGCTCGCCTCCGCGGTCGAGCGCGCGATCAGCTCGGTCCGCACCATCCGGGCCGCCGGCGCCACGGAGCGGGAGATCCGTGCGACGACGGAGGAGGCCGAGGGCGCCTGGCGGATGGGCGTGCGCGTGGCGAAGATCTCGGCGCTCGTCGTGCCGGTCGCCGGCATCGCGATGCAGGTGTCGTTCCTCGTCGTGCTCGGCGTCGGCGGCTACCGCGTCGCGAGCGGCGCGATCACCGTCGCGAACCTCGTCTCCTTCATCCTGTTCCTCTTCATGATGATCATGCCGCTCGGCCAGGTGCTGGGCGCGGTGCTCGCGATCAACCAGGCCCTCGGCGCGCTCGGGCGCATCCAGGAGGTCCTCGACCTGCCCGACGAAGATCAGGAGGACCGCCGCCTGGCCCCGCTCGCCGTCATGGTCGGGCCGGCCAACGAAGGGCTGCTCCCGAACGCGCCCGCCGTCGAGTTCGACCAGGTCTCCTTCGCGTACGCCCGAACCGACCCCAACGACCCGGCCGATCCCGCGAACGACTCCCCCGACGAGCACCTGCCAGAGCCCGACGTCACCGGACGCCAGCCCGTGCTCCGCGGTGTCTCGTTCCAGGTGCCGCGCGGGCAGCGCATCGCCCTCGTCGGCCCCTCGGGCGCCGGCAAGTCGACCATCCTCTCGCTCATCGAGCGCTTCTACGACCCGAGCGTCGGCACCGTCCGCCTCGGCGGACTCGACCTGCGCTCCCTCGATCGCACCGAGCTGCGCGCGCAGATCGGCTACGTCGAGCAGGACGCGCCCGTCCTCGCCGGGACCATCCGCGACAACCTCCTCCTCGGCAGCCCCGACGCGACCGACGTCGAGTGCGAGTACGTGCTCAGGCAGGTCAACCTCGGGCACGTCCTCGAGCGCGACCCCGCCGGCCTCGATGCGCAGGTCGGAGAAGACGGCATCATGCTCTCCGGCGGTGAGCGCCAGCGGCTCGCGATCGCCCGGGCGCTGCTCGCGGCGCCGCCGATCCTGCTCCTCGACGAGTCGACGTCCTCCCTCGACGGCGTGAACGAGCGGATGATGCGGGAGGCGATCGACGCCGTCTCCGCCGGACGGACGCTCATCGTCATCGCCCACCGGCTCTCGACGGTCGTCGACTCCGACCGCATCATCGTCCTCGACGAGGGCCGCGTGGTCGGCGAGGGCACGCACGCCGAACTCGTCGCCAAGGTGCCGCTCTACCGCGAACTGGCCGAGCACCAGCTGCTCGTCTGACGCGCCTCGGCGGGCCGCCGTCCCGGCCGCCGACGGCGGCGGCTCGGGTGGTCGAGACCGGTCGCACCGCCGTGACGGTTCAGGGCGAACCCGAGGGCTCCTCAGTGACGGCACGGATGCCTCGCCACCAGCGGCATCCGTAGCGTGGCGTCGTCCTCATCGACCCACATCGGGCGGCGCTGCCGCCCGGCCGACCGGAAGCCGAGCCATGACCCTCACCGACGCCGCCCGCCGGGGCGCACCGACCTCCGCCGCCCGAGCGCACGCCGCTCGCACCGCCGCGACCCGAGCCGAAGCCGCCCGCACCGAGGCCACGCCGCATCGGCCCGAGCCGCCGTACGACCGCATCGCCGCGCTCGGAGACCCGAGCGCCATCGAGGCCACCGACACCTTGCCGGCCGATGCGCTCGGCGACGGCTTCGACGACCTGCACTCGCGCATGCGGGACTGGCTGCGCCGCTGGGAGCTCGTGCCCGTGCCGGCGTTCGAGCCCGTCCGCGACGCCTTCCCTGCGGTGGAGCAGCGGAGTTCGCTCCGCTCGCCCGCGACGCGGGCCGACGGCGCGGTCCGGGTCACGGCGAGCCTCTACGATCCGCCGACGCGCGCGGGAGCGCCCCTCGCGTGGTCGCGGAACTGGGTGAGCGTCGTGCCGCTCCCCCGAGCCGAGGAGGCCGGGCGGCTGCACTACCGGTTCGCCGTCGGCAGCCGCCTGGTGCTCGACGGTCAGGCCGAGACGAGTCTGGTGTCGACGAGCCTCAACGTCGGCGTCGTCGCCGACTCCGCCACCGCGAGCCCCTTCGACGCCCCGGGGTTCGCGACGCCGATCGCCCGGCCGCTCGTCGCGGTGCAGTGCCGCGAGGACGCGGAAGCCGACGCGACGCAGTCCTTCGAGGGCTCGGTCGACGTCGAGGCGGGCGACTCGCCGGTGCTGGCCTTTGTGATGGGCATTGACGTCGTGTTCCGCGACGGCTGGGTGCGCATCCACGAGGGATCGAGCAGCTGGGTGGGCCCCGCCGCATCGGGCGCGACGGGCGGCATCGAGGTCCGCTTCACGCCGGCGCCGCTGCTCGCCATGTTCGGTCGGGACTGACCGAGACCGAGACCGAGCGGGCCGAGGCCGACGGGGCCGAGCCCGACCGGTCGTAGACTCCCCGCATGGCGCGGTTCGTGGTGGTGCTGCCGGTGGCGCCGCTCGAGGCCGGAGCGGAGTTCGAGGTGGCCGACTGGCCGCTGCACGTGACCCTGGTGGAGCCGTTCGACGCCGCGGACATTCCGGGGACGCGGCTCGCCGCGGCGCTCGACGCCGTCGCGCGAGCGGCGACGCCGATCCGGGCGACCGCGGGCGGCGACGCATGGTTCGGACGCCGGCACGACGTACCCGTGACGCTCGTCGTGGACGGCTCGGGCGCCATCGCCCGGCTCCGTTCGGCCGCGGTCGACGCGATCCGGGCGACCGGCATCCGTCTCGACGTCAGGCAGGACTTCCGTCCGCACGTCACCGCGAAGCCCCACGGCCGGCTGCATCAGGGCGCGGCGGTCCTCCTCGACCGGATCGCGCTCGTCGATCAGCGCCCGGCCCGCGGGGCGGGCCACCGCCTGGTCGAGGCGGTCGTCAGTCTCGCGGGAGCTGATCGGGCGTGACGGTGTCTCGCCGCCGCACGATCACCCGGACGAGCTGGACCAGCACGATGACGGCGACGACGGGCAGGGCCACGACGGCGAGGACGATCATGGCGTGCCATCCGGTGAATGAGTCCAGCATGCGCCGACCTTAGCGCGCGGGCCCGGCGGGCGCGACGGTTCCGCCCGCAGCGGGCTCGTCCGGAGCGTCGTCGCCGGTCGCCGACGTCGGCGCGGCGCCCCGCCCCTGCCAGGGCCAGCGACCCGAGATCTCCAGCTCGAGCGACCAGCTGAGGAAGGTCCGGATGAGCACGATGATCGCGAGCACGCCCACCGATTCGAGCGTCGGCGTGACCGCGACGGTCTTGATGATGTCGGCCGCGACGAGGAGCTCGAGGCCGAGCAGGATGGCTCGCCCGAGCACGCGCCGGAACCGCGTGTAGACCGGCGAGATGCGGCGCAGCCCCCGCGTGGCCGCATCCACGACGGCGTAGAGCACGCCCACGACGATGGCGACGACGCCCGCCACATCGACGATCTCGCCGACCGCCGAGATGATCTCCCCGAACTGCATGGCCACCCCCTCGCGCCACACGGTATCGGCGGCGGGCGACGCCGGCGGCGCGACATCCCGACCGTCGTCGGATGGCGCGCCGCGCGGCTCGCTACGCGCGCTCGCGCTCGAGGTGGTAGCGCAGGCTCGCGAGCTCCGCCTTCAGCGCGGCGGGCACGCGGTCGCCGAACTGCGCGAAGTACTCCTCGGTGAGGTCGCACTCGGCGAGCCAGGAGTCGGGGTCGACGTCGAACAGGTGCGCCAGCGTCTCCTCGTCGAGGTCGAGTCCGTCGAGGTCGAGCGCGCCGTGCGCGGGCAGCAAGCCGATGGGCGTCTCCGTCGCGTCCGCCGTGCCCTCGATCCGTCCGACGATCCACTCGAGCACCCGCGAGTTCTCGCCGAACCCGGGCCAGAGGAAGGAGCCGTCGGCGCCCTTGCGGAACCAGTTCACCTGGAAGATCTTCGGGGCGTTCTCCCCCAGCACCCGGCCCATCTTCACCCAGTGGCCCCAGTAGTCGGCCATGTTGTAGCCGCAGAACGGCAGCATCGCGAACGGGTCGCGGCGGAGCTCTCCGACGGTGCCCTCGGCCGCGGCCGTCTGCTCGGACGAGATCGTCGCGCCCATGAACACGCCGTGCTTCCAGCTGCGCGCCTCGGCGACGAGGGGCACGTTCGTCGCGCGGCGCCCGCCGAAGAGGATCGCGTCGATCGGCACACCATCGTGCGCGTCCCAGTCGTCAGAGATCTGCGGGCACTGCGACGCCGCGACCGTGAACCTCGAGTTCGGGTGCGCGGCGGGCCGGCCGGAGGCCGGGGTCCAGGGGTTGCCCTCCCAGTCGGTGAGCTCGGCCGGCGGTTCCTCGGTGAGGCCCTCCCACCAGACGTCGCCATCGGGGCGGAGCGCCACGTTCGTGAAGATCGTGTTGCCCCACAGGGTCTGCACGGCGGTCGGGTTGGTCGTCTCACCCGTCCCCGGGGCGACGCCGAAGAAGCCCGCCTCGGGGTTGATCGCGTACAGCCGCCCGTCGGCGCCCGGACGCATCCAGGCGATGTCGTCGCCGATCGTCTCGACCTTCCAGCCCGGGATGGTCGGCTGCAGCATGGCGAGGTTGGTCTTGCCGCAGGCCGACGGGAACGCGGCGGCCACGTGGTAGGCCCGGCCCTCGGGCGAAGTGATCTTGATGAGCAGCATGTGCTCGGCGAGCCATCCCTCGTCGCGGGCCATGACGCTCGCGATGCGCAGCGCAAAGCACTTCTTCGCCAGCAGCGCGTTGCCGCCGTAGCCCGAGCCGTACGACCAGATCTCGCGGGAGTCGGGGAACTGCACGATGTACTTCGTCTCGTTGCACGGCCAGTTGACCTCGGCACGGCGGTGTCCGACGCCGTCGACGAGCGGGTAGCCGACGGAGTGCACGGTGCGCACCCACGGCTCGCCCGCCTCGATGAGACGGACGACCTGCTCGCCCATGCGCGTCATGATGCCCATGGAGAGCACGACGTAGGGCGAATCGGTGATCTCGACGCCGAGCTGGGAGATCGGGCCGCCGAGGGGCCCCATCGAGAAGGGCACCACGTACATCGTGCGACCCTTCATCGACCCGTCGAAAACCTCGGCGAGCTCCTCGCGCATGGCGTGCGGGTCGCGCCAGTTGTTCGTGGGACCGGCGTCCTCTTCGTAGGTCGAGCAGATGAAGGTGCGGTCCTCGACCCGGGCCACGTCGCTCGGGTCGGTGCGGGCGAGGAAGGAGTTCGGCCGCCACTCGGGGTTGAGCTTGATGAGCTTGCCCTCGGCGACGAGCTGCTTGGCCAGGAGGTCGGCCTCGTGCCGCGACCCGTCGCACCAGACGATCTCGTCGGGCTTCGTGAGGGCGGCGATGTCGGCGACCCAGGCGGCCAGCGCCGGGTCGGTGGTGCCGCGGCGCGCGCTCGCGTCGGCGCCGTCGGGGACTGCGGCGGTGTTTGGCGAGAACTCGGAGATGGTCATCGTCGTCCCTTCCTGTGGGGCCTCCGGCTGGCCGGAGTGGAGCTGTGTTTCCAGAATGCGCGCATTTCGGACCCCTGATGCGAGATTCCGCGCGTTAAGAATCGCGGTTCTTTCGGTAGGCTTAAGGCATGAAGGCAGGCACGCCAGACCTCGCGACCCTCGGCCACCGCATCCGGCACTTCCGCGGCGAGCGCGGACTGACGCTCGACCAGCTCGGCGAGGCCGTCGGCCTCGCGGGCAGCCAGCTCTCGCTCATCGAGAACGGCAAGCGCGAGCCGAAGCTGTCCACGCTCGACGCGCTCGCCGTCGCGCTCGGGGTCGAGCTCGCCGACCTCCTCGCGCGAGAAGCGCCCAGCCGGCGGGCCGCCCTCGAACTCGAGCTGGCGCGCGCCCAGGCGAGCCCGCTGTACCAGAGCCTCGGGCTGTCGCCCATCCGTCCGGCTCGCGGCATCTCCGACGAGACGCTGGAGTCGATCGTCGGGCTGCACCGAGAGCTCCAGCGCCGCGCGAGCGAGGCCATCGCCACCCCGGAGGAGGCTCGGCGAGCGAACACCGACCTGCGGGAGCGCATGCGGGAGCGTGCGAACTACCTGCCCGAGATCGAGCAGCTCGCCGAGGAGCAGGTGCGCGCGTCCGGCCACCGCACCGGAGCGCTCACCCACCGCGAGGTGAGCGTCATGGCCGAGCGACTCGGCTTCAAGCTCATCTACGTCGACGACCTGCCCGACTCGACGCGCTCGATCACCGACCTCGAGAACGGGCGCATCTACCTCCCGCCCGCCTCGATCCCCGGCGGCCACGGCCTGCGATCCATGGCGCTCCAGGCCATGGCGCACCGCCTGCTCGGGCATCAGCCGCCCGCCAGCTACGACGAGTTCCTGCAGCAGCGGCTCGAGATCAACTACTTCGCCGCCGCCTGCCTCATGCCACAGGAGGCCTCGGTGGCCTTCCTCCAGGAGGCGAAGAAGGACAAGCGCCTCGCCATCGAGGACTTCCGCGACGCGTTCGGCGTGACGCACGAGGCGGCGGCCCTGCGGTTCACGAACCTCGCGACGAGCCACCTCGAGATGACGCTGCACTTCCTCCGGGTCGCCGGCGACGGCGCCCTGCTGAAGGGCTACGAGAACGACGGGCTGCCCCTGCCCACTGACGTCACGGGGTCGATCGAGGGCCAGTGGGTATGCAAGAAGTGGAGCGCCCGCACCGCGTTCGAGCATACGAACCGCACGACGGAGAACTACCAGTACACCGATACGCCCGCGGGCACGTTCTGGTGCGCGACGCAGACGGGCCGCACGGATGCCGCGGAGTTCTCGATCACCGTCGGTGTGCCGTTCAGCCAGGCGAAGTGGTTCCGGGGCCGCGAGACGACGGTGCGCGCGGTCTCGACGTGCCCCGACGAGTCGTGCTGCCGGCGGGCGCCCGCGGGGCTCTCCGAGCGCTGGGCGGGGCGGGCGTGGCCGAGTGCCCGGCTGCACGCGCACGTGCTCTCCCCCCTGCCCTCGGGCACGTTCCCGGGTGTCGACGACGCCGAGGTCTACGCGTTCCTGGAGGCGCACGCCGACCAGTAGCAGCGGAGACTTCATCGTGCCTCTTGCAATAGTGTGCGACACACAGTAACGTGTCGGACATGAGCACAGAGGACATCACCGCCGGGCATCTCCAGGAGTTGCGCCGCGGCACCGTCGTGCTGGCCTGCCTGATCCGGCTCCGCACCCCCGACTACGGGTACGCGCTGCTCGAATCGCTCAACGGGCTCGGCATCACGGTCGACGCCAACACGCTGTATCCGCTGCTGCGCCGGCTCGAGAAGCAGGCGCTGCTGACCAGCGAGTGGAACACCGACGAGGCCCGGCCTCGCAAGTTCTACCGCACGAGCCCCGACGGCGAGCGTCTCGCCGAGGCGCTCACCGCCGACTGGCACCTCATCGACGCGGCGCTCGCGCGCCTGACTACCGGAGACGAATCATGACCGACCTGACCGACCGCTACATCTGGGCCGCGATCCGCAGCGTGCCGATCGCCCAGCGCGCCGACCTCGAGCGCGAGCTCCGCGAACGCATCGGCGACGAGACCGACGCACTCGTCGAACAGGGGCGCACCGAGGCCGAGGCCGAACGGACCGCGCTCACCGAGCTCGGTGACCCGGTGGCGCTCGCCGCCGACTACGTCGACCGGCCGCTGCACCTCATCGGGCCGAAGTACTACCTCATGTGGTGGCGCCTGCTGAAGCTGCTGCTCGCTGTCGTCCTGCCGTTCGTCGCCCTCGGGTCCGCCATCGCGCAGGCCGTGTCGGGTGCGCCGGCGGGCGGCATCGTGGGCGGGGTGATCGGGCTCACCCTCTCCGTGGCCGTGCACATCGCCTTCTGGACGACCTTCGTCTTCGCCATGGTCGAGCGGCTCCCCGCCCGGCAGGGTCAGCGCCCGATCGAGGTTCCCTGGACCGTCGACCAGCTGCCCGCCCTCGCCGACCCGGCGAAGGCGTCGCGCCTCGGCGACCTGATCGCCTCGCTCGTGTTCCTCGCCGTCTTCGCCGTCGCCCTCGTGTGGCAGCAGTTCGGCATCCCGTGGGTGCCCGAGCTCCAGCAGGTGCCGCTCCTGCAGCCCGAGCTCTGGTCGTTCTGGCTGCCGTACTTCCTAGGGCTCATCGTGCTCGAGGCGCTGTTCGCCGTGGCGGTCTACCTGCTCGGCTGGACGTGGTGGCTCGCGGCCGTGAACCTCGTGCTGAACGCGGCGTTCGTGATCCCCGCGGTGTGGCTGTTCCTCACCGGTCAGTTGGTGAGCGAGCCGGCCCTCGAGGCGATGAACTGGCCGTGGGGCGACTCGGCTCCCGTCATCGTGGCGGTGATCGTCGTGACGGTCATCGGCGTCGCGATCTGGGACGTCGTCGACGGCGCGATCAAGGCGGCCCGGGCGGGCGGCGCCCGCCGCGCGGAGGCGCAACTCACCTGACCGGACGCACCGGCCGACGGATGCCGCGGCGGAGCCCTCGGGCCCGCCGCGGCATCCTCGTCGTCGGGTGGCCTGGCCGCCTTACTTCGGCTGCATGCGGATCGCGCCGTCGAGGCGGATGGTCTCGCCGTTCAGGATCGGGTTCCGGACGATCGCGAGCGCGAGGTCGGCGTACTCGGCCGGTGAGCCGAGGCGGGAGGGGTGCGGGATCTGCGCGGCGAGGGAGTCCTGCACCTCCTGCGGCATCCCGGCCATCATGGGCGTCTCGAAGATCCCGGGCGCGATGGTCACGACACGGATGAGCAGCTTCGCGAGGTCGCGCGCGATCGGCAGCGTCATCGCCGCGACCCCGCCCTTCGACGCCGAGTAGGCGGCCTGGCCGATCTGCCCGTCGTACGCCGCGACGGAGGCGGTGTTCACGATCACGCCGCGCTCGGCGGTCGCCGGCCCGGCGGCCACACCGGACGAGACGGGCTCGGTCTCGGCCATGGCCGCGGCGGCGAGCCTCGTCACGTTGAAGGTGCCGATGAGGTTGACCCGGATCGTCCGCTCGAACACGTCGAGCGGTGCCGGGCCGTCGCGGCCGACGGTGCGGTTGCCCGTGGCGATTCCGGCGCAGTTCACCGCCACGCGGAGCGGTCCGAGCGCCTGGGCGGCGCCGATCGCCGCCTGCACGCCCGCCTCGTCGGCGACGTCCGCCGCGACGAACCGCGCGCGAGCGCCGAGCTCCGCCGCGGCCTCCTCGCCGCGGGGCCCGGCCAGGTCGACGATCACCACGGAGGCACCCGCGTCGAGCAGGGCGCGCGCGGTCGCGCGCCCGAGTCCGGATGCCCCGCCCGTGACGATGGCGGATGCGCCGGTCAGTTCCATCTGGTCGGTCCTCTCGTGGGTTCGGCGTGGATCAGATGCGCTCGACGATCATGGCGTTCGCCATGCCGCCGCCCTCGCACATCGTCTGCAGTCCGAGGCGGCCGCCCGTCGTCTCCAGGTGGTTGACGAGGGTCGTGAGCAGCCTCGTGCCGGAAGAGCCGAGCGCGTGGCCGAGGGCGATCGCGCCGCCGCGCGGGTTCAGCTTCGCGGGGTCGGCGCCGGTCTCGGCGAGCCAGGCGAGCGGCACTGAGGCGAACGCCTCGTTGACCTCGTAGACGTCGATGTCGTCGTGGACGAGTCCCGCCCGCTCGAGCACGCGTTCGGTCGCGGGGACGACCCCGGTCAGCATGAGCAGCGGATCGCTGCCGACCACGGAGAACGCCCGGAACCTCGCCCGCGGTTCGAGCCCCAGCCGTTCCGCGGCATCCGCACTCATGATCAGCGCCGCCGACGCGCCGTCGGTGAGCGGCGAGGAGTTCCCGGCGGTGATGCGCCAGTCGAGCTCCGGGAATCGTGCGGCGAGCTCGTCGGTGCGGAACGCCGGCTGGAGCGCGGCGAGCGACTCGGGGGTCGTGCCGGGTCGGACCGTCTCATCGGCGAGCGCGTCCACGCCCGGCACCGGCACGACCTCGGTCGCGAAGGCGCCGGTCTCGCCGGCCTCTGCGGCGAGCCGATGGCTGCGCGCCGCGTACGCGTCGAGGTCGTCGCGCGTGAGGCCCCAGCGCGCGGCGATGAGCTCGGCCGACACGCCCTGGTTCACGAGGCCCTCGGGATACCTGGAGCGCAGCAGCACCCCGTGCGGGTCGGTGCCCTGCGTCGACGACCCCAGCGGCACCCGGCTCATCGACTCCACACCGCACGCGATGACGATGTCGGCCTGGCCCGACATCACCGCCTGCGCGGCGAAGGTCGCGGCCTGCTGGCTGGACCCGCACTGCCGGTCGATCGTGGTGCCGGGGACCCGGTCCGGAAAGCCCGCGGCGAGGACCGCGCTCCGCGTGAGGTTGAACGACTGCTCGCCGACCTGGCTCACGCAGCCGCCGATGACGTCCTCGACGAGGCCGGGGTCGAGGTCGCTGCGATTGACGATCGTGTCGAGCACGCCCGCGAGGAGATCCACCGGGTGCACACCCGACAGCTGCCCGCCCGGCTTGCCACGGCCCACCGGGGTGCGGACGACGTCGACGATGACGGCTTCGGTGCTCATGCTGCCAGCCTACGTCGGCGCGCCCGCCCGCAGACCGGTGCTCAGCCGCCCATCCCGTGCGAGCCGGTCGAGGACGGCGGCCGCGACCACCACCACGGGCACCGGGGTCTCGGACTCGGCCGTGCCGTCCGCCGCGTCGAGTCGGGCCGCCCGCCAGCGCTCCTCGATGTCGACGATGCGCTCACGGAACGGGTCGGGGTCGGGCGGCGCGCCGCGATCGGCGGCGTCCGCGAGCCAGTCGGCCCATGCCTGCCACCGAGGCAGGTAGAGGCCTCGGATGAGGCCCGCCCAGTGCCGTCCGGAATAGTCGTGGAGCCCGCTCGTCTGGTGCCCCCACACGGAGATCAGGCTGCGCGCATCGCGCTCCATCGCCGAGGCCTCCTCCTCGGTGTCCGCCCAGGAGCGTGCGGCTCGGATCCAGGTCGATGCCCGCGATTCCGCGAGGGTCCCGGAGAGTCGATCGAGTTCGAGCAGGTCCTCGCGGAGCGCGTCCGCGTGCCGGCGGATCGCCGGCGCATCGCCGTCGGCCGCGCCGCGCAGGATGCCCCGGATGTGCGTACGCGTCTGCTGGGCGAGCACGTGGCCGGTGAGCTCCACGACGTCGCGCTCGAGCGCGGCCTGGTGCGGGGCACGTCCGTCGAGCCCGATCAGCAGCCGCGCCGCCTCCGCGATGCGCGGCAGGTCGCCGAGCACCGCCGGGTCGTTCTCGGCGTCGATGTTGGCGGACATCCGGGCGGGATCTGGTGGCAGTGCCTCGCCGGCGAGCCGCTGGCCCGCGAACGGCGCGGCGGCGCTCCACGGCCTCGCGATGACCGGCGACGGGATCGACCGAGTGCGCCCCGGACCGTAGAGGGTGTCGGCGAGGCTCAGCCACGCCGCGCGGGCGGCGGGATCGTCGACGCCGTACCGCTGTGCGGCGAAGTCGCCGAGCCAGGCTCCCACGTCGTCGACGCGGCGCCACACGAGGTCGGAGGCGAGCTCGGTGAAGACCGTGTTGTTCTCGATCGCCTCGGGCGCGAGCCCGACGCCTTCGAGCCTCGGGGGGCGCAGCCGGGCGAGTTCGCCGACGTCGCGCGCGAGCCCGGCGAGGTCGCCGAACAGGGCGAACCGTCCGCCGAAGTTGTGCACCGCCGTCCAGATCCAGCGCCGTCCGTGCATGCCCTCACGCCACATCGGCGCGTGCTCGCCCCACAGATCGATGAGCAGGAGTCGGTCGTGCGGGACCTCCGAGAGATACGCCCCGACCCGTTCCGGCGTCCAGAACGAGCGGTGGTAGTGGAACGGCCAGCCCTGCAGCAGCCAGGTGGCGTCGGGATGCACGGCGGCGATCGCGCGGTGCACCCCGCCTCCGGCCGCGGCGAGCGCGGCGGGGTCACCCGACGGCGGAAGCGATTCGATGAACGGGTCGACGGCGAAGACGGGCGACGGGCCAGGGTCGCCGAGTCGCTCGCGCTGCACGTCGAAGAACTCCGCCAGGAGGCGCGCGTAGGCCGGCGAGTCGGGCGCGAGCATCGGCGTCCGCCAGCCCTGCCACTCGATCTCGTCGGTGTCGGGGCCGGCGAGGGAACGGGGCACGTGGCCGCCGGGCAGGGGAAGCACGGGGGTCATCCCGAGCTCTCGCGCGCGGGTCAGGATGCGCCGGGCGAGGTCGGTGCGGGCCTCGGCCCAGCCGGCGGGCAAGGGCCCGCCGAAGTCGTGCATGCCGCCCATCGACATCCAGGGCACGTGCGGCGCGCCGCCCACCCAGGACGCCGCGTCGGCGTCGGACACGCCCGCCCGGCGCAGGGTGTCGGCGAGCACCACTTCGTACGCCGTCAGGATGAGGGGGTGGGTCACCCCGTGCAGCGCCATCCAGTCGAGCTCGCGCTCCCACCGCGCCCAATCCCAGTACGGGGTGGAGTAGCCGTGCGTGACGACGTTCAGGTGGTAGCGGATGCCGAACGGCGTCGAGAGCTCCGTCGCGGGCGCATCGGGCCAGTGCCCGATCGGCGGCTCGAGCCGTGGCGACTCCCAGGTGATGCGCCGGCCGATCCGGTGCAGGTACGCCGCCAGACCTGCCGCGGCCGCGACCGGATCGCTCCCGCGCACGACGAGCACGCCGTCGGCCGCCTCGTAGCCCGCAGCGGCGGCGTCGTCGTCCGGGCGGGGCATCCGTTCCACACGGACGCGCGACGGGTCGCCGCCGATGCGCTCGACGACGCCGAGAAGCGCGCGGCGGGAGGCCGGGGTCACGCCGCACTCCCCGTTCCGGCCGGCGCGCCCTCGGCGATGCCGAGCCCAGCGACCCACTCCGCGAAGTCGACGCGCGCGCCGGTGAGCCGCGACTCCTCGGCGGCGAACGCCATGAGGTGACTGTCGAGGGCCGTGCTGAACGAAAGCTCGCCCGAGCCGACCGTGCCGCGCCCGAGTGCCGCGACGAACTCCGCCATGAGCCCGGCGTCGCCGCCCGCGTGCCCGGCGTGATCGCCGAGGTCCTCCCGCGGAGCGGCCACCCGGAGACGGTGCCTGGCGTGGTTCATCGGCGGCTTCGCCGTGACCTCGTGCTCGGCGAGCGGCAGCCCCTCCGGGAGCGACGCGCCGGGCGAGAAGAGGTCGATCACGAGCTGCCCGGTCTCCATGTGCCCCGTGAGCTGGCCCGCAGATCCGGTGATGGCGACGTTCCGCGTGTTCTCGGCCGTGAAGGCCGAGGCGGTGAGCGTCGCGGTGAGCCCGCCGGGGAACCGGATCGCCGTCTGCTGATGATCGGCGACGTCGTTGTCGCTGCGGAACACGCAGCGACCGTAGTCCCCGGTGCGGAGTGCGGCGAGTCGGCCTGCGACAGACGTGTCCGAACCGAGCAGGTGCACGGGGTGACCGTGCACGCCGGCCAGGGCGTCGACGTAGTAGCGCGGCGCGAAGAACGGGCAGGTCTCGGCCGCCGGGCAGCCGTCGAGGCAGAACTCCGGCGCCCCGGGCGGCGCGTGCTCGGGGCGGAACCAGCTGAGCCCGCCGATGCTGTACAGCGATTCGGGGGCACTTCCCGCGATCCAGCGGATGAGGTCGAGATCGTGCGACGTCTTCGCGAGCACCATCGGACTGGAGGCGGCCGTCTTCCGCCAGTTCCCGCGCACATACGAGTGCGCGAAATGCCAGTAGCCGATGTTCTCGCGCACCTCGATGGTGATCAGCTGACCGATCGCACCCGAGTCGACGACGCGCTTGATGGTGCGCCAGAACGGGGTGAAGCGCAGGACGTGCCCGATGGCCAGCCGCGCGGCGACCCGGCCGGCGTGGCCGGCCAGTCGCTCGAGCTCGGCGAGCGTGGGCGCAGCGGGCTTCTCGAGGAGGAAGGGCACCCCCGCGTCGGCGACCGCCAGGGCGACGTCCACGTGCAGCGCGTCGGGCACTGCGATCACCACGCCGTCGGCGTCCAGCCGCCCGAGGTCGCCGACGGCGTCTCGCCAGTCGGCGTACTCCGCAGCGCCGCCGGCGGCCGTGGCGAGCGCCGAGCGCCGCTGGTCGTCGATGTCTGCCACGGCGACGATGATCGCCTCGCCGGGGTGCTCGATGGCCCACCGCCCATACGCGTCGCGCCCCCGGCCCCCCGCTCCGATGATGACGATCCGTTGTGGCATCCTGCTCACTTCTCCGCTCCCGAGGTCAGCCCGTCGACGAGGTAGCGCTGCGCGAGGAAGAACAGGACCACCACGGGCAGGGTGACCGCGATCGATCCGGCGAGCAGCACCGTCACCGGCACGTTGAAGTCCGTCAGCTGGGAGATGCCGAGCGGCGCCGTCCACAGCGTGCGGTCCTGCACCAGGAACAACAGCGCGTAGAAGTACTCGTTCCACGCGATCATGAACACGTAGATCGCCGTCGCGACGACCCCCGGCAGCGCGATGGGCAGCACGACGCTCCGCAGCATCCGAGGCAGCGAGGCGCCGTCGATGATCGCCGCCTCCTCGATGCTCTCCGGCAGGGCGAGGAAGTAGTTGCGCATCATGTAGATCGCGACCGGCACCGTCGTCGCCACATACACGAAGTACAGCCCGAGCAGCGATCCCGTGAGCCCGGCCCGCGCGAGCAGCACGAACAGCGGTACCGAGAGCACGATGCCCGGGAACAGGTAGACGCCGAGGATGATCGCGTTCACGGCGCCGCGACCCCGGTACCGCAGCCGTGCGGCCGCGTAGGCGCCGAGGATCGACACCACGACCGACAGCACCACGGTGCCGAGCGCGATGAGCAGGGAGTTCAGCACGAACCGGCCGAGGCCGAAGCCGCCGTCGGCCTCGTCGAGCATCGCGGTCGTGAAGCCGGAGAAATCGAGCTCTTCCCACGACGGGATCACGTCCAGCGGGTTCTGCACGACGGCCGAGTACGGCCGCAGCGACAGCAGCACGCCGTACAGCACCGGACCGATGGCGAGGATCAGCGCCACGGCGATGAGCACCGCGCGCCCGGCTGAGGCGGCACGGCTCGGAGCGAGCGGGGAGCGACGGCGGTTCATTCGACATCCACCTTCCGGCGCGCGAGCACGATGTAGACGACCAGCAGCGCCACCAGGACCACCGACATGAGCAGGCCGTACGCGGCGGCGCTGCCGATGTCGGCGCGCGTCACGAGCTCCGTGTACACCTTCAGCGCCATGACCTGGGTTCCGCCCGCGCCCTCCGTGAGCAGGTAGATCTCGCTGAAGCTCTGGAAGGTCCAGATGAAGCGCAGCAGGCAGAGCAGCAGGATGACGCCCTTCAGCTGCGGCAGCACGATACGGGTGGTGATCTGCCGGCTGTTCGCCCCGTCGAGTGCGGCCGCCTCCTCGATGCTCGGCGCGACGCCCTGGAGCCTCGCCGTGATGAACAGGAATGACAGTGGTGCCGACGTCCAGATCTCGAAGCACACGACGACGAGCAGTGACAGCGGAATCGGGATGCCCCACACCTCGGCCGTCGTCGTGTTGAGGAAGCCGACCGCCGACGGCCAGCCGAGGAACTCCCGTCCGACGGCGTTCACGATGCCGTACTGCGGGTTCAGCATCGTCTGCCAGATCGTGACCGCCGCGATCACGGGGAGCACGTACGGCACGAGCAGGAGCGCCCGCACCACGCCCCGCCCGCGGAACGGCCGGCGCAGCGCGAGCGCGAGCACGAGCCCGACGCCCACGGAGCCGATCATCGCGAGCGTGGCGTACAGCAGCGTCGTACCGAGCGCCTGCCAGAAGGACGGGTTGCCGAGGGCACGGCGGAAGTTGTCGAGCGTCCACTCGATCGGCTCGGTGCCGAGCCGTGGGATGTCGACCAGGCGGATCTCGCTGAACGCGAAGACGACCACGAGGACGAGCGGGATGATCGAGGCGATCAGGACGACGAGGAGCGTGGGGGCGGTGAGCAGGAGTCCATTGCGGTCGTCCCGCCGGGAGCGACCGGGCGGTCGTCCCCGGCGGAGTCCGCGGGGTGCAGCGGTCGTCACAGGCCTGCCTGGACCTCCTCGACCGCGGACTTCATCGCGGCGGTGACCTCTTCGGGGCTCGCCCCGTTGTAGAGCTGCTCGATCTGCGCGGCGAGTACGCCCTGACTCGAGACGAGACCGGCGAGGGTGGCGTCCTCGGTGCCCATCCCCCAGAGTGAGACGGCGTTGATGCCCTGCTCCATGGCGCTCACGAACTCCTCGCCGTACAGGTCGACGGACGTCTTCTCGTGGGCCGGGCCGATGCCGAGCCCGCCCCAGGCCTCGATGAACTCGGTCGGGTTGTCGGAAGTGCCGTTGCGGAGGGGGATGCGGCCTTCGGTCGCGACGCCGAGCGTGTCGAGGTAGCCGGTGCCGAGCACGTACTCGATGTACTGCTGGGCGGCGCCGACGTTCGCCCCGGTCGGGATGCCGTAGCTCAGGATCGCGCCGTACTGCGCGGGGTGCTCCTCGTCCACGACGGTGATGAACTCGGTGTGGTCGGCGAGGAAGGTGGGCGAGCTCGCGCAGTCGGCGCAGGTCGCCGGCGTAGCCGGGTCGAGACCGGCGAGCTCGTCGAGGATGTGCGTGGAGAACAGCAGCATGGCTGCGTCGCCGTTCATATACGCGGCGCGGGCGCTCGTGACGTCGAAGTCGCCTGCGACGGAGGAGTTGCGGAGGGCGAGGAAGTTCTCGGCGGCCCGGATGCACTCGTCGGAGTCGATGGTGACCTCGCCGTCCGTGACGAGCTCACAGCCGGAGCTCTGGAAGATCGACTGGATGCCCTCCGTCGCCGACGCGGTGCCGGCCTGCGTGCCGAAGGCGAGGCCCGTGATGCCGAGCCTCTCCTTGACGGCGGTCGCGGCCTCGGCGAGTTCGTCGACGCTGGTCGGCACGTCGACGCCCGCCTGCTCGAGCAGGTCCGCGCGGTACGCGATGACGTGCGACCAGCCGTCGCTCGGCACCGCGGTGACGGTTCCGTCGAGCGTGACGGCCTCGAGGGCGTGCTCGTTGAACGTGTCGGTGCCGAGCGACTCGACCGTGGCCGCGGCCGCCTCGGCGTCGAGGAGGCCCTGCGCGTTCCACGCGCCGGTCTGCGTCGACGCGTGCAGGATCACGTCGGGCACGTCGCCGGAGGCGGCGCCCGTGACGAGCGCCTGGTCCTGGTCGGCGCCCGCCATCGGCACGACCTCGACCTCGATGCCGGTCTCCTCGGTGAAGGCCTCGGCGATCGCCTCCTGCGCGGCGAGCCGGTCGGGCGTGGTCTGCGGCGTCCAGAAGGTCACGGACTGCGCGCCGGTCTCGTCGGCGCCGGCGTCGTCGCCGGAGGTGCAGCCGGCGAGCAGGGCGAGCGCGGCAGCCGCCGCGATGGATGCCGCGATACGCGGTCGGGACATGCGGGTCATGTGCGTCACTCCTCAGGGGGTCGTGGCGTCGAGCGCCGGTGCTGCGGGACGCGGCAGCCGGGGGCGCCTGCCGCGTGGCTGACCATCTTCCCGTCGCCCGAGAGTATTCGATGACGTGGCAGGGTAGCTTGCAAGAAAGCGGTAGCCCCGGCCGCTGTCGTGAAGCGAAGGTGCCATGCTGGACGATCTGGATCGCCGCCTCGTCGGCGCGCTGATGGCGAATCCCCGTGCGTCGAACCCGCAATTGAGCGAGGTGCTGTTCACGTCCGAGGCGACCGTGTCGCGCCGCGTCGCGCGGTTGCTGCGCGAGGGCACCGTCCGCGTCGTCGGAGTCCTCGACGGTGAGGCGACCCGGCGCACCCGTTCGCTCTTCGTCCGGCTGCGCTGCCGCCCCGGCGAGGCGCATCGGTCGGCCGAGCGGCTCGCCGCCTGGCCGGAGTGCGGGTCGGTGAAGCTGCTGACGGGCAGCGTGGAGTGCGTCGGCGAGATCAACTACACCTCCAGCGACCATCTGCTCGCGATCACCCTCGAGCAGCTGCCGGCACTGGACGGCGTGCTCGCGGTGTGGAGCAATCAGGTCATCCGCCGCTTCGCGACCCCGCACAGCTGGCTCCCGCGGCTGCTGCCCGACGAGCTCGTCGAGCGGCTGCGCGCCCAGCGCCTCGACCCCTGGCACGACCCGCTGCCCGACCGGCTCGCCACCACCGACGAGCTCGACGAGCGCATCGCCGCCGCCCTCGCGGAGGACGGCCGGCTCGGCTGGCAGCATCTCGCCGGGCTCTGCGACGCGAGCCCGGTCACCGTGCGGCGACGCACGGAGGCGATGATGGCCTCGGGTGCGCTGCGGATGCGGGCGGTGGTCGAGCCCGAGCGCATCGGGCTTCCGGTGAACGCGTTCGTCTCGCTGAACGTGAACCCGACCCAACTCGGCCGGGCGGGCGAGCTGCTCGCCGCGCATCCGGCCGTGCTGATGATGGCGGCGACGACCGGCGACCGGAATCTCTGCGGCGAGGTCGCGCTCGCGTCGGATGCCGCGCTGTACGAGTTCCTCTCCCAGACCATCGGCGGCCTGCCGGGGCTGCAGCACGCCGACGTGGCGGTCGCACTGCAGTCGCTGAAGCGGGCCGGGCGGGTCACCGCCCAGCCCGCCGCGGACTAGAGCCGGATGCCTCGCAGCACCCCGTCCTGTGCGGCCACGACGAGCGTGTCGCCGGCGATGACGGGCGTGGAGAACGTGTTCGCGGTGAACAGCTGCCGGTGCGCCGCGATCGCGGGCGCTGCCGGGTCGAACGAGACGAGCAGGCCGCCCGTGCCCACGAGCCAGACAGTGCCCGTGCGCGGGTCGCGCACCGGTCCGGCGTTCACGACCCGGGGCACGGCCTGACCGCTCCACCGCTTGGCCCCGGTCGCCGCATCGACGAGATCGAGCACGCCCCACTCCGTCGTCAGCAGGAGGGTGGCGTCATCCAGCACGAGGCTCGGGGCGAGCAGGTAGCCGCCCGGCGTCCGCCAGAGCTCTGCACCCGTCGCCGGGTCGGCAGCGATCGCGTCGGTGACCGTGCTGAAGAGCACGGCGCCCGTCGGCAGCACCTGCACCCAGTCGTCCCAGGGGCCGTAGATGAGACGGCGATAGGTGTCGGGTCGCTGGTTGGTGAGGATCGACCACAGGTGCGCTCCCGTCGCGAGGTCGTAGGCGTGGCCGCGGCCGTCGCCGCCGCCGACGTAGACGCGAGCGCCGTCGGCGGTGGCACGCCCCGCGAAGAGCCGGGGTACCTCGGCGGTCCACCGCACGGCGCCGTCGCGGTCGAGGCTCATGAGCCGGTCGCCGGCCGCCACCACGATGTGCTCCTCGCCGCCGATGTCGAAGACCGCGGGGGTCGACATGACCGGGCGCCCGAGATCGGCCCGCCAGCGCCGCCGACCGCTCGCTGCGTCGAGGGCGGTGAGCGTGTGGTCGGCGCTCGGCACGTAGACGGCCGACCCGTCGGCGGAGAACGCCGCACCGCGATGCACCGCGCCGAGGTCGACGCTCCAGCGCACGTCGGCGCGCGGGCCGCGGTCGGCGCGCACCGAGACGACCCGGCCCGACGTCGAGACCGCGAGAACCGTCGCACCCGATGCCGCCAGAGCGCCCTGCAGGCGGCCGCCGATCGGCAGCTCCCAGTCCGCCGACGCTGGGCGGGCCGGGCGCACCTCGAGCGGCGTCGTCTCCGTCCGGGATGCCCCGGACGCGTCGACGGCACGCATCTGGATCCGATGCCGCCCCGGCGTGAGCGCGGCGGCATCGAGCCCGCCGTGCCAGCGCTGCCCGCGCGCCGAGAGCGCGGTCCAGGCGCCGGCGCTCGCCGCACCGAAGAGATGCTGCGGGTACACCTGCGCCTCCACGCGGACGGCCGCCGGACCGGGGTCGGCGGTGACCTCGATGGTGGTGCCGACCGCCTGCACCTTCGGCCGCATCGCGGTGAGCGCGGCGCCGGGCGCGGCATCCAGGGGCATCTCGGCGACGGGGGCGAGCTGCACGGGGTCGGCGTCGGTAGCGCCGAGCGTCACCTGCTCGACCACCAATCGCCGGCCGACGCCGTCGCGCTGCTCGGTGACGCGCAGATAGAACGGGCCCGACCGGGTCGCCACCCCCGCGACCTGGGTCAGCCCGTTGCAGCGGTCGACCTCGTTGCGGTGGATGTGACCCGCGAAGATGCCCCGTACCGGGAAGGGCTCGATGGCGCGCAGGAATTCGTCGGCGTCGTTGACGTAGGCGTACCGGTCGCCGAGCGGGAAGTGCAGGAACATCACGGTCGGCCGGTCGCCCGCGGCCACGAGGTCGCTGCGGATCCAGTCCAGATCGTCGCCGAAGAGGCCGGGCTCCTGCAACGTCTGCGTGGGGTCGAGCGCGACGAAGTGCACGCCGCCCGCGTCGAAGCTCGAGCTCGTCGGACCGAACCACCGCTCGAAACGCTCCCGTGCCGTGACGTCCCATCGGATCTCGTGGTTGCCCGGGACGTGGCGGATCCGGTCCCACAGGCCGGCGGGGATCTGATCGCGGTACGCGGCGAACTCGGATTCCTGGCCGGAGTCGCTGATGTCGCCGCAGTGCAGCACGAAGTCGGGGTTCTCTGCCTCGATCGCTACGAACACGCGGGCGAGGTTGGCCAGGCGCGCCGTCTCCTCGTCGTTGCCGTGCGTGTCGGTGAGGACCGCGAAGCGCAGCGGCGCCGTCTCCGCCCGTGCGGCTCCCATCGCGCGGCCGGGCCACGGCCCCCATCCGCCGACGGCGTCGAGCGCCCCGAGACCGAGTCCGATGGTGCCGAGGCCGAGCACCCCCCTCCGGGTCATCCCTGCAGCGTGTGGCATCCGCTCCGTCGACGGCGTCGCCCCGGCCCGCGGCCGGTCCCTGTTGGCTCGGTCCTGCGTCATCGCTCCTCCATCGCATCGTTCCGGTGCCTGCACCCAATCGGCCCCGGCGACGGCCTGCCAACGCCGCGGCGCGGGAATGCGAGGGATCGCCACCGGGCAGGGCCGGCGCGCAAGGAAACGTCAGCGGGTGCGCCCGGCCGCTGTCGCTTTCCCGTCACGTCGTGCAGTGCGATCGCCGCTTCCTTGCACGAACGGGCCCGGGCGTTGCCCGTCCCGTCGTCCGGCGCGAGCGTCGTTCGCAGCCGGCCGGTGCCGGGCACCGAATCGAGTCAGGAGACCGCGTGCGCAACCGATCCCGTCCCCGTCCCCTCGCCCTCCTCGCCGCCGGCGGCGTCGCGCTCGCCGGCACCGCCGGTTTCGGCGCGGCGCCGGCCCTCGCCGATCCGCCCGCCCACGTGCCCCCGCCCGCCGACCACGTCGTGCTCATCGCGCTCGACGGCTTCGACGTCGACTACCTCGATGACGCGCCGATGCCGAACCTCAGCGCCCTCGCGCAGCGCGGCAGTCTCACCGCCTCGACCGGTGTGATGACGTCGATCACCAACCCGTCCTGGTCGTCGATCGCGACCGGAGCCTGGCCGTCGACCCACCGCAACACCGCCTACTGGTTCGACCAGACCACCGGCACCGCCCGCGGGCAGCAGCGCGACCTCGCCGTGCCCACGATCGCCGAGGCCATCCGCGAGCAGGGAGGCACGGTCATGGCGTCCCAGTGGTTCATCGTGCAGAACCACGGCGTCGCGTTCGGCGACCCCGACGGGTTGTACACGCAGCCGGGCGGGAACTGCGCCAGGCGCACCGACGACGCGGTCGCCGTCCTGAACGGCCGGCCGGTGCTGAGCGGCGGGCAGCTCGTGGCCGCCAACGGGATCCCCGACCTCGTCGCCGTCTACTGCGACACGCTCGACGCGCTCGGACACGCCGACGGCGCCGAGGCGCCCGGCATGCCGGCCGCGCTCGCCGACGTCGACGCGCAGATCGGCCGCCTGGTGCAGGCGGCGAAGGACGCCGGCATCTTCGGGCGGACCGCGTTCGTCGTCACGGGCGACCACGGCATGGGCACGTTCACCCAGGGCATGCGCGACGAGCTCCTCGGCGCCATCGCAGCGGCCGGCTACCGTGCCGAGATGCTCACCGCCGGACAGGCGCCGGCCGCCGACACCGACGTGGTCATCGTCGTCGGCGGGGTCGGCTCGCTGCACCTGGTCGGCGACGCGGCGGGCGACGAGCACGCGCTCGCCGCCATCGAGGCCGTCGTCACGGAGCTGCCGCATGTGGCTGCCGTGTACGACCGCGCCGAGCAGGCGGCCATGCACGTCTCGCCGAACTACGGCGAGCTGGTGATCGAGCCCGAGGCCGGCTGGTCCCTCGGCGCCGCGCCGGCCGATCCGGCGGGCGTGCACGGCACGACCCGCGAGCTCGAGGTGCCGCTCGTGCTCTCCGGCGCCGGCGTCCGACCCAACGTCGCCCCGGCGGCACCTCGCCACATCGATCTCGCGCCGACGATCGCGGCGCTGCTCGGGTATGCCGGTCCGGACGGTGCCGACGGCCGGGTGCTCGAGGAAGCGATCCGCGCCTCGGCCGTCACACGCTGACCGGCTCCCCCGCCTCGGCCCGCACCGGCTCACGCTCGGGCAGGACGACGGGGTGGCTTCCGGCCATCGCCTCGATCACCCGCACCACCTGGCACGAGTAGCCGTACTCGTTGTCGTACCAGACGTACAGTACGACGTCGGTGCCTGAGGCGATGGTCGCGAGCCCGTCGACGATGCCCGCCCGGTTGGAGCCGACGAAGTCGGTGGAGACCACCTCGGGCGATTCGATGTAGTCGACCTGCTGGCGAAGCGGCGACGTGAGCGAGACCTGGCGGAGGTACCGGTTCAGGCTCGTCTTGTCGGTCGGGCGCTCGAGCTGGAGATTGAGGATCGCGAGCGAGACATCCGGCGTGGGCACACGGATCGCCGACCCGGTGAGCTTGCCCTCGAGCTGCGGGAGGGCCTTCGACACCGCCTTGGCGGCACCCGTCTCGGTGATGACCATGTTGAGCACCGCGGAGCGGCCGCGCCGGTCGCCCTGGTGGAAGTTGTCGATGAGGTTCTGGTCGTTGGTGAACGAGTGGACCGTCTCGACGTGGCCGCGCACGACGCCGTAGGCCTCGTCGATCGCGGCGAGCACGGGCGTGATGGCGTTCGTGGTGCAGGACGCGGCCGAGAGGATCCGGTCGGCGTCGTCGATGGCGTCGTGGTTGATGCCGTGCACGATGTTCTTGATCGCGCCCTTGCCGGGCGCGGTGAGGAGCACCCGCGAGACGCCGGTCGAGCGCAGGTGCTGCGAGAGCCCCGCTTCGTCGCGCCAGCGGCCGGTGTTGTCGACGACGATCGCGTCGTTGATGCCGTAGGCGGTGTAGTCGATGGAGGCGGGGTCGTCGGAGTAGATGACCTGGATGAGCGTGCCGTTCGCGAGGATCGTGTTGCGCTCCTCGTCGACCTCGATGGTGCCCTGGAACGGCCCGTGCACCGAGTCGCGGCGCAGCAGGCTGGCCCGCTTCTGCAGGTCATTCGGGCCGCCCTTGCGCACGACGACGGCCCGGAGCCGAAGCCCCTGGCCGCCGCCCGTGTGCGCGACGAGGATGCGGGCGAGCAGCCGCCCGATGCGGCCGAAGCCGTAGAGCACGACGTCGGTGCCGCCGGCCGCTTCGGCGCCGTCGTCGACGAGGACGCTCGCCAGCTCGCTGCGGAGGAACGCGACGAGATCGGATGCCCCGCCGGCGTCCTCCTGCTCGCGGTGGCGCTGCACGAGCCGGGCGACGTCGATCGACGCCGGCCCCGGCGCGATCTCGCGGAGCGCCTCGAGCACGCGGATCGTGTCGGCCGGGTCGAGCTCGACGTCGCCCGCCTGCCTGGCGAAGCGGTGCGCCTTCAGGAGGTCGACGGGCGAGCGGTTGATGAGCCGCCGGCCGTGGATCGAGGTGACGACCCCGTGGTCTCGGTAGAGGCCGCCGATGAGCGGGATCATCCGCTCGGCAAGCTCCTCTCGGGCGATCCAGTCCTGACGGCGGGCGATGAACTCGTGGCTCACGGTCTTCCTCTCGGGCGAGCCGCCGGTGGGCAGCGTCGACCACAACTCGAATCCGGGGGGATGCCTCGATCCTACGGGCCGCCCGCCCGTCCGCCGTTGTACAGGCCGGCGTGCGGAGCCGCCGTCACCCGACACAGCGGCGACGGACGTTACGCCTGCGCGTCGTCCACGAAGCCGATGACCGACGCCGCGACCCGCTGCGGCACCCCGTCGAAGGCGGCCGCACGTTCGGGCGAGACGAGGTAGGCCGCCTCCCGCTCGACGAACGCGTCGCGGTCGCCCTCGGCGCTGACGGCCCACACGAACTCGTTCGTCTCGGGCACGCCGTACGCGAACTCGATGGCGAACCCGGCCTCGGGCCGCACGCGCGGCATCCATTCCTTCCACCAGGCGACGAACGCCTCGTACTCCCCGTCGACGATCGTGTACCGGCGCAGCTGGATGGTCTTCACCCCGCCATTCTGCCGTGCCCGGCCGGCCCCGGACGCCGGACGTTCACCGGCCGGCCGCGCCCGGGACATCCGGCCGCCCTACCGTCGTCGCTCGACCGCACCGAGCGACGAGCTCGACCGCACCGACCGATGAAGGAGTCTCCATGACCGAGCAGTCCGGCCTCAGCCGCCGAGCGATCCTCGCCGCCGGAGGGCTCGGCGCGATCGGCGCCGCCATCCCCGCGGGCGCCGCCCACGCCACCCCGCAGGGCGCCGCGAAGACCGCGCCGGCCGGACGACCCGCCGGGGGCGCGCCGAAGCTGCGGTTCCGCGACGACGGCACCTTCAAGGTCGTCCAGTTCAACGACACCCAGGACGACGAACTCACCGACCGCCGGACGGTCGAGCTCATCGAGAAGACCCTCGACGCCGAGCAGCCCGACTTCGCGCTCATCAACGGCGACGTCATCACGGGCGGGTGCGAGACCCGGCTGGCCGTGAAGCAGGCGATCAACAACGTCGTCTGGCCGATGGAGAGCCGGGGCATCCCGTGGGCCGTCACCTACGGCAACCACGACGAGGACTCGCTGCCGCAGTCGGGCGTCGACGAGGCGGGGATGCTCGAGTTCTACCGCAGCTACGACTTCAACCTCAACGCCGAGAACATCGCCGGCGTGACCGGCACGGGGAACACGATCGTGCCGATCCGCTCCTCGCAGGGCGGCCGCGAGGCGTTCGCGCTGTGGCTGCTCGACTCGGGGCGCTACGCGCCGGACTCCATCAACGGGCAGGACTTCGCCGGCTACCCCACCTGGGACTGGCTGCGCATGGACCAGGTGGCCTGGTACCGCGACGAGTCGATCCGCCTCGAGCAGCGTCTCGGCCGGAAGCTGCCCGGGCTCATGTTCATCCACATCGCGCTGTGGGAGCACCGCTTCATGTGGTGGGGCGGCGTCGACACGCGCACCGAGGCGGACGCCGCGCGCGGCCGCGCCAGGCACGGCATCGTCGGCGAGCGCAATGAGGACGAGTGCCCCGGGCCGATCAACTCGGGCATGTACAACGCGATCCTCGAGCGCGGCGACGTGAAGGGCGTCTTCGTCGGGCACGACCACGTGAACGACTACGTCGGCGACTACTACGGGGTGCTGCTCGGCTACGCGCCCGGCACCGGGTTCGGCGCGTACGGCCTGCCCGGCCCGGAGCGGAACCGGATGCGCGGTGGCCGGGTGTTCGAGCTCACGGAGACGGGCGACGAGGTCTCGATCGCGACGCGCGTGGTGTACGCCCGCGACCTCGGCATCGATCTCACGGCGAACGACCAGCCGATGGAGCCGACGCCGCTCGCGCCGAAGCAGGCGGCGATCTGAGCGGGCGGCAGCCCGTCGCGTAGACTCGGCTCGTCCAGGCGGAACGAGCCGCCGGTGCTCGAAAAATGGGCACGAAGCCGACCGGCGGCGAGCCGCTCGCGCGAGACACATACGGAAAACCCCATCCGTCATCGTCTCGAGAGGCTTCAGCATGCCCACCGTCTCCGCCCACGTCGCCCGCACCCTCGCCGCCCACGTCGACCACGTCTTCGGGGTCATGGGCAATGGAAACGCTTGGTTCCTCGATGCGCTCGAGCGCGAGACGGATGCGACATTCACCGCAGTGCGTCACGAGGCGGGCGGCGTCGTCTCGGCGGACGCGCACTTCCGGGCGTCCGGACGACTCGCGGCGGCGACGGCGACGTACGGTGCGGGGTTCACGAACACGCTGACCGCTCTCGCCGAGGCGGCGCAGGCGCGGGTGCCGCTGGTCCTCGTCGTCGGCGACGAGCCCACCTCGGGGCCGCGCCCGTGGGACGTCGACCAGATCGCGCTGGCCTCCGCGGTCGGTGCGCGCACGTATACGGTGGGCCGGGCGGATGCCGCGGCGACGACGGTCATCGCGGTCGAGCACGCGCTCGCGTACGGCGTGCCGGCCGTTCTCGCGATCCCGTACGACGTGGCGGCGCTCGAGGCCGGCGAGGTTCCCGCGGCGCCGGCCGTGCGCCTGCCGGGGCCGCTCGCGCCGCGGGGCGAGTTCGCCGCCGGCGTGGTGCGAGAGCTCGCCGAGGCGCTCGCGGGCGCGAGCCGCCCGCTCCTGCTCGCGGGGCGCGGGGCGTGGCTCGCCGGCGCGGGCCCGGTGCTCGGCGAGCTCGCCGACGCCACGGGCGCCGTCACGGCGACGACGGCGCTCGGCCGCGGCGTCTTCCCCGACCACCGATACGACCTGGGCGTGACGGGCGGGTTCGGGGCGGCGGGCGCGATGGAGCTCGTGCGCGAGGCCGACGTCGCCGTCGTCTTCGGCGCCTCCCTCAACCAGTTCACGATGCGCTTCGGCGAGCTCTTCGCGCCGTGCACTCGCGTGTTCCAGGTCGACACGGCGCCGGCGGCGACGCATCCCCATGTCGGCGGCTTCGTCCGCGGGGACGCCGCGCTCGTGGCCCGGGCGGTGCTCGAGGCGCTCGACGTGCTCGGCGCGGAGACCTCGGGCTGGCGCGAGCAGGCCGACGTGTCGCGGCTTCGCGCGCAGCCGGCGCCCGAGCGCACCGACGGCCGCTGCGAGGACGGCCGGCTCGACCCGCGCGCCGTCGCCGCGAAGATCGCCGGCCTGCTGCCCGAAGACCGCGTCGTCGTCTCCGACGGTGGGCACTTCATCGCCTGGGCGAACATGTACTGGCCGGTGGCCTCGCCCGACCGGATGATCATGGTCGGCACCGCCTATCAGTCGATCGGGCTCGGGTTCCCGAGCGTGCCGGGCGCGGCGATGGCGCGCCCGGAGTCGACGATCGTGCTGACGACGGGCGACGGCGGCGGGCTCATGGCGCTCGCCGACCTCGAGTCCGCCGTCCGGTCGGCGGCGGGGCGCGGGCTCGCGGTCGTGTGGAACGACGCCGCCTACGGCGCCGAGGTGCACCTGTACGGTCGCAAGGGCCTCGCCGAGGCGCCGATGCGGATCCCGGAGACCGACTTCGCGGCCCTCGCCGCGGCCGTCGGGGCCGAGGGCGTGGTCGTGCGCGAGCTGGCAGATCTCGACCGTCTTGCGACGTGGGCTGCGGAACCCGCCGCCTCGCGCCGGTTCCTCCTGCTCGACTGCCGCATCTCCCGCTCCGTCGTGGCGCCGTACCAGCACGAGGTCATCCGGGTGAACAGCTGAGGGGCGACCCGGGCGGGGCATCCCACCGTGGCGGCGCCGGTGACGACCAGCCTGCCGACGCGAGGCGAGTGCAGGTATCGTATATGATTTGAGATACCAAATGCGACGCCCGGTCCGATACGATCGCGGATGACGCTCACGACGAAGTGGAGGCCCCGTGCCCGACCCCGCCCGCATCCAGGCGATCGCCGACGAGCTCGTCGCGGCCGACCGAGACCGCACGACCGTCCCGCTCCTGACCGCCCGTCATCCTGACCTCACCGTCGACGACGCGTACGCCATCCAGCGCCTCTGGGTGGAACGCCGCCAGGCCGACGGCGCCCGGCTCGTCGGGCGGAAGATCGGGCTCACCTCCAAGGTCATGCAGGTCGCGACCGGCATCACGGAGCCGGACTACGGGGCCATCCTCGACGATATGGTCTTCGAATCGGGCTCGGTGCTCGAGTTCGACCGCTTCTCCAACGTCCGCATCGAGGTCGAGCTCGCCTTCGTGCTCGGGGCCCCCCTCGCGGGCCCGGGCACCACGATCTTCGACGTGCTGCGGGCGACCGACTACGTCGTGCCGGCCCTCGAGGTGCTGAACTCGCACATCGAGCTCGAGGGGCGGACGATCGTCGACACCATCTCCGACAACGCCGCGATGGGCGCGATGATCCTCGGCGGCCGGCCCGTCAAGCCCGACCAGGTCGACCTCCGGTGGGTCGGTGCCCTGCTCTCGCGCAACGAGACCATCGAGGAGTCGGGCGTCGCCGGCGCGGTGCTCGGCCACCCCGCGATGGGCGTCGCCTGGCTCGCGAACAAGCTCGCCCAGCACGGCCAGTCGCTCGGCGCCGGCGAGATCGTCCTCGCCGGGTCGTTCACCCGGCCGATGTGGGTCGAACGCGGCGACACCGTCCACGCCGACTACCGCGACCTCGGGAGCATCTCATGCCGGTTCGTCTGACCCTGCCCGACACCTTCGCCGCCCGGCTCGCCGCCGCCGACCGCCCGCTGGTCGGCATGTGGGTGTGCTCGGGCAGCCCGATCATGGCCGAGGTGGCGGCCGGAAGCGGCCTCGACTGGGTGCTCATCGACGCCGAGCACTCCCCCAACGGGCTGGAGTCGATCCTGGCGCAGCTCTACGCGGTCTCGGCCTACCCCGTCGCACCGGTCGTGCGGGTGCCATTCGGCGACGCCGTGGTCATCAAACAGGTGCTCGATCTCGGTGCGCAGAACCTGCTCGTGCCCATGGTCGACTCCGCCGAGCAGGCGCGCGAGCTCGTGCGCGCCGTCCGCTACCCCGGCGCGGGCATCCGGGGCGTGGGCGCCTCGCTCGCACGCTCGTCGCGCTGGAACCGGGTGCCCGGGTACCTGGCGGGTGCCTCGTCGGCCGTCAGCCTCACGGTGCAGATCGAGTCCGCGGCCGCGGTCGAGGCGGCCGAGGAGATCGCCGCCGTCGACGGCGTCGACGCGGTCTTCATCGGGCCGGCGGATCTCGCCGCGTCGATGGGGCTGCTCGGGCAGCCGGGGCATCCGGATGTCTCGGCCGCGGTGATCCGCGCCCTCGAGGCGGCCGCGCGCGCGGGCACCCCGGCCGGCGTCAACGCGTTCGTGCCGGAGGAGGCCGACCGCTACCTCGCGGCCGGGGCCGCGTTCGTCGCAGTCGGCGCCGATGTCGCGATCGTCGCGCGCGCGTCGGAGGCGCTCGCGGATCGGTTCATCGCACCGGGAGCAGGTGCCGGGGAGGCCGGCGCCGCCAGCTATTGAGCACCTTGTCCCGGCTCGCACAATCGTATACGATTTCACATATTGTCAGACGAGGGAGTCCATGAGCACCATCGCCACGCCCGGCAAGATCATCGCCGTGCACCTGAACTACCCCTCGCGTGCCGCGCAGCGCGGGCGCACGCCCGCCCAGCCGAGCTACTTCCTGAAGCCCCAGAGCTCCCTCGCCGGCACCGGCGGCACCGTCGTCCGCCCGGCCGGGACCGAGCTGCTCGCGTTCGAGGGCGAGATCGCGATCATCATCGGCGAGCCCGCTCGCTACATCACCCCCGCCGACGGCTGGCAGCACGTGGCGGCCGTCACGGCCGCGAACGACTTCGGCCTGTACGACCTCCGCGCGGCCGACAAGGGCTCCAACCTCCGTTCGAAGGGCGGCGACGGCTTCACGCCGCTCGGCCCCGTCGCGATCCCCGTCGACGGCATCGGCCCCGGCGACTGGCGGGTGCGCACCTGGGTGAACGGCGAGCTCGTCCAGGAGGACACCTCCGACACCCTCCTCTTCGACTTCGGCCGGCTCGTCGCCGATCTCTCCCAGCACCTCACCCTCGAGACCGGAGACGTCATCCTCACCGGCACCCCCGCGGGATCCTCCGTCGTCGTGCCCGGCGACGTCGTCGAAGTCGAGGTCGACGCCCCCGCCGCGCCGGGGGCGCCCACGACCGGCCGACTCGTCACCACGGTCACGCAGGGCGACGTCCCGTTCGGCGACTTCGGCTCGGTGCCGGCCGCCGACGACCTCCAGCGCGTCGAGGCGTGGGGGTCGGAGGCGGCCCTCGCCGAGGCCGTCGCCGCCGGGCGCGCGACCGCGCCGGACGTGCCGCCCGCCGCCTCGCCGTCCCCCTCGTCGTCCGGCCTCGACGACGACCTGCGGGCCCGGCTCGGCGCCGTGGGCGTCGCGACCCTCTCGGTCGCGCTCAGGAAGCGCGGCTACCACGACGTCTTCGTCGAGGGCGTCGCGCCGCTCGCCCGGGGCATGCGGCTCGTCGGCCCCGCCCGCACGCTCCGGTTCATCCCGTTCCGGCCCGACCTGTTCCAGTCCCACGGCGGCGGATTCAACGCGCAGAAACAGGCCTTCGACACCGTCGAGCCGGGCGAGGTCATCGTCATCGAGGCCCGCGGCGAGCGCACCACCGGCACGGTCGGCGACGTCCTCGCGCTGCGGGCCCGCGTGCGCGGTGCGGCGGGCGTCGTCACCGACGGCGGGGTCCGCGACGCCGACGTCGTCGCCGGGCTCGGCCTGCCCGTCTACGCGCAGGGCCCGCACCCGAGCGTCCTCGGCCGCAAGCACGTGCCGTGGGAGACCGACGTCACCGTCTCCTGCGGCGGCGCCGCCGTGCAGCCCGGCGACATCATGGTCGGCGACGGCGACGGCGTCATCGTCATCCCCCCGGCCCTCGTCGAGGAGGTCCTCGCCGAGGCCGAGGCGCAGGAGCGCGAGGACGCCTGGGTCGCCGAGCAGGTCGCGGGCGGGGCATCCGTCGACGGGCTGTTCCCCATGAACGCGGAGTGGCGCGCCCGCTACGAACGCGAGGCCGGGCGATGAGCGCCGAGAGCAAGTCGCAGCAGGCGTACCGGTTCATCCGCGAACGCATCGACGACGGCCGCTTCGTGCCCGGCTACCGGCTCGTGCTCGCCCAGATCGCCGGCGACCTCGACGTGTCGGCCGTTCCCGTCCGCGAGGCCATCCGGCGCCTCGAAGCCGAGGGCCTCGTCACCTTCGAACGCAACGTCGGCGCCCAGGTCGCGCTCATCAAGGAGACCGAGTACCTGCACACCATGCAGACGCTCGCCCTCGTCGAGGGCTTCGCGACCGCGCTCACGGCACCCGAGCTCACCGCCGCCCAGCTGCGGCGCGCCCGCGAGATCAACGAGCGGATGCGTCGCACGCTCGACGACTTCGACCCGCACCGCTTCACCGAGCTCAACCTCGAGTTCCACGCCGTGCTGTTCGAGGGGTGCCCGAACCCGCACGTGCTCGACCTCGTGCACCGCGGCTGGAACCGGATGCGGGTGCTGCGCGACTCCTCGTTCAGCTTCGTGCCGGGGCGCGCCCGCGCGTCGGTCGACGAGCACGAGCACCTCGTTGCCCTCATCGAGCGCGGGGCCGACCCGCTCGAGATCGAGCTCGCCGCCCGGGCGCACCGCACCGCGACCCTCGATGCCGTGCTCGCCTACCAGTCCGACCACCGACCCGCCCACTCCGCGCCGGCCCACGAGGCCGCCGCGGCCGCCGAATGAGGAAACCGATGACCCACCGCGTGCCCGAGGGGCTTCCCGACCGCATCCGCCACTACATCGACGGCGAATTCGTCGACTCGATGGGCGGCGAGACGTTCGACGTGCTCGACCCGGTCTCGAACGAGACCTACGTGCAGGCTGCGGCCGGCCAGCAGGCCGACGTCGACGCCGCCGTCGCCGCCGCCCGCCGCGCCTTCCGCGAGGGGCCGTGGCCGAGGATGCTGCCCCGCGAGCGCTCACGCGTGCTGCACCGGATCGCCGACCTCGTCGAGTCGCGCGACGCCCAGCTGGCGGAGCTCGAGTCCTTCGACTCGGGCCTGCCGATCACGCAGGCGCTCGGCCAGGCCCGCCGTGCGGCCGAGAACTTCCGCTTCTTCGCCGACCTGATCGTCGCCCAGTCCGACGACGCCTTCAAGGTTCCCGGCCGGCAGATGAACTACGTCAACCGCAAACCCATCGGCGTCGCAGGGCTCATCACCCCCTGGAACACGCCGTTCATGCTCGAGTCGTGGAAGCTCGGCCCCGCCCTCGCGACCGGCAACACCGTCGTGCTGAAGCCCGCCGAGTTCACGCCGCTCTCGGCGTCGCTCTGGGCCGGCATCTTCGAAGAGGCCGGGCTGCCGAAGGGCGTCTTCAACCTCGTCAACGGCCTCGGCGAGGAGGCGGGCGACGCGCTGGTGAAGCATCCCGACGTGCCGCTCATCTCGTTCACCGGCGAGAGCCGAACCGGGCAGATCATCTTCGCCAACGCGGCGCCCTACCTGAAGGGCCTCTCGATGGAGCTCGGCGGCAAGAGCCCCGCCGTCGTGTTCGCCGACGCCGAACTCGACGTCGCGATCGACGCGTGCATCTTCGGCGTGTTCTCGCTGAACGGAGAGCGCTGCACCGCCGGCAGCCGCATCCTCGTGCAGCGCGAGGTGTACGACGAGTTCGTCGAGCGTTACGCGGCGCAGGCGACGCGCGTGAAGGTCGGGCACCCGAGCGACCCCGACACCGAGGTCGGCGCACTCGTGCACCCCGAGCACTACGACAAGGTGATGAGCTACGTCGAACTCGGCAAGACCGAAGGGCGGCTCGTCGCCGGCGGAGGCCGCCCCGAAGGCTTCCCTACGGGCAACTACGTCGCCCCGACCGTCTTCGCCGACGTCGCCCCCGACGCCCGGATCTTCCAGGAGGAGATCTTCGGCCCCGTGGTCGCGATCACCCCCTTCGACACCGAGGAGGAGGCGCTCGCGCTCGCGAACGACACGAAGTACGGCCTCGCCGCCTACGTCTGGACGAACGACCTGAAGCGCGCGCACACGTTCGCGCAGGCCGTCGAGGCCGGCATGGTGTGGCTGAACTCGAACAACGTGCGCGACCTCCGGACGCCGTTCGGCGGGGTCAAGGCCTCCGGCCTCGGCCACGAGGGCGGCTACCGGTCGATCGACTTCTACACCGACCAGCAGAGCGTGCACATCACCCTCGGCGCCCCCCACAACCCCACGTTCGGCAAGCAGGACCCGCACGAGGCATCCGACCTCGACGACCCCGACCCCCGCTGAGCCGCGCCGCTCCCCCGCTCGATCCCAGGCAAGGACGCCCCCGCATGACCCGCCGCGACGACATGACCCTCACCTCCTCGGGCTTCTACGTGAGCCAGGAGGCCCCGATCCGGAGCGACGACCCGGTGCCGACGCCGTCGGTGCCGGCCCCCGACATCCTGCGCTGCGCGTACATGGAGCTCGTCGTCACCGACCTCGCCGCCTCGCGCGAGTTCTACGTCGACGTGCTCGGCCTGTACGTCACGGAGGAGGACGACGAGGCGATCTACCTCCGCTCGACGGAGGAGTTCATCCACCACAACCTCGTCCTCCGCCAGGGGCCGGTGGCCGCCGTGGCCGCCTTCTCCTACCGCGTGCGCACGCCCGAGGACCTCGACAAGGCCGTTGCCTTCTACTCCGAGCTCGGCTGCCGCGTCGAGCGACGCTCCGACGGCTTCACGACGGGCATCGGCGATTCGGTGCGCGTCGAGGACCCGCTCGGCTTCCCGTACGAGTTCTTCCACCAGACCGAGCACGTCGAGCGGCTCTCGTGGCGCTACGACCTGCACACGCCGGGCGAGCTCGTGCGCCTCGACCACTTCAACCAGGTCACGCCCGACGTGCCGCGCGCCGTGAACTTCATGCAGTCGCTCGGCTTCCGCGTCACCGAGGACATCCAAGACGAAGAGGGCACCGTCTACGCGGCATGGATGCGTCGGAAGCCCACGGTCCACGACACGGCGATGACCGGCGGCGACGGCCCCCGCATGCACCACGTCGCGTTCGCCACGCACGAGAAGCACAACATCCTCGCGATCTGCGACAAGCTCGGCGCGCTCCGGCGCTCCGACGCGATCGAGCGCGGGCCCGGCCGGCACGGGGTCTCGAACGCCTTCTACCTGTACCTGCGCGATCCCGACGGGCACCGCGTCGAGATCTACACGCAGGACTACTACACCGGCGACCCCGACAACCCGGTCGTCACGTGGGACGTCCACGACAACCAGCGCCGCGACTGGTGGGGCAACCCGGTCGTGCCGAGCTGGTACACCGAGGCCTCGCTCGTGCTCGACCTCGACGGGAACCCGAAGCCCGTCGTCGCCCGGACCGACGACAGCGAGATGGAGGTCACGATCGGGGCCGACGGCTTCTCGTACACGCGGAAGGGCGACGAGGAGCAGGGTTTCAAGCTCGGCAACACGCTCTAGGCTTCGCAGACGACGACGGGGGTGCGACGCCGCGGCGTCGCACCCCCGTCGTGTGAGGTTGGTTACTGCGTGCAGAGCTCGCCGATGGCGACAAGCTCGGTCTGCACGCCCTGCGCCGTCGTGAGGAAGGCGGTCGCGTCGAACGCAGCGGGGTCGGCGACGCCGGCCTCGAGCGCGACAATCATCTCGTCGAGCTTCGCGCCCGCGGCCTCGGCCTGGGCCTTCACCTCGGCGTTGCCAAGCTCGGCGCGGACGGCCTCGAACTCGTCGGCGAACGACGTGAGCGCGGCCACGGCCGCGGCCGGGTCCTGCGAGAAGGTCGACATGCCGTCCTGCAGGGCGGTGGCCGACTCGTTGAGCGTGGTCTGCAGCTCGGTGCAGGCCTCGGCGATCGACTGCTCGGCCGGGGCCTCGGCGGCGGTCGACTCCTCGGCCGTCGCGGCCGGCTTCGTGTCGGCCGTCGAGTCCGTGCCCGCGGCGCAGCCGGTGAGCAGAAGGCCGGCGATGGCGGCGAGGGCGAGCATGGGCGCGGCGGAGCGCGTGGACATGAAGACTCCCTGAGTGATGAAGTGGGGGACGGCAACGGATCTCGCGCCGGGAGCCACCCTACCCGGCCCGGGTGACGCGGGCGAGCCGTCAGCCGGCGAGGAACCCGATCGCCGCGTCCTTGAAGGTGCGACTGGTGAGCGTCGAGACGTGGTCGCGGCCGGGCACCGTGATCACGTCGCTGCCTCGATCACGGGCGAGCTGCTCGACGCCCGCCGGAACCGGATCCAGCTCGCCGACGACGAAGAGCGCGGCAAGCTCGCTCGGCAGCTCCAGCGGCGCGCCCGCGATGCCCTCGATGCAGGCGAGCAGCGCCTCACGGTCGGCCCCGCTCTCGAGGGCCGGACGGAGGACCTGCGCGATGACCGGGTTCCGCGGCGGCGCTCCGCGGAGCAGCAGGCCGCGCGCCTCCTCCGGATCCCAGGTGGCGAACAGCTCGCTCGGGCCGGCGCCGCCGATCACGACGCGACGGACGCGCCCGCTCGCCCGGCCCGTCAGCGCGGACACGATGCGACCGCCCAGCGAATAGCCGACGGCATCCACGACCTCGACGCCGGCGGAGTCGAGCACGGCGACGAGGTCGTCGCCCAACCGGTCGCGCCCGTACGACGCCGCGTCCACCGGCTTGTCGCTGTCGCCATGCCCCCGCAGATCGGTGACGATCACGTCACGGCCGGCCGCCTGCAGCGCGCGAACCCAGCCCGTGCCCTCCCACGTCACTCGCGCCGTCGTCGCGAAGCCGTGCACGAGCAGCACGGGCGGAGCGGCATCCGCGGCGTCCGTCGCACGCTCGCCGGCGAACCTGCGGTACGCCACGAGGACACCGTCGGGCGCCTCGGCGTGCAGCGTCGGCACGTCGGGCGCGCCCGCGATGATCACTCGGATGCCTCGTCCGAGCGCTCCTCCTGGGGCACGGGCGACTCGGCGAGCACCGACGACTCCGCGAGCACCGCGCCAGCGTGCGCGAGCTCGGCGAGCGCGCGCTCCGACGACTCCGGTGCGACGCCGGCGACGAGGTCGGTGAAGATGCGGACGTGTCGGCCGTGCTCCACGGCGTCGAGTGCGCTCGCGCGGACGCAGTAGTCGGTCGCGATGCCCACGACGTCGACGTCGGTGACGCCGTGCTCGTCGAGCAGCTGCGAGACGGTGCGTCCCTCGTCGTCGACACCTTCGAACGCCGAGTAGGCGGGCTTGCCCTGCCCCTTCCTGATGTGCGCGTGGACGCCGGAGGTGTCGAGGGACGGGTGATACTCGGCACCGTCGGTGCCGGCCACGCAGTGCTCGGGCCAGGTCTCGACGAAGTCGGGGTCGCCGGCCGTGGCGAAGTGCCCGCCGTTGTCGTTGTCGGCGTCGTGCCAGTCGCGCGACGCGATGACGAGCGCGTACTCGTCGCCATGGGCGGCGAGCAGGTCGGTCACGCCGGAGGCGACGGCGGCGCCGCCGTCGACCCCGAGGGCGCCGCCCTCGGTGAAGTCGTTCTGCACGTCGACGATGAGGAGTGCCTTGGTCATGCTTTCATTGTCCCCCTTCGGGTGGCGGACGCGCCCGGCGTTCCGCGAGTAATGCGGCCGCGCGTCACCCGGGGGGCGTCAGAAGTTGCCGAGGTTGTCGCCGCAGAGGAAGAACCCGGTCGTGAGCGTGTCGATCGCCTGCTTCGCCTCGTCGGTCACGTCGCCGAGCGCGTACACGGCGAACGTGAGCGTGCTGCCGTCCTGCGCGTGGACGACGCCCGCGAGCGTGTACCCGGTCTCGATCCACCCGGTCTTGGCGAACACGGCGCCGTCGGCGACCGCGTTCTCGCCCGCGAAGCGGTCGCTGTACGACAGCGACCCCCGCACACCGGAGACCGGCAGGCCGTCCATGATCACGCCGAGGTTCCCCTCGCGCGCGTTGATCTTCACGAACAGCCGGGTCAGGTACGACGGCGGCACGGCGTTCGAGTCCGACAGCCCGGACCCGTCGACGACCACGACCGCCGTCGTGTCGACGCCGTAGGCCTGGAGTCCCTCGAGCACCCCGGCGTTGATGGCGTCGAAGGTGTTGCCCGCACCGGTCTCGATCGCGACGAGCCGCGCGAGCATCTCGGCGACGCTGTTGTCGGAGACCACGAGGGCCTTGTCGACGAGTTGCGCGACCGTCGGCGACGACACCTGGCCGAGCTGCGCGGCACCTGCCGGCGCCGTGCCGCGTTCGATGCTCGCGATGCCGCCGAGCTCTGCGGCGAACGCGTCGCCGGCCCGCCCGATGGGGTCGGTGCTGCGCCACGACGTGTTCGCGCCGGGGTCGTCGCGGTCGCCGTCGACCTGGAGCGCGGTGATCTGCGACATGTAGCCGTCCTCGCGCTCCACCGGATCCCACGTCGGATGCCATTCATCGCCGCCGAACGCGCTCGCATCGAGGATGAGCTTCGTGAGCGGCGGGTTCGACGGGTCCGCCGCCCACGCCGCACGCACCTGAGCGGCGAGGTCGTCGAGGTGGGCGGCCCCCGGATACACCGTCTCGGTGCCGCTCGGCGTCCGCGAGAGCGTCACATCGCCGCCGCCGACCAGGACGACCGAGCCCGGCTCGGCGCCCGTCACGACGGTCGTCGCGGCCCGGTAGTCGGGGCCCAGCACCGACAGCGCCGCCGCGGAGGTCAGCACCTTCATGACGCTCGCGGTGCGCGAGGGCGTCGTGCCGCCGCGGTCGTACAGCACCTCGCCGGTCGCGGCATTCACGACCTGCGCCTGCAAGTTCGCCAGCCGTGGGTCGGCGGCCCGGTCGGCGACGGAGCAGGTGCGCACGCGCGCCGCTGCCGGGAGGGCTGCCGGGACGGGCCGGCCCGGGTCGACGGTGGGGGTGGGCGTCGGGCTCGGCTCGGCCGTGGCCGGCGCGACGGTCGCCCCCGCGTTGCCGACGCCCATCCCCGCGGCCAGCGCGCCGCCGCCGAGGAGGGTCACGGCGAGCACGCCGCCGCCGATGGCGACGGGCAGGCGGTGCCGTCGCGTGAACGCGGTCAGCCGTGTGAGGATGCCTCCCCGCCCTGCGGGCGGGCCGTCGGGCGTCGACGGCTCTGCGGGGTCGACGGGTTCCGGCGCGTCGCGCGGGGCATCCGTCTCTTCGCTCACCCGGGCATTCTAGGAAGGCAACCCGAAAGAACCCCGAGGCAGCCTCGGCTTCCGCCAGGCTCCACCGCGGTGAGCGGCGGCTCCCATGCGCCGGGACGGCGGGTCACTCGCCGGGGTAGCGCAGCCCGATCTGCTCGCGGATGGCGTCCAGCGTGCCCATGATGGCGACGGTCTCCGCGATGGGCAGCACGTCGCCGCCCAGCGTGCCCGCGGCGACGAGGCGCTCGACGGCCTCCGCCTGGTAATGCATCCCCCGGCCGGTCACCTCGGACCGGTACTCCTCGAGCACCGACCCGTCGTGCGACACCACGCGGAAGGTCGTCGGCGTGTACCAGATGGGGTCGATGTCGATGCGCGCCTCGGTGCCGATGATGCTCGCCGTGTTCGGCCCGCGGGTGTCGCTCGCCGAGACAGTCAGCGCGACCCTGGCGCCGTCGTAACCGAAGATCGTCGCGATCTGCGCGTCGGCGCCAGTGCCCTTGAACGTGGCGGTCGCCTGGATGGTGCGCGGAGCGCCGAAGAGGTCCCAGGCGAACGAGATCGGGTAGATGCCGAGATCGAGCAGCGCACCGCCGCCGAGCTCGAGCGCGTTGATGCGGTGCGCCGGGTCGTCGGTGATCTTCTGCGTGTGGTCGGCGATGAGCGTGCGCACATCGCCGAGCGTCCCCTCGGCGATGATCTCGCGCAGCCGGACCATGTGCGGCAGGTAGCGCGTCCACATGGCCTCGAGGACGAGCACCCCGCGCTCGGCCGCGAGGTCGGCGACGCGCTGCGCCTCGGCGGCGTTCAGGGTGAACGGCTTCTCGACCAGCACGTGCTTGCCGGCCTCGATCGCGAGGGCGGCGTTCTCCGCGTGGAACGGATGCGGCGTCGAGACGTAGATCGCGTCGACCTCCGGGTCGGCGACGAGCTGCTCGTAGCTGCCGTACGCCGTGGGGATCTCGTGCGCCGCGGCGAACGCGTCGGCCGCCTCCTGCCGCCGCGAACCCACCGCACGCACGTCGAAGCCGTTGAGCTTCAGGTCGGTCGTGAAAGCGTGGGCGATGCCGCCCGTCGCGAGGATGCCCCAGCGCAGTCGTTCCGTCATGCGCGCCAGCCTATCGGCGGGCGGAGGGTCGTCCTGACGACGCGGACCCGCGACGACATGCGGGCTGGACCACGGTGGACGGACGCGATCACGAGCCCTCGAACGATGATGGGCGCTGAGACGACGGGCCCTCGAACGACGATGGGCCCGGATCTCTCCGGGCCCATCATGGTGGAGCCGCCTGTGGGAATCGAACCCACGACCTATTCATTACGAGTGAATCGCTCTGCCGACTGAGCTAAGGCGGCGTGACACCGGGGCGCGAGGCGCACCGTGGCACGAGCATCAATAGTAGCGGGTTTTCCAGACGCTCATGACCACCCGCGGCACCCGCGAACCGCCCGGATGCTGCGGCGCGTTCACGGTCAGCAGTTCGGGTCCGAGCCGGGCGCGACACCCTCGATGAGGTACCGCTCGACGGCGTCGTCGACGCAGGCGTTCGACTTGTTGTACGCCGTGTGCCCCTCGCCGTCGTAGCTGACGAGCACGCCGCTCTCCAGCTGGTCGGCGAGCGAGACCGCCCAGTCGTACGGCGTGGCCGGGTCGCCGGTGGTGCCGACGACGAGGATCGGGGCCGCGCCCTCGGCGTGGATGGGAGCCCGCACCGCCTCACTCGGGACGGGCCAGTCGGTGCAGCTCGGGGCGCCGAAGTACGGCCCGATGAGCGGCGCCGCGGCCGCGATCTCGGCGGCGGAGGCCCGGACGGCGTCGATGCCGACGAGCGGCTCGTAGTCGAGGCAATTGATGGCGGTGAACGCCTCGCTGGAATTGTCGAGGTAGGTGCCGTCGGCGTCGCGGCCGTTGTAGCCGTCGGCGAGGGCGAGCGCCAGGTCCGCCTCCCCGAACTGCACGGAGGTGAAGAGATCGTCGAGATACGACCAGCTCTCGGGGCTGTACAGCGGGTAGATGATCGCGGTGATGAACGTGTCCGACCCGACCATGCGCCCGTCGGTGCCCCGGAGCGGGCTCTCGCCGACGGACGCGATGAGCGCGCCGATCTCGTCCATCGCCTCGTCGGTGCTGCCGGTGAACGGGCAGTCGTCGGTGGCGAGGCAGTCGTCGAGGTAGGCACGGAGGGCCTCTTCGAAGCCGACGGCCTGCGCCGCGGACACCTCGGTGAGGCTCGCGGCCGGATCGATGGCGCCATCGAGCACGAGTCGCCCGACGTGCTCGGGGTAGAGGCCGGCGTACGTCGCACCGAGGAAGGTGCCGTAGGAGTACCCGAGGTAGTGCAGCTGCTCGTCGCCGAGCACGGCGCGCAGCAGGTCGAGGTCGCGCGCAGCGCTCACGGTGTCGACGTTCGCGAGCAGCTCGCCGGTCCGGTCGGCGCAGGCGGCGCCGAAGTCGGCCTGCGCCTGCCCGACCTCCTCGATCCAGGCGTCGGTGCCCCGCGCGTTCTCGGGGATGCCGTACAGGTACTCGTCCATCTCCGCCGCGTCGTAGCAGGCGACGGCCGACGATCGGCCTACCCCGCGGGGGTCGAAGCCGACCACGTCGAAGCGCTCCTGCAGGGGCTGTCCGACGGCGTAGTCGAGCGAGTCGTGCACGAAGTCGTAGCCCGAGGCACCGGGGCCGCCCGGGTTGACCAGCAGCGACCCGATGCGGTCGCCCGTGGCGACGTGCCGCACGAGTGCGAGCTCGATCTCGCCGGCCGACGGGTCGTCCCAGTCGAGGGGCGCCGTGGCGGTGGTGCATCCCAGCCGGTCGCCGCACTGCTCCCACTCGAGCACCTGGTGATAGAACGGCTCGAGCTCGGGCGCGACCTCCTCCCCGGTCGGCGTGGAGGTGGGCGCGGGCGGCTGCAGGAACGACGGCACGCAGCCGCTCAGCAGCAGCACGGCTGCGGTCGCGAGCGCCGCGAGCGCCCCGGTGGTCTTCTTCCGCCGGCTCATGCGGCTCCCCGTTCTGGTCTGCGGATGGCTGAGACGAGCATGGCCTCGAGCGCGAGCACGGGCTGCACGTTGCCCTCGATCCGAGTGCGGGCCTCCTGGATGGCGTCGAGCGTGCCGAGCGTCTGCGCCGGCGTCGACGCGGACGCGGCCTGCCGGAGCTCGGGCTCGAGTTCACGGTTGACGAGCGCGACCCCGGCGTCGAGCTGCAGCACGAGCAGATCGCGGAAGAGCGAGGCGAGGTCGACGAGGATGCGGTCGATGCCGTCTCTCAGGCTCCGTGTGGCGCGGCGCTTCTGGTCGTCTTCGAGGGTCTTGATCTGCGCGCGGAGCGCGGGCGGGATGGCTTGCCCGGGGTTGAGCCCGAGCGAGCGGAGGGCGTGCTCGCGCTCTTCGGCGTCGCGCAGCTCGGTGATCGCCTTCGCGTCGTCGCCGGCGATCTCGAGGAGACGTGCCGCGGTCCGCACGGCACCGGATGCCGATCGCACGCCGAGCGCCAGCCGCAGGGTCTCCTCGCGGCGGAGGCGGGCCTCATCGCTCGTGGCGAGCCGGTGCGCCATGCCGATGTGGCTCTGGGCCTCACGAGCCGCGCGTTCGGCGACGGCGGGGTCGACACCATCGCGCCGGACGAGGAGCGCCGCGACGTCGTCGACGGAGGGCACCTGCAGCCGGACGGTGCGCACGCGCGAGCGGATCGTCGGGATGAGGTCGGCGTCGCTCGGCGCGCAGAGCAGCCACACCGTCCGCTCGGGCGGCTCCTCGAGCTCTTTCAGCAGCACGTTCGAGGTGTGCTCGGTCATGCGGTCGGCGTCTTCGACGATGATGACCCGGTGCCGTCCGACCGACGGCGCGTAGTGCGACCGCCGGACGATGTCGCGCACGTCGTGCACGCGGATGATGACGCCCTCGGTCGAGAGGACGTGCAGGTCGGGGTGGCTGCGGGCTTCGACCTGGATGCGGGTCGCCTCGTCGCCGTCGGGGTCACCGGAGATGAGCGCGGTCGCGAACGCGAACGCGATGTTGCTGCGCCCCGACCCGGGCGGGCCCGTGATGAGCCACGAGTGCGTCATCTGGCGGGATGCCTCGGCCGAGGCATCCGCCGCTCCCACGGCCGCTGCGGCGGCCTGGCGGAACGTCGCGATCGCGGCATCCTGCCCGGTCAGCTCGCTCCACACGCTCACGCGTCCACGCTACCCGCAGCCGGCGACGCGCTTCGGCCGCTGGGGCGCGGCCGGCTCATCGGAGCGCGCGGACGCGCTCGCGGATCTCCGCGGCGATCTCCTCGACGGGCCGTGCCGCGTCGACGACGAGGAACCGATCCGGCTCGTCGCGCGCGAGGTCGAGATAGGCGCGGCGGACCCGGTCGTGGAACTCGGATGCCTCGGCCTCGAGTCGGTCGTACCGGGTGCGGGCGGCGTCGAGCCGGGTTCGTGCCGTCTCCGCGTCGAGGTCGAGCAGCACGGTGAGGTCGGGCAGCAGCCCGCCGGTCGCCCATTCCGAGAGCCGCCGCACCTCGACGGGGTCGAGCACGCGGCCGGCGCCCTGGTACGCGACGGACGAGTCGAGGTAGCGGTCCTGCACGACGACCTCGCCGCGCGCGAGCGCCGGGCGGACGAGCGTGGCGACGTGGTGCGCACGGTCGGCGGCGTAGAGCAGCGCCTCGGCACGCGGGTCGATGTCGCCGCGGTGGTGCAGCACCAGTTCGCGGATCTCGACGCCGACGTCGGTGCCGCCGGGCTCCCGGGTGCGCACGACGGTGCGCCCTTCGGCGGTCAGCCAGTCGCGCAGCAGCTCGGCCTGCGTGGACTTGCCCGATCCGTCGCCGCCCTCCAGCGTGATGAAGAGTCCGCGGCTCACGCCTGGCTCTTCTTCGGCGCCGACTTCCGGGTCGTCGTCTTCGCGGCGGTCTTCGCCGTGGTCTTCGCACCCGACTTCGAGGTCGCCCGCTTCGTCCGCGGCGCCGCCGGCCCCTTGTCGCGCTTGATCTGCAGGAGCTCGATCGCGCGTTCGAAGGTGAGGTCCTCGACGTTCTCGCCGCGCGGGATGGTGGCGTTCGTCGTGCCGTCGGTGACGTACGGGCCGAACCGCCCGTCCTTCACCTTCACCGGCTTGCCGCTCACGGGGTCGGCGTCGAACTCCTTCAGGGCGCTGGAGGCGCGGCGTGCGCCGTACTTCGGCTGGGCGTACAGCTCGAGTGCGCCCGCCAGGTCGATCTCGAAGATCGCGTCCTCGCTCGGAAGCGTTCGGGTGTCGGCGCCCTTCTTCAGGTACGGGCCGTACCGGCCGTTCTGCGCGGTGATCTCCTCGCCCGACTCGGGATCGGTACCGACGACCCGGGGCAGATCGAGCAGCTTCAGCGCCGTGGCGAGATCGACCTCCTCGATCTGCATCGACTTGAACAGCGACGCGGTGCGAGGCTTCGGCGCGGCCGCCTTCTTCGCACCCCGCTTCGGCTTCGCAGGTTCCGTCACCTCGCCGCTCGCGGGGTCGACGGATGCCTCGGCCGCCTCGGGCTCCGGTTCGAGCTCGGTGACGTACGGGCCGAACCGGCCGTCCTTCACCACGACCTGCTTGCCGTTCTCGGGGTTCAGACCGAGGACCCGGTCGCTCTGCACCGGTGCGTCGATGAGCTCGCGCGCCTTCTCGGCGGTGAGCTCGTCGGGCGCGAGGCCCTCGGGCAGGTTCACCCGGCGAGGAGGCGCATCGGGCGTGGCATCCTCGGCCGGCGTCTCGAGGTAGGGGCCGTACTTGCCGATCCGCAGCGTGATGTCTGGCGCGATCTCGACGGAGTTGATCTCGCGCGCGTCGATGTCGCCGAGGTTGTCGACGATCTGCCGCAGGCCCTTGTGCTTGTCGCCGCCGAAGTAGAACTCGTTCAGCCAGTCGACGCGGTCGGCCTCGCCGGAGGCGATCCGGTCGAGGTCGTCCTCCATCTCGGCGGTGAAGTCGTACTGCACGAGGTCGCCGAAGTGCTCCTCCAGGAGGCGCACGACCGAGAAGGCCGTCCAGCTCGGCACGAGCGCCTGGCCGCGCTGGGTGACGTATCCGCGGTCGAGGATCGTCGAGATGATCGACGCGAAGGTCGAGGGGCGGCCGATGCCGAGCTCCTCCAGGCGCTTCACGAGGCTCGCCTCGGTGTAGCGCGGCGGCGGCGAGGTCTCGTGACCCTTCGCCTCGAGGTCGTCGAGGCCGACCTGCTGGCCCTCCTCGAGCGGCGGCAGCTTGGCCTCGCCAGGCGTGTCGTCGCCGTTGCGCTCCTCGTCGCGGCCCTCCTCGTAGGCGGCGAGGAAGCCGCGGAAGGTGATGACGGTGCCGCTGGCCGTGAACTCCGCGACGGTTCCCGCGACGGGCGCCGTGGCGGCCTCCGGGGTCGCGGCATCCCGCGACGTCGGCCCGACCTCGATGGTGACGGTCGCCGTGTGGCCCTTGGCGTCGGCCATCTGGGAGGCGACGGTGCGCTTCCAGATGAGGTCGTACAGCTTGAACTCGCTGCCGCGGAGCTGCCCCTCCACCTCCGCCGGGGTGCGGAACACCTCGCCCGACGGGCGGATCGCCTCGTGCGCCTCCTGCGCGTTCTTCGACTTGCCGGCGTAGGCGCGGGGCTTTTCGGGCACCGAGTCGGCGCCGTAGAGCTTCGTCGCCTGCGTCCTGGCCGCCGTGATCGCCTGCTGCGACAGCGACGACGAGTCGGTGCGCATATAGGTGATGTAGCCGTTCTCGTAGAGCGACTGGGCGACCCGCATGGTGTCGCGCGCGGAGAGGCGGAGCTTGCGCGCGGCCTCCTGCTGCAGCGTCGACGTCGTGAAAGGCGCGGCCGGGCGGCGCGAGTACGGCTTGGACTCCACCTTCGAGACGCGGCGGGCGACCGTGTCGTCGCGGAGCGCCTCGGCGAGCGCCGTCGCGGTCGCCTCGTCGAGGACGACGGCCTTGCCGGTGAGCCGGCCGGCGTCGTCGAAGTCGCGTCCGGTGGCGACCCGCTCGCCGGCCAGTCGCACGAGACGGGCGTCGAACGAGGAGCCGGCTCCGGAGAACCGGCCGACGAGGTCCCAATAGGATGCCGCGACGAACGCGAGCCGCTCGCGCTCGCGGTCGACGACGAGGCGCGTCGCGGCCGACTGCACACGGCCGGCGGAGAGGCCGGGGCCGACCTTCCGCCAGAGCACCGGAGAGACCTCGTACCCGTACAGCCGGTCGAGGATGCGCCGGGTCTCCTGCGCGTCGACGAGCGAAGTGTCGAGGTCGCGCGTCCGGTCCTTCGCGGCGAGGATCGCGTCCTTGGTGATCTCGTGGAACACCATGCGCCGCACGGGCACCTTGGGCTTCAGCTCCTGCAGCAGGTGCCACGCGATGGCCTCGCCCTCGCGGTCTTCATCGGTGGCGAGCAGGAGCTCGTCAGCGTCCTTGAGGGCGCGCTTGAGTTCGGCGACCGTCTTCTTCTTGGCATCCGAGACGACGTAGTACGGCTCGAAGCCGTTCTCGACGTCGACCGAGAACTTGCCGAGCGAGCCCTTCTTCAGCTCGGCAGGCAGGTTCTTGGGCTCGATCAGGTCGCGGATGTGCCCGACCGACGACAGCACCTCGTAGCCGTCGCCAAGGTACTGGGCGATGGACCGCATCTTGGTCGGCGACTCGACGATGACCAACTTCTTCGCGCCTGACACAGACTCCTCTGATTCCATTCGAAAGCGAGAACGCACGATTTCCGCGCCCCCGAGCGGTGTGCCGTCAATCGGCGGGATGTCGCGCCGACAGCCACACCATACACACCGGAGCCGGGAGCGCACCGCCTCCACCCGGTCGATCGGCCCGCGATCGCCTCGCCGCAGGAGGTGGTCGGGGCCCCTTGCGGACACCGGCAAGCGGAGGACAATGGGCCGCATGGACACGTCATCCGCCGGCTCGTACACCGCCAAGTTGATCGACGGACCGCTCGAGGGCAAGACCGTCGCGACCGCCTTCGCCGAGACCGGGGACCCGCAGCCCCGTCTCGAACTGCACGCCGATCCGGGCAAGCGCTACGTCTATACGCGCGGCGGCGGCCTCGAGTTCACCACCGAGGGCGACGGCCGGCCCACCGCCGTCGAGTACCGGTTCATCGAGACCGTCTTCGACTGAGACGCGGCCAGGGGGTACCCCGGGCGCGCGCACGGCGGCGAGGCGCTGGAGCCGGACCGGCCCGTGCCCGAGCCGTGACCTCGAAGACGAGGGCCTCGACCACCACCGCGACCGTCGCTTCCCCATCGTCGCCCCCCGTGCACCCGGTGAGCCGCGCTCCGTTCCGCGCGGCCACCGTCGCGGCCAGCGCACACGGCTCGCCCGCGACGGCTCCGGACACGGCGTCCGCCGCGGCGAGCGCCGCCGCGTCCGCCGCGTTGGCCGCACGCTGCGACTCGACGAAGACGGCGAGCACCGGGACGAGGCCGAGCGTGACGGCGACCACGGCCCCGACGAGCGCCAAGGCGAGCACCGAGCCGGCGCCGCGTTCGCTCACCCGTACGGCGGCGCCGACGCCCATCATCCGCCGCCCGCGACGGCGCACGATTCAGCGCTCAGCGAGATCCCGCCGAGGAGGCCGCCGGCGGTCGCGGTGAGTCGAGCGCACACGAGCGGCGTCTCGTCCCACACGGTCATCCCGACCCCTCCGCCCGCGACCCGTTCGGCAATGCCGCCCGCGACATCCGCTGAATCGCCCCGGCCGAGCGCCCGGGCTGCGTCGGCGGCGGCATCCGTGAGCCGGACCTGCCGCCCCACGACGTGCACCGCGCCGAGGCAGAGCGCCAGCACGAGCGCGACCGCGGGCAGTGCGACCGCGAGCTCCGCGGTCGCACTGCCGCGATCATCAGCCCACCGTGAGCGCATTCCGCACGAGATCGGTGAGGATGCCGCGCACCTCGTCACCCCGCAGGATGATGACGAGGAGGCCGGCGAAGCCGACGGCCGCCATCGTGGCGACGGCGTACTCCGCGGTCGCGGCACCTCGTTCGCCGACCAGCCGGCGGAGCAGGCGAGCCGGGCGACTGCTGAGGCGTCGTGACGCGCCGGCCCGGCGGGTCGCGGACGCGGGGTTCGCGCTGGGTGTGGCGTCGGATGCCTGGACGGCACGAGCGGCACCGGAAGGTCGGGACATGGCGGATCCTTTCGTCGATGGCCGCGGGGCGGCCGCTGGTCGGCACGAGTCGGAGCGGACCTCACGAAGCACCGCCGAGGGTGCCCGTGACGACCGAGATCATGAGGGGCGCGACCCCGAGGAGCACGAAGGCCGGCAGGATGCAGGCCCCGAGCGGGAGCATGAGTCGCACACCGAGCGCGGCGGCGCGCGTGGCACCGTCCGTCCGTGCGGTCCGCCGTCGGCGCGCGGCCTCCGACCGGAGCAGTTCGGCGATGGGAGCGCCGGCTTCGGATGCCAGCCGGACGGTGGCCGCGATGTCCGCTCCGGCGTCGGACGCGGACGGGAGGTGCTCGCGCATGGCCCGCCGGGTCACCTCGGTCGCCGCGTCGAGCGATGCGCCGCTCGACATGGCGATCGCCAGCAGGTCGAACTCGAGGCCGGGGGACGCGGACGGCGGTGCGGCGCGCGCGGCGAGCGCGCGGTTCCATCGGGCGCCCGCCCACAGAAGGCCGCCGCCGACGGCGAGGCACGCCCAGCCGAGCGGGTTGCCGAACAGGATGCCGACCGTGTCGAAGCCCATCGCGAGCCCGAGCACGACGGCGATGGCGGGAAGCGCGGTGACCAGCCTCGCGCTGGCCTTCGGCCCGGCGAGCGCGGCCCGCACCTCGCGTCGGAGGTGCGCGTCGTCTCGAAGCGCAGCCGCGAGCTCCCTGAGGCTCAGTGCCAGCGGCGCCCCGGTCGCGTTCGCCACCTCCCACGCCGCAGCGACGGCCGCCCACGCGCCGGTCGCACCGGCCTCCGCAGGGGGACGCCCGCGGCGGGCACCGCATCCCCGCCCGGGCCGACCCGGATCGTCGTTCCGAGTCGCCCGCCGGATGGCGGCCGCGACGGGCTCGCCCTCCTCGGCGGCCACCGCCGCGGCTCGAGTCGCGGGCTCGGCAGCGTCGTCGGACGCGAGCTGCCGCCACGCGATCGGTGCGGAGACGCCCGCGGCCAGCAGAACGGCGAGGCGTTCGGCGAGCGCGACGACCCGATCGGTGCTCGCGGACTCGTCGACGCGGCCGGCTGAGCGGAGTGCGCGAAGCCGCGCACCGACGCTCACTCCGCCTCCACCGCGAGTCGCCCGGTCTCGTCGAGCTGGAAGCGGCCGATGCCGCCGAGCCGTCGCGAGCCCGCGCGCCGCTCGAGGTGCACGACGAGATCGAAGGCACTGACCGCCTGCCGCGCCACCGCGTCCGCGGACATGCCGGCGATCGAGCCGAGCGCCTCCAGCCGGGCCGGGACGTCGTCCACCGAGTTCGCGTGCAACGTGCCCGCTCCCCCGTCGTGCCCGGTGTTGAGCGCGGCGAGGAGCTCACGGAGCTCGGCGCCCCGGCACTCCCCCACGACCAGCCGATCCGGGCGCATCCGCAGCGCTTCCCGGAGCAGCGCGTCCAGGCCGATGCGCCCCGTGCCCTCGAGGTTCGCCTGCCGCGCCTCCAGCGAGATCACATGCGGGTGCGACACGTCGAGTTCCGCGACATCCTCGATGATGACGAGCCGCTCGCGGTCGGGCGCCTCGGCGAGGAGCGCCGCGAGCAGGGTGGTCTTGCCGGTGCCTCCGGCGCCGGTGACGAGGAGGTTCTTGCGCGACAGCACCGCGTCGCGGAGCAGCCGCTCGTCGTCTGCGGTGAGCATGCCCGCCCGGGCGAGTGCGGCGAGCGAGAATCCTCCCGGGCGCGGGATGCGGATGGAGAGCAGGGTCCCTCCGGTCGAGACGGGCGGCAGCACGGCGTGGACCCGCATGCCGCGACCCAGCCGCACGTCCACCGCCGGAGTCGCCTCGTCGATGTGGCGCCCGCCCCGGGCGATGAGCTTCACGGCGAGCGCCCGCACCTCGGGCTCGGTCGCCGTCCACGCGGGCTCGTGCTCCGGACCGGTGCCGCGGTCGACCCAGAGACCCTGCGCACCGTTGACGAAGAGATCGGTGACCGGACCGGAGGCCGCGAACGGTGCGAGCGGGCCGAGAACGTCGAGATCGGCCGCCGAGGCGGCCCCATCCATCGACGCCCCCGAGCCCAGCGGCGCGGTCGGCGCCGCGGACGCCGCGAACCTCCGAGGAACGCCCGGACGTTCCGGCCGGGGCAGGTGCTCGCCCGGCTCCTCCCACGATGGCGTGGCGACGAAGGGGATGGTCATGCGGCGAGCGTAGGCATCCCGCTCGCCCGCGCCCGGGCCGTTCGACCGCAGAACGAGAAAGAGCCTCCTCCACGTCATTGTGGAGGAGGACTCGTTCGGAGTGGGCGGCTCGCGCAGACCCGTTAAAAGAAGGGGGCGGCACCCATTGGGGGGAACAGGTGCCGCCTCGGCAGCGCGAGGATTGGGGGGAATCTCAGCGCGCTGCAGGCCTCGAAACGAGTGTTCGGGCGGTACTCAGTGTACGGGTTCGCGATCCATGCGCAAGTACTTTTTGTCCTCATTTGTGCGGACACACAGATTTCTCTGCGCAAAGGCACAGGGATGCCCATGAGAGCGATTCCCTGAGGCATCGTACGACCCCTGGTGACGGAACGGAATGGGAGGCGGCCGAATCCGGCGCTACAGTGCTAGCGGGGCAGGCGAAACCCACGAATCCATCGAATCCCTGATTCGCGAAGGAGCGACCGGAGAACCATGACCGTGCAGATCGATCACGCCCTCGAGGAGATCAGGCGCTTCCGCCCGAGCCCCGAATTCGCCGCCCAGGCCGTCGCCGACGCGAGCCTCTACGAGCAGGCCGCCGCCGACCGGCTCGGCTTCTGGGCCGACCAGGCCCGCTCCCTCCTCAGCTGGGAGAAGCCGTTCACGCAGACCCTCGACTGGTCGAACCCGCCGTTCGCCCGCTGGTTCGCCGACGGCGAGCTGAACGTCGCCGTCAACTGCCTCGACCGGCACGTCGACGCCGGCCTCGGCGACCGCGTCGCCCTCTACTGGGAGGGCGAGCCGGGCGACAGCCGGGCGATCACCTACGCCGAGCTCACCGAAGAGGTCAAGCGCGCCGCGAACGCCCTGACCGCCCTCGGCATCGGTCAGGGCGACCGCGTCGCCATCTACCTGCCGATGATCCCCGAGGCGGTCGTCTCGATGCTCGCCGTGGCGCGCATCGGCGCCATCCACTCGGTCGTCTTCGGCGGCTTCAGCGCCGAGAGCCTCGCCTCGCGCATCGACGACGCCGAGGCATCCCTCGTCATCACCGCCGACGGCGGCTACCGCAAGGGCAAAGTCTTCCCGCTGAAGCCCGTCGTCGACGAGGCGCTCGCGAAGGCGGAGGGCGGCAGCGTGCGGAACGTGCTCGTCGTCCGTCGCGGCGAGAACGACATCGAGTGGAACGCCGACCGCGACCTCTGGTGGCACGAGACGGTCGCGACCGCGTCGGCCGAGCACGAGGCGAAGGCGTTCGACGCCGAGAATCCGCTCTTCATCCTCTACACCTCCGGCACCACGGGGAAGCCGAAGGGCATCCTGCACACGTCGGGCGGGTACCTGACGCAGACGGCGTTCACGCACAAGAACGTGTTCGACCTGCACCCCGAGACCGACGTCTACTGGTGCACCGCCGACGTCGGCTGGATCACCGGCCACTCGTACGTCGTCTACGGTCCGCTCGCGAACGGCGCGACGCAGGTGCTCTACGAGGGCACTCCCGACACCCCGCACCCCGGCCGCTGGTGGGAGATCGTCGAGAAGTACCGGGTCTCGATCCTCTACACCGCGCCCACGGCGATCCGGTCGTTCATGAAGCTCGGCCGGCAGATCCCGCACGAGTTCAACCTGCGCTCGCTGCGCCTGCTCGGCTCGGTGGGCGAGCCGATCAATCCCGAGGCGTGGATCTGGTACCGCCACGTCATCGGCGGCGGCTCGATCCCCGTCGTCGACACCTGGTGGCAGACCGAGACGGGCGCGATCATGATCTCGGCCCTTCCCGGCGTCACCGACCTCAAGCCCGGCAGCGCCCAGGTGCCGATCCCCGGCATCACGGTCGACATCCTCACCGACGACGGCGAGAAGGTCGAGGGCGAAGGCGGCGGACTCCTCGTCATCACCGAGCCCTGGCCGTCGATGCTCCGCGGCATCTGGGGCGACCCCGAGCGGTTCAAGGAGACCTACTGGGAGAAGTTCGGCGACAAGTACTTCGCGGGCGACGGCGCACGGCGCGATGAAGACGGCGACATCTGGCTGCTCGGCCGCGTCGACGACGTCATGAACGTCTCCGGGCACCGGCTCTCGACTGCCGAGATCGAGTCGTCCCTCGTCGCGCACCCGTGGACGGCCGAGGCCGCCGTCGTCGGGGCATCCGACGAGACGACCGGGCAGGCCGTCGTGGCGTTCGTCATCCTGAAGGCCAGTCAGGCCGAGCAGGTCACGGATGTCTCGGAGGCCGCCGAGGAGCTCCGCCGGCACGTCGCGACGCAGATCGGTGCGATCGCTCGGCCCCGCCAGGTCTTCATCGTCAACGAGCTGCCGAAGACCCGGTCCGGGAAGATCATGCGTCGCCTGCTCCGCGACCTCGCGGAGGGCCGCCAGGTCGGCGACACGACGACGCTCGCCGACACGTCGGTGATGACCGCGATCACCGAGCAGGTCCGCTAAGACCCCCAGAAGACGGATGCCTCGGCGGGAACGTTCCCGCCGAGGCATCCGTCTTCGTGTCGAGGCCTGTTCAGAGCGAGGCCTACGCGAACTCGACGATCAGCTCGAGCTCGACGGGCGAGTCGAGCGGCAGCACGGCGACGCCGACGGCGGAGCGGGCGTGGCGTCCGGCGTCGCCGAAGACGTCGCCGAGCAGCTCGGACGCGCCGTTGATGACACCCGGCTGCCCGGTGAACGACGGGTCGGATGCCACGAACCCGACGAGCTTCACGATGCGGGTCACCCGGTCGAGCGAGCCGAGCTCGGCGCGCACGGCGGCGAGGGCGTTGAGCGCGGCCGTCCGGGCGTAGCCCTTCGCGTCGTCCGCGGGGACGAGGCCGTGACCGTCGCCGACCTTCCCCGTCGCGGGCAGCGCGCCCGCGGTGAAGGGCAGCTGCCCGCTCGTGTAGACGTAGGGGCCGGAGACGACCGCTGGGATGTACGCCGCGACGGGTGCGGCGACCTCAGGCAGTTCGATGCCGAGCTCGGCCAGACGCTGCTCGGCCGACATCACGCCTCCCCCTCGAACTGCTTCGCGGCCTGTGCGGCCGCAGCGGCTCCGGCAGCGGCGGCCGTCGACGACTCGCCGCCCACCGGCCGCTTCAGGTACGCGACGAGGCCGCCCTCGGGCCCCTGCACGATCTGGACCAGCTCCCAGCCCTCCGATCCCCAGTTGTTCAGGATCGCGGCGGTGTTGTGGATCAGCAACGGGGTGGTGATGTACTCCCAGGCCGGCATGGGCTCCTCGTCTCGGTGAGCGGAATCGGTCGGAAATCCGGTACGGATCCCCGCGGAGTCGGCGTGTCGGCGCCGGATTCCGGCACACAGCCCGCATAGCGGGTTTCCCCAGCCTTCTCCGTTAGGCTCCACTATATGTCTGCCCAGAATCGTTCGACGAGCGGTGCCGCGACAGGCGTTCTCGCCTTCCTCGGACTGAGCGCGCTCACCGGTGTGCTCGTCACCGCTGCCGTGACCCCCGCCATCGCCGTGACCGGCATGGCCGCGAGCAGCAGCATCAACATGTTCGAGAACATCCCCGACTATCTCGACATCAACGAGCTCTCCGAGAAGACCGACATCTATGCGACGCGCCCGGACGGCTCGCAGCAGCTGCTGGCCTCGTTCTTCAGCGAGAACCGCGAGGAGGTCCCACTCGACCGCATCAGCCAGTTCGTGAAGGACGCGGCGGTCGCGGGCGAAGATCCGCGGTTCTTCGAGCACGGGGGCATCGATATCCAGGGCACGACGCGCGCCGTGCTGAACGAGTTCGTCCTCGGCGGTGACACGCAGGGTGGCTCGTCGATCACGCAGCAGTACGTGAAGAACGTGCTCATCAACAACGGAATCCGCGAGGCGAAGACCGAGGAGGAGAAGCAGGCCGCGTATGAGGCCGCGACCGCTTCGGACGGCAACGCGGGCATCACCCGCAAGCTGCAGGAGATGCGGTATGCAATCGCACTCGAGAAGAAGTACGACAAGAACGAGATTCTCAAGGGCTACCTCAACATCGCGGCATTCGGCGGCCGCGTCTACGGCATCGAGTCTGCGGCGCAGTACTACTTCGGCAAGCCCGCGGCGGACGTGTCGCTCGCCGAAGCCGCGAGCCTGATCGCGATCGTGAACCACCCGGAGAAGTTCCGCCTCGACCGGCCGGACGACCCCGAGAACGGCGTCGCTTCCGTGAACGACGCAGGCGAGCCGACCCCCTACGCGGCCAATAAGCAGCGCCGAGATTACATCCTCGGCGAGATGCTGAAATACGGCAAGATCGCGCAGGCCGACTACGACGCGGCGATCGCCACACCGGTGGCACCGGTCATCACCGAGCCGAGCACCGGATGCCAGACCGCCGCAGGAGCCGCCTACTTCTGCGACTACGTGAAGAACATCATCCTCAACAATTACGACGACCCGAACACCCCAGATGTGGACGAGGGTCTGACGATGCTCCAGGAGGGCGGCCTCCAGGTCTACACCACCCTCGACATGGAACTCCAGGCGAAGGCGGAGGAGGCCATTACCGCGAACGTCCCGTTCAGTGACGAGCGGTTCGATGTCGGATCGGTCGCGGTCACCGTTCAGCCGAACACCGGCAAGGTGCTCGCGATGGCCCAGAACAAGTGGTACACGAATGTCCAGGAGATTCTCGATACCAACCCCGAAACGATGGCTGTGAACCTCAGCACCGATTATGCGTACGGTGGCTCCAGCGGTCTGCAGCCGGGCTCGACGTTCAAGGTGTTCACCCTGGCCGAATGGCTCAACGAGGGGCACTCCCTTCTCGAGTCGTTCAACGGGTCTCGGCGCGCGTTCACCAGCTTCCCCGACAGCTGTGAAGGCAACTGGAGCGGCTCCTTCAACCCGCGAAACGACGACGGGCGGATCGCCAACAACGCGGTCAACGCGACGAAGTGGTCGGTGAACACCTCCTTCATGGCCATGGCGCAGCAGCTCGATCTCTGCAAGATCAAGCAGACCGCCGCGGCATTCGGTGTCCACCGGGCCGACGGCTCACCGCTCGGCGAAGGCCTCGATGCCGACGGCAACCGGATCCCGTTCGGCCCCAGTGCGGTGCTGGGCACTGAGGAAGTCGCCCCTGTCACGATGGCCGCCGCGTTCGCCGGTATCGCGAATGACGGTCTCACCTGCACCCCCATCGCGATCGAGTCCATTACCAAGGCGGACGGCACGCCCGTCGACCCGCCGAAGTCGAGCTGCACGCAGTCCGTGAGCCCGGAAGTCGCGCGGGCGATGCAGTATGCCATGCAGGAGACCTTCCGCGGTGACGGTACTGCGACCGCGTCAAACACCGGAACCGGGATCGCCCACATCGGCAAGACCGGTACGACCGACGATGCCTTCGACACCTGGATGGTCGGGGCCAGCAAGACAGCTTCGACGGCGGTGTGGGTCGGCAATATCACGGGCGGCAGCGACCGTACGAATCTGCGCAACGTGAGCTTCGACAGCGGCCCGGCTGCCACCGCGCGCCACCGCATCTGGCCGATGATCATGGAGCTCGCCGATAACAAGTACGGCGGGAATGACTTCACCGAGCCCGACCAGTCCGCGTTCAAGCAGGTCTTGGTCGATATTCCCCAGGTGACGGGGCTGTCCTTCGACGCGGCGAAGCAAGCACTGGAAGCCGCTGGGTTCGTCGTCGAGGACGGCGGTCAGCAGGATTCGAACCTTCCGGCCGGCCAGGTGACTGGAACGGACCCCTCAGGCCAGGCGGGTCGTGGTGCCACCGTCCGCGTCTTCACCAGCAACGGCCAGGGCACGAGCGTGCCGAACGTAGTCGGGATGAACCAGCAGCAGGCGAAGGCCGCGCTCGACCAGGCCGGGCTGAAGATGCAGGGCGGCGGTGGCGGCCAGAACAACCAGGTCGTCACGAGCCAGAACCCGGCGGCGGGCACTCCGATCAAGCGGGGCGAGACCGTGACGGTGACGTTCGGCGCGCCGAGTACCGAGGGTCCGATCATCCCCGGTGGCGACACCGACGGAGACGGTTGACCGAGCGCCGCGGCCTCTCCCCCGTCGCGCGGACCGCACTCGCGGTCGGCGGGGCGGGGGCGGCCGCATTCGCCTGGGGGTCGCTCGTCGAGCGCACGCGCTGGACGCTGCGTCACGTCGACGTGCCGGTTCTGCCGGCCGGCGCCCGACCCATCCGCGTCCTGCACCTGTCGGATCTGCACATGGCGCCGTGGCAGCAGGGCAAGCAGGAGTGGGTGCGTTCGCTCGCGGAGCTCAAGCCCGACCTCATCGTCGACACCGGCGACAATCTGGGGCATGAACGCGGACTCGAGGGCATCCGCCGCGCGTTCGACGCCTTCCAGGGGGTGCCCGGCGTCTTCGTCAACGGCTCGAACGACTACTTCGGGCCGGTCCCGAAGAACCCGTTCGCCTACTTCGCTGGCCCCTCTCGACTCGCCCCGCGTTCGCGCCGCCTCGACATCGACGCGCTCCACGGCTATTTCGACGAGCTCGGCTGGGTCGATCTCGACAACGCCGCCGCGGCGCTCGAGGTCAACGGCACCAGGCTGGAGTTCTTCGGCGTCGACGACCCCCACAAGGGATACGACCGGCTCGACGTGATCACGGGCGCCATCGATGACCTCCGGGCCGACGATCCCCTTGCCGATGAGACCTGGCCCGACGAGGCATCCGTCACGGTGAAGCGGCCGACGCTCACCATCGGGGTGACGCACGCGCCGTATCAGCGCGTCCTCGACTCGTTCGTGAACCACGGGGCGCAGCTCATCCTCGCCGGCCACACGCACGGCGGGCAGGTCTGCGTTCCCGGGTTCGGGGCGCTGGTGACGAACTGCGACATCCCGCGCCGGCAGGCGAAGGGGCTCAGCGTCTGGCGGCATGGGCTGCGGTCGGCGTTCCTGAACGTCTCGGCGGGTCTCGGCACGTCGATCTACGCTCCGGTGCGCTTCGCCTGCCCGCCCGAGGCCACGCTGCTCACGTTGCGGGCGGCCGCATAGCGGCCGCGGCGGTGGTCTGAGGCCGGCCGAATATGGGCTATTCTTGTGGAGGCCCTCGGGCCGCCGGGGTGTGGCGCAGCTTGGTAGCGCGCTTCGTTCGGGACGAAGAGGTCGCAGGTTCAAATCCTGTCACCCCGACCACGTGAACGGCCCCTCCATTCGGAGGGGCCGTTCGGCGTTTCCCGGTGGTGCGGCGGAGGGCTAGGGCGTCATCACGGCCGCCCGATGCCGCGGTACTGCCAGCCTGCGGCTCGCCACGCAGCCGGATCGAGGGCGTTCCGGCCGTCGATGATGCGCGCCGTCGCGACCTTGCGCCCGGCATCCGCGGGGTCGAGGGTACGGTAGTCGCGCCATTCGGTCGCGAGGACGACGAGATCCGCATCGGCCAAGGCCTCGTCGATCGAGGTGGTGTATTCCAGCTGCGGGTGGCGTCGACGGGCGTTCTCCACGCCTTCGGGATCCGTGGCGACCACCTCGGCGCCGAGGCCTTTCAGCTGCACCGCCACATCGAGCGCGGGCGAGTCGCGCACGTCGTCGGAGTCGGGCTTGAACGTGACGCCGAGCACGGCGATCCGCTTCCGGTAGGCGGAGCCGCCGAGGGCTGCGACGGCGAGGTCGACCACTCGCTGGCGTTGACGGAGGTTGATCTGGTCGACTTCCTTGAGGAAGGCGAGGGAGTGCCCGACTCCGAGCTCCTCGGCGCGCGCGGTGAACGCCCGGATGTCCTTGGGAAGGCAGCCGCCCCCGAAGCCCACGCCGGCGTTCAGGAACCGCCGTCCGATGCGAGCGTCGTGGCCGATGGCGTCGGCCAGGGCGGTGACGTCGGCGCCCGAGGCATCCGCGATCTCGCTCATCGCGTTGATGAAGCTGATCTTGGTCGCGAGGAAGGCGTTCGCCGCGACCTTCACGAGCTCGGCCGTCGCGTAGTCGGTGACGATTCGGGGAGTGCCGGCTTCCACCGCAGCGCGGTAGAGGTGGTCGAGGACCGATGTCGCGTCGACGTGCCCGTCGCTCGCCACCCCGTACACCAGACGGTCGGGTTCGAGCGTGTCCTTCACGGCGAATCCCTCTCGGAGGAACTCGGGGTTCCACGCGAGCGCGGCGTGCGGCGCAGCATCGGCGAGTCGATTCGCGAGTCTCGCCGCTGTGCCGACCGGCACCGTGCTCTTGCCGACCACGAGCGCTCCATGCCGAAGATGTGGGAGGAGCGACTCGAATGCGGCGTCGACGTAGCTGAGGTCGGCCGAGTATCCGCTCGCCTGCTGAGGCGTCCCGACGGCGATGAAATGCACATCCGCTTCGGCGGCCGCGGCGATGTCGGTGCTGAAACGCAGCCGGCCGCTCGCGGTCGCGCTCTCGAGGATCTCGGGCAGCCCCGGCTCGAAGAAGGGCGGCCGCGCGGCAGCCAGCTGGCTGATCTTGCGCTCGTCGACGTCGATGCCGACGACGTCATGGCCGAGCTCGGCCATCGCCGACGCGTGGACGGCTCCGAGATAGCCGCAACCGATGACCGAGATGCGCATGTGGTCCCCTTCCAATGGGCGGATGCTGACCGCCATTCTCTCAGGCGGGCCTGGTCCGCCCGCTCGCCCACCGCAGGAGCTGCTCCAGCGGTCCGCGGCCGATCCATTTGCGCCAGCACCAGGCGAGCACCATCGATCCGAGGATGAGTCCGATGGTCAGCGGCCAGGAGTCGTCGGTGCGGTAGCCGTTCTCGACGCGAATGGAGGCGGCGAGCACGAGGAGGTGGGCGGTGTAGATGGTGAGTGGCATCGCCCCCATGGCCGTGATCGGCGAGAGCATCGCGGCGGCGACGCGCCGGGCGCCTTCCGCTTTCAGGATGCCCGGCGCGGTGAGGGCGACCGCCGCCGCGACGATGAGCGCGCACACGCCGACGTTGCCGAGCACCTGCAGCGACTCCCCGAGAGCGAGGGCTCGGAGCGCCTCGTCGGCGAGGACGACCTCGGTCTGCTGCCGCTCCCCCAGCCGGAGCAGCGCGACGCCCGGCGGAAGGAAGACGACGGCTGCCAGCGTGCCGAGCAGGGCGGTCCATGCGAGCAGCCGCGGCCGGGTGATGCCGTACCTGGCGAGGGCGATGCCGACGAGCATCACGGGTACCCACTCGATCACGGGGTACGCGCCGGCGAAGAACCAGTCGACCGGCAGGCCCCAGCCGGCGAGCCTCGCCTCGGCGACCCAGGGCATCCGGCTGACGGCGACCGCGATGCCCGGCGCCAGCGCCGCACCCGCGATGCCGACCCCGAGCGCGACGCCGCGCGGAAGGAAGAGGAGCGGGAGCAGCACGAGGAACGCGACCCCGTACACATCGAGGATCACGAAGACGAGCGGCGCCAGGCCGAAGGTGATCCCGAGTCCGAGAGCGATCAGCAGGAGCGCGCGGATCGTGATCTGCCGGCGGAGCCGCGCCCTCGCCGGTCCCCCGCCGAACCCCGGCGCGGCCGGGATCGGCCGGATGCCTCCGCTGATGAGGCCGAGCGCGATGCCGGCGGTCAGCGCGAACAACAGGCGCGGACGTTCGTCGGCGATCGCGAGCAGCTCAGCGCCGGTGACGGATGCCGCTGCCGGCGCCGCGTGCGCGAGGAACATGCCGATGAGCGCCAGACCGCGGGCCGCGTCGACGCCGTCGACCCGGGCGGATGCCTCGGCCGCGTCGGTCAGCGCACCACCACGGTCGGCCCCTCGAGGTGGGCGAGCACCCCGTGGCTGACCGAACCGAGCAGGAATCGGGCGAGCGCGCCGCGGCCGTGACTGCCGACGACGAGGAGCGAGGCATCCGCTGCTTCGTCGACGAGGGCGCTGACCGGATCGCCGGCGACGACACGGCGTACGACGTCGAGTTCCGGATGCTCCGCCTCGACGGGTGCGATCACCTCGTCGAGCACCTCGGCCGCCGCGGCGCCGAGTTCCTCGGTGCCGACCATCGCGACCCCGTACCCGTACTCCCCGCCGACCATCACCGCGATGTCCCAGGCGTGGACGGCGATGAGCGGCTCATCGAGCCGGATCGCCTCCGCGACGGCGAAGTCGAGCGCCCGCTGCCCCTCGACGGATCCGTCGACACCCACCACGACGCCGCGGCGCGCGCTCGTGTCGATGTCTGGGATCACTGCGACGGGCGCGCGGCTCGCCGCGGCGATGCGCAGGCTATGCACGCCGCGCCGACTCGGACGCTTGCCGCCGTGCCAGTCGCTGCCGACGACGAGCAGCTCGGCGTTCTTCGACACCCGTTCGAAGACCTCGACGGGCTGGCCCTGTTCGAGATCGGTGACGATCTCGACGCCGCCGCCGACTTCTCGCTCCGCCGTCTCACGGGCGGCAGCGAGGCTGTCGCGGGCGGCGGTATGGGCGGCGAGCAGCAGCTCCGCATCGCCCGTGGCTTCGATGGCCCCGTCGACGACGTGGACGAGCCGAAGCCGGAACCCGCGGGCCGCAGCCCGCTGCGCCGCCCACCGCACCGTGCGTTCGCACGCGTCGCCCGCCGTGCTCACTCCGACCGCGATCTCCGTCATCTCGCCCTCGCTTCCGACCGGCCCGCCCGGCGATCCCCCGCCGCCCTCACGACCGTGCACATCGATCTGCCCCCATCATGCTGCCGCACCGTGTCGATCGGAAGGGGCGGGGGCGGCATGGCGACGGCGCGGCCGGGCCCTCAGCGCCCGGGGTGCCCGTTCAGCACGCCACCCGACTCCTGCAGGTAGCAGACGCCGCACAACGACTCGTAGGTGACCTCGGCGCCGTCGATCGCGACCTGGTCGCCGTCGAACACGTAGACGCCGTCGATCTTGCGGCCGTTGAAGATGGCCTTCCGTCCGCAGCGGCAGATGGTCTTCAGCTCTTCGAGGCTGTGCGACACCTCGAGGAGCCGCCGGCTGCCGGGGAACGCGACGGTCTGGAAGTCGGTGCGGATGCCGTAGGCGAGCACCGGGACGCCGTCGAGCAGCGCGATGCGCAGCAGATCGTCGACCTGCCCCTCGGTGAGGAACTGCGCCTCGTCGACGAGGAGGCAGCTGACGTCGCGGCCGGTCGACTCGATGACCCGGGTGCGGTGGTGCTGGAACGTCTCGAGCACGGGTTCGTCGGGCGAGATGGTGAAGTCGACCTCGCGCGTGACGCCGAGGCGGGAGACGATGTCGCGGTCGCCCTTGGTGTCGACCGACGGCTTGGCGAGCAGGACCTCGTGCCCGCGCTCCTCGTAGTTGAAGGCCGCCTGCAGCAGCGCCGTCGACTTGCCGGAGTTCATCGCCCCGTAGCGGAAGTAGAGCTTGGCCATGCAGTGCGCCGTTCGGTGGTTCGCGGTCGGTCGGTCGGCCCTCCCCCGCTGCACGCCGAGTGCTGTGGCGTGCGGTGCGCCGGACGGCCCACCCGATCGTACTTCTCCTCGGCCCATCACTCGATGACGTAGTCCAGTTCGACGGTGATCTCCTCCCGCGAGATCGCCGTCCTCGTGCGGAATCCGACGACGCTCGCGACGGCTGCGAATCGTTCGAGCTCGCGCCGACGGACCTGGCGTGTCCCGCGTTCGGCGAGGATCACGAGTCGGCCGTTCGGGTCGTCGAGATCCCGCTCGGCGCGCACGCGCACCGCGGCGGCACGCTCGTCCGCGGCGAGCCAGGTGAGCAGTGCGGCGACGGCGGCCCACTGATCGTCGGCGAACTGCCCGGCGTCGCCGTCGCGGTCGGCGATGTCGACGGGGATGCCTCGCGCCGAGGCGAGGCTCGCCGCGAGGTCGTCGAGCCAGGTCGCCTCGATCCCAGCGCGGAGCGCCCGCCGCAGCGCCTCCGCGAGCTCGCGCGCCCGGTCGGCGTCCTGGACGGTGATGCGGTCGGCCGTCATGATCTGCGCGAGGAACGGCAGGACCTCGCGCCCGAGCACTGACACCCGGGACTGCTGCGCGCTGCGGGCGAGGCCGGTGCGGAGCTCCTGGTCGCGGCGGAGCACCGCGCGATTGGCCTCGCGCTGCCAGGCGAGGACGGCGTCGACGATCGTCGACGAGTACACCGCCGCGGCGGCGGTCAGCGCGAGCACGACCGCGACGTCGACGAGGATCAGCGAGGCGAGCGGCCCGTCGGTGGCGGTCGTCGCGGCCGCGCCGACGACGAGGATGGAGAGCACCCCGGCGGCGAGGACGCCGGCGATGGCGAGAGCGGTCCAGTTGCAGAACGGCGCGAGCGCGAGGATGAGCATCCCGATCACGGCGGGACCGTAGTCGTCGTACAGGTACCGATTGTGCCCGGCGGTAGAGACGTACTCGGCGATGGCCGCACCGACGGCCAACGTGACGACGAGCCCGAGCCGTTCCGACGTGAACGGGGCGCGAGCCGGGGCCGTACCCGTCGCGGCGGCGACGGCCGCGGCGCCGACCAGCATGATGCCGATGACGGCCACGGCCGGCAGTCGCACCTCGCCCCAATGCGCAATGGTGAGCGCGATCGAGAGTGCGACGGCGAGCGCCGCACCGATCGACGCGATCCACACGGCCGAGATCCCCCCCGATCGGGTCGACCTCCTGCTGGGTGAGCCTGAGGCGTCTCACTCGGCGGCTCCGATCGGGACGGTGAGCACGATCGTCGTGCCGACGCCTTTCGTGGACCACAGCCTGACACCGCCGCCCACCTGCTCGATCCGGCCGCGAATCGAGGTGCGCAGGCCGATGCGGTCGGCCGGCACCTCGTCTTCCTCGAAGCCCGCACCGGAGTCCATGACGGCCACAGTCAGCTCCCCGCCGCCGACGCCGATGGCCAGTTCGGCGTCGGCGACGCCGGCGTGGCGCCCGACGTTGACGAGGCACTGCGCGACGGCCGCGTCCAGCGCCTCAGCGCGCGCGGTGGTGACCAGCTCGAGTGCGCCGAGGTCGCCCATGATCCGCACGGTGACGCCGGCGGTGGCCGCCGCCTCGAGCGCGGTCGCGAGACCGCCGGGCGGATCGGATGCGTCGGCGGTCGGGGTGCCACGCGGTGACGGTTCGGGCCGCTGGTCGATCGCCCAGTCGCGGCCGACGATGAGACCGAGGTCCTGGCGGATGCCCGCCCTCAGCCGCTCGTCCACGCGGCCCGAACCGGCCGCGGCGATCGCGACGAGGTGGCTGAGCGCCGTGTCGTGCAGCCGTGCCGTGGCCCGCAGTTCGTCGTCGTGTCGCAGTGCGAGCTCACGCGCCTGCTCGCTCGCGCGGTGCAGCCCGGTGTCACTTCTCGCGCCCCGGTTGCGGCTCACGCCGTCGAAGACACGGGTCGTGAGCACGAGCCCGAGGGCGAACAGCGCGGCGATGCTGGGCGACCACGTCGCCCCGACGAGGGCGCAGCCCAGGAAGGCCGCGGCTTCGCCGAGCCCGAAGCCCAGCACCGCCCAGGTGACCGCGATCGCGGTGCCCGAGCCGGCGCCGCCGACGAGCACCATCGCCACACGCGGCAGTGCCAGCACCGCGTTGTTGGAGGTCGCGAAGCGGCTGTCCTCCCCCATCACGATCATCGTCACGCCGACCATCACCGCGGTGCCGACGACGAGATAGGCCACCGTCGCCGTGACCGTCGGGGCGAACCAGAGGACTGCGAGCAGGGCGATCATGACGAGTACGGCGCCCGACGCGGCCCACGCCACGTGCCGGTCGAGCGCGACGGCGCTGACGACGCCGACCAGGACGGCGATGGTGAGGCAGACGAGCGCCGCCGCCTGCCCCGCCCGGTCGAGCGCGTGGCTCAGGGCGTCGCGAGCAAGATGCCCGGGCAGCCCCAGCGCCATGCGTCCCTCCGGATACGGTCCTCCTGCGGATTATCGCACCGGGGCGACGCGCGGGGCGGTCGGGTTTCGTCCGGCGTCGGTCGATCCGGCCATGAGCCGCGTCGGACCGGACCGTCGCCCGTGGCCGGACCGGCCGCAGCCCGGACTCAGAAGAGCGCCGACGGGTCGGGCGGCGGCGCGAACGTCGGCACGGGCTGCCGGCCGGGCGCGAGCTGCTCCCGGCTGCCGCGCGGCGCGCTCGAACGGACGCCGCCGGTGGTCGGATCGGGGGCCCGGGTGCCCATGCCGTGCGACCGCAGGATCGGGCGGACGCGTTCGGCGAGCCACGCGCGGTACGCCTTCGGCGCGTACGCGTTGCGACCGTAGTACATCGAGCGGTACTTCGGCACGAGATCGGGATGCTCCCGCTCGAGCCACTGCATGAACCACGGCTTCACCGACCCGCGCAGGTGCAGGGCCGCCCACGTCACATGGGTCGCGCCGGCCGCCTTCGCCCGGCCGATCGCGTCGTCGAGGTGTGCCCGCGTGTCGGTGAGGTACGGCAGGATCGGCATGAGGAAGACGCCGCAGTCGAAGCCGGCCTCGCGCACCGCCGTGACGGTCTGCAGCCGGGCCTTCGTCGACGGCGTCCCTGGCTCGACCGACTGCTGCAGGTCGTGGTCGTACACCGCGATCGACATGGCGAGGTCGACCGGCACGTGCTGCGCAGCATCGGTGAGCAGCGGCAGGTCGCGCCGAAGCAGCGTGCCCTTGGTCAGGATGCTGAGCGGCGTGCCGCTCGCCGCGAGCGCCTCGATGATGCCCGGCATGAGCGCGTACCGGCCCTCGGCGCGCTGGTACGGGTCGGTGTTCGTGCCGAGCGCGACGTGCTCGTGCCGCCAGGACGGCTTCGCGAGCTCCTTGCGGAGCACCTCGGCGACGTTGACCTTCACGATGATCTGGCGGTCGAAGTCGTCGCCGGCGTCGAGGTCGAGGTACTCGTGCGTCGGGCGGGCGAAGCAGTACGCGCACGCGTGGCTGCACCCGCGGTAGGGATTGATGGTCCAGGCGAACGGCATCGCCGACTGGCCGGGCACGTGGTTGAGCGCCGACTTCGCAAGCACCTCGTGGAAGGTCATGCCGGCGAACTCGGGCGTCTGCACCGACCGGACCAGGTTGTTCAGGCGCGCGAGCCCCGGCAGCGCGTCGGACTGATCGACGCCCAGTTCCTGCCCGCTCCACCGCATTTCCTTATTCGAACACATGTTCGAATCGATCGCAAGACGACTCGCGTGCCCGGATCGGAGGCGCGGGCGGGCGGGCGAGGAGCGCCCGCCCGCCCCCACGGGTCACCCCGCCGCGGCGATCGCCGCTTCGGCCGGACGGCCCGCCTCGAGCCGGAGCTCCGCATCGCTCCAGCGACGCCGCATCCACCGGTCGTGGCTCGCGATCAGGACCGCGCCCGGATACCCGCCGAGCGCCGCCTCGAGCTCGGTCGCGAGCCCGAGGGAGAGGTGGTTCGTCGGCTCGTCGAGCAGGAACAGGTGCGGCGGCTTCGCGATGACGAGCGCGAGCGCCAGCCGTCGCTGCTGCCCGACCGACAGCGCGCCGACCGGGCGGTCGGCATCGCGCGGCGCGATGAGCCCGAGCGAGGACAGCGGCACCTGCTCGGCGCGCCGCTCGCCGAGCGTCCGCTCGTACAGCTCACGCGGCGAGGCATCCGGATCGGCGAAGCGCACATCCTGCTCGAGCAGGCCGATGCGCAAGCCGCGGCGCCGGTGCATCGTGCCGCCGTCGAGCGGCACCCGCCCCGCGAGGACGCCGAGCAGGGTCGACTTGCCCGCCCCGTTCGCGCCGGTGACCAGCAGCCGCGCGGTCGGCGCGATCTGCAGCGAGCCGATCGACAGCCGCCCGGTGACCGACGCATCCGTCAGCTGCACGAGCAGCCCCGCCTCCTCGGTGAGCGCGTGCGCGCCGGTCGGGATGCCGGTGAACGCCAGCGCCTGCGGGGGCTTCTGCACCTGCTCGCGCTCGAGCGTCTCGAGGCGCAGCTCGGCGTTCCGCACCCGCCGTGCCACCGTGCGGGCGACGTTCTCGCCCTTGAAGTGGCGGATGAACTTGTCGTTGTCGGTCGCCGCCCGGCCGTGCGCGACGGTCCGCGCACTCTGGTCCACGACGCTCCGCAGCCGCGCGAGCTCGTCCTGCTCGTCCTCGTACTGGCGCTGCCACCTGGCGCGCTCGTCGGCCTTCACCCGGAGGAACTCCGAGAAGCTGCCGCCGAACACGGTCGCCCCGGCGGCCGGCTCCCCGGAGCCAGCCGTGGCCACCGCCCCCGAGGCGAGCCGGCGTGCGGGATCGAGGTCGAGCAGCCCGGTGGCCACGCGATCGAGGAACGCGCGGTCGTGGCTCGCGAAGACGACCGGACCGCGCCACGCGCGCAGCCGATCCTCGAGGAACGTCGCCGCCGTGTCGTCGAGATGGTTCGTCGGCTCGTCGAGCAGCAGCGCATCGGACGCGCGGAGCAGCAGCGCGGCCAGCGCGAACCTGCTCCGCTGCCCGCCCGACACCTCGCCGATCGTGCGATCGAGCGGGATGCCGGCGACACCGAGCCCCTGGAGCAGCTCGTCGCGGCGCGCGCCGGCCGACCACACGTCGGCCCGCTCGGCGGCGTCGAGCGCGGCGGAGTAGCGGGCGGATGCCTCGGGCGAGGCATCCGTCAGCGCGGCGGCCGCCGCATCGAGTTCGCGCTCGATGGCGCGGACCTCGGCGAGCGCGGCCTCGAGGATGGCGTCGAGGCGCTCCGACGGGGCGAAGGGCACCTCCTGCAGCAGCAGGCCGATGCGGGAGGGCCGGGTGATGCGGCCCGCGACCTCGGGTGGGACGCCGCCGGTCGGCAGCGGCACCGCGGCCGCGTCCGCATCGCTCAGCCCCGCGAGCAGGCGCAGCAGCGTGGACTTGCCGGCGCCGTTCTCGCCGATGAGGCCAAGGCGTTCGCCCGGCGACACGGTGAGGGACAGGTCGGCGAGCACTCGTCGCTCGCCGTAAGACACCGACAGGCCGTCGGCGCGGAGATGGTGGGAGAAGGAGATCGTAGTGGGCAAGAAGTCCGCCCTTTCGCGATGGTGCTCCCGGGCGGGCGAGCCGGCGACGCGGGTCGGCGACCGGTTCGCGCGACGGCGCAGAGGGCTCGCCCGCCTCTGGAGCGGAAACGGATGACTCCCGCCGGGCATCTGCCGTGCGCGAGGGTGCACGGCAACGCTGTCGCGATCAGCGGAACGGGCACACCACGGGTCAACGGCGCCTCAGGCGCGGGACGGTGGGTGTGCTCACTTCATAGCCGTACGACCATAGCAGACCGGGAGGTCTGCTCGTCAAGTACTGATCCGCCGTACCGGCGCCCGCGCACCGCCCCGAAGCGCTGCCGCTTCGGCTCAGGCGGTGAGGTGCAGCGCCTTCGCCGTCGCCGCGAGCGACTCGGCCGCCGCGGCCGGATCGTCGTTGAGCTTCTCCCCGTAGTGCGGGATCATCTCGCGGATCTTCGGCTCCCACGCGGAGAACCGGTCGGGAAAGCAGCGCCGCAGCACGTCGAGCATGATCGGCGCTGCCGTCGAGGCGCCGGGCGACGCACCCAGGAGACCGGCGATCGTGCCATCGGCACCCGTGATGACCTCGGTGCCGAACTGGAGCACACCGCCCTGCTCGGGGTCCTTCTTCATGACCTGCACGCGCTGGCCGGCCGTGATGAGCTCCCAGTCCTCCTTCTTCGCGGTCGGCATGAACTCGCGGAGGGCCTTCATCTTCGCGTCGCGGCTCGCGAGCAGCTCGCCGACGAGGTACTTCACCAGGTCGAAGTTCTTGAACGCGACCTGCAGCATCGGGCCGAGGTTGTGCAGACGCACCGAGAACGGCAGATCGAACCAGGTGCTCGACTTCAGGAACTTCGGGGTGAACCCGGCGTACGGACCGAACAGCAGGGCCGTCTCGCCGTCGACGACCCGGGTGTCGAGGTGCGGCACCGACATGGGCGGCGCGCCCACGGCCGCCTTGCCGTACACCTTGGCCTGGTGCTGGGCGACGATCTTGGGGTTGGTGGTGCGCAGGAACTGGCCCGAGATCGGGAAGCCGCCGAAGCCCTCGATCTCGGGGATGCCCGAGTGCTGCAGCAGCGCGAGCGCGCCGCCGCCGGCACCGACGAACACGAAGCGGGCGCGCACCTCGTCGGGGGTGTTCCCGACGAGCCGGCGGAGCCGCAGCTTCCATGCGCCGTCCTTCTGGCGCTTCAGCCACGTCACCTGGGTGTCGGTGTGGACCTCGGCGCCGCGGCGCGAGAGGTCGTCGAAGAGGTGGCGGGTGAGCGCACCGAAGTCGACGTCGGTGCCGGCCTCGATGCGGGTCGCGGCGACCTTCTGCTTCGGGTTGCGCTTCTTCGCGAGCAGCGGCGTCCATTCGGCGATCTGCTCGAGGTCTTCGGTGTACTCGAGGCCCGGGAAGAGGGGCTGGTCCTTCAGGGCGTCGACGCGCTTGCGCAGGTACTCGATGTTCGACTTGCCCTTGACGAACGTCATGTGCGGCGTGGAGTTGATGAACGTGTTCGGCTCGGGCAGGTCGCCCTGCTCGACGAGGTGCGCCCAGTACTGGCGGCTCACCTGGAACTGCTCGTTGATGCTGATCGCCTTGGCGGGGTCGACGGTGCCGTCCTTCGCCTCGGGCATGTAGTTCAGCTCGCACAGCGCCGCATGGCCGGTGCCGGCGTTGTTCCACGCGTTCGAGGACTCCTGCGCGACCTCACCGAGGCGCTCGTAGACCCGGATGCTCCAGTCGGGCTGGAGCCGGGAGATGAGGGAGCCGAGCGTCGCGCTCATGATGCCCCCGCCGATCAGCACGACGTCGACGGTTTCCTCTGAATGCACGATTTCCAGTCTATGTCTCCGGGGCGGCGCGCTTGACCGCGGGTCGGGGCTGCGCTATCAGGCCCGGGCGGCCGCCGGGGTCTCCCCGAGCGGCACCGCGGCGGCCGTCCCGAACGCCGCGCGGGCGCGCGCGAGCGCGTCGGGGGCGGCCCCCGCGTGCTGCAGGGCGAGCAGGCCCGCCCCGACGATCGGCGGGCCGTCGAAGATCTCGACGACGGCGAGCGGGGCGTCGAGGGCGAGGCGGTCGAGGATGCCGCCGATGAGGCGCGGGTCCCTCGCCTGCACGATGCCGCCGCCGAGCACGACCGGCACCGGGCGGTCGAGCAGGTCGAGACGGGTGAGGCACGCCCGCGCGAACGCGACGATCTCCTCGGCCTGGCGGTCGACCAGCTGAGCCGCGACCGCGTCGCCCTGCCGCGCCGCCTCGAACACGGAGGGGGCGAGCACGGCGAGCTCGGCCGAGTCGCGCCGGCCGAAATGGAGATCCTCGATGAGCTCGGCGACCGAGCCCAGCCGCAACTGCTCGAGCAGCATGCCGGTGAGCAGCGTGCGCGGCCCACGACCGTCCACCTCGCGGGCCGCGTGCCAGAGCACCTCCTCGCCGAGCCCGCTGCCCCCGCCCCAGTCGCCCGAGAGCGGCCCGAGCGAGGGGAACCGCGCATCGGCGCCGTCGGCCCGCACGCCCACGGCGTTCACGCCCGTGCCGCACACCACGACGACCGCGTCGGGCGAGTCGGTGCCCGCCCGCAGCAGGGCGTACAGGTCGTTGTCGATCACCGTCGAGGGCGACACCCATGGCCGGCCCTCGATCGCGGCGCGATACTCCGCGAGTTCCACGGGAAGGTCGATGCCCGAGAGGTACAGGTCGGCCTGCACCACCGGGTGCTCGCCCGCGACCTCGCGCACGAGCGCGTCGACGACGCCGACGGAGGCGTCCAGCCCCTCGAAATGCGGACTCGAGCCCGGGCCCCGCCGCCGCGACACGATCCGGCCGTCGAGGGTCAGCGCCGCGGCATCCGTCTTCGAACCGCCTCCGTCGACACCCACCACCACCGGCTCGAGGGCACCTGACGCCGCGGCATCCGGCCGCCCGGTCACGCCCACTCCAGGAACCGTGCGTTCTCGGCGAGCAGGAGATCGGTGAGCCGTTCGGCCCGCTCGTGCTGCAGCACCAGCGGGTGCGCCCGCATCGCGCGAAGCACCCGGTCACGTCCGCCGTGGACGGCGGCGTCGAGCGCGAGCCGCTCGTACCCGGCGACCCCCGCGATGAGCCCCGCGATATCCGCGGGGAGCGGCTCGACCGGCTCGGCCTCGAACCGGTCGTCGCGGTAGCGGGCCGGCACCTCGACGACGTGGTCGTCGGGCAGGAACGGCAGGAGCCCGTCGTTGCGGAGATTCACGACGCGCGGGGCATCCGCGCCGCGATGCATCGCGGCCAGCAGCTCGATCGCCGCCTCCGAGTAGAACGCACCGCCCCGCCCCTCGAGCGCGGCCGGCTTGTCGTGCTGCGCCGGGTCGGCGTAGAGCTCCAGCAGCTCGCGCTCGATCGCGCGCACGGCCTCGGCCCGGGTGGGCTCGCGGAGCTGCTCGGCGAGCACCTCGTCGTGCGCGTAGTAGTAGCGCAGGTAGTAGGAGGGCACCACGCCCAGCTGGGCGAGCAGCTCGGGCGCCAGGTGCACCTCCCCGGCGAGGTCGCCCAGCCGGTCGGCGAGCAGCGACGGCAGCGCGTCCCGTCCGTCGACCGAGACGCTGCGCTCCCAGGTGAGGTGATTGAGCCCGACGTGCCCCAGCCGGACCTCGTCGTGGCCGACGCCGAGCATCGCGGCGAAGCGTCGCTGGAAGCCGATCGCGACGTTGCACAGGCCGACGGCCCGGTGGCCGTGCTCGAGCAGGGCCCGGGTGACGATGCCCACCGGGTTGGTGAAGTCCACGATCCACGCGTCGGGCTTCGCGTGGCGTCGGACGACGTCGGCGATCCGCAGCACGACCGGCACCGTGCGCAGCGCCTTCGCGAGCCCGCCCGGCCCGGTCGTCTCCTGGCCGATGCAGCCCGCCTCGTGCGGCCACGTCTCGTCGGCGTGCCTGGCGTCCTGCCCGCCGACCCGCAACTGGACGAGCACCGCGTCGGCGTCGGCGACGCCCGCGACGAGGTCGGTCGTGCCCACCACGCGAGCGGGATGAGCCGCGTGGCGGAGCATCCGCTCGCTCATGCCCGCGACCAGCGCGAGCCGGCGCTCGTCGGGGTCGACGAGGTGGATCTCCTCGAGCGGCAGCTGCTCGCGCAGCCGGGCGAATCCGTCGATGAGCTCCGGCGTGTAGGTCGAGCCTCCGCCGACGATGGCGAGTTTCATGGGTCCTCCGATGGGTGGATGGGAAGCGGATGAGCGGGCGAGCCGCCGGATCCGGGCAGACGGATGCCGCGTACGGGTGACGATCGACCGGTGGGCGGTCGATCGGATGTGGCGATCGATGGTGGCGCGGCGGTGTCGCCGCGCGGGGTCAGACGGCGACCGTGATGTCGGCCTCGAGCCGGTCTCGGATGCGATCGACGAGCAGCTGGCGGGCGCCGAGCAGCACCGGCTGATCGCCGGTTCCGCTCGCGCGGACCACGAGCTTCGGATGCGCCGCCGCGTCGATGCGGTCGCCGACGAGTTCGGCGAGCCGCGTGCCGCCCGCCCGGCCCGTCGGGCCGCCGAGGACGATCATCGCGGGATCGAGCACCGCGAGGAGCGGCGCGACGGCATACGCGACCCGGTCGGCGACCGCCTCGAGGGCGGCGGCATCGCCGGCGAGCCGCGGCAGCACCTCGGCGAGCGCGGTGCCCTCCTCCGCCCCGAGCAGGTGCGCCACGGCGGGCCCGCCGAGCAGGTCGGTGAGGTCGTTCGCGGTCGGCGCGATCGCGGTCGCGCTCCGCGCCACTTCGAGGTAGCCGACCTCGCCCGCACCGCCGGCGGCGCCGCGGTGGACGACCCCGCCGAGGTCGATGCCGACGCCGAGCCCGTCGCCGATCCAGAGCAGCACGAAGCTCGACGCGGTGGTCGCCACGCCTCCGGATCGCTCGGCCATGGCCGCGAGGTTGACGTCGTTCTCGATGAGCACGGTGCGGCCGAGCGCGCGCTCGAGCCGGCGCCGGCTGCCGACCTGCGGCCAGCCGGGCAGCGTGTCGGTGAACGAGAGCTCGTCGCCCTCGTCGTCGAACGCGGCCTGGACGCCCGCGACCACGAGGCCGACGGAGTCGACATCGACGCCCGCGGCCCGGCACGCGGCCTCGACGGCGCCGAGCACGTCGGACTCGGGCGTGCGCCCGGCCGTCGCGGCGGGGACCTCGACCACGGGGTGGTCGGCGTCGGCCGCGTCGACCACGACGGCCTCGATGGCGCCGGCGAGCACGCTGATCGCGACCCCGGTCACCCGGTCGGTGCGCACCCCGTAGCTCACCGCGTTGGGACCCCGGCCTCCCGACACCTCGCCCACCGCGTGGATCAGCTCGACGCGCTCGAGTCGCGCGATCATCTGCGCCGCGGTCGGCTTGGACATGCCGGAGAGCTCGCCGAGCTGGGCCCGCGTGAGCGGGCCGTGCTCGAGCAGCAGGCGGAACGCGGTGCGGTCGTTGTGCGCGCGCAGCCACGTGGGCGTGCCCGGGTCGATCCGGTTCATCGCCTCCTCCTGCCCCGCCGGTGCATCCGGCGCTCGGTCGTCATCGATCACTGTATCTGAAAGGTTTCTTTCCTGAATGACGCCTCACCCGCCTCTCCGGACTTCGTCCCGGAGCGCCCCGAGGCGGTCCGGGTCGGCCGCGGCCTCGAGCAGGGTCTTCGTGTACTCGTGCTGCGGTCGCAGGATGACGTCATCGGCCGGTCCGCGCTCGACGATCTCGCCGCGGGTCATCACGAGGATCTCGTCGGAGAAGTGCCGCGCCGTGGCGAGGTCGTGCGTGATGTAGAGCACGCCCAGCCGCTCCTCCCGCTGCAGGTCGGCCAGCAGGTTCAGCACGCCGAGCCGGATGGAGACGTCGAGCATCGACACCGGTTCGTCGGCCACGATGAAGCCCGCCCCCGGCGCGAGCGCCCGCGCGATCGCGACCCGCTGCCGCTGACCGCCCGACAGCTCGTGCGGCCGACGGTTCGCGAAGCTCGCCGCCGGCTCCAGCCGCACCCGCTCGAGCAGCTCGTACGCGCGCTCGCGCGCCTGCGCCGCCGACAGCTGCGGATGGTGGATCCTGACCGGCCGCTCGAGGTGGTGCAGGATCGTGTGGAACGGGTTCAGCGAGGCGAACGGGTCCTGGAAGACCATCTGCACGTGCCGCCGGTACCGCGCGAGCCCCGCACCCCGCGTCGCCGTCGGCCGCCCGTCGAGGAACACCCCGCCCGACGTCGGAGACTCCAGCTTCGCCAGCATCTTCGCGATCGTCGACTTCCCCGACCCGCTCTCGCCCACGAGCGCGACCGTGCGGCCGGGCTCGAGGGTGAACGAGACATCCTTCACCGCGTGCAGCGTCTGGAACCGCACGCCGCTGCGGAGCCGGAAGTCCTTCACGAGGTTCCGCGCCTCCAGGCGCTCCGGTCGCGCGTCGCGTTCGGTCGCCCTCATGCCACCCCTCCCTTCTCGCGGACCGGTCCGCCGTTCTCCCGGACCGGTCCGCCGTTCTCGCCGACCGGCCCGCGTCGCACGAAGTCCCCCCGGTCGCCCCGCAGACTCGGGAAGCTCGCGAGCAGCCGCTTCGTGTACTCGTGCCGCGGGGACCGGTAGATCTCCTCGGCGTCGCCCTGCTCGACGATCTCGCCGGCGAGCATCACCGCGATCCGGTCGCTGATCTCGATGAGCAGCGGCAGGTCGTGCGTGATGAAGATCACCGCGAACCCCAGTCGCTCCCGCAACCGCATGAGCTCCCGGATGATGCCGCGTTGCACGACGACGTCGAGCGCCGTCGTCGGCTCGTCCATGATCATGACCTGCGGGTCGAGGGCGAGCGCCATCGCGATCATCACGCGCTGGCGCATGCCGCCCGACAGCTCGTGCGGGTAGCTCGACAGCCGCGACGGGTCGACGCCGACGAGTCCGAGCAGTTCGGCGCTGCGCGCCTCCCGCTCGGCCCTTCGCAGCTCCGGCCGGTGCGTCCGGAACACGTCGTGCAGCTGCGCGCGCACGCTCATCACGGGGTTCAGGGAGTTCATCGACCCCTGGAACACCATCGACACCTTGCTCCAGCGGAACGTGCGCAGCGCCTCGCCGTCGAGCGCGACGACGTCGATGTCGCGGCCGGAGGCGTCGTGGAACACGACCTCCCCGCCTGTCATCAGCGCCGGCGCCTTGAGCAGCCGGTTCAGGCCGTACGCGAGCGTCGTCTTGCCACAGCCGGACTCGCCGGCCAGGCCCAGGATCTCCCCGCGGTGGAGGGTGAGCGACGCGTTCCGCACCGCCTTCACCGGCGGGTCGACCTGGTACTCGATCGACACGTCGCGGGCCACGAGCACCGCCTCACCGCGGCTCATGCGAACGCCCCCGAGTCCGCGACGCCGCGACCGGCCTTCTCGGCCTTCCGCTGGTTGCGGGCCGCCTGCGGCGCGATGCGCAGCTTCGGGTTCACGACCTCGTCGATCGCGAAGTTGATCAGCGACAGCCCGGCGCCGAGGAGCGCGATGACGAGGCCCGGCGGCACGAACCACCACCAGGCCCCGGTGCCGACCGCCTGCCCGGTCTGGGCGTCGTTCAGCATCGTGCCGAGCGTGATCGAACCGGTCGGACCGAGCCCGAGATAGGAGAGGCCGGCCTCGCCGAGCACCGCGAAGATGATGCCGAAGATGAACTGCGCGGCCAGCAGCGGCACCAGGTTCGGCAGGATCTCGACGAAGATCACCCGCATCGGCTGCTCCCCCGCGACCCGGGCCGCGGCGACGTACTCGCGCGTGCGCAGCGACTTCGCCTGCGCCCGCAGGACGACCGCGGACCCGGCCCAGCCGGTGACGCCCAGCACTAGCGCCACGAGCAGCGAGCTTCGGGCGAGCGGCCCGAGCCCCTCGGTGTTCTGCACGTACGCCGCGATCACCATCACGAGCGGCAGCCCCGGGATGACGAGCATGATGTTCGTGAACAGGGTGAGCACCTCATCGAGCACCCCGCCGAAGTAACCGGCGAGCACGCCGAACACGATCGCGAGCAGCAGCGCCACCACGCCCGCCACGAGGCCGACGAACAGCGACCCCTGCGTGCCCCAGGCGAGCTGGGCGAAGACGTCGTAGCCGAGCTTCGTGGTGCCGAGCCAGTGCTCGGAGTTCGGCGGCAGCAGCGCCGGGTTGCTCGAGTCGCGCGGCGGCTGCGCGATCATCGGCCCGAAGAGGCCGAACGCGACGATCGCGCCGACGATGACCAGCCCTGCGATGAGTTTGCCGGATCGCTGCGGGAGCAGGTGCGCGAACCGCGACGGGCGCTCGACGCGCGTCGCCGCGACCGCGGCGGTGGTGGCTGGAGCGTCAACCATGGTGCCTCGCTCTCGGGTCGATGAAGCCGTAGACGAGATCCATGACGAAGTTCGCCGCGAGCACGGTGAGGGTGATCACGAGGAACACGCCCTGCATGAGCGCGTAGTCGAGCCCCTGCACGGCCTGGATCATGAGTTTGCCGATGCCCGGGTAGCTGAACACCTGCTCCATCACGATGGAGCCGGCGACGACGAACCCGAGCGCGATGCCGAACCCCGCGAGGCTCGGGATCGCCGCGTTGCGCGCGGCGTAGCGGGTGCGGATGCGCCGGGGAGTCAGGCCCTTGGCCTCCGCGGTGACGACGTAGTCCTCCGACATCGTCGAGACCATCATGTTGCGCATGCCGAGCAGCCAGCCGCCCACGGAGGAGAGCACGATCGTGGTGGCCGGCAGGATGGCGTGCACCACCGCGCTGCCGACGAACGCCCAGCTCCACTCCGGTCCCGCCGGGAACTCGAACACGTCGTACCCGCCGATGATGGGCAGCAGGCCGAGCTGCACGGAGAACACCGCGACGAGCACGAGCGCGAGCCAGAAGTACGGGATCGACTGGAAGACCGTCGTCACCGGCACGAGATGGTCGAGCCAGGTGCCGCGCTTCCAGCCCACCCATGCACCGACCGCGAGCCCCAGGACGAACGAGATCACCGTGGCCGTGCCGACGAGGATGACCGTCCACGGCAGCGCGCTCGCGATGAGCTCGCCCACCGGAGCCGGGTACCGCGTCGAGGAGACGCCGAGGTCTCCGGCGAGCAGCCGGCCCCAGTAGGCGAGGTACTGGTCCCAGAGCGACATCCCCCGCTCCGCGCCGAGGATCGAGGTGATCGCCTGCACCGTCTCCTCGGAGAGGGGACGCCCGCCGTTGGCACGCCGGAGCTTGCCGAGCATGATCGCGGCCGGGTCGCCCGGCAGCAGCCGGGGGAGCAGGAAGTTGAGCGAGATCGCCGCCCAGAGGGTCACCAGGTAGAAGACGACGCGACGCACGTAGAACATCAGGTCGCCTCCCCTCGGGCGCGGAGCAGGGATGCCACGGCCGGGCCTACTTCTCGACGGGCTTCAGGTGCGTGAGCACGACCGCCGATGCCGCCGACAGGTACGGCAGCGGCGCCGCGTAGAGGTCGGACTCGCTCGGCCAGCCGCTGAACTTCGCGGTGTTGAAGAAGGCCTGGGAGGCGTTCAGCACCACGGGGATGTAGGGCAGGTCGCGGGCGATCTCCGTCTGATCTGCGCGTACGCGGCCTGCTTCGTCGGAACGTCCTGCGTGGCGCCCGCCGCGAGCACGGCCTGGTCGACGACCGGGTTGCTGTAGCGGGAGTAGTTCTGCCCAGCCAGGGGGTCCTCCCCGACGGGCGCGGTCGAGGTGCCGGCGAAGTACTCGCTGTAGTTGGAGTACGGGTCGGCGACGAGCGACTGCGTGAGTCCGTACAGCGCGCTCTGGAAGTCGCCGGCCGAGATCGGCGTCCAGTACTCCGCGTCGGAGACGGTGCGCGCGTTGATCCGAATACCGGCCTCGGCGGCCTGCTCGGAGATCAGCTTGGCGGCGTCGTTGTAGTCGGTCCAGCCGTCGGGCGAGAACAGGTCGATCTCAATCGCCACCCCGTCCTTGCCGTAGAAGCCGTCGGCGTCCTTCGTGTAGCCGGCCGCCTCGAGGATGGCGCCGGCCTCGGCGGCGTCGGACTCCTGCGGGCTCGTCGCGAGGGACGGGTCGGAGAGCCACTGCTCGTCGCGCGGCTGCAGCGTGAACGAGGGCGTGGCCTCGCCCGCGAGGCCGGCGAAGGCCTTCTCGCGGATCGTGGCCCGGTCGATGGCGACGTTGATCGCCTGGCGGACGGCGGGGTCGGTCTGCGGGCCCTCGCAGCCGAGCTCGGCATTGGCGCACGTGATCATGACGGTCGGATCCTGCTGCTGGTTCAGCGTGGAGATCTCGCCCGAGCCGGTGACGGCGTCGGGGTTCGCGATGAACTGGCCGACCCAGTCGATCTTGCCGGTGGCGAGGAGGTCCTGCGAGGACTGGTTGGAGTCGAGCCCGAGGTACTGCACCTCCTTCACGGCCGGCGCCCCGTCGCGGAACAGCTCGTTCGCCTCGACGGTGTAGGCGGCCTCGGTGAAGCTCTTCACCGTGTAGGGCCCGGAGCCGACGGGCTCGGGGTTCGTCTCGCTCATGAAGTCGTCGATGTCCTCCCAGATGTGCTTGGGCACGATCCAGGTGGCGCCGAGGATGAGCGACGCGGCGGTGAACTTCGGCTCGCTGTAGGTGAGGACGACGGTCGTCTCGTCGGTCGCCTCTGCCGAGACGAGCTGCTCGTCGACGTTCGAGCCGTAGGTGAAGGTGAAGGCGACGTCCTCGGCGGTGAGCGGCTCGCCGTCGCTCCACTGCTGGTCGGGCTTGATGGTGATGGTGAGGGTCGTGCCGTCTTCGCTGTACTCGTAGCTCTCGCCGATGAGCCCCGTGGGCGGCTCGGCGGAGAGCTGGTTGAAGAAGAACAGCGGCTCGTAGATCGCGCCGTAGGTGGCGTGCACGGCGGTGTCGACCGCGAAGGGGTTGAAGTTGTGGTTGATGGGCGTGGCGCTGCCGGCCCAGACGCGGAGCACGGCATCACCGCTCCCGCTCGAGCCATCGGAGGGCGCGCATCCCGTGAGCGCGAGCGTGACTGCGGTCGCCCCGGCGGCGAGGACCGCCGCCACGGAGCGTCTGGTTCGAATCATCGTTCCGTCGTTCCTTTCAGTGCTTCGTTGCGTGGAAGGTGCTGGGTTGCAGTGACGCCGCTGCGATGCAGGAACCGGTGCCCGGCGTTACTGGAAGCGACCCTAACAGAAAGGAGACTATCTAGAAACAACTTTTCCAGATACTGTGAACGGTGGGTTACGGGTGCGCTCCGCCCGTGTTTCGGGCGCGCCGAAGCGCGGACGGCCGCACGCGTCACGGGAACGGTCGGCGGTGCCGCCGCGTCCGCCGGTGCCGTCGCAGACACCGATCCGCGACGCGGCTCAGCGGTCGAGCAGCCTCGCGAGCGCGGGCAGCTGCGCCGGGTCCTCCAGCGCCGAGCCGACGGCGACGACGCGCACGCCCGCGGCGAGGAACTCGGCGGCGTTGCCTGCGTCGAGTCCACCGGTCGCCACGAACCGGACGTCGGGGAACGGCCCCCGCATCGCACGGAACCAGCCGGTGCCGAGCACCGAGGCCGGGAACGCCTTCAGCCACGTGAGCCCGAGACCCATGGCCGCCATGACCTCGGAGGGCGTCGCCACGCCGGGCAGCGGCGGCAGGCCCGCGTCGAGACACGCGCGGACCACCGCGGCGTCCAGTCCCGGACTCACGGCGAACGCCGCGCCGGCCGACGCGGCGACCTCGACCTGGTCGACCGTGACGACGGTGCCCGCGCCCACGCGGGCGCCCCGCGCGCGACCGGCCTCGACGACCGCGGCGAGCGCGTCCACGTCCTCGGCCGACTGGATGGGCAGCTCGACCACCTCGATGCCGAGGTCCCACGCGGTGACCGCGAGCTCGAGGCTCCGCTCGACGCCGAGCCCGCGGAAGATCGCCATCAGCGGGCGCCCCGCGAAGAGGTCTTCGAACACCGTGTCGCAGGCGGCCGCGGCGCTCATTCGTCGATCCTCTCGGCTCGTGGGAAGTCGGCGGTGTCGGCGAGCGCGGTGGCCGCGCGCGCATGCCCGGCCGCGAGGCGGGCCTCGACGGGCCGGCCGTCGAGCAGGGCGTCGAGGTACCCGGCGGCGAACGCATCACCGGCGCCCACCACCTCCACGACCTCGACCGACGGCGTGGGCACCACGACGAGCTCGCCGCTGCGCGAGACGGATGCTGCGCCGACAGCACCGTCCTTCACGATGAGTTCGCGCGGCTCGGGCAGCAGGGCGCGAACGGCCTCGGGCGTCTGCGCGCCCCAGAGCGCCTCGGCCTCGTCGAGCCCGACGAAGACGACGTCGGCGCGTCGGGCGAGAGCTCGGAGCCGCTCGGCCGCCGACTCGGCGTGGGCGGAGCCCGTCCAGAGCACGGGGCGGTGGTTGACGTCGAACGCGAGGAGCGCACCCGCGGCGCTCACGCGGTCGGTGGCCGCCTCGAGGAACGCGTCGCAGTCGGGTGAGAGCGCCGGCGTGATCCCGCTCAGATGGACGACGCGCGCCGTCTCGATCGGCAGCGCGTCGAGGAAGGCCGGGCCCATGCGCGAGGCGGCCGACCCCGCCCGGTAGTAGCGGACGCCGGCGCCCGGGTCCTTCAGGTACAGCCCGGTCGGCGCGTCGGGGTCGAACTCGATCCAGCGCGTGTCGACGCCGCGGGCGTCGAGTTCGTGGGCGATGCGGTGGCCGAGGGCGTCGTCGCCGAGGCGGCCGGCGAAGGCGGCCGTGCGGCCGAGCGCCGCGGCGTGCGACGCGACGTTCGCCTCGGCGCCCGCGGTGTCGATGCGGAACTCGCGGGCGGTGGCGAGCGGCTCGGCCACGGCGGGTGCGAGGAGCGCCATGGCCTCGCCGACGGCGAGGATCTCGGGCTGCGGGCGGGTCTCCACGCGCCCTATGCTGACTCCTGTGCACATGTGACGCAAACGCGTTGCAAGATATGCAACACAGTGAATGGAGCAACGCGGGATGCCCCGACTCGACCCTTCGGCCCTCGCCGCCCTCGGCGACGAGCGGCTCGGCGCCGCGGAGAAGGGCCTGCCTGCGCGGGCCGCCGGCTCGACCGTGCGCGACTTCCTCGCGACGACGCCCTCCCTCGACGAGTTCTGGACCCCCCTCCTCGTGCTCGACCGCGCGGCGCTCCGGCACAACGCGCGGGTCATCCAGCACTGGGCCGGATCGCGCGGTCTCGAGCTCATGCCGCACGGCAAGACGACGATGGCTCCCGAGCTCTGGCAGCTGCAGCTCGAGGCGGGCGCGACCGGGCTCACCCTCGCGACCCCCGGCCAGGTGCGCGCGGCCCGCGCGTTCGGTGCGGATTCGGTGCAGCTCGCCAATGCCTTCGTCGCGCCCGCCGCGCTCGCCTGGCTCGCCGCCGAGCTCGAGGACCCCGGCTTCGCGTTCTGCTGCTGGGCCGACTCGGTCGCGACGGTCGACGCCATGGAGCGCGGCCTCGCGGAGACCGGCGCCGCGGCCTCCCTGCCCCGGCCCATCGACGTGCTCGTCGAGCTCGGGGCGCCCGGAGGCCGGACGGGCGCCCGCACCGTGGGGGAAGCCGTCGAGGTGGCCCGCCGCGTCACGGCCTCGCCCGTCCTCCGCCTCGCCGGCGTGGCCGGCTACGAGGGCAGCCTCGGCCATGATCGCTCCCCCGAGTCGCTCGGCGCCGTCCACGACTACCTCGATGCGCTCCGCGCCCTCTTCGACGTCGCCCGCGACCTCGCCGCCGACGCGCGCGACGACGTCACCGCGCCCGTGCTCTCGGTCGGCGGCAGCGCCTACCTCGACCTCGTGGCCGAGACGGTCGCGCCGGTCGTGGCGGCGGCACGCGACTCGGGTGAGGCCGCCCGCGTCGTCGTGCGCTCGGGCGCCTCCCTCGTGCACGACGAGGGCTTCTACCGCGGCATCTCCCCGCTCGAGGGCGAGCTGACCGCGGCGATGCGCGGGCTCGCGCGCGTCGTGTCCCACCCCGAGCCCGGGCTCGCGCTCCTCGACGCGGGCAAGCGCGACCTGCCCTACGACGAGGGGCTCCCCGTGCCGCTCGACGTCGCCGCCGGCGTCGGCGCCGCACTCGCGCAGGCCGCCGGCGTCGTGCCGGGAGCGGGCCGGCTCGCCGACGCATCCGTCTCGGCCATGAACGATCAGCACGCGTTCCTCCGCGCCCACGGGGCGTTGCCGGTGGCCGTCGGCGACGTCGTCGCGCTCGGCCTCTCGCACCCCTGCACGGCGTTCGACAAGTGGCGATTCGTCCCGATGGTCGAGGGCGGCGGGTCCGACACCGTCGTCGGCCTCGTGCGGACCCTGTTCTGAGGCCCGCGTGTCCGATCTGCTGATCCGCGAGGTCGTCGCCGTCGACGGCGACGGCGAGGTGCGCGGCGGCGAGGCATCCGATGTGCTCGTGGTCGACGGCCGCATCGCCGCCATCGCTCCGGCCGGCTCCCTCGCACGCGACGCGCCCGCCGCGGCAGCCGTCGTCGAGGGCGACGGCCGGCTGCTGCTGCCCGGCTTCGTCGACGCGCACTCGCACGCGAGCGGCCGGGTCTTCGACGCCGACGTGCAGCTCGCGCTGCTGCGCCAGGGCGTGACGAGCGTGATCGCCGGGCAGGACGGCGTCGGCTGGGCGCCCGGCGACGGCGCGTACGCCACCGAGTACTTCGCCGCGATCGACGGACCGCACCCCGGCTACGCGGGCGGCGGCGTCGCGGAACTCCTCGCCGCGCACGACGGCACGACGCCGCTGAACGTCGGATACCTGGTGCCCGCGGGCACCGTGCGCCACCTGGTCACGGGGCGGTCGACGGATGCCCCCTCCCCCGATGAACTCGCCGCCATGGTGCGCCTCGTGGCCGAAGGGCTGGAGGCCGGCGCACTCGGTCTCTCGACGGGCCTCGACTACGTGCCGGGCATCTTCGCCTCCACGACCGAGCTGACCGCCCTCGCCCGCCCGGTCGCCGAGGCCGGCGGCGTGGTGGCCTCCCATCTCCGCGGCGGGTACGAGTCGGGGTCCGCGGCGGGCGTCGCCGAGCTCGCTGCGATCGCCCGCGACGCCGGGACGCGGGTGCACATCTCGCACTTCCACGCCGAGCCAGCGATCGTGCTGGAGCTCATGGCCGGGCTCGCCGCCGGCGACCTCGCGGGCGGGCGACCCGTCGACGCGACGTTCGACGCGTATCCGTACGGTCGCGGTTGCTCGATCCTCGCGATGCCCATCCTCCCCGCTTCCCTCACCGTCCGCCCCGTCGACGAGGTGCTGGCCGTGCTCCGCGACCCGGCCGAGCGGGCGCGCCTGCTCGACGAGTGGTTCCCCACGATCGTCGACTACCCGAGCCTCGGACCCGACTGGCCGTCGATGCTCACCTTCGCCCACGTGGCCGCCGCCGAGTACGACTGGGCGCACGGGCTCACCCTCGCCGAGGCCGCGGCCCGCCACGGCGTCGCACCCGCCGACCTCGCGCTCGACGTGCTCGTCGCGAGTCGGCTCGAGGTGAACGTGGTCATGTCCGTCCGCGCCGAACGCTCCGACGCGGACCTTGCCCGCATCCTGGCTCATCCGGCCGCGCTCGGCGGCTCGGACGGCATCTTCGTCGGCCGGCATCCGCACCCGCGCGCCCGCGGCACCTTCGCGCGCTACCTCGACCTGCTCGTCCGCACGGACCACGGGCCGGGCGCGCGGCTCGACTGGGCGGGCGCCGCCGCGCTCTGCTCCACCCGCGCGGCCGACCGGTTCGCGCTCGGCGACCGCGGCCGGGTGCGCGTCGGCGCCGTCGCCGACCTGGTGCTGGTCGACCCGGCAGCGGTGCGGGACCGCGCGACGTACGACCGCCCGCTCGAGCTCGCCGAGGGCATCGACGACGTCGTCGTGGCCGGTGTGCCGGTGCTCGCGCGCGGCGCGCTCACCTGCCGGACGCCCGGACGCGGGCTCCGGCGCGCTGCCCGCGCCGCCCGACCGGAGGTGGGCTGATGTCGCAGTCCGTCACCCGCGCCGCTGCGATCATCGACCGCGTCGCCGCCGAGGCCCGGACCGTCGCCGAGCTCGCCGAGGAGTTCGGCCTGCACCGCTCGACCATGTTCCGCGAGCTGCAGGCCCTCGAGCGGGTCGGCTGGGTGCGCCGTCGTCCGAGCGGGCGGTATGCCCTCGGCACACGGCTCGCCACCCTGTCGAAGCAGGCACTCGACTCCCTCGATCTGCGCGATGTCGGCGGCGAGCACGTGCGGCGCCTGCACCGGCGGACGGGTAACACCGTGCACCTCGCGGCGCTCATGGACCGCTCGATCGTCTACGTCGACAAGGCGGAGGACGAGGCGGGCGTCCGCATGTACTCCCGCGTCGGCAAGGCCGTCATCCCGTACTGCTCCGCCGTCGGGAAGGCGATCCTCGCCGAGCTCGACGGACCCGGGCGCGACACAGTCCTCGCGGGCGCCACGTGGGAGCGGTACACCGACACCACGATCACGACGCGAGAGCGGCTCGACCGCGAGCTCGCCACGGTCGCCGCACGCGGCTACGCGACCGACGACCGCGAGTTCGAGGCGTTCGTCAACTGCATCGCCGTGCCGATCGTCTCGAGCGCCGGCGTCGTCGGAGCGATCTCGGTCACGGCCATCCGCATGGTCGCCGACCTCGACCGCCTCGCCGCGCACCTGCCGGCCATGCGGGAGGCCGCCGACGCGATCTCCCGCGAGCTCGGCTGACCGAGCGGATGCCCCGCCCGGGGCATCCGCACCACCATCACCACCACAGGAGGACCCCATGACCAAGACCGCCGTCACCCTCTCGAACGCGCCGAAGCCCGCCGGGCCCTACAGCCACGGCGTCGTCGCGAACGGCTTCCTCTACACCGCGGGCTTCGGCCCGCAGGACCCGGCGACAGGCCTCGTCGTCGAGGGCGGTGTGAAGGAGCAGACGCGCCAGGTGCTGCGCAACATCGGCGCCGTCCTCGCCGAGTACGGCCTGACCTTCGACGACGTGGTGAAGGTCACCGCGCACCTCGAGGACCTCGCCGACTTCGCGGAGTACAACGAGGCGTACGCCGAGTTCTTCACCGAGCCCTATCCGGTGCGCACCACCGTCGGCTCGCGCCTGGCGGACATCCTCGTCGAGATCGACGCCGTCGCGGCGGTGCCGCAGGCCGGCTGACCGGCCCGGGCGCGGGGCGCTCCGCATCAGAGCCCGAGTCGCCCGAGCGCCTCGTCCATGCGCCGGGCGATCTCGGCGTGCCCCTCGTCGTCGGGATGGATGCCGTCGGCCGCCATCCACTCGGGATGCCCCTCGAGCCAGCGTGACGCGCCCGGGATGTGATCGGCGTCGACGCGCTCCGCGGCTTCCTCCACCCAGGCGATGATGCGCTCGATCGCCTCGGGCCGCTCATCCGAGTACCAGAACGGTTCGACGACGATCAGGCGGGCGTCGGGCAGCTCGTCACGGAACCGGTCGAGGTCGGCGTCGATCGCCGCGGCGATGTCGTCGGCGCGTGCCGGCATCGAGAACGCGTCGTTCAGGCCCATGGTGACGATCACGACATCGGGTGACGGGCGCAGCCCGACGATCCGGTCGACGAGGTCGTCGGACCCGGCCAGCCGGTCGCGGTTGTTCACGAAACCGAGCCCGTCGACGCTCGGATTGAACTCCCACCAGCCGCGGTCGGCCGCGATGATCGACGACCAGCGCCGCTCAGGTGCCGACGTGCCGGTGCCGCGCGTGTACGAATCGCCGTAGAACGCGGTGACGACCTGCCCCGGCGCGGGTGAGGCCGCCTGATGGGGCGCCGACGTCACCGGCGCTCCGCAGGCGCCGAGCACGAGGCATCCGGCGGCGACCACGATGGCCGCCGCGTGCCGGATGCGGGACCGGCGCACGGCTCGGACGCCTAGACCGCGACGGCCACCTTCGCGGCGACCAGCTCGGCGATCTGCACCGCGTTCAGCGCGGCGCCCTTCCGGAGGTTGTCGTTGGAGACGAAGAGCACGAGCCCGCGTCCGTCGGGCGCCGACTGGTCCTGCCGGATGCGGCCGACGTAGCTCGGGTCGGTGCCGGCCGCCTGGAGCGGGGTGGGCACGTCGCTGAGCTGCACGCCGGGCGCCTCGGCCAGCAGCTCGGTCGCGCGCTCGGGCGTGATCGGGTTCGCGAACTCGGCGTGGATCGACAGCGAGTGACCGGTGAAGACCGGCACGCGCACGCAGGTGCCGGCGACGCGGAGCCCCGGCAGCTCGAGGATCTTGCGGCTCTCGTTGCGGAGCTTCTTCTCCTCGTCGGTCTCGAGGTCGCCGTCGTCGACGATCGAGCCCGCGAGCGGGATGACGTCGAACGCGATCGGACGCGGGAACTTCTGCGGCTCGGGGAAGCTCACGCTCGCGCCGTCGTGGACGAGTGAACGCGGGTCCTGCTCGAGTGCGGCCTTCGCCTGCTCGTAGAGCTCCTCGCCGCCCGCGAGCCCGGCGCCCGAGACCGCCTGGTACGTGGAGATCACGAGCCGCTCGAGGCCCGCCTCGCGGTCGAGCACCTTCAGCACCGGCATCGCCGCCATCGTGGTGCAGTTGGGGTTCGCGATGATGCCCTTGCGCGCCTCGTCGATCGCGTGCGGGTTCACCTCGCTGACCACGAGCGGGACGTCGGGGTCCATGCGCCAGCCGGAGGAGTTGTCGATGACGGTCACGCCGGCGGCCGCGAAGCGGGGGGCCTGCGCCTTCGACGTCGTCGCGCCGGCCGAGAAGATCGCGATGTCGAGGCCAGCCGGGTCGGCCGTCTCGGCGTCCTCGACGACGATGTCCTCGCCCTTCCACGGCAGCGTCGTGCCGGCCGAGCGGGCGGAGGCGAAGTAGCGGATGCTCGCGACGGGGAAGTCGCGCTCCTCGAGCAGACGGCGCACGACCGCGCCGACCTGGCCGGTCGCGCCGACCACGCCGATGTTCACTCCGTTGGCCATGGGGTTCCTCACGTTCGTAGGTTGCGGTTCCAGTGTGCAGGAGATCGCTGGGAGTCCGGGCCGAACGGGCGCCGGCCGGCCCGATGTGGCGGAGTTCGCCGGAGAGCTGGCAGGAACTACCGGCCCGTGCCGGCGTAGACGACCGCGTCGTCTTCGCCGTCGAGGTCGAAGGCCGTGTGCACGGCGCGCGCCGCGGCGTGCACGCTGTCGGCGCGCGTGACGACCGAGATGCGGATCTCGCTCGTCGAGATCATCTCGATGTTGATCCCCGCCTCGTACAGCGCCTCGAAGAGCTTCGCCGACACCCCGGTCGCCGACCGCATCGCGGCGCCGACGAGGGAGAGCTTGCCGATCTGGTCGTCGTACTGCAGCGAGAGGAAGCCGATCGCCTCCTGCGCGCTCGCGAGCGCCGTGAGCGCCTTCTCACCGTCGGCCTTCGGCAGCGTGAACGAGATGTCGGTGCGACCGGTCGCCGCGGCCGAGACGTTCTGCACGATCATGTCGACGTTCGCATTCGCGTTCGCGACGATCTTGAAGATCTTCGCCGCGACACCGGGCTTGTCGGGCACGCCGACGACCGTGATCTTGGCCTCGGACAGATCGACCGCGACACCGGCGATGACGGACTCTTCCACAGCGGCTCCTTCGGGAAGACGCGAGGGGTCGTAGACGATCGTCCCCTCGGTGTTGTTGAACGACGACCGGACGTGCAGGGTCACGCCGTGGCGGCGCGCGTACTCCACTGCCCGGATGTGCAGCACCTTCGCCCCGGATGCCGCGAGCTCCAGCATCTCCTCGCTCGTGACCTTGTCGAGCTTGCGCGCCTTCTTCACGATGCGCGGGTCGGAGGTGAAGACACCGTCGACGTCGGTGTAGATCTCGCACACGTCGGCGTCGAGCGCGGCGGCGAGCGCCACCGCGGTCGTGTCGCTGCCGCCGCGGCCGAGCGTCGTGATGTCGCGCGACTCGCGGCTGAAGCCCTGGAACCCGGCGACGATGACGATCGCGCCGTCGTCGAGGGCCTCGCGGAGCCGCACGGGGGTGACGTCGACGATGCGGGCGGCGCCGTGCGTGGCATCCGTGATCATGCCCGCCTGGCTGCCGGTGAAGCTGCGCGCCTCATGGCCCATGCTCTTGATCGCCATGGCGAGCAGCGCCATCGAGATGCGCTCTCCGGCCGAGAGCAGCATGTCGAGCTCGCGCGGCGCCTGGATCGGGGCGACCTCGCCCGCGAGATCGAGGAGTTCGTCAGTGGTGTCGCCCATCGCGGAGACGGCGACGACGACGTCGTTGCCCGCCTTGCGGGTCTCGACGATGCGCTTGGCGACCCGCTTGATGCTCTCCGCGTCGGCGACGGAGGATCCGCCGAACTTCTGCACGATCAAGCTCACGTGGTCTCCCGGGGGTGGTGTGCGCCGCTCGCGGCGGGCGCCGGAGCCACCATCATACGGCTGGCCGCATGCGCGCCTCGCCATGTGACGACGGGCGACGGATGCCCCGTGCCAATACCATGCGGCCATGCCGGAGCTGCTCGACGCGTGGTCGGAGTTCAACGTCGCGATGGTCGGCGCGACCGCCGCGCTCGCCGGCCTCCTCATCGTCGCGATGTCCGTGAACATCCAGACGATCATGGCCTCGCGATCGCTGCCGGCGCGGATCGCGGCCTCGCTTGCGACCCTCGTGCTGGCCATCGCGGTGACCGCGCTCGGCCTCGCCCCCGGCCAGCCCGGGTGGGCCTATGGCGTCGAGGTGCTCGTGGCGACCGCCGTGGCGGCGACGTTCGAGTGGCATGCCGTCGGGGTCATCGCGCGCGACCACGAGCGCAGCCCGAGCCTGCGGGAACGGCTCGCGAAGTCGGCGCTCGGCGTCATACCGCTCGCGGCCTACCTCGCCGGCGGGCTCGCATTGCTCGCGGGTGCGGGCAGCGCCGGCCTCTGGTTCCTCGCGCTCGGCGCGATCCTCGCGATCGCCTCCGCGATCGTCCACGCCTGGGTCGTGCTCGTCGAAGTCCTGCGCTGAGCGCGCGCCCTCACCGCCGCTCGCGCGCCCTCAGGTGCGGTCGCGCTCCATGTACCACTCGGTGAAGTGCGTCGCCCGGCCGTCGGGCGCGAGGCGCACGACCCAGAGCGAGTCGTAGTCCTTCGCCGCCGGATACTCCACACGTCCCGTCACGATCACCAGGTCGGGGGTGTCGACGAGCAGCCGCCAGTCGTACGCCCAAGTACCCGGCTGATCGTCGGCCTCGAGCCACGCCGCGACGATGGCGTCGCGCCCGCGCGCGGCATCCGGATCGTCGGGCCGGAACTCGTACACCGCGTCATCGGTGAACAACGCTCCGATGTCCGCCGGATCGTTCGTCTCCCAGGCCCGGACGTAGCCCGCGACCCATTCCGCACCTCTGCTCGCCATGCCGCCCATTCGAGCGCGTCGGTGCGACCCGGTCAAGGGGTGGCGCGATGCGGCCGCGGCGGGTAATCCGGGGAGGCGACTCTCCGGGGAGGCGGCGCTTCGAGGAGACTCAGCCGACGACGCGCCGGCCCTCGAACGCCCGGCCGAGCGTGACCTCGTCGGCGTACTCGAGATCGCCGCCGACCGGCAGACCCGAGGCGAGGCGCGTGACCTTGATCTCGAGCGTCGTAAGCAGCCGGCTGAGGTAGGTCGCCGTCGCCTCGCCCTCGAGGTTCGGGTCGGTGGCGATGATGACCTCGCGCACGGTGCCGTCGGCGAGCCGCTGCATGAGCTGCCGGATGCGCAGCTCGTCGGGGCCCACGCCGTCGATCGGGCTGATCGCGCCGCCGAGCACGTGGTAGAGCCCCCGGAACTCACGCGTGCGCTCGATGGCGACGACGTCTTTGGCCTCCTCCACGACGCAGATGAGGCTGGGGTCGCGGCGCGGGTCGCGGCAGATCGAGCAGGTCGCCTCCTCGGAGACGTTGCCGCAGATCTCGCAGAACCTCACCTTGTCGCGCACCTCGAGCAGCACCTCGGCGAGCCGGGTGACGTCGAAGTGCTCGGTCTGCACGATGTGGAACGCGATGCGCTGCGCCGACTTCGGCCCGATGCCGGGCAGGCGACCGAGCTCGTCGATCAGCTCCTGGACGATGCCTTCGTACACGCGCTAGCCACGCTCCCCGAAGCCGCGCGCCGGGGCCTCGACCTCTTCGAGGAAGGTCGCGCCGAGCACCTCGCGCACCACGGCCTCGCCGTACCGCTGGATGCCGTCGGGGGCCGCTGCCGGGCGCCGCACAGGGGCGCCGCGGCCTGCGGCAGGCCCCCGCTCGGCCCGCTCGGCGCGGCTCGCAGCCGCTGCGTCGTCGGCGGAGCCGGGCACAGGCGCGTCAGCGGCCCCACCCACCGGCGTGGCGTCGAACTCGGGCGGGGGCCCCGGGTCGAACGGCGGCTCCTCGTCGAGCGGCGGGGCGTCGTCGTCGCTCGGCAGGTCGTCGACGGGCCGCACCGGCGGCTCCGCGAGCGCGGTCGCCGTGACGGCGTACGAGGCGCTCGCGGCCGGCTGCGCGTCGCGTGCGGCGCCGCCGATTCCCGTTCCCGATCCGCCCACACTGCCGTCCGCCGGCTCGGGGCCGGGATCGGTCGGGATGGCGACGGTGGCCCAGGAGTCGACCGGGCCGGTCGGCGCCGGCCCGCGCGTCGAGGCGGACGGCGCGGCAGAGGTGGCCGCGTCGTTGTTCGGACCGCCGCCCGCGGCGGTGCGCGGAGGCTCGGCGGGTGCAGCGGATGCCGGGCGCGCGGCGGTTCCCGCACCGGTGGGCGACGCCCCCGTGGGCGCACCGCCCGCCGTCGGACCGGTACCAGGCCGCCCGGCCGCGGGGTCGGCACCAGCACCGCCGCCCGAGCCGCCGTCGCGGGCCGCGGCGCCCTCGGCGCGCGCGATGAACTTCACCCGCACACCGAGCACCTCGGCGATCGCGTTGCGCAGCAGCTCGCTGACCGACTGGCCGGGCGCACCGCCGCGGAACCCGGCGACGTCCTGCTCGCTCGGGAAGCCCAGCACGAGCACGTCGTCGTCGCGGTAGTCGCGGACCTGCGCGGTGAACGCCACCATCCACGCGCTGCGCTTCGTGCGCTGCAACGAGGCGAGCACCTCGGGCCAGGCGTCCTTCACCTGTTGCAGCGTGACCGGGCCGACGGGGACAGCGGGCGCCGGCGTGGTCGTGGCCGGCGCGGTGGCGGCTCCGGCGTCGGCGGCTCCCCCGGCCGCCGAGGCGGCCGCTACCGGGTCGGGCGCGCCACCGGCGCCGCTCGGCGACTCGGCGCGTGCGGTCGAGGCACGGGCGGGCGCCGACTCGGCAACGGGAGCGGGCGTCACCGCCCCCACCTCGGTGGCGGGCGCGGGACGGCGAGCGGGCGCCGACGCGGGCGCCGACGCGGCGGCGCGATCGGCCGAGGCCGCAGGCTCCACGGGCACGGCGCCCTCGACGCCGACCCGCCGCTCGAGCCGTTCGACGCGGGCGAGCGCGCCGCGCTCGGTGTCGTCGGCGGACGGCACCAGCACACGCGCGAGCATGAGCTCGAGGTGCAGCCGAGGCGAGGTGGCGCCGGTCATCTCGGTGAGCGTCTGGTTGACGAGGTCGGCGACGCGCGACAGCTCCGCCCGACCGAAGGCCTTGGCCTGGGCGGCCATGCGGGCGAGCTCGTCTTCGGGCACGCCGCGCAGCACTGCCGCGGCCGCCTCGGGCGAGGACGCGGCGACGACGATGAGGTCGCGCAGCCGCTCGAGCAGGTCTTCGACGAACCGACGGGGATCCTGCCCGGTCTGCACGACCCGGTCGGCCGCGGCGAACGCCCCGGCGGCGTCGTTCGCCCCGATCGCGTCGACCACCTCGTCGAGCAGGGCGCCGTGCGTGTAGCCGAGCAGGGCGACCGCGCGCTCGTAGTCGATGGTCGATCCTTCGGAGCCGGCGATGAGCTGGTCGAGGAGGGACAGCGTGTCTCGAGGGGACCCTCCGCCGGCGCGCACCACGAGGGCGAGCACGCCGGGCTCGACCGTGATGCCCTCCTCTTCGCAGAGCTGCTGCACGTAGTCGAGCATCGGCGCGGGCGGCACCAGCCGGAACGGGTAGTGGTGCGTACGCGAACGGATGGTGCCGAGCACCTTGTCGGGCTCGGTCGTGGCGAAGATGAACTTCACGTGCTCGGGCGGCTCTTCGACGAGCTTCAGCAGGGCGTTGAAGCCCTGCGGCGTGACCATGTGCGCCTCGTCGAGGATGAAGATCTTGTAGCGGTCGCGGGCGGGCGCGAACACGGCACGTTCACGCAGGTCGCGCGCGTCGTCGACGCCGTTGTGGCTCGCCGCGTCGATCTCGACCACGTCGAGCGATCCGCCGCCGCCGCGCGAGAGCTCGACGCAGCTCGGGCACGTGCCGCACGGGGTGTCGGTGGGACCCTCGGCGCAGTTGAGGCAACGCGCCAGGATGCGGGCGGAGGTGGTCTTGCCGCAGCCGCGCGGGCCGCTGAAGAGATAGGCGTGGTTCACCCGGTCGGTGCGCAGCGCGGTCATGAGCGGCTCGGTGACCTGCGACTGGCCGATCATCTCGGCGAACGTCTCTGGCCGATAGCGGCGATACAGGGCGGTGACCACGGGTCAATGCTAGACGTCCCGGCTGACAGCGGGCCCGGGCCGGAGCGACACGCTGACCGGGCCCGCGGGGCCCTTCCCGCCCGAGGCATCCCAGACGACTACGATGCGAGGACGCGAGGCGCGCCACGCGTCGGCGAGGGCGCCGGCGGAAGGGGGAACCGATGACCAGGACCTTCACACCCGATCGGGTGGCGAAGTTCGAGAAGCTGCTGCTCGCGGAGCGCAGCGAGGCGGAATCGCGGCTCGCCGAGCACCGGCAGGGCATGGCCGAGGTCCGGGTGGCGAGATCGGATGCCTCCGCCGACGACGAGCACGACCCCGAGGGTCCGACCATGACCCAGGAATGGTCGCAGCGGACGGCCGTGCTGGCCGACGCCGAGGCCGAGGTCGCCGACGTCGACCGGGCGCTCGCCCGGCTCGCCGACGGCACCTACGGCGTGTGCGAGCGCTGCGGCAAGCCCATCACGGTGGCGCGGCTCGAGGCCCGCCCGACCGCGACGCTCTGCATCGACTGCGCCCGCCTGGAGCGCTGACGCGGGTGCCGGCCGCCGGCGAACCGGCCGCCGGCACCCGCCTCGTCCGTCAGGCGCCGGCGCTCCGGCGTCGTCCGATCACCAGCGCGGCGACGCCCGCGACGAGCACGAGCAAGGCGACCGCGGCGGGACCGGCCGCCTCGAACCCGGTGTCGGCCGTGCGACCGGGCGTGCCGCCCGTCCCGGCACCACCGGTGCCGCTGCCACCGCCGCCCGCGGGCTGGTAGACGAAGCCGCCGGGCAGGGTGCCCTCGCCGCAGTCCTCCGACCCGATCACCGTGACGTCGACCGTGCCGGTGCCGGCCGGCGCGACCGCGGTGATAGTCGTGTCGTCGACCACCGTGAAGGAGGTCGCGGGGGTCGTGCCGAAGAGCACGGCGGTCGCGCCTGCGAAGCAGTGGCCGGTGATGGTCACCTGCGTGCCGCCCGACGCCGGCCCCGTGCCCGGCGTCACCCCGTCGACGGTCGTCACGGGCAGGTAGGTGAACTCGACGGCCTCGGTCGGGCCGGCGGCCGTGGTGACCACGACCTCCACGGCGCCGGGCGCGTGCGGCGGCGTCGTGAAGGTGATCGTCTCGTCGTCGACCTGCACGAACGGGACGGACACCCCGTCGACGGTCACGAGGCTCGCGCCGCCGAGGTCGGTGCCCGTGAGGGTCACCGGGGTGCCGCCGGTCTCCGGCCCGCTCGCCGGCTCGATCCCGAGGATCGCGCCGAGCGGCGGCAGATAGGTGAACGCGTCCTCCAGCACGCCGGTGCCGCAGTCCGCGCTGCCGACGACCGAGACATCCACCACGCCCACGCCGGGCGGCGCGACGGCGGTGATCTGCGTGTCGCCGTTGATGACGAAGCTCGTCGCCGGCACGTCGCCGAAGAACGCGGCCGTGGCCCCGGTGAAGCAGAGGCCGGTGATCACGACCGAGGTGCCGCCCGCCTCCGGTCCCGTCGCCGGGGTGACCGTGTCGATGCTGGTGACCGGGTTGTACGTGAACGGCAGCTGCGCGGTGCCCACGGGGTTCGTCACGACGACCTGCACGACGCCCGGCGCGTGCGGCGGGGTCACGAAGGTCAGCGTGCCGTCGTCGACGATCGTGAACGGCACGCTCACCCCGTCGATCGTCACCTCGGTGGTCGTCGACAGCCCGGTGCCCGTCACGGTCACCGGCGTGCCGCCGGTCTCCGGCCCGTGGTCGGGGCTGAGGGCCGTGAGCACCACCGGCGGGATGTAGGTGAAGGTCAGCGGCCCGCTGGCGCCGAACGGTCCGCTCACCACGACCGGCACGGGTCCGGCCGCGTGCGGCGGCGTCGTGAACTGCAGCGTCGTGTCGGTGAGGAAGACGAACGGCACGGGCACCCCGTCGACGGTCAGCGTGGTGGCGCCGACGAGATCGGTTCCGGTGACGGTGACGGCGGTGCCGCCGAGCGTCGTGCCTTCGTCGGGCTCGAGCGCGGTGATCGCGGGCGGCGGCACGTACGTGAACGGCAGCGGGCCGCTCGTGCCGCCCGGCGTCGTCACCGTCACGTCCACCTCGCCCGCGGCGTGCGGCGGCGTGACGAACGTGATCTCCGTGTCGCTCACCTGGGTGAACGGCACCGGGACACCGTCGATCGTCACCTCGGTGGCGCCGCCGAGTGCGGTGCCGGTGATGGTCACCGGCGTGCCGCCCGCGATCGGCCCCTCGTCGGGCGTCAGCAGTGCGAGCACCGGCGCGTCGACGAAGGTGAACGGCAGCGGGTTGCTCGATCCGCCGGGCGTGATCACCACGACGTCGACGGCGCCCGCCGCGTGCGGCGGCGTGACGAACGTGATCGTGCCGTCGTCCTCCACGGTGAACGGCACGCTCACCCCGTCGACCGTCACGTCGGTCGCGCCCTCGAGGTCGGTGCCCTCGATGGTCACCTCGGTGCCGCCCGCGACGGGCCCGGTGTCGGGCGTGAGGGCGGTGATCGCCGGTGCGGCGACGTAGGTGTAGGGCAGCTCGTTGCTCGGCCCGCCGGGCGTGATGACCGCCACGTCGACCGCACCCGCCGCGTGCGGCGGCGTGACGAACGTGATCTCGGTGTCGCTCACGGGCGTGAACGGCACGCTCACTCCGTCGACGAGCACCTCGGTGACCCCACCGAGGTCGGTGCCCGTGATGGTCACGGGCGTGCCGCCGGCGGTCGGCCCTTCATCGGGCGTCAGGGCGGTGATCACCGGTGCGGGCACGTAGGTGAACGGCAGAGGCGCGCTCGCTCCGCCGGCGGTCGTCACGACGACGTCCACGGTTCCCGCGGCGTGCGGGGGCGTGATGAACGACACGGTCGTGTCGTCGACCTGCGTGAACGGCACGCTCACCCCGTCGATGGTCAGCTCGGTGGCGCCGCCGAGGTTCGTCCCCTCGACGGTGACGATCGTGCCGCCCGCCGTCGGGCCTTCATCCGGCGTCAGCGAGGTCAGCACCGGCGCCGGCACGTACGTGAACGGCAGCGGCTCGGATGACCCGCCCGGCGTCGTCACCACCACATCGACGACGCCGGCCGCGTGCGGCGGCGTCACGATGCTGATCGTGCCATCCGGCTCGACCGTGAACGGCACTTCGACACCGTCCACCGTCACCGAGGTCGCATCCTCCAGAGCGGTGCCCGCGATGATCACGTCCGTGCCGCCCGCCGTCGGACCCTCATCCGGCGTCAGCGAGGTCAGCACCGGCGCCGGCACATACGTGAACGGCAGCGGCTCGGATGACCCGCCCGGCGTCGTCACCACCACATCGACCACCCCGGCCGCGTGCGGCGGCGTCACGATGCTGATCGTGCCATCCGGCTCGACCGTGAACGGCACCTCGACGCCATCCACCGTCACCGAGGTCGCACCCTCCAGATCGGTGCCCGCGATGATCACGTCCGTGCCGCCCGCCGTCGGACCCTCATCCGGCGTCAGCGAGGTCAGCACCGGCGCCGGCACGTACGTGAACGGCAGCGGCTCGGATGACCCGCCCGGCGTCGTCACCACCACATCGACCACCCCGGCCGCGTGCGGCGGCGTCACGATGCTGATCGTGCCATCCGGCTCGACCGTGAACGGCACCTCGACACCGTCCACCGTCACCGACGTCGCACCCTCCAGATCGGTGCCCGCGATGACCACGTCCGTGCCGCCCGCCGTCGGACCCTCATCCGGCGTCAGCGAGGTCAGCACCGGCACGGGCACGTAGGTGAACGGCAGCGGGTTGCTGGTGCCGTTCGGCGTGGTCACGACGACGTCGACCTCGCCGGCCGCGTGCGGCGGCGTCACGAACGTGATCTCCGTCTCGCTCACCTGGGTGAACGTCACCGGGATCCCGTCGATCGTCACCGAGGTCGCACCGCCGAGGTCGGTGCCCGTGATCGTCACGGGCGTGCCTCCGGCGATCGGCCCGGCGTCGGGGTCGAGCTCGGTGAGCAGCGGCGCGGGCAGGTAGGTGAAGGGCAGCGGGCCGGACTCCCCGCCCGGCGTCGTCACGACGACGTCGACCTCACCGGCCGCGTGCGGCGGCGTCACGAACGTGATCTCCGTCGGGCTCACCTGCGTGAACGGCACCTCGACGCCGTCGATCGTCACCGAGGTCGCACCGCCGAGATCGGTGCCCGTGATCGTCACGGGCGTGCCGCCGGAGGCGGGTCCCTCGTCAGGCGTCAGGGCCGTGAGCACGGGCGGCGGCACGTAGGTGAACGGCAGCGGCGCGGATGCCCCTTCCGGCGTCGTCACGACGACGTCGACGGTGCCCGCGGCGTGCGGGGGCGTCACGAACGTGATCTCGGTCTCGCTCACCTGCGTGAACGGCACCGAGACCCCGTCGATCGTCACCGAGGTCGCACCACCGAGCTGCGTGCCGGTGATGGTCACCTCGGTCCCGCCCGCGGTCGGCCCCTCATCGGGATCGAGCGCCGTGAGGACCGGTGCGAGGGAGTCGAGCGCGATGACCGACGAGGAGGCGAGGTCGAGTTTCACGAGGTTCGAGCCCGCGACGTTCGGCAGCAGCGTGACGCTCAGCGCCCGCACGGTGAACGACCCGTCGCCGAGGTCGCCCGGCGTCGGCTGCTCGTTGATCACGACCGTGGCGATGTTCGCCAGCAACCCGTCGATCGCCGGGGAGAGCAGGTCGAGGACGGCGTCGACGACGCCGTCGATCGCGGCCGTCACCTCCGTCGAGGTGGCCGCGAGGATGCCCGTCACGGCCGGGCCGAGCACGCCGAGCACCGGGTCTGCCACCTCGTCGAGGAGGAGCGTTTCGAGTCCCGCCGTCAGGCCGTTGATGACGGTGGCGAGCGGGCCGGGCAGGCCGGGAAGCACCGTGATGTCGGCGTCGGTCGTGCCCGTGCCCGACGCGAGCTGGGCGAGCGTGCCCGAGACGCTGACGTTCGCGGTGAGCACGTCCTGATCGGGGATACCGAGTACTGGCAGCCCCGCGGTCGCCGAGATCGGGATGTCGATGTCGACCGTGCTCTCCTGCACGAGCTGGTTGACCGCATTCGTCAGCGGCGTGACGATCTTGCCGAGCGCGTTCGAGACGCCCGCCGTGATCATCGCGATGACCTCGGTGGTGAGCACCGACGTATTCGGCGGCAGGCCGTTGAGGTTCGGGCCGCCCGGATTCACCAGGGTCGCGAGGTCGACCGTGATCGATCCGTCGGTGAGGTTCACCGTGACGGCACCGTCGTCGCTCACGAGGACGGCGCCGTCACCGCCGAGCACCGTGTCGACCGCCGACTGGAGGTCGCCGACGGCGACCGTGATGGTCGGCTCGCCGATGGTGATCGAGCTGAGGCCGGCCAGTTCGAGGTCGACGCCGGCGAGGAGGGTGTCGACGACGCCCCCTGGCGCGGCGAGGCCGTTGAGGCTGGTGGTGAGCGAACCGCTCACGCCGGTGATCGCCGTGCGCAGGTCGGTGGTGATCGCGGCGACGGCGGGGCTGTGCAGGTTCACCTGCAGGTCGGTGACCCGGTAGTCGGAGGTCGGATCCGCTCCCGGGAGGTCGACGGCGCGGCTGGCGAGCGCCCCGACCTCGAACGAGGCCTGGTCGATGAGCTCATCGGTCACGGCCGCGACGCCGAGCTGAGCCAGCAGGTCGGTGAGCTCGATGGTGGCGTTGCCGAAGTCGGCCGGATCGGCGTCCTCGCTCACCGCGATGGTGCCGTCGTCGGAGACGGCTCCGCTTGCGGCGACCGCTTCGGCCGCCGACGGCGTCGACGCGTAGCTGTTCACCACGCCGATCTCGCCGAGGTTCAGGATGCCCGGTCCGGTGCCGTCGGTGACGAGCGGCACCTGCAGCAGGCCGTCGCCAATGAGGTCGAGCTCGAGGCCGAGCGCGCCGAGCACGGCGAGGTTGAACGGGTCGGTGTCGAGGGGCGGTCCGCCGGGGTCCGAAGCGTAGGCGTAGGCGAGGTCGGCCGCCTGGAGTTCGAGCAGGTCTGCGCCGATGAACTGGCCGAGCGCCTCGGCGTCGTCGCCCGGCGCCGCGACCGCGGTCAGCGCGGTCGAGCCGCCGAAGACGAGCGCGAGCGCCGACGTCCAGGCGACGCCGCGGAAGAGGCGTCGCCTCAGCCGGCGGTGCGCGGTGGCTTCGGCGCGCGTGGGCGCCGAAGCAGTGCTCGTGGTGCGGACAGTCGGGTGCTTCCCACCGGTCATCGATCCCCCCAGATCAGACGAGCCTCGGCCATCTCCATCGATGGACCGCGATGTTCTGAAAGCTAGGCCCCGAGGATTACTCGCGTCAAGGGCGCGTTTCGATCACCCCGCAGCGGCCGCGGTGCCACCGCCCGCGTCGACCTCCGCCCCGGGGTCCGCCGACCCGTTCGACTCGCCCGCGCCGGTTCTGGCGTCCGAGAGCCCGGCGAATGAGCGCAGGACGAGCGGACTTCCGGCGATGACGACGTACAAGCCGGCGCAGATGGCGAGGGTCGCCGTGATGCCGATCTGCTGGACCGCGAGCCCGCCCGCGAACGCCCCGAGGGGCATGGTCGCGGTGACCCCGGCGGTCATCGCGCCGAACACCCTCGCCTTGACGCCGTCGGGCACGAGGCCGTACATCGCGGTCGCGATCATGGGATTGATCGCGCCCGCGGCGAGGCCCGAGAGCACGAGCACGGGCAGCAGCACCGGCGGCTCGGCGCCGAGCGCCATGGCCGTGTACGGCGGTGCCCCGGCGAGCACGAAGCAGGTCGCGAACATGATCCGGCCCGACCAGCGGTGCCCGATCGCGCCGAAGACGGCCGACCCGGTGAGCGCGCCGGCGGCGAAGCATCCCACCATGAACCCGAGCAGGGCCGGATCGCCGAGCACCTGCGTGGCGTAGACCGGCTTCAGCACCGTCATGCCGGCCGCGTCGATCGCGTTCGTGAGGGTCACGAGCAGCACGATGGCGCGCAGCAGGGGCGAGCGCGCGATGAACCGGATGCCTGCGACGAAGCCGCCGGGGACGGCGCCCGCGGGATCCGCGTCGGGATCGACGGCGGTCGCCGCGATGCGCCTCGGCACGAGCCCGAGCACGAGCAGCGCCGAGAGCACGAATCCGGCGCAGTCGACGAGGAGCGCGGGCATGGGGCCGGCGAGGGCGATCAGGGCGCCCGCGCTGCCGGCGCCGACCATCGAGGCCGTGCGCTGCACCGCCGACTGCGCTCCGGCCGCTCGGGCGAGCGGGGTGCGCGCGAGCTCGGCCAGACGCGGCATGATGACGGTCTTCGCGGTGTCGCCCGGCGGGTCGAGGAGACCGCCGAGGAAGACGAGCCCGAGCAGCACGCCGAAGGGCAGGCCGACGGTCGCGTGCAGGACGGGGACGGCGAGCACGGTCGCGGCGCTCGCGACGTCGGCGACGATGCTCGACGTGCGGTAGCCGAAGCGGTCGACGAGCACGCCGCCGAAGGCGCCGCCGATCACCAGGGGGACGGTCGCGAACACGCCGGCGACGCCGGCGGCGAGCGGCGAGCCCGTCTGCTGGAGCGCGATGATCGGGATGGCGACGAGCGCGATCGCGTTGCCGCCGAGCGAGAAGAACTGGGCCACGAAGAGCGCGATGAGCGGCGTGCGCCGGCGCGGGGCATCCGCTGTCTGGCCGAGGGCCGGGCCGGCGACGGATGTCTCCTCCTCGACCGGCCCGCTCATGCCGCGCTCCTCGGGAAGACGTGGGTGATGAACCGGATCGCCCGGGTGCCCTCGCGGGGCTCCCGGCCCAGCCGATACCACTTCTCGCGCACCGCGGCGAGCTCGGCGACGAGTTCGCGCGCCTCGTCGAGCGTGAGGTGCGCGCCGGCGTCGGACGAGTCGGCGGCGTCGAGCCACTCGGGCTCGAGTGCGGCCTCGGCCTCGAGTGCGCCGAGCAGTTCGGCGTGGTACGAGGCGAGCACCGCCCGGCGCAGCTCGGCGCCGGCCGCGAGTGCGTCGGGGTCGCCGAGGTGCTCGGCCGTGCTCCACGTCGTCATGTCGTGCGCGGCCCGCCACCAGCGTTCGCGGCGATCACGTGCGAGGTCGGGCGCCTCGATCACGAACCCGTGCTTGGCGAGGGTCTGGACGTGGTAGCTCACGGTGCCGGCCGACTCCCCCACCGCGTCGGCGAGCGCGCCGACGGTCGCGGGGCCCTCGACCCGGAGGCGGCCGAGCAGGCGGAGGCGCAGCGGGTGCGCCATGGCGCGCATGGCACCGGGATCGTGCAGGTCGATGCGCGTCGGCTCGGTCACGTCCGTCGGGGCGGTGCGGGATGCCTCATCCATGCCGCCAGACTAGTTCTACAAGAACTCTTGTACAAGAGTTCTTGTAGAATTAGGCGACGGCCACCGCCCCGAGCGTCTGCCGCGCGATCTCGAGCTCCTCGTTCGTCGGCACCACGAGCACCTCCGTGCGCGAGGCATCCGTCGAGATCCGGCGTGCGACCGAGCCGCGCTCGCCGTTCCGCGCCGCGTCGAGCTCGACCCCGAAGCCCTCGAGTCCCGCGAGCGACCACTGCCGCACGAGCGGCGCGTTCTCTCCGACGCCCGCGGTGAACACGATCGCGTCGACCCGGCCGAGCTGCGCGGCGTAGGCGCCGACGTAGGACCGCACCCGGTGCGTGTAGACCTCGAGCGCGAGCGTCGCCTGCGCGTCGCCGCGCTCCGTCGCCGCGACGAGGTCGCGCATGTCGCCGTGCCCGCCGAGGCCCAGGATGCCGCTGCCCGAGTTCAGCAGCCGATCGACCTCGTCGACGCCGAGGCCCGCCCTCCGCTGGAGGTGCAACAGGATCGCCGGGTCGAGGTCGCCCGAGCGCGTCCCCATGACGAGCCCCTCGAGCGGGGTCATCCCCATGCTCGTCTCGACCGACCGGCCACCAGAGACCGCGCACGCCGACGCCCCGTTGCCGAGGTGGAGCACGATCATCCGCAGCTCCTCCACCGGCCGGCCGAGGAACTCCGCCGCGGCACGGGAGACGAACCGGTGCGACGTGCCGTGGAAGCCGTACCGCCGGATGCGGTGGCGGGCGGCGACCTCGCGGTCGATCGCATACGTGTACGCCGCCGGCGGCATCGTCTGATGGAACGCCGTGTCGAACACGGCCACGTGCGGCACATCGGGGAACGCGCGCTGCGCGGCCTCGATGCCCGCGAGGTTCGCGGGATTGTGGAGCGGCGCGAGCGCCGAAAGCTCGTCGATGTTGATCTTCACCAGGTCGGTGACGATCGTCGGCTCGAAGAACCGGGCCCCGCCCTGCACCACGCGATGCCCCACCGCGACGGGCGCGTGCGCCTCGAGCGACGGCCCGTGGGCGGCGAACGCCTCGAGCATGACCTCGAACGCGGCGAAGTGGTCGGGGACCTCGGCGGCCGTGTCCCAGCTCCCGCCGCTGTCGGCATCCGTCGCCTCGTCGTTCCGGTGCCGCGCGTGTCCCACGCCCGCCCCGATGCGCTCGACCAGCCCGCTCGCGAGCGTCTCCGAACGCTCGACGTCGATGAGCTGGTACTTGAACGACGACGAGCCCGAGTTGCAGACGAGGACGACACTCACGATCGCTCCTCCGCCGCCTGGATCGCCGTGATCGCGACCGTGTTCACGATGTCCTGCACCAGTGCGCCGCGCGACAGGTCGTTCACGGGCTTCCGGAGCCCCTGCAGCACCGGGCCGATCGCGACCGCGCCCGCGGAGCGCTGCACGGCCTTGTACGTGTTGTTGCCCGTGTTGAGGTCGGGGAAGACGAACACCGTCGCCCGGCCCGCGACATCCGACTCCGGCAGCTTCGTCCGCGCGACGGCCGCATCCGCTGCCGCGTCGTACTGGATCGGCCCCTCGACCGCGAGCTCGGGAGCGCGCTCGCGGACGAGCGCCGTGGCCCGTCGAACCTTGTCGACGTCGGCGCCGGAGCCGGACTCCCCCGTCGAGTACGACAGCATCGCCACGCGCGGCGGGATGCCGAACTGCGCCGCGGTCTCCGCCGAGGAGATGGCGATATCCGCCAGCTGCTCGGCCGTCGGGTCGGGCACGATCGCGCAGTCGCCGTAGACGAGGACCCGGTCGGCGAGCGCCATCAGGAACACGCTCGAGACGACCTCCACGCCCGGCTTGGTCTTGATGATCTCGAACGCGGGCCGGATGGTGTGCGCCGTGGTGTGCGCTGCGCCGGACACCATGCCGTCGGCGAGGCCGAGCTCGACCATCATCGTGCCGAAGTAGGAGACGTCCTGCACGGTCTCGCGCGCCTGCTCGAGCGTGACGCCCTTGTGCGCGCGGCGCCGCTGGTACTCGTCGGCGAACCGGTAGACGAGCACGGAATCGTGGTTGGAGAGCACCGTCGCCCGCGAGATGTCGAGTCCGAGCCCGATCGCCCGCGCACGGATCTCGATCTCTTCACCGAGGATCGTCAGGTCTGCCACGTCGCGTGCCAGGAGCGTCGCCGCCGCCCGGAGGATCCGATCGTCGTACCCCTCCGGCAGCACGATGTGCTTTCGCGTCCGTCGTGCCCGCTCGAGCAGGCCGTACTCGAACATGAGCGGCGTCACCACGTCGGTGCGCGCGACGTCGAGCCGGTCGAGCAGCGCCTGCCCGTCGACGTGCGTCTCGAACAGCGCGAGCGCCGTGTCGCGCTTGCGCTGCGACTCCGCGGCGAGCCGCCCCCGGGTCTGGGTGATCGCCACCGCGGTGTCGTAGCTGCCGAGCTCCGTGCGGATGATCGGGAGCCCGGCCTTCAGACCCTCGATCAGCCGCTCCACGGCCTCGGGCGTCGGGAACCCGCCGTTCAGGATGATGCCCGAGATCGACGGGAACGTCGCCGACGCGTGCGCCGTGAGCACGCCGAGCAGCACCTCGCTGCGGTCGCCGGGCACGATCACGACCGACCCCTCGATCAGCCTCGTGAGCACGTGCTCCATCGACATCGCCGCGATGACCACGCCGAGCGCCTCGCGGTCGAGCAGGTCCGGGTCGCCGGCGTACAGCTCGCCGCCCACGGCGTGCATGATCGCCCGCATCGACGGCGCCACCAGATACGGGTCCTCGGGGATCGCCGACACGAGGACGCCGCCGGTGGTCGAGGCATCCGTCATGCGCGTCTCGTCGTCGGCCGCCCGGGCGACGGCGACCGCGATCTCGTCGAGGCGGTCGGGATCCGCCCGGTTCGCGATGATGCCGAGGAGGGTCGCGTGCTCGCGGGCGAGCTCGTCGATGGCGAGCTCGGCGAGCTGGGCCAGCTCATCGGGAGTGCGCGCCTCGCTGTCGCCCAGCCGCTCGGAGCGGACCCGCCCCTGCCCGACCCGGCCGCCCAGGACGAGCAGCACCGGCGCGCCGAGGTTCGCCGCGATGCGGGCGTTGAAGGCGAGCTCGGTCGGGCTGCCGACGTCGGTGTAATCGGAGCCCAGCACGACCACCGCGTCGCATCTCGCCTCGACGGCCTTGAAGCGGCGCACGATCGTCGCGAGCGCCCCCTCGGGGTCGGCGTGCACGTCGTCGTACCCCACGCCGACGGCCTCGTCGTAGGCGAGCTCGACCACACCCTCATGCGCCAGCAGCAGTTCGAGCACGTAGTCGCGCTCGTCGGTCGAGCGAGCGACCGGCCGGAACACGCCGACCCTCGTCGCCCGCCGCGCGAGCGTGTCGAGGGTGCCGAGCGCCACGGTCGACTTGCCGGTGTTCCCCTCGGCGGAACAGATGTAGATGCTGTGCGCCACGGCTCCAGCCTAGGCGGACGCCCGCGCCCGGCCCCGTGCGAATCGACAGCGGCGTTCGGTTTATGCTGACGGGGCGCCGCGCTCCCCCACGCGGCGGTTCCCCTGTGCAGACACTGGAGTCTGAATGAACCCCATCGCCGTGATCGGCGCGGGCCCGTCCGGCCTGGCCGGTGCACGGGCGCTCGAGCGCGCCGGCCTGCCCTTCGAGGTCTACGAGGCGGCCGACGACGTCGGCGGCCTCTGGAACATCGACAACCCTCGGTCGACGGTCTACGAGTCCGCCCATCTCATCTCCTCGCGGACGACGACCGAGTTCGCCGAGTTTCCCATGGACTCCGCGACCGACTACCCCGGCCACCGCGAACTCCACGCCTACTTCCGCGACTACGCCCGGCACTTCGGCCTGCTCGATCGCATCCGGTTCGGCACGCGCGTCAGCCGCGTCGAGCCGGTCGGCGGCGACGACAGCGGGCGCAGCGGATGGCTCGTCACGAGCGAGCCCGCCGACGGCTCGGGCGGCCCGGTCACCCGGGTGCACTCCGCGGTCGTCCTCGCGAACGGCACCCTCGCCGAGCCCAATGTGCCCGTCTTCGAGGGCGAGTTCGCCGGGGAGATCGTGCACACGAGCGCCTACAAGCGCGCCTCGGTCTTCGACGGAGAACGGGTGCTCATCGTCGGCGCCGGCAATTCGGGGTGCGACATCGCGGTCGACGCCGTCCACCACGCGGCATCCGTCGACCTGTCGGTGCGGCGCGGCTACTACTTCGTGCCGCGCTACCTGTTCGGCCGCCCGGCCGACACGCTGAACCAGGGGCGGCCGCTGCCCGCCCGCATCAAGCAGGCCATCGACACCAGAGTGCTCCGCGCCTTCACCGGCGACCCGGCGAAGTTCGGCTTCCCCGTGCCCGACTACCGCATCTACGAGTCGCATCCCATCGTGAACACGCTCGTGCTGCACCATCTCGGGCAGGGCGATCTGCGCGTCATGCCCGACATCGAACGCTTCGACGGCACGACGGTGCGGTTCCGCGACGGCCGGTCCGCGGACTACGACCTCGTCATGCTCGCCACGGGGTACCGCCTCGACTACCCGTTCGTCGACCGCGCGCACCTGAACTGGACGGGTGCGTCGCCCTCGCTGTACCTCAACGTGTTCCCGCCCGCGTTCAACGGGCTGTTCGTGCTCGGCATGATCGAGGCCTCCGGCATCGGCTGGCAGGGCCGCGCCGAGCAGGCCGACCTCGTCGCCGCGTACCTCTCGGCGGCGCAGCACGCGCCGGAGGAGGCCGCCGCGTTCCGGCGCCGCGCGGCCGGCCGGTGGCCCGACCTCACGGGCGGGTACCGCTACCTCGGCCTCGACCGGATGTCGTACTACGTCAACAAGGACGCGTACCGGCGGCAGCTCGCGCGGCACCTGCGCGCCCTCCCCCGGCCCGCCGGCGCCTCCACGGGAGCCCGGTCGTGAACGTCGACGACGTCGTCCTGAACTTCGCCCCGGGATCGATGATCGCGCTGAACGTCGTGCTCGGGCTCATCATGTTCGGCATCGCGCTCGACACCTCGGTCGACGACTTCAAGGCCGTGGCGCGGGCGCCGAGGGCCATGGCCATCGCGCTCGTCGCGCAGATCGTGCTGCTGCCGGCCGTCACCTTCGGGCTCACCCTGCTGCTGCAGGTGCAGGGCTCGATCGCGCTCGGCATGATCCTCGTCGCGTGCTGCCCGCCGGGCAACATCTCCCAGGTGCTCACCTACCGCGCCCGCGGCAACGTCGCCCTGTCGGTGTCGATGACGGCCGTCGCGAACGTGATCTACATCTTCGTGCTGCCGCTGAGCCTGGCGTTCTGGGGCGGCCTGCACCCGACCGGCCGCGAGTTCCTGCAGGAGGTCAGCCTCAACGGCTGGCAGATGATGGCGGAGATCCTGCTCATCATCGGGCTGCCGTTCGCGGCCGGGTTCCTCCTGCGAGCCAAGGCGCCGCGGCTCGCCGCCCGCGTGCAGCCGTACGCCCGCTGGGTGAGCCTCATCGGCCTCGTCGGCTTCATCGTCGCCGCCCTCGTCGGCAACTGGGCGGTGTTCGTCGCCGTGCTCGGCATCGTGCTCGCCGTGGTGTTCCTGCACGACGCGGTGGCGCTCGGGCTCGGCTACGCCAGCGCGCTGGCGGGCCGCCTGCCGTCGCGCGACCGCAAGGCCGTCACGTTCGAGGTCGGCATCCGGAACGCCGGCCTCGGCCTCGGCCTGGTCTTCACATTCTTCGACGGGCTCGGCGGCATGGCGGTCGTCGCGGGCTGGTGGGGCATCTGGGACATCATCGCGGGCCTCGTCGTCGCGTCCCTGTGGGCGTGGCGCACGCGCCGCCGCGAGGCCGCGGTCTCCGAACGTGCCGCGCACCCGGAGGGTGTCGCATGAGGCGCATCCTGGTGACCGGCGGGTCGGGCTTCCTCGGCTCGGCCGCGGTGCGCGCGCTGGCGGAGCATCCGTCGGTCGCCGCGGTCGTCTCGGGCGACGTGCGCGAGCCGGCGGCGCCGCTGCCGGCGGGCGCGTCGCACGAGCGGCTCGACGTGACGGATGCCTCCGGCGTCGCCGCGGTGCTCGCCCGCCACCGGATCGACACGATCGTCCATCTCGCCGCCATCGTGAACCCTGGCACGGTGGGCGAGGAGGTGGAGCGCCGCGTCGACGTCGACGGCACCCGCAACGTGCTGGAGGCCGCGGTCGCGGAGGGCGTCACCCGCCTCGTCGTGTCGTCGTCGGGTGCGGCGTACGGCTATCACGCCGACAGCCCCGACTGGCTGTCCGAGGACGACCCGATCCGCGGCAACGAGGAGTTCAGCTACTCCCGGCACAAGCGCCTCGTCGAGGAGATGCTCGCCGGGTACCGCGTCGATCATCCCGAGCTCGCCCAGGTGGTGCTGCGCATCGGCACGATCCTCGGTCCGACGGTGCGCAATCAGATCACCGCGCTGTGGGATGCCCCGCGCCTCCTGCTCGTCCGCGGCAGCGAGAGCCCGTTCGTCTTCGTCTGGGTCGACGACGTGGTCGGGGCGATCACCGCGGCCGCGGTCGGCGACGCGACCGGCGCGTTCAACGTCGCCGGGGACGGCAAGGTGACCGTGCCCGAGATCGCGGCGCGACTCGGCAAGCGGACCGTCGCGGTGCCGGCCGGCCTCCTCGCGGCCGCCCTCCGGGTCGGTCACGCGCTGCGGCTCACGGTGCACGGGCCCGAGCGGGTCGGCTTCCTGCGGTACCGGCCGGTGCTCGACAACACGCGCCTGAAGCAGGTCCTCGGGTACGAGCCCCGGAAGACGAGCCGTGAGGCGTTCGAGGCGTTCGCGGCCGTGCGGTTCCCCGATCGGTGAGCGGCCGGCGCGGCCGGCGGTCATCCTGGAGGCTCCGGCTCGGGTAGACTGTCTCCGGCTCCTCACGTGGCGCCATCCAGGCCAACTCCCCCAGGGCGGAAACGCAGCAAGGGTAACCGGGCTCTGGCGGGTGCGTGAGGGGTCTTCAGGAGGATTCGCCTAGTGGCCTATGGCGCACGCTTGGAAAGCGTGTTGGGTGAAAGCCCTCGGGGGTTCGAATCCCCCATCCTCCGCTGATGACGAAAGCGCTCGCCCGAAGGGTGGGCGCTTTCGTCATCATTGGGCGCTGTGGATTCGGGGAGGAGCGAGGCGGAGCCGAGCGACGGAGTCCCCCATCCTCCGCTGATGACGACGCGCTCCCCAGCCGCTCCCGGGTGCTCCCCGTCACCCGCCCGTCGCGGCCGAAGATCGCAGCCGACCAGGTGCGGACACTCGTGTCCTCATTAATGCCGAATAGCGCGCGATGCGCGGCAGTCCGCATGATGTGAGAGATGTCAGCGGTGCCGATGAAACTGAGGAGTGGGGACGCAGGGGGCTCCGTCTCGGTACCGACGGCAGAAGGGGGCGACGGCCTCAGGGTTCTGACCCTGAGGCCGCGTCGCTCGCTTGGACGCAGCATCGGGTTGCAGATCGCGATCATCGCCGTTCCGTTGATCGGTGTCGCCGCCTGGTCGGAACAGCAGTCGAATCCCGGCTTCCGCTCCGCGATCGTCTGGAGTGTGCTGATCGTCGCCGTCGCGGTGCTGTACGCGGTGTTCCGCTACCGCCTCACGAGCATGTCGGTGAGCCGGTACGGCATCGTCGAACGCGGCTTCTTCGGCGGCATCACGTCGGTGCCCGCGCGCGATGCCGCGGCGGTCATCCGTCTCGAGCTCTACCGGGGCGCGAGCGACGAGACGTCGCCGCAGTTGTTCGTGGTCGATCGCGACGGGCGCTGCCTCATCCGCATGCGCGGAGCGTTCTGGGATACCGAGGACATGGATGTCGTCGCCTCTGCGCTGGAGGTGGGCGAGTTCATCCGCCCCACGCCGGTGACGCTCGGCGAGCTCCGGGCGAGCGATCCGAAGCTGCTGTACTGGTTCGAGCGGCTGTTCGCGGGCCGCGAGACGGGCCGTCGGCAGAGCTGACCTGACAGCGGCCGGTCGGCACCGCTCAGTCGGTCGTCGAGATGCCGAGGAGCGGGGCATCCGGCCGGCTCGACGGCAGTTCGTGGAAGCCGAGCCGGTCGTAGAAGGCGCGCGCCCCCGTGTTGAGCGGGTCCATGCCGAGGTGCACCGCCGGCACGCCTCGCGCCGCGAGCGCGGCGCGGAGGGTGTGGATGAGCCGGCGCCCGAACCCCTGCCCCTGGAGCTCCGGCAGCAGGTCGATGTGCAGGTGCGCGGGATAGTCGTCGAGCTCGGGGATGCGCATGCGCTCGGGGTCTCCTCCGGCCCGGACGAGCTCCTCCTCGGTGAATCGCGGGTTCGCGGCCGTGGGCGGCGCGGCGACCGGATGCCGGTCACGGAACCCGGGCGCCCAGTCGCGGGCGTACCAGTCGATGAAGTCGGCCGTGTCGGCGACGCCGAGCACGTAGCCGAGCACGCGGTCGCCGTCGGCGACGACGAACGCGAGGTCGGGCGCGTACTCGACGTACGGCAGCGCGAAGACCTCGGGCATGAGCGTGTCGTCGGAGTACACCCCGGTCGCATCGGTGCCGCCGCGGGCCGTGAGCAGGCAGATGCGGGCCACCTGGTCGCGGTCGGCGGGACGGTACGGCCGGATCTCGGCGGTCATCGGCGCCGCCTCGTGCCGAAGATGCCCTCGACGACGCTGGTCAGCACGTCGCGGGTCGCCTTGGAACCGAGCACCTGTTCGAGCACCGACGAGGAGCCGCGGGTCGACCGCGACCTCGAGCCCGAGGACCGCGACGACCCGGTGCGCTTCATCAGCCGGTCGTACTCGGCCTGCGCGGCCTTCGCCTCTTTCTCGCGCTGCTTCTCGATCGCGGCCTGCTGTCTGGCGTACTCCGCGTCGGCCTTCGCCTTCGCCTCGGCCTCCTCCGCGGCCCGGGCGGCCTCGGCGGCGGCGTTCATCTTCGCCGTCAGCAGCTCGCCGGCCGACTCGCGGTCGACCGGCGTGCCGTACTTCGCCTGCAGGGGCGATGCCGCGACGGCCTCGTCGATGGCGGCATCCGGGGTCGGAGACATGAGCGCCTGGGGGGCGCGGAGCCGGGTCCAGGCGACCGGGCTTGGCGCGCCCTTCTCGTTCATGACCGTCACGATGGCCTCGCCGGTGCCGAGCGTGGTGAGCACCTCTTCGAGGTCGTAGCCTGACCTGGGATAGGTCGAGACGGTGGCGCGCAGCGCCTTCGCGTCGTCGGGCGTGAACGCGCGCAGCTGGTGCTGCACGCGGGAGCCGAGCTGGGCGAGCACGTCGGCCGGAACGTCTTTCGGCGTCTGGGTGACGAAGAACACGCCGACGCCCTTCGACCGGATGAGCCGGACGGTCTGCACGACCTGGGCGAGGAAGTCCTTCGAGGCGCCGGTGAACAGCAGGTGCGCCTCGTCGAAGAAGAACACGAGCTTCGGCTGATCGAGGTCGCCGACCTCGGGGAGGTCGTTGAACAGGTCGGCGAGCAGCCACATGAGGAACGTCGAGTACAGCGCGGGACGGTCGGCGACGCCGGGCACCTCGAGCAGGCTGATGGTGCCGCGGCCGTCGGCCGCGACGCGGAGGAACTCTGCGGTGTCGATCTCGGGTTCGCCGAAGAACGCGTCGGCGCCGGCCTCGGCGAACGCGACGAGCTCGCGGAGGATGACGCCGACGGTCGCCTTGCTGAGGCCGCCGAGGCCCTCGAGCTCGCCCTTGCCCTCGTCGCTCACCAGGTACTGCAGGACGGCGCGGAGGTCCGCGAGGTCGAGGAGGGCGAGCCCGGCGTTCTCGGCGTAGTGGAACACGAGGCCGAGGCTCGACTCCTGGGTGTCGTTCAGACCGAGCACTTTGCTGAGCAGCAGCGGACCGAAGCCGGCGACGGTCGCCCGGATCGGCACGCCCTTCCCGATGCCGCCGAGCGAGAAGAACTCGACCGGGAAGGAGGCCGCCTCCCAGGCCTGGCCGATGCCCTCGGTGCGCGCGCGCAGCTTGTCGTTGCCCTCGCCCGGTGTGGCGAGCCCGGACAGGTCGCCCTTGATGTCGGCCGCGAAGACGGCGACGCCCGCGGCCGAGAGCTGCTCGGCGAGCACCTGGAGCGTGCGGGTCTTGCCGGTTCCGGTGGCGCCGGCGACGAGGCCGTGGCGGTTCGTCATCGCGATCGGGATGCGCACCTGCACCTCGGGTCGCGGCTCGCCGTTCACGAGCGCGCCCATCTCGAGCACCTTGCCCTCGAACGCGTACCCGGCGCGGATCGCGTCGACCTGGGCCGCGTCGAGCGGGCCGGATGCCTCGCCCGCCGGTGTTCCTCCCGGCGCCGCGGATGCCTCGGTCGCGGGCTTGCCGTCGGGTGAGACGGATGCCTCGGCCGCGGCATCCTTCGCCCGGTCGGCGGCCGACTGCCGGTCGGCGGCCTCCTGCGCCTCGGCGGCCGCCTGCGCGAGGGCCGCAGCCTCCTCGGCCTTGCGGATCGCCTCTTGCGCTTGCGCCTGGAGCGCCTCGGCCGCGGCGGCCGCTGCCGCGGCCGCCTCCTTCGCCTGCTGCACCGCGTCGTCGGACATGGGCCGATCCTATCGACGGGGTCCGGCGAGGGGATGGAGCCGCACCTCCGCGGCCTTCACCGCGAGCCAGACCTCCAGGCCGGGCGCGAGCCCGAGCTCGGCGACGGCCGCCGCGGTGACGTCCGCGGCGAGCACGGGCCGTTCGAACCGCACGCGCGCGCCGCCCGGGAGCGCGTCGACCGCGATGATGCGGTCGCGCCAGATGTTCCTGAGGCTCGTGCCCTCCGGACGCGCCGTAGCGAGGATCACCGAAGCTGGGCGGAACACGGCGGCCGCGGCATCCCCCGCCGACATCGTGTCGGCCGACGGCACCCCCTCGAACCGCACCCCCTCGGCGACGATCGCGGCCCCCTCGACCTCCCCGGCGACGAGGTTCAGCCCGGCGAGGGCGGCCGCGAACGCGCTCCGCGGCGCGGCGAGCACCTCCTGGGTCGCCCCCTCGTCGACCAGTCGGCCCCGCTCGACGATCGCGGTGCGGTCGGCGAGGGCGACCGCGTCGAGGACGTCGTGACTGACGATGATCGCCGAGGTGCCCGTCTCGACGAGACGGTCGCGGAGCAGGCGGCGGATCTCGGGCACGGCCTCCGCGTCGAGCGAGGCGAACGGCTCGTCGAGGAGCAGCACCGCGGGATCGGCGGCGAGCGCGCGGGCGATCGCCGCACGCTGCCGCTGTCCGCCCGAGAGCTCCGCCGGACGGCGGTCCGCGAGATCGGCGAGCCCGACCCGCTCGAGCCACTCCTCGGCGAGCGTGGCCGAACGGCGCCGGCCGAGCCCGGCGGCCCGGGGTCCGAACGCGACGTTCTCGGCCGCGGTGAGGTGCGGGAAGAGTCTCGGGTCCTGGCCGAGCAGCCCGATGCCGCGTCGTTCCGGCCGGACGTGCACCCGGCCGGAGGCGCCGCCCATCGCCGTCAGGGTGCGGCCGTCGAGCACGACCTCGCCCCCGTCGGGCAGGACCAGCCCCGCGAGCGCCCCGAGCAGCGTGGACTTGCCCGCACCGTTCGGGCCGAGCACGGCCAGCACCTCGCCGGGGCGTACCGCGGCGTCGATCGCGAGCTCGAAGCCCGGCCGGGTGAGCCGGAGCCGGGCGCGGAGGTCGCCGCGCCCGCCGGTCACGAGACGCTCCCCGGCCGCCACCCGCGGACGAGCACGAGGATCACCACGGCCACGACGAACAGCAGGAGCGACAGCGCCACCGCCGACCCCTGCGACACCCCGGCGCCGTTGAACGCGGTGTAGATCGCGAGCGGCATCGTGCGCGTCGTGCCGGCGGCGTTGCCCGCGAACAGGGCCGTCGCGCCGAACTCGCCGAGGGCCCTGGCGAAGCAGAGCACCGTACCGGCCACGAGTCCGGGTGCCACGAGCGGCAGCGTGACCCGCCGGAACGCGGTCCACCGGCTCGCGCCGAGGGTCGCGGCGACCTGCTCGTAAGAGGTGCCCGCCGCCCGCAGGGTCCCCTCGACCGCGAGCACGAGGAACGGCAGGGCGACGAACGTCTGCGCGAGCACCACCGCGGCCGTCGTGAACGGCAGGCGGATGCCGAGGCCGGCATCGAGCACCTGGCCGACGAGGCTCGTCCGGCCGAGGAGGGACAGCAGCGCGATGCCGCCGACCATGGGCGGCAGGACGAGCGGGATCGTGACGAGGGCGCGGAGCCAACCGGCGACGCGCGGGCCCGCGCGAGCGATGACGAGGGCAAGCGGCACGCCGAGCACGAGGCACGCGAGCGTCGCCAGCGCCCCGGTCGCGAGCGAGAGGCCGAGGGCGTCGAGCGCCGCGGGCGAGGTGAGGTCGGCGACGATGCTCGACCAGTCGACGCGGCCGACGAGCGCGACGAGCGGCAGCACGAGCACGGCGATCGCCGCCACGGCGGGGACGAGGAGCAGCGGAGGGATGCCGCGGAGCGGCGCGTCATCGACGCGGCGCGTCATGGCGCCCCGAACCCGCGCGCCGACAGGATGGCCCGCCCCTCGTCACCCGTCACGAATGCGACGAACGCGGCCGCGGCCTCGGGGTTCGCAGCGTCCGCGAGCGTCGCGACCGGGGAGTGGTTCACGACCTCGTCGGCGCGGTTCGGCGCGAACGCCTCCACCTCTCCGCCGGCGCTCAGGACGTCGGTGGCGTAGACCAGCCCCGCATCGGCTTCTCCGGCCCGGACCTTCGCGAGCACCGCCTGGACGTTCTGCTCCTCACTCGCCGGCGATACCGACACCCCCTCGAGGTCGAGCAGGCGGTGCGCGGCCGCACCGCAGGGCACCTCGACGGCGCAGAGCACGACCGCGCGATCGGGATCGGCGAGGTCGGCGAGCGTGCGGATGCCGCCGGGGTTGCCGGCCGGGACGACGACGCGGAGGGTGTTCGATGCGAAGCGGCGGGGCTCCCCGTCGATGAGGCCGGCCTCGACGACGACGTCCATGGTGGCCTCGTCGGCCGAGGCGAACACATCGGCGGGCGCCCCCTCCACGAGCTGCGCCGCCAGCGTCGACGAGCCGTCGGAGACGATGGGGCGGACGTCGACCTCGGGATGCCGCGCCTCGAACTCGGCCGAAATCTCCTCGAACGCCGCGGTGAGCGAGGCCGCCGCGTAGACCGTGAGCTCACCGGAGGGCTGCGGCTCGCCGCTCACCGCCGTGGGGGCGGCGGCGCCGGCGGTCGGCGGCGACGAGGCGGCGCATCCGGCCAGCGCGAGGCTCGCCGCGGCCGCGAGGATCGCGGCGCCCACGGCCCGCCCCGGCGCGGCCGGGCGCCCGCTCACCGGGCGCCCTGCGGCGTCTCGACGATCACGGACGTCGCCTTCACGACCGCCACCGCCAGGGAGCCCGGCGCGAGCCCGAGCTCGTCGACCGCCTCCGCCGAGACGAGCGAGACGACGCGGTGCGGGCCTGCCTGGATGTCGACCTGGGCCATGACGCCGTCGCGTTGCACGCGCGTCACGAGCCCGACGAACCGGTTCCGCGCGCTGCGCCCGACCCCCGACGGGTCGGCGGCGGCCTCGGCGAGCTCGACGGCGCGATGCGCGGCATCCACGCCGTCGACGACGAGGCGACCGGTGTCGTCGGTAGTGGCCCGCAGGGTGCCCGCGTCGACCCAGCGGCGAACGGTGTCGTCGCTCACGCCCAGCAGGCCGGCGACCTCGGAGATCCGGAATTGCGGCACGAATCGCATGCTAGCGCCGCATCCGCGGATCGAGAAGCGGCGTCGACCAGACGTGGCGCCGCATGACAGCCCGCCCGCGACGGCGACGCCGGCCCCGGGCTAGCGTGGACGCATGTCGCTCCCTCCCCTCGTCGAGCCGGCCGACGCCCTGCCATCCCGCGAGGCCGGCCGCACCGCCCGCCAGCGACGCCTGCCCGAGCTCGGCGAGCTCGGCCAGCTCAGGCTCGCGAACGCGCGCGTCCTGGTGCTCGGCGCGGGCGGCCTCGGCGCCCCGGCCCTCACCTGGCTCGCCGCCGCCGGGATCGGCACGATCGGCATCGTCGACGACGACGTCGTCGAGCTCTCCAACCTGCACCGGCAGCCGCTCCACGGCGTCGCCGACCTCGGCCGGCCCAAGGTCGACAGCGCGGCCGAAGCCATCGCCGCGCTCGCCCCCGACGCCGTCATCGAACGGCACCGGCTGCGCCTCGAGCCGGGCAACGCGGCATCCGTGCTCGCCGGCTACGACCTCGTGCTCGACGGCACCGACACCTTCGAGACCCGCTACCTCGTCGACGACACGTGCGCCGAACTCGGCCTGCCGCTCGTGTGGGCGAGCGTGCTGCGCTTCGACGCGCAGCTCTCGGTGTTCTGGGCGCGGCCGCCCATCGGCGAGGGAGTGCGGCTGCGCACCCTGTTCCCCGAGCCGCCGGCCCCGGGCGAGGTGCCCTCCTGCGCGGAGGCGGGCGTGCTCGGCGCACTCTGCGGGCAGGTCGGCGCGATGATGGCGCAGGAGGCCGTGAAGCTCATCACCGGGATCGGCGAACCGCTGCTCGGCCGGGTCGTGGTGATCGACGCGCTGCGCGGCCGCCAGCGCGAGATCCCGCTCCGCCCGGTCGGACAGCCCGCGGCGCCGGTGGACGCGGACGCACCCCGAACGGCGGCCGAGGCGGCAGCGCCGGCCGGGCCGGGCGCGCCGTCCGCGTCGGCGGCGTCGTCGGCGTCGGCATCCGACCCGTTCGACCGCATCGACGCGGCGACTCTCGCCGCGCGCCTGCGCGAGCGGGCCGCCGGCCGCGACCGGTTCGTCCTCGTGGACGTACGCGAGCCCGGCGAGCACGCCGAGGGCGCGATCGACGACGCCGTGCTGCTGCCCCTCGGCGAGCTCCTGCGCGACCCGGCGGCCGCGCGAGACCGGGTGGCCGGCGAGGCGTCCGCACCGCTCGTCGTGCACTGCCTCGCCGGCGCGCGCGCCGAACGCGCCGCGCTCGCACTCGCGCGCGTCGGCGAGCGGGTCACCGTCGTCGACGGCGGCTACGAGGCCTGGCTCGCGGCGACCGCCGGGAGCCGTGCATGAGCGCGCGGCGCCAGCACGCGGCAGGCACCGCCGCGCCCCGTTCGACCGCGACTGCCCCCGTGCCGGTCGAGGCGCACCTCGCCGAGGTCCTCGCCGCCGTCGCGCCGCTGGCGCCGGTGCGCGTCCCCCTCGCGTCCGCGCTCGGCCGGGTCCTCGCGGCGGAGGTGGTCGCAGCGTCGCCGGTGCCGGCGTTCGACAACTCCGCCATGGACGGCTACGCCGTGCGATGGGCGGACGTCGGCGGCGCCGGCGAGCAGACGCCGGCACGCCTCGAGGTCGTCGCCGAGGTCGCGGCCGGCAGCGGCGAGGACCCGGCGATCGGGCCCCGGCAAGCCGTGCGGATCATGACCGGCGCGCCCGTGCCGAGCGCGGCCGACACCATCGTCCCGGTGGAGCACACCGCGGCCCACCGCTCGGACGGCGCCTGGGCGGACGTCGGCGGCCCGGTCGAGGTCGTCGTGGCCGCGGCTGAGGGCGCCCACGTGCGACGTGCCTCCGAAGACCTCGGCGTCGGCGACGTCGTGCTCCGCGCGGGCCGCGTGCTGACGCCGTACCGGCTTGGGGCGGCGGCCGCCGCGGGCGTCGCGACCGTCGAGGTGCGCCCCGCGCCCAGGGTCGCGGTCGTCGCCACGGGAGACGAGCTCGTGCCGGCCGGTGCGCCGACCGCGCGCGGGCAGATCCCCGATTCGAACTCCGTGCTCCTCGCCGGCGTGGTCGCGAGCGCCGGCGCGGAGGTCGTCGCCGTCTCGCACGTCGGCGACGCCCCGGAGGCGCTGCTCGCCGAGCTCGACCGGCTCGGCCGGGAGGCAGCGCCCGACGTGGTGATCTGCACCGGCGGAGTCTCGGTCGGCGCCCACGACGTCGTGAAGGCCGCGCTCACCGGACGCGGGGTGACGTTCCGGAGCGTCGCGATGCAGCCCGGCAAACCGCAGGCCGTCGGCCGGCTCGAGTCGGGTGCGCTGCTGTTCGGCCTGCCGGGCAACCCGGTGTCGGTCGCGGTCTCCTTCGAGGTCTTCGTGCGGCCGGCCCTGCAGGCGATGCAGGGGCTCGATGCCGTCGGCGCGCCGCGCGCCGAGGCCGAGGTCGCGGAGGGATGGCGCACGCCGCCGGCCCGGCGGCAGTACATGCCGGTGACGTTCGACGCCGACGGCCGGATCCGACGGGCGACGGCGGGCGGTTCCGGCTCGCACCTCGCGGGCGGCCTGGCGCACGCGGAGGCCTTCGCGGTCGTGGGCGCCGAGGTCGACGAGGTTCGCGCGGGCGACCGCCTCGCTGTCATGCTGGTCGGATCATGAGCGAAGCGCCCCACTCCTTCACCCACCTCGACGCGTCGGGCCACGCTCGCATGGTGGACGTCACCGCGAAGACCCCGACCGTGCGGACCGCGACCGCGGAGGGGTTCGTGCGCTGCCCTGCCGCGATCGTCGCCGCGCTCCGCGACGGCGCGGTGCCGAAGGGCGATGTGCTCGCCGTCGCCCGCATCGCCGGCATCCAGGCCGCGAAGCGCTGCGCCGAGCTGCTGCCCCTCGCCCACGTCATCGGCGTGCACGCGGCGTCGGTCGACCTCGAGGTCGTGGACGACGGCGTCGCCGTCCGTGCGACCGTCGGCACCGCCGATCGCACCGGGGTCGAGATGGAGGCGTTCACCGCGGTCTCCGTCGCGGCCCTCGCGGTCGTCGACATGGTGAAGGGCATCGACAAGGACGTCTCGATCGAGGGCGTGCGCCTCGTCGCGAAGACCGGCGGCAAGTCGGGCGACTGGCTGCGGAGCTGACCCAGGCCATGGTCGCCTTCGACGCGGTGGTGCTCGCCGGCGGACGCGGGTCGCGTCTCGGCGGCGTCGCGAAGGCGCAGCTCGCCGTCGGCGGGCGACGACTCGTCGACCGCGTCGTCGCGGCAGCCGCCGCCGCCGGAGCGCGCCGGGTGATCGTCGCCGGTCCCGCCGAGACCGCGACGCCCCGGCTCGAGCGGGCGGGGCTCGACCTCCGGGTCGTCGCCGACGACCCGCCGTTCGGAGGCCCGCTCGCCGGGCTCGCCGCCGCACTGCCCGAGACGGATGCCCCGCTCCTCGCCGTGCTCGCGGGCGACCTCCCATTCGTGGCCGGGGCGATCGGTCCGCTCCTCGCCGCGGCCACCGCTCATCCGGAGGCCGACGGCGCCGTGCTCCACGACGTCGACCGCGCGCAGTGGCTCTGCGGCGTCTACCGGCGGGCCGCTCTCGCGGCCGGCCTCGAGGCGCTCGGCGACGTGCGCGACCGTCCGGTGCGGGCGCTGCTCGAACCGCTCGCCCTCATCGCGGTGCCCGCTCCCGCCGGCGCCGCGCTCGACGTCGACACCTGGCCGGACCTCGCCCGGGCGTCCGACCTCGCCACCCGCATCCCCGAGCCCGTCGAAGGAGACCCGAACGTGTCCGACCCGTCCCCCGCCCCCCTGCCGCCCGAAGCCCTCGACGACTGGGGCGCCGCACTCACGAGCGCGCTCGGCCTCGACCCCGCCGACGTGCCCGTCGGCGAGGTGCTCGATCTCGCCCGCGACGCGGCGCACGGCGTGGCCCGCCCGGCGGCGCCGCTCACGGCCTTCGCGGTCGGGCTGGCCGCGGGCCGGTCGGGAGACGCCGATTCCGCGCTCCGCCGCGCCCGCGAGCTCGCCGCCGCCTGGCGGGAGCGCTAATGGCGATCGTGCGGTACTTCGCCGGCGCCGCCGAGGCAGCGGGCCGCGAGGAGGAACGGCTCGAGGCATCCGACGTCGCGGGTCTGCGCGCCGCGATGATCGCTGCACACGGCGAGCCGCTCGCGCGGGTGCTCGGCCGGTGCAGCCTGCTCGTCGACGGCCGCCGCGTGGAGGACGACGACGCGGCGATCGCGGGCGACGCGACCGTGGACGTGCTGCCGCCCTTCGCGGGCGGCTGATCGGCGCGCCGGCGCCGGAGGTCAGCCGGATGCCGATCCGCCGGTCGCGGGACTCCAGGTCTCGGCCGGGTCGATGGCCTGCGCGAGGCGCCGGCTGATCTCGCCCAGCTGGCGCACCTGCGCCGCGGTGAGCGGCGCGAACACGAGTTCCTCGACCAGCGCGTGGTGGGCGGGCGTGGACCGCAGGAGGACCTCGTGTCCCTCGTCGGTCAAGACCGCGAGGGTGACGCGCCGGTCGCCGGGGTCGGGCTCGCGGCGGACGAGGCCCTTCCGTTCGAGGCGGGAGACGGCTTTGGAGAGCCGGGAGAGGGTGCTGCTCGCGTAACCCGCCAGCGTGCTCATCCGCAGGGTGCGCTCGGGTGCGCGGCCGAGCGCGTACAGGAGGCCGTGCTCGTAGTGGGTGAGGCCGCTGTCGCGCTGCAGCTGCGCGTCGAGGGCCGCGGGCAGGCGTTCGAGGAGCGTCGCGACCGACGCCCACACCTCGAGATGATCGGGACGCAACCCGGACGGCTCTGCTGACGGCGGCACGATCCGAGGCTACGGCATCGCGGCCGGTGGGAGCCGGCCCGTCCGCATAACTTGCTCAGGAAACGAATTGCGATAGGGTTGCTTTCCTGGGCAAATGAATGCGACGTCGGACGGCGTCGCGAGAGGAGCACCACCATGGACCTGGAGCTGCGGGGCAAGTCCGCGTTCGTCAGCGGATCGACGCAGGGCATCGGCTTCGCCATCGCGAGCGCGCTGGCCGCCGAAGGCGCCCGCGTCATCGTGAACGGCCGCTCGGCCGACCGCGTCGACGCGGCCGTCGCCCGCCTGCGCAGCGAACATCCCGAGGTGGACAGCAGCGGTCTCGTCGCCGACTTCGCCGTCGCCGACGACGTGCACCGCCTCGTCGAGCACCTCCCCGCCGTCGACATCCTCGTCAACAACGTCGGGCATTTCGGGCTCGCCGACTTCGCCTCGATCACCGACGACGACTGGGCCCGCTCCCTCGACGTGAACCTCATGAGCGGAGTCCGCCTGTCCCGCGCCCTGCTGCCGGGCATGCTCGAGCGCGGCTGGGGGCGGGTGCTCTTCATCGGCAGCGAATCCGGCGTCAACATCCCCGCCGACATGGTGCACTACGGCGTGACCAAGGCCGCCATGATCGCCCTCGGCAACGGGCTCGCCAAGCTCACGCGGGGTACCGCGGTCACCGTCAACACCGTGCTCGGCGGACCGACCTACTCCGACGGCGTCGCCCGGACGGTCGAGTCGATCGCCGACGCGCGGTCCGCCCCGGCGGAGGCCGTCAAGGCGGCCATCATCGGGCAGAACGCCACGACCCTCGTCGAACGCTTCCTCGATCCGGCCGAGATCGCGAGGCTCGTCGCCTACCTCGCGAGCCCCCTCGCCTCGGCGACGAACGGCGCCGCCGTCCGCGCGGACGGCGGCGTGCTCACCGCGATGCTGTAGCCGGCCCGCCGGGGCGCAGGCGAGCGCGGTGGTCGGCCCGGGACGCCCCGCACGCGGCCTGCCGGCGCGCTCAGCCCCCGATGGCGGACATCGGCCGGTCGGGCTGCAGGAAGCCCTCGTCGTCGATGCCGTGCCCCGCGCGCTTGCCGACGATGCACCGGCGCATGAGCTCGGCGAGGTCGTCGTCGGTCGCGTCGCCGCGGAGCAGCGGCAGCAGGTCGTCCTCCTCGCGCGCGAAGAGATAGTTGCGCAGCTGCCCGTCGGCCGTCAGGCGCACCCGGTCGCACGCGCCGCAGAACGGCGCCGTCACCGAGGCGATCACGCCGACGGTCGCGGGACCGTCGTCGACGAGGAAGCGCTCGGCGGGCGCCGCGCCGCGCTCGCCGATCGGCGTGAGCCGGAACGCGCCGCGCAGCGCATCGAGGATCTCCTCGCCCCGGATCATCTCGACACGCGACCAGATATGTCCCGCGTCGAGGGGCATCTGCTCGATGAAGCGCATTTCGGCGCCCCGGTCGACGGCGAAGCGCACGAGGTCGACGAGCTCGTCTTCGTTGACGCCCCGCATCGGCACCGCGTTGAGCTTCAGCGGTGCGAACCCGGCGGCCTGGGCCGCGTCGATCCCCTCGAGCACATCGTCGAGCCGGTCGCGCCGGGTGAGCTCGGCGAAGCGGTCCCGGCGGAGCGTGTCGATGCTGATGTTCACGCGCGCGAGGCCGGCGGCGGCGAGGTCGGGGGCGAGCTCGCCGAGCCGCAGACCGTTCGTCGTCATCGACACCTCGAGCGGCCCGTCGATGCCCTCGATGCGGCTCATCCGCCGTACCACGTCGACGACGTCGCGGCGGAGCAGCGGCTCGCCGCCCGTGAGGCGCACCTCGACGATGCCGAGTGACGCCGCGACGCGAGCGACCCGCTCGAGCTCGTCGGTGGTGAGGAGGTTGTCCTTCGCGAGCCAGGGCACCCCCTCGGCGGGCATGCAGTAGGTGCAGCGGAGCGAGCAGCGGTCGGTGAGCGAGATCCGCAGATCTCGATGCACCCGGCCGAATCGGTCGACCAGGGCGCCGCGCTGCGGGACGGCGCTCATGCGAGCCCCACCCAGTGCGCGTCGCCGTCCGCGGTCCGCTGCCGCTTCCACACGGGCAGCTCCGCCTTCACCGCTTCGACGAGCGCCCGGCACGTTTCGAACGCCTCGGCGCGGTGGGCGGTGGACACGGCGCACACGAGCGCCGCGTCGCCCACGTCGAGCCGGCCCACGCGATGGCTCACCGCGATGCGCACGCCGTCGCCCGCGAACCGGCCGGCGAGCTCGCCGAGGATGCGCTCGGCGTCGGGGTGGGCGCTGTACTCGAGCGCGACGACCGTGCCGGATGTCTCGGGGTCGTGGTCGCGCACGATGCCGACGAAGTTCGCCACCGCGCCGGCGTGCGGGTGGGCGACCGCGGCGAGGTGACCGGCGACGTCGAGCGGCTCGGCGGAGATGGCCGTCGAGACCGCAGGCGGGGCCATCAGTGGTCGCCTCCGTCGAGCTGCGCGACGGCGTGGGCCGCGACCCCCAGCACCACCTCGATGCCGTCCGCGGCGCCGCCCGGCGAGCCCGGGAGATTCACGATCAGTGCGCCGCCGGTGCCCTCCTGCGGGGCGATGCCCGCGAGCCCGCGCGACAGCACGGCCGTCGGCACCCGGTCGGCGCCCGCGCCGCGGATCGCCTGGGCGAGCCCGGGCAGCTCGCGAACGAGCGTGGCGGCGGTGCCCTCGGGCGTGCGGTCGCGGGGTCCGAGGCCGGTGCCGCCGCTCGTGATCACGAGCCGGGCTCCGGTCGCGACCGCAGCCTCGATCGCCGCGCGCACCGAGTCGGCGCCGTCGGGCACGATGGCGGCCGCGGGCACGTCGAGGCCCGCCGCGCGCAGCCGATCGACGAGCGCCGGGCCGACGGCATCCGCGCGCTCGCCTCTGGCGCTGCGATCCGAGACGATCACCACCGCCGCGCCGAAGGTCGCCTGACTGGGCTGCATCCTCCTCAGCGTAGACGCCGCACGTGGCCGCGAGGTTTCGCCCTCCCGGCCACGACGCGGGACGTCACACGGATGCCGCGGCGCCCTCGGTCGCCGGGAACGGCAGCGCCCGGCCGGTCTCGACGTACGACTTGAAGCTCGACAGCACGTGCGGCCACGTCTCCGCCGTGTCGCCCTGAGCCGGGTGGCCCGGGCTCCACTGGTCGTTCGTGAAGGTCAGGCGCGTGAGCCCCTCGCCGGCCCGCTCGAGCTCCCACGTCATCCGGCTCGTGAGCTCCGCGTGGTTCTCGCGGTAGGTCGGCCCGGGGTGCTCGGTGAGCTGGAGCAGCCGCGGCGGCTCGGCCTGCAGCACCTCGCCGTAGACGTGCACCGTCTCGTCGCCGTCCTGGCCGGGGCCGACGTACTCGTACCGCGACCCCGGAACCAGGTCGCCGCGTAGGACACTGCCCCACATCACGGCACGGCTGCCCTCCTCCCCGGTGATCGCCTCCCACACGACGGCGGGCTCGGCGGCGATGTACACGGTCATCTGGAAATCGGTCTCAGTACTCATGCCGCCGACGCTACGGATGCCTCCCCCCTGCGTCTTGCACGAACGCGACATCCCGCTCGCGGGATGCGGCGGTCGACGGGGCATCCGATACTGGGACGGATGGACGACGACCACTGGCGCGCACGGGCCGGCGTTCCGCGCAGCCGCGGCGTGCTCGCTCCGCGACCGGGCGACCCGCCCCTCACGGCCGGCGGGGCGCTCGACGCACCGCCCGCGGATGCGCCCGTGCGGATGGCTCGGATCGCCGCGGCACCGGGGGTTGCGGAGCTCGTCAGGCACTACTGGATCCCCCGCTGGCGGCTCGCGCCTGGCACGTCGGTCACCCAGCGGGTGCTCGAGTACCCGACCGCGAACCTCGTCATCGACGAGCACTCGATCGCCGTGCACGGCACCGCGGTCGGGCTCGGCACCAAGCGTCTCGAGGGCCGGGGGTGGGCGTTCGGCGTGCTCCTGCAGCCCGGCGCCGCCGGGGCGCTCACCGGGCGGGCGCCGCGAGCGCTCGTCGCCCGTTCCGAGCCGCTGCGCGACCTTCCGGGCGTCGACGCGATGCGAGATCTGGTGCGCGAGCACGTCGCCGCCGGCGACGACGCCGACGCCGTCGCGGCGTTCGAGCGCTGGCTCGTCGGCCTCGGACTCGAGGTCGGCGAGGACGCCCGCCTGGTCCGCGAGCTCGTCGCCCGGGCCGAGGAGGACCGGTCCCTGATGCGTGTCGACCGCCTGGCCGAGCTCGCGGGCGTCGGGGTGCGCCAGCTCGAGCGCATCGTGCGCGACGAGCTCGGGCTCACCCCCAAGTGGCTCATCCGCCGATACCGGCTGCAGGAGGCCGCCGCGCGCCTGACCGCCCCCGACCGCCCCGCGCTCGGCGCGCTCGCGGCCGAGCTCGGCTACGCCGATCAGGCGCACTTCACGCGCGAGTTCCAGGCCGTCATCGGCATCCCGCCCGGGCGGTACGTGCGCGAGGCGGCCGCCGCCGCGGCCTCCGGGTCCGGCGCGACGGCGACGGCGACGACGGCGACGGCGACGGCGACGGCGACGACGGCGACGGCGGGAGGTAGGCGATGAGCGATCTGGGCCCCGTCTCCCCGGGTCACGCCGCGGACGCCGCCTGGCTCCGTCGGTGGCGGCTGCGCCCCGACGGCGACCCGCAGACGACGGCGTCGAGCACCCTGCTGCCCGTCCGCACGTGGGAGGGACAGCCGGCGATGCTGAAGCTCTCCCAGACGGAGGAGGAGGCGCGCGGCGGCGCCCTGCTCGTCGCGCTCGACGGAAGCGGCGCCGCCCGCGTACTCCGCCACGACGGCAACGCCGTGCTGCTCGAGCGCGCGACGGGCGCGCGGAACCTCGTGGCCCTGGTGCGCGAGGGCCACGACGACGAGGCGACGCGCATCCTGTGCGCCGCGGGCCGCACCCTGCACGCCGCGACCGCGCAGGTGCAGGACGCCGACCCGCCGCCCCCGCTCGTCGACCTGCGGACGTGGTTCCGGCAGCTCTTCGCCCACGCCGACGACCTCGGCCCGGTGCACCGCCGCGGCGCCGACATCGCGCGGTCCCTGCTCGACGACCCGCGCGACGAGGTCGTGCTCCACGGCGACCTGCACCACGGCAACGTGCTCGACTTCGGCGAGCGCGGCTGGCTCATGATCGACCCGAAGGGCCTCATCGGCGAGCGCGGCTTCGACTTCGCGAATCTCCTCTGCAACCCCTCGCACGACCGCGCGCTCGAGCCCGGGCGGCTGGAGCGTCAGCTCGCAGTCGTGGTCGAGGCATCCGGCGTCGACCGCGACCGCATGACCGACTGGCTCGTCGCCTGGTGCGCGCTCTCGTCGACCTGGTTCAGCCTCGACGACGATCCGGCGCATGCGGCCTCGGCCGCGGCGATCGGCGAGCAGGCGGCGGCACTGCGCTGAGCTGCGGATCCGCGCTGAGCGCGTGCGGACCCGGGTCAGTCGAGCCGGTCGAGTTCGGCGCGGAGCGCGGCGTCGAGCGCGGCGAGCTGCACGTCGGGCGTATAGCGCTCGGGGTCGACGGCGGCGAGTGCGCCGAGGCCCTCGATGAGGCCCACGAGGGCGACCGCCGTGGCCTCAGCGGCCTCGCCGGAGGCGTGCGGGCGTGCCTCGCCGACGAGCCGGCGCACTCGGGTGAGCATCGCCCGGTTGTACTCCCGGTGCAGGTCGGCGAGGGCGTCGTCGCCGAGGGCGGCGGCCGCGTACGCGAGCCAGACCCGCGCCTCCTCGCGGCGCTCGTCGTCGAGCGGGAGCGCGTGCACGAGGATCTCCCGCAGAGCGCCATCGGCGCCGGGGGCATCCGCCTCGAGCCGGTCCATGCGGACGCGGGTCCGTTCGTGCAGCAGCCGTCTGGCGTGGGCGAGCAGGTCGCGTTTGCCGGCGTAGGTGCTGAACAGCAGGCCCGTGGTGCACTGCGCGCGCTCGGCGACGGCGCGCATCGTGAGGCCGTCTGGTCCGCGCTCGGCGAGCAGCGACCAGACGGCGTGCGAGATGCGCGCCTGGTTGCCGGCGAGGTCTCGGCTGCGAGCCATGGTGCATCCTCCGTTCGCCACAATGATAACGTGCGTTACGATAACAAGCGATATCGAAAGGAGTCTCATGCAATACCGCATCGAGCGCACCGACTGGCACGACCCCGACGCGGAGCGGCTCCGCGCCGCCCAGCGCACCGAGCTCGATGCGCGCTACGGCACCGACGACCACGAACCGGGCGCCATGCCGACCGCCGACACCGTGGCCGTCTTCCTCGTCGCACGCACCCCCGACGGCACCGCGGTCGGCTGCGGCGGCCTCCGCCTCCTCGACGGGGGCACCGCCGAGATCAAGCGGATGTACGTCGACCCCGCGTTTCGCGGCACCGGCGCGTCCACCGCGATCGTCCGCGGACTCGAACGCGAGGCCGCACGTCTCGGGCTCGACCGACTCCTGCTCGAGACGGGCCCGGCGCAGCCCGACGCCATGCGCTTCTATGAGCGCGAGGGGTACGAGCGCATCGAGAACTTCGGGCCCTATCGAGGCGAGCCGCTCTCGGTCTGCTACGCCCGCTCGCTCGTCGCCGCGGCCTGAGCGCGTCAGAGATCGAGGCGGTCGAGGAAGGCGTTGCGGAAGCGGCCGTCGGGGTCGAGGCGGGCGCGCAGCGCGCCGAAGTCGTCCCAGCGCGGAATCCGCTCGCGGAGCACATCGCCCGGCAGCGTGAAGACCTTGCCCCAGTGCGGCCGCGCCGTCGCCGGCAGGGATGCTTCGAGCACGGGCAGGAGCGCCCGCACCGCGGGCTCGTCCCGAACCCAGGTGAAGTGCAGGCCGACCACGTCGGCGTCGAACGCGGGGCTCAGCCAGAGCTCGTCCCGGCGGACGGTGCGGATCTCGCACACCTGCAGCAGCTCCGACACGGGGCCGGCCAGGCGCCGGACGGCCTCGATCGCGGCGACCGCGTCGGCGCGGGGCACGAGGTACTCCGACTGCAGCTCCTCGCCCGCGGAGGGCGTGAACTCGAGCCGGAAGTGCGGCAGCCGCTCGAACCACGGCCCGGGCACGCCGAGCTGCGGTGTGCACGCGTCGGCCGCGATGCCCGGGATCGGATGTCTCGCCACGGTCGCCGCGGTCGCGCCGAGCGCCGCGACCGACGGCTCGCCGGCGCCCTGCGCCAGCCGCTGCTTGACCCAGAGCTGATCGGCGACGTCGGCGCTCCGCCAGGTGGTGAAGACGCTGACGCTCGTGCCGAGCGAGGTAACGGCGTCGAGGTCCGCGAGGATCGCGTCCCACCGGGGCGTCTCGAAGACGGTCTGCGCGACGTCGTACGTCGGCTCGACGTCGAGTTCGAGCGCGACGACCACGCCCAGGGCGCCGAGCGAGACGACCGCGCCGGCGAAGTCCGGGTCGCCCCGGCGCAGCACGAGCCGGTCGCCGCCCGCGGTCACGAGCTCCACCGCGCGGACCGCGCTCGCGAGCGACCCGATGCGGTCCCCCGAGCCGTGCGTGCCCGTCGCCACGGCGCCGGCGACGGAGATGTGGGGCAGCGAGGCGAGGTTCGCGAGCGCCAGCCCGCGCTGCTGGAGGAGCGGCGCGAGGGCGCCGTAGCGCACGCCGCCAGAGACCCGGACCGCGACGGTCGCCCCGGCCTCGTCGGCGATCTCCTCGAGCTCCGCCGGGAGCCCGTCGGTCTCGATGAGCGTCCCGCGGGTGTCGGCGAGGTCGTTGAACGAGTGCCGGCTCCCGAGCGCACGCACGGCCCCGCCCTCGGCGAGGACCTCCTGCAGCTCGTCGACGCTCGCCGGGCGGACGAGGCGCCGCGCGCCGTACGTGAGGTTGCCGGCCCAGTTGCGGCCGGCGACACCGGGCGTGGCATCCGTCTCGGTCATGCAGGTCCTCTCGCGATCGCCGCGCTCACCAGCGCAGCACGGGCCATCCGTCGGCGTCCCACTCGAGCGGCACGAGCGCGAGCCGGAACTGCCCGTTCAGGTCGCCGTCGTAGTAGTGCAGCGCCATCATGCCATCGGCGATCGACTGCCCGCCGGGGCCGATCCGCGATCCCTCGGTCTCGGCGAGGACGGTGCCGCCGTCCTCGAGCAGCGGCACCCCGTCGCGGTCGACGTAGGGGCCCGTGATCTCGTCGGCCCGGCCGACGGCGATCTTGTACGTCGAATCCGCCCCCTGACAGCAGGCGTCGCGCGAGACGAACAGGAACCAGTGGCCGTCGTGCTCGACGAGGTACGGCGCCTCGATCGCGTTGGGCGGCGCGCCCCGGTCGGCGAGGCGCAGCGGTTCGGAGGCATCCGGATGCCCCGCCGCGGCGCCCGCACGCAGCCCGCTCGGCCACTCCAGCTCCACCATGCGAATGCCGCTCCAGAACGAGCCGAACGCCATCCACGGCGTGCCGTCCTCGTCGGTCGCGACGCCCGGGTCGATCGCGTTGAAGTCGTCGCCCGACGTGGAGGCCACTACCGGTCCGCGGTCGACCCACTCGTAGTCGGGATCGTCGGGATCGAGTGTCGTGTTCGTCGCCAGCGCGATGACCGAGGTGTTCTTGCCGAACGTCGACGCCGAGTAGTACAGGTACCAGGTGCCGTCGTGCTCGACGAGCTCGGGCGCCCACAGGTTCGACACCCCCGCGACCTGCTCGCGGAGCCAGGCCGGCTTCTCGTCCCACACCTCGCCCGCGTACCGCCAGGCGCGCCCGTCGGTCGAGGAGCGCACCTGGATCGTGCCGTCGGCGACCGTCTGGTTCCCGGTCGAGTAGACGAACCAGGTGTCGCCCTGCCGTGCGAGGGCGGGGTCATGGGTCGCCCCGCAGCTCCCACGCCCCGCCGCCCGCGCAGCCGGCGAGCGCCAGCACGGCCGTCAGGGCGGCCGCGAGCGCGCCGAAGCGCGCCGGCGTCCGCCCCGCGGGCCGGCGCGTCAGCCGAGCGAGAGCGCGGTCCACGACACCGGGGGCAGCGTGATCGTGAGCTCGCCGCCCTCGATGCGCACCGAGTCGTTGGGACGCGGGGCGACCCGCTCGGGCTCCGCGAGGGTGTTCTTGGCGTACACGTCGTCGTCGGCGATGGTGTGCGACTCGAGCACCGATACGTCCCCGAGCGAGGCGATGTCGATCGTGAGGGTCAGCGCCTCGTCGACGCTGCGGTTCACGAGGAACACCGCGCTCCGGCCCGTCTCGGGGTCGCGCGTGGCGACGGCGTCGACGAGCGGCACCACGCCGTACTCCTTCGTCTCGTACGTCGGCGCGTCGAGCTTCAGCTCGAGCGCCTCGCCCTGCGCGAGGCGCGAGGTGATCGAGAACGGGAAGAACGTCGTCTGCCGCCAGGCCGGGCCGCCGGGCTCGGTCATGATCGGCGCGATGACGTTCACGAGCTGCGCGAGCGAGGCGCTGCGCACCCGGTCGGCGTGCTTCAGCAGCGAGATCATCAGGTTGCCGAACACGACCGCGTCGGCGACCGAGTAGACGTCCTCGAGGAGGCGCGGGGCGACCGGCCAGTTGTCGATGCCCTCGATCTTGTCCACGTCGTGGAAGCGCGTGAGGTACCAGACGTTCCACTCGTCGAACGAGATGTCGATCTGCTTGTCGCTGCCGTTCACGGCCTTCACATGGTCGGCCGTCGCGACGACCGACTCGATGAAGCCGTCCATGTCGACCGCGGAGGCGAGGAAGCTGCCGAGGTCGCCGTCCTTCTCCTCGTAGTACGCGTGGCAGGAGATGTAGTCGACGTCCTCGTACGCGTGGGTCAGCACGACCCGCTCCCACTCGCCGAACGTCGGCATGTGCGCGCTCGACGAGCCGCACACCACGAGCTCCACCGACGGGTCGAGCTGGCGCATCGCCTTCGCGGTCTGCGAGGCGATCTTGCCGTAGTCCTCGGCCGACCGGTGGCCGAGCTGCCACGGGCCGTCCATCTCGTTGCCGAGGCACCACATCTTCACGCCGAACGCGTCGCGCTTGCCGTTCGCGATGCGCTGCTCCGACAGGGCTGTGCCGCCCGGGATGTTCGCGTACTCGAGCAGGTCGAGCGCCTCGAGCGTGCCGCGCGTGCCGAGGTTCACTGCCAGCATCAGGTCGCTGCCGACCTTCTGCAGCCAGTCGTCGAACTCGTGGAGGCCGACCTCGTTCGTCTCGGTCGAGTGCCAGGCCAGGTCGAGCCGGCGGGGCCGCTGGTCGCGCGGGCCCACCGAGTCCTCCCAGCGGAAGCCCGAGACGAAGTTGCCGCCCGGGTAGCGGATCGTCGAGACGCCGAGCTCCTTGACGAGCTCGATGACGTCGGTGCGGAACCCGTCGGCGTCGGCGGCGGGGTGCCCGGGCTCGTAGATGCCGTCGTAGACGTGACGGCCGAGGTGCTCGACGAATCCGCCGAAGACGCGGCGGTCGATCCGCCCGATGGTGAAGTGGGGGTCGATGGTCAGGCGTGCGGTGGGCATGCGATGGTGCTTTCTGTGTCGTTGGGCATGGTCTGCGAGGGATGCCCCGGCCGGGGCATCCGCTGGTCGTCGTGGGGCCGGCGGCGCGGCGGCTACTTCACACTGCCGAGCGTGAGCCCGCCCTGCCAGTAGCGCTGCAGGAACAGGAACGACAGCAGCAGCGGCAGCACGGAGATGAAGGCGCCCGAGGTGATGAGGTTCCACACCTGCTCGCCGCCCGCACCCGCGTTGGACAGCGCGAGCCAGCGGTTGAGCCCGACGGTGACCGGCAGCAGGTCGGGGTTGGTGAGCACCGCGAGCGGCAGGAAGAAGTTGTTCCAGGTGCCCACGACGCTGAGCAGCAGCACGGTCACGATCGCCGGGCGCAGCAGCGGCACGACGATGGTCGAGAACGTGCGCCACTCCCCCGCGCCGTCGATGCGGGATGCCTCGAGCAGTTCGTCGGGCACGGCGTCCTGCGTGTAGACGCGCATGAGGTACACCCCGAACGGATTCAGCAGGCTCGGCAGGATGACCGCCCACGGCGTGTTGATGAGGCCGTACTGGCTGAGCAGCATGAACGTCGGGATGACGAGCGCCGTCAGCGGAACCATGACCGACCCGAGGATCATGCCGAACACGGCGGTGCGGCCCCGGAACCGGTACTTGGCGAACCCGTACCCGGCGAGCACGGCGACGATGGTCGCGCCGATACCGGCCGTGAAGGCGTAGAGGAACGAGTTCCCGAGCCAGCGCCAGTAGATGCCGCCCTGGTGCTCGAAGAGCCCGGCGACGTTCGCGAAGAACGCGAGCGGATCGTCGAACCACAGCGCCGGGCTGGAGAACAGGCTGCCGGTGCTCTTCGTGGCGGCCACGAACAGCCACCAGATCGGCACGACGAAGTAGATGGCGAGGATGACGAGCAGGATGTGCGAGCCGATGCGGCGGCGGCCGCTCGGACCCGAACGGCGCCCGCGCTCCTGGCGGCGCAGCGCACGCGTATCGGCGACGGTCATCGCCCGGGTGTCTGCGGGGGCGGCGGGGAGGACGGCCATCACTTCAGTCCGTTCTGCTTGCGGGTGAGGAAGAGGAACCCGAACGATCCGAGGAAGACGAGGATGCCGAGCGAGAACGCGATGGTCGACGCGTAGTTGAACTGGCTGTAGCTGAAGGCCAGGGCGAAGGCGTACATGTTCGGCGTGTAGTCGGCTGGCAGGGCACCGGATGCCACGCTTCGCAGCACCGTCGGTTCGGTGAAGAACTGGAGCGTGCCGATGAGGGCGAAGGTGATCACCATGACCATCGAGGACGAGATCATCGGGATCTTGATGCGGGTCGCGATCTGGAGGCCGTTGGCGCCGTCGATGCGGGCCGCCTCATAGATGGAGGCGTCGATGGCGCGCAGCGCCGCGTAGATGACGATCATGTAGTAGCCCGACCACTGCCACGTCACCACGTTCACGAGCGAGAAGAAGATGTTGTCCTTCGACAGGAAGTTGGGGGCATCCAGGCCGAACGCCTCGAAGATCGTCGAGCCGGGGCCGAAGCGGGGGCTGTAGAGGAAGCTCCACATGAGCGCCCCGATGACGACGGGGATCGCGTACGGCGCGAAGATCAGCAGTCGCGAGACCTTCGACAGCCACGTCGCGAGGGTGTCGAGCAGCAGCGCGGCGACGCCCGCGACGATGAGCTGCGCGGGGATCATCACGATCGCGTACAGCAGCACGCGCCCCATGCCGCCGAGGAACAGGGGGTCGGTGAAGGCCTTCACGTAGTTGTCGACGCCGACGAACTTCGTGCCCGTCGCGAGCGTCGAGCTGAACAGGCTCATGCCGAAGGCGTACACGAGCGGGAAGACGAGGAACGCCGCGAAGATCACGAGGAACGGGGTGATGAACAGCCAGCCGACGTTCTGCCGGCGCTCGATGCCGCTCCGACGGCGGCGGAGTCCGCTCGCGGGGCGCCGCCCGTTCGCCGGGCGCTGGGGGGTCGGCGCGGGCGCGTCGACGGCCTGGGTGGTCATGGAGATCTCTTCCTGGTGCGGATGCCGCGGCTCGCGCCGCGGCGGGATCGGAGTGCGGGGGCGGGCCGGCCCGGTGGTCGCCGAGCCGGCCCGCCGCGAGATTACTTCAGTTCGAAGCCCTGCTCGGTCGCGTACGTCTCGAGCGTGGACTGCAGGTCGTCCAGCGCCGTCGAGGCATCCTTCGACCCGTCGACGACGACGGCCGTGACCTCTTCCTGGAGCTGGTCGTAGGCGTAGTTCTGGAACGGGCTGAAGGTGAAGCCCTGGTAGCCGGCGGCGGCCTCCAGGAACACGTCCTTGTTGATCTGCTGCCCGCCGAAGAACGGGTACTCCAGGTCGCGGAAATAGTCGGACTCGAGGATCGGCCTCCACAGCGGGAACAGCGCGGCCTGCTCGATGCCGATCTTCCACGCCTCCTCGGTGCCGAAGATCTCCTTGGCGACGACCGCGGCCGCCTCCTTGTCCTTCGCCTGGCTGGTCACGGCGAACGCCGAGCCGCCCCAGTTGATCTGCACCGGGTTGGCCGGGTCCCACTGGGGAACCGGCGCGGCCTGCCACTGGGCGCTGTCGTCGGTGCCCTCGAGGCCCTGCAGGTAGCCGGGGCCCCACGCGGCGGCGACGTAGATGGCGTAGGTGCCGTCGACCAGCATGGTGTTGTAGTCGGCGGTGAACGCCTCGTCGGTGGCGACCACGCCCTGCGCGGCCAGGTCGGCCCAGAAGCTCAGCACGTCCTTCGAGCCCTGGTCGTTGACCGAGATGCCGATCTCACCCGGCTCGGCGCTGTCGTAGTCGAACGGCACCGACCCGGCCTGGGCGAACAGCGCCTGCGTGTAGGCGCGGCCGTTCGGCGGGAAGTCGGCCAGCACGCCGGGCGCGCCGGCGTCCTTCAGCGCCTTCGCGGCGGCGGCGAACTCGTCCCACGTCGTCGGGACCGGGATGCCGTACTGGTCGAGGATGTCCTTGCGGTAGAGCATGCCCATGGGACCGCCGTCGACCGGGATGGCGTAGACCGCCTCGCCCGAGGAGACGTCCTTCCAGGCGCCCTCGGTGTAGTCGCTCTGCACGTCGGCCGCGCCGTACTCGCTGAGGTCGACGAGCGCGTCGCGGATCGAGAAGCTCGAGAGCACCTCAGACTCGAGCATGATCACGTCGGGCGCCCCCGAGCCCGACTCGATCGCGGTCGAGAACTTGGTGTACTCGTCGTTGCCCTGGCCCGCGTTGGTCCAGCAGATCTGGACATCGTCGTGGTTCTCGTTGAACAGGTCGACGACCTCTTCGAACGCGGGGTACCAGGCCCAGACGCTCACCTGCGTGGCATCCGGGTTCTTGATCTCGTTGGTGCAGGACTCCTCGGATGAGCCGGCGGAGCAGCCGGTGAGCGCGGCGACGGCGACGGCGACGACGCCGGACGCGGCCAGGAGCTTCGACTTCATGGCTGTGTGCTTCCTCTCGCGGTGGTTGGACACCGTTGTCTCTGGCGATATGCCTCGAACCGGCGCGGGAGCGGGTGGACTCCGCGTCGAGTTCCGAGTCTTTACAACGTTGTAAAGTAAACGTTGTAGAGACATGGTGACGCGTTCGGCCGCGACTGTCAAGCCGGAGCCGGCGGGCGGCCGGCGAGCGGGCGCACACCCCGGCGCGACAGGGTCAGCGCGACGGCGCCGACTCGCGTTCCACGACGCGGTAGTCGGCCAGCAGCAGCCGCGGCGGGACACCCGAGTCGGGTCGCTCGATGCGCTCCAGCAGGGTCTGCACGGCCGTCTTCGCGATCCAGCGCTGCCCCGGATCCACCGTCGTGAGCGACGGGATCGAATACTGCGCCTCGTCGAGATCGTCGAACCCGACGACGGCGGCATCGTCGGGCACCCGGCGGCCGGACTCCTGCAGCACCCGCATCGCGCCGAGGGCGAGGGTGTCGTTCAGCCCGAACACGGCATCGAATTCGGCGCCCCGATCGAGCAGCTCGCGCATGCTCCGAGCCCCGTTCGCGCGATGCCAGAGGGTCGTGTACCCGATGATCGAGTCGTCGAAGGGCACGCCCGCCGCCTCCAGCGCCTCGCGGTAGCCACGGAGCCGGAGCCCCGCCGAGCCGATGACCTCGCCCTCATGCGCGCCGATCACCGCGATGCGGCGGCGGCCGGACGCGAGCAGGTACTCGGTCGCGGCGCGGGCGGCCTCGATGTTGCGCATCGTGACGTGGTCGGTCGGCCCGTCGAAGATCCGCTCGCCGAGCAGCACCATCGGGTAGGGCACCTCGAGGGCGGAGGCGTCCTCCTGCCCCATCCCCAGCGCACTGAAGATGAGCCCGTCGGTCATCTTCAGCCGCGGACTGCGCAGCAGCTCGAGTTCACGCGCAGGGTCGCCGCCGGTCTGCTCGACGAGCACCACGACGCCGGCGGCCTCCGCCGCCTCGATGACGGATGCCGCGAGCTCGGCGAAGTAGCTGAGGCCGAGCTCCGGCACGGCGAGGGCGATCGCCCCCGTCCGCCCGGACCTGAGGCTCCGGGCCGTGAGGTTCGGCGTGTAGCCGAGTTCGGCGATCGCCTGCTCGACGCGCTCGCGGGTGGCGGGCCGGATGTGCGGGTAGCCGTTGATGACGTTCGAGACCGTCTTGATCGACACACCGGCCAGGCGTGCGACATCGTGGAGCGTCGGTGCCATGCGCCCTCCTCGACCGCAACTCTACAACGTTGTAACGCTCGCCCCGACGGCGGCCGGCTCAGCGGCGCGCCGACCCGCCCGACGGAGGCGTCACATGTGCCGCCGCGCGCGCGGCGTTCACCTCCATGCGATGCGCCGACCACGCCAGGCGCTCGCGCTCGAGCGGGCGAGCGAGCACGGCCCAGGCGAGCAGCGCCACACCCGCCCCGACGAGCAGGCCGCCGAGCGTGTCGGTCAGCCAGTGCGCGCCGAGATACGTGCGGCTTGCGGCCATCAGCACCGTGTACACCGCCCCCGCGATCCACACCCAGAGCGCCGGGGCGATGACCCCGAGGGCGACCGCGATCGTCGCCGCGTTCGCCACATGCCCCGACGGGAATGAGCCGAAGTCGGAGACGACCATGATGTCCTCCGGTCTCGCGCGGCCGAACGTCTGCTTCAGCAGCTGCACGACGCCGGCGCTCGCCGCCGACGCGAGTATGAAGTACGCCGCACCCCACGGCCGTCGGCAGATGAGCAGGACGACGGCCGCGAGCACGGGGACCACGAACACCCCCACGACGCCTCCGCCGAGCCAGTTCATCAGCAGCGCGAGGACGTCGCCGACCGGGCCGCGGAGCTCCAGCATGTCCTCGGCCCACTCCTCGTCGAGGTCGACCAGCTCACCCGAGCGGACGACGACGAGCCAGCCGAGCACGGCCGCGATGAGCACCGCGGCGATGCCCACGGCGATCGGCACCCGCCGCCCCATCGTGCGCGCGCGCTGCTCGCGCCGGACGGGCCGCACCTCGGCCGCGGCCTCCGCATCGGGCGCCGCCGACGCGGCCGCCCGCGCATCTGCTGGGCCCGGCGCCGCGGCATCCGTCTCGTGCGCCGCGGCATCGGTCTCGTGCGCGTCCTCGCGTTCGTCCGCCATCCGCCCACGCTACCCACGGAGGGCGCCTCGCAGGGCGAACCGGCCCGCGCGTCAGCCGTCGAGCGAGGGAACCGCACCTCAGGGTGCGCGCGGCGGCACCTCTCTCAGTCCTCGAGCGGCGGCACCGAGCGCGGACGCACGAGCGCCCACAGCGCGATCACCGCGACGGAGGCCGCGAGCAGCATGACGAAGCCCATCGGCACCGCGCTGCCCACGCCCAGCAGGCCGATCAGCGGCGAGATCACGCCGGCGAGCCCGAAGTTCAGCGCGCCGAGCAGCGACGCCGCGGTGCCGGCCTCCGCGCCGTGGTTCGCGAGCGCCAGCACCTGGACCGCCGGGAACGAGAAGCCGCACGCGAGGATGAAGAACCACAGCGGGATCGCCGTGCCCCAGAACCCGGCGCCGGCGGAGTCGAGCACCATGATCGCCGCCGCCATCGCGACGTGCACCAGCGTGGTCCCGGCGAGGATCCACTGCGGAGCGATGGGGCCGCGCATGAGCCGGGAGCTCGCCTGCACGCCGATGATGACGCCGAGCGAGTTCACCGCGAACAGCAGGCCGTACTCCTGGGCGTTGAACCCGTAGACGTCCTGGAAGAGGAAGGAGGAGGTCGACAGGTAGCCGAACAGCCCGGTGAAGGTCATGCCGCCGACGATCGCCGCACCGAGGTAGACCCGATCGCGGAACAGCGCCGCGTAGCGCGAGCGCATGGTGGCGTGGCCCGCGACGTGGCGGCGCGCCGGCGGCAGCGTCTCGACGATCCAGAGCGAGACCGCCACGACCACGACGAGTCCGTAGGCGCCGAGCACCCAGAAGACGCCGCGCCAGTCCATCACGACGAGCAGCTGCGAGCCGATGACCGGCGCCAGCACGGGCGCGAGGCCGTTGACGAGCGCGAGCCGGGACAGCATGCGCACGAGCGGCTTGCCGCCGAAGAGGTCGCGCACCATCGCCATCGCCACGACGCCGCCGGCGGCGGCGCCGAAGCCCTGGAGCAGCCGGAAGATCGCGAGCCAGGTGATGTCGGGCGCCATCGCGGCGGCCGCCGAGGCGGCGATGTGCAGCAGGGTCGCGAGGATGAGCGGCAGTCGTCGCCCGACCTTGTCGCTCCACGGGCCGACGATGAGCTGGCCGAACCCGAAGCCGATCATCGTTCCGGTGAGGGTGAGCTGGACTGCCGTGGCCGAGACGCCGAGCTCCTCCTGCAGCACCGGGAACGCGGGCAGGTAGAGGTCGACCGTGAAGGGCCCGAGCGCGGTGAGCGCGCCGAGCACGAGCACGTAGACGAGGCGCTGCCGGCTCGAGAGGGCGTCGCCCGGGTGGACGCTGACGACGGGAGTCGACCGGGTGTCGTCGGGTCGGATGATCGGGATGGGGCTGGTGGCGGACATGGCGTTCCTGACGGCGTGCGCGGGCGGACTCTGAAGGCGACGGCGCACGCCCTCGGGCGCCGGGATGGCGACGGCGGCGCCGCAGGGACGCCGCCGGGATCCGATGAGCCGGTGGAGCGGGCTCGAATCGATTCGACTCCGTCCAGTCTAGACTCGGCCCCCCGTCGGCGCGCAAGGGGCGCCGACTCAGCGTGCCGGTTCCCCAGCGATCGGGTCGGCGAGGAGCTCCGCGAACGCGGCCTCGGCCGCGCCGATCATCAGGCGGTCCTCACCGAGGGCCGCCACGCGCAGGTCGAGGCCTTCCGCGGCCGCCGGCATCGCCTGAGCGGCGACCGCCTCGCGGAGCGCCTCGGGATCGCGCTCGGCGAGCGTCGCGAGGAAGCCGCCGAGGATCACCAGCGAGGGGTTCAGCACGTTCACCGCGTTGGCGAGGGCGGTGCCGAGGATGCGCCGTTGCCGAGCGAGCTCGGCGCCCACGGTCGCTGCGCGATCGGATGCCTCGCCCACGGCCTCCTCGATCGCCGCCGCGAGCGTCGGCTCGTCGGCGTGGGTGAGCCCGACCGCGTCGAGCAGTCGCGACCGGCTCACCTCGTCCTCGAGCACCCCGCCGGGTGCCCGGCGGTCGTCGGGGTCGTCGATGCCCGGCCGGTTCTGGCCGAACTCGCCGGCGTAGCCCCCCGCACCGCCGACCGGCCGGCCGGCCACGACGAGCCCGCCGCCGATGCCGCTCGCCCCGCCGTTCAGGTACACCAGGTCGTCGACGCCGCGGCCGGCACCGAACAGATGCTCGGCGATCGCACCCAGCCCGGCGTCGTTGCCGACCGAGACAGGCAGGCCGGTGGCGTCCTCGACCAGGGTGCGGAGCGGGGCATCCCGCCACTCGAGGTGCGGCGCCAGCCGCACCAGCCCGTCGGAGGCGCGCACGAGACCGGGCACGGCGAGGCCGACGCCGACGAGGCGTGCGCGGCGGAGCGGGCCCGGGCGCCAGCGCTCGATCGCAGAGCCGATGAGCTCCGCGGTCTCCTCGGGCGTGACGACATGGTCGACCTCGACGCGTTCGCGCGCCCGGATGCGACCGTCGAGGCCCACGGCGGCGATGGTCACGGCGTCGAGCTCGGGGTTCACCGCGATCGCGACGACGTCGGGCGACGGCGCGACGACGGGTGACGGACGCCCGACCCGGTTCGTCGGGTCGGGTGCGCGCTCGACGGCGAGGCCGAGGTCGGCGAGCTCTGCGGCGAGCGCGGCGACCGTGGAGCGGTTGAGCCCGGTCATCGCGGTGAGCCTCGCGCGCGAGAGCGGCCCCTCGAGGTGCACCAGGGTCAGGAGTTTCGAGAGGTTTCGACGGTGCACGCCGTCGAAGGTGCCGCTCCGTTCGTTCACCCCCTCACTCTAGGCAGCCCGGGCCTCCGTCTCGGCTCGGACACACCCTATTTGTTGCGCTTGACTCGATATCCGAACGGGACGTATATTCAAGGCGTCCAGATCACTTTCGGCAACAGCGCCGAAAATTTCGAGAGGTTCAAAGATGAACAGACGCAGCACTCGCCGGCTCGCCGCTATCGGCGCCGCAGCCGCACTCGCCGTGGGCGCGTTGGCCGGTTGCAGCGCCGGCGGCGGCGACTCCGCCGACGGCTCGGTCACCCTGACCTTCTGGCACAACTCCACGACGGGTGACGGCAAGGCGTACTGGGAGGCCACCGCCGCCGACTTCGAGGCCGAGAACCCCGGCGTGACGATCGAGATCCAGTCGATCCAGAACGAGGAGATGGACGGCAAGCTGCAGACCGCCCTCAACTCCGGCGACGCCCCCGACATCTTCATGGCCCGCGGCGGCGGCAAGCTCGCGGCCGTGGTCGAGGCCGGGCAGGCGCAGGACCTCAGCGACGCCCTCTCCGACGAGACGAAGGAAGCCCTCGGCGAGGGCGCCCTCTCCGCGTTCACGATCGACGGCAAGCTCTACGGCGTGCCCTCGTCGGTGCTGCCCGGCGGCATCTACTACAGCAAGGATCTGTTCGCCCAGGCGGGGATCACCGCGACGCCCACGAACTTCGAGGAGCTCGGCGAGGCGGTCGACAAGCTGAAGGCCGCGGGCATCGACCCCATCGCCCTCGGCGCGAAGGACGCATGGCCCGCCGCCCACTGGTACTACTTCTTCGCCCTCCGCGAGTGCTCCCAGGACGTCTTCTCGGGGCTGACCGAGGACCCCAGCTTCTCCGACGAGTGCTGGCTGCGCGCCGGCCAGGACCTCGAGGAGTTCGCCGCGACCGAGCCGTTCAACCAGGGCTTCCTGACCACCACCGCCCAGCAGGGCGCCGGCTCGTCCGCCGGCCTCATCGCGAACCACAAGGCCGCGATGGAGCTCATGGGCGCCTGGGACCCGGGCGTCATCGCCTCGCTCACGCCCGACGAGAAGCCCCTCGCCGACCTCGGCTGGTTCCCGTTCCCGGCCATCGACGGCGGTGACGGCGAGCCCGGCGCCATGATGGGCGGCGTCGACGGATTCTCGTGCTTCGTCGACGCGCCGAAGGAGTGCGGCGAGTTCCTGGAGTTCGCGTCGCAGAAGCAGTACCAGGAGGGCTACGCCGAGGCCTTCGTCACCCTGCCCGCCAACAAGGACGCCCAGGGCGTCGTCACCGACCCCGCCCTGCAGGAGGTGCTCGCGGCCGTCAACGAGGCGCCCTACGTCTCCGTGTGGCTCGACACCCTGCTCGGCCAGAACGTGGGCAACGCGCTGAACGTGGGCGTCGTCGACATGCTCGCCGGCAAGGGCTCGCCCGAGGGCATCGTCGACGCGGTCGACCAGGCCATCCAGAAGGGCTGAGGACCCAGCACATCATGAGCGTTCGCACCAACTCCCCCAGCGTCGGGCGAGTCGAGGCGGACGACGTCACGGCCGGGGACGGCTCGCCGTCCCCGGCCCCCGGCCGGGTCGCCGCGACGTCGTCCCGTCCCGGACGTCGTCGCCCCCGCCGCGACTCCCTGAAGGCCGTCGAGATCGCGGTGCTCGTCGGCCCCGCACTCGTCGTGTTCCTGGCCTTCGTCATCTTCCCGGTCATCATGGCCGGCTACTACGGCTTCTTCCGCTGGAAGGGCTTCGGCCCGCCGACCGACTTCGTCGGGCTGCAGAACTACGTCACGATCCTCCAGGACTCCGCATTCCACGAGGCGCTCTGGCACAACGCCGTCATCGTCTTCGGGTCGCTGCTGCTGCAGGGGCCGGCGGCGCTGCTGCTGGCACTGCTGCTCAACCGCCCGATGCGCGGCCAGTCCGCGATCCGCGTCCTCATCTTCGTCCCGTACGTGATCGCCGAGGTCGTCGTCGGCACGGGCTGGAGCCTGATGCTGCAGAGCGAGGGCGCGCTGAACGGCCTCCTCGAGAAGATCGGACTCGGCGCCTTCGCCCAGGACTGGCTCGCCGACCCGAACATCGCGATCTGGACCCTGCTCGGCATCATCACCTGGAAGTACATCGGCTTCGCCGTGATCCTCTTCCTCGCGGGCCTGCAGGGCATTCCCCAGGAGCTCACGGAGGCGGCCCAGATCGACGGCGCGTCGTACTGGCAGATTCAGCGGCGGATCACCCTGCCGCTGCTCGGACCGACGCTGCGGATCTGGGCGTTCCTCTCGATCATCGGATCGCTGCAGCTGTTCGACCTCGTCTATATCATCTGGGGCCAGTACGTGGCCTCGACCGCCGGCACGTCGACCATGGCGACCTACATGGTCGCGAACGGCCGCAACGCCGGCAACTACGGCTACGGCAACGCCGTCGCCGTGGTGCTGTTCCTGATCTCCCTCGTCGTCGCCCTCGTCTACCAGCGCTACGTGCTGCGACGCGACACCGCCGGCGCACTCACCGAACGGACCGACCGATGACCGCATCGATCGCCCTCCCGCGCGCCCGGCGGCCGCGCGGGCAGGGCACGCTCCCGTGGGGCAGCCCCGTCGTCTACTTCATCGCGCTCGTCATCGTCGCGCTGATGCTCGCGCCCATCGCGTACATCATCATCGGCGGCTTCCGGACGAACTCCCAGATCACCACCGACCCCTCGGCGTTCCCGTCGCCGTGGGTGTTCGACAACTACGGCGGGGTGCTGGTGAGCGGCACGTTCTGGGGCGAGGTGGCGAACTCCACGGTCGCCGCCGTCGTGACCACGGTGGCGGTCGTCGCGCTCGGACTCATGGCCAGTTACGTGCTCGCCCGCTACCGCTTCAAGGCCCGGGGCGTGCTCTACGCGGTGTTCGCGGCAGGCCTGATGTTCCCCATGACCGTCGCGATCACGCCGCTCTACCTGGTGGTGCGCAGCCTCGGCCTGACGAACTCGCTGGCGGGAGTCATCCTGCCCCAGATCGCGTTCGCGCTGCCGACGACGATCATCATCCTGGTGCCGTTCCTGCGCGCCATCCCCGACGAGATCGAGGAGGCGGCGTCGATCGACGGGTGCTCGCGGCTCGGGTTCTTCTGGCGCATGGTGGTGCCGCTCGCGATGCCCGGGGTGATCACCGTCGGCATCCTCGCGTTCATCGCGAGCTGGAACAGCTACCTCCTCCCCCTGTTCATCCTGAACAACGAGGGCGCGTACACGCTGCCCCTCGGGGTGCAGGCCTTCGCGTCGCAGTACTCGGTCGACACCGCGAAGGTGCTGGCGTTCACGTCGCTGTCGATGATCCCGGCACTGGTGTTCTTCAGCATCTTCGAACGCCGCATCGTCGGCGGCCTCACCGGGGCGGTGAAGGGATGAGCGCCGAGCAGCACGCCGTCAACGGCACGGATGCCTCGGGCCGGACTGCGCCCGCGTGGCGCGACGCGAGCCTGCCGCCCGCCGAGCGCGCGGCCGCACTCATCGCCGAGCTCACCCTCGAGGAGAAGATCGCCCAGCTCTACGGCGTCTGGGTCGGCGCGTCCGCCGAGGGCGGCGACGTCGCCCCGAACCAGCACGAGATGAGCGGCGACGTCGACCTCGACGACCTGCTCCCGAAGGGGCTCGGCCAGTTGACCCGCCCGTTCGGCACCGCGCCGGTCGACCCGGGGCTCGGCGCCCTGTCGCTCGCGCGCACGCAGCGGCGCATCGTCGCCGACAGCCGTCTCGGGATCCCGGCGCTCGCGCACGAGGAGTGCCTCGCCGGCTTCGCCGCCTGGGGCGCGACCGCGTACCCGGTGCCGCTGTCGTGGGCCGCGACGTTCGATCCCGACCTCATCGAGCGGATGTCCCGCCGCATCGGCGAGGACCTCAGATCGGTCGGCGTGCATCAGGGGCTCGCGCCCGTGCTGGACGTCGTCCGCGACGCCCGCTGGGGCCGGGTCGAGGAGACCATGGGCGAGGACCCGTACCTCGTCGGCACCGTCGGCGCCGCGTACGTGCGCGGCCTCGAGGCGGCCGGGGTCGTGGCGACGCTGAAGCACTTCGTCGGCTACTCGGCGTCGAAGGCCGGGCGCAACCTCGCCCCGGTATCGGTCGGCCCGCGGGAGCTCGCCGACGTCCTGCTGCCGCCGTTCGAGATGGTGCTCCGCGAGGGCCGGCCGCGCTCGGTCATGAACGCGTACACCGATCTCGACGGCGTGCCCACCGCGGCCGATGCGGCCCTGCTCACCGACCTGCTGCGCGACGTGTGGGGCTTCACCGGAACGGTCGTCGCCGACTACTTCGCGGTCGCGTTCCTGCACACGCTGCACGGGACTGCCGGGTCGCTCGGCGACGCCGCTGCCGCCGCGCTCGAGGCCGGTATCGACGTGGAGCTGCCGACCGTGCATGCCTTCGGCGCCCCGCTCGTCGAGGCCATCGCGGACGGTCGGCTCGACGAGGCGGTGCTCGACCGGGCGCTCCGCCGGGTGCTCGCGCAGAAGGCCGAGCTGGGCCTGCTCGACGCCGACTGGGATGCCACGCCGCCGGCGCTTCGCGCACTCGGCGACCTCGCGGACGACCTCGACGCCGTGCGCGGCACGATCGACCTCGATCCGCCCGCGAACCGGGCCCTCGCGGCCGAGATCGCGGAGCGGGCCATCGTGCTGCTCCACAATGACGGGACGCTTCCGCTCGACGGCGGCACCGCGCCGTCGCGGATCGCGGTGATCGGCCCGACGGCCGCCGACCGGTTCGCGGTGCTCGGCTGCTACGCGTTCCCGACGCACGTGGGCGTGCATCACCCCGAGTCGGGCGACGGCATCGAGCTGCCGACCCTGCTCGAGTCGATCCGCGCCGAGTTCCCGGGCGCTGAGGTCGTGCACGTGCCGGGCACCGGCATCGACGACGGCGACACCTCGGGCTTCGACGCGGCCGTGGCCGAGGCATCCGCCGCCGATGTCGTCGTGCTCGCCCTCGGCGACCGCGCCGGCCTCTTCGGCCGGGGCACGAGCGGCGAGGGCTGCGACGCGGAGTCGCTCGCGCTCCCGGGCGCGCAGGCTGCGCTGCTCGAGGCGGTCCTCGACGTGGGGACCCCGACCGTGGTGACGCTCCTCGCCGGCCGGCCGTACACGCTCGGCACCGCGCCGGACCGCTCGGCCGCCATCCTGGAGGCGTTCTTCGCCGGTGAAGAGGGCACGCGTGCCCTCGCGGGCATCCTGAGCGGACGGGTCGCTCCCTCCGGCCGGCTGCCCGTGTCGGTGCCGGCGTCCGCCGGCGTGCACCCCTCGACGTACCTGGCCTCGACGCTCGCGAGGGCGAACGGCGTGTCGAGCATCGACCCGACGGCTCGCTACCCGTTCGGCCACGGCCTGACCTACACGTCGTTCGAGTGGAGCGACTGGTCGGGCGACGAGTCCGAGATCACGACCGACGGGACCGCGTCCGTGCGGCTGCGCGTGCGCAACACCGGCGAGCGCGACGGCGTCGAGGTCGTGCAGCTGTACCTGCACGATCCCGTCGCGAGCGTCGTCCGGCCCGTCCAGCGGCTCATCGGGTTCGCCCGGGTCAAGCTCGCCGCAGGCGAGGCGGCCGACGTGCGGTTCGCCGTGCCCGCGGACCTCGCATCGTTCACCGGTCGCGACGGCACCCGGGTGGTCGAGCCGGGCGAGCTGGTGCTGAACGCCGGCCGCTCCAGCGGCGACCTGGTATTCGAGCATCGCGTCGTGGTGACCGGCCCGGTGCGCGTGGTCGACCACACGCGGCGGCTGCATCCCGAGGTCCGGGTCGATGCGGTGCCCGGTGCCGCCCTGGGCGGCCTCGCCGTGGCCGCGGCGAGCTGACGGGCGGGGCCCGGATGACCGCGATCGCGCACAACCCTGTGCTGCCCGGGTTCCGCCCGGACCCGAGCGTCTGCCGGGTGGGCGACGCGTTCTACGCCGTCACGTCATCGTTCGAGTACTTCCCGGGGCTCCCGGTGCACCGGTCGACCGACCTGGTGCACTGGGAGCCCGTCGGGCACGTCATCCATCGGGAGGACCAGCTCGACCTGTCCGGCGTCGCGTCGTCGGGCGGGCTGTTCGCGGCGACGATCCGTCACCATGACGGGCGCTTCTGGGTGGTGTGCACGCTCGTGGGCGGCACCGGGCGGTCCGGCGGGTTCGTCGTCACCGCGGCCGACCCGGCCGGCCCCTGGTCGGACCCGACCTGGGTCGACGGCGGGGACGGCCGAGACGGCATCGACCCGTCGCTGCTGTTCGCCCGCGACGGGCGCGCGTGGTGGTGCGGCACCCGGCTCGCCTCGCCCGGCGCGTGGCCCGAGCAGACCCAGGTCTGGGTACGCGAGTTCGACCCCGTCGGGCTCCGGCTCGTCGGCGACGAGCACGTGGTGTGGCACGGCGCGCTCGAGGGGGCGGTGTGGGCCGAGGGCCCGCATCTGCTCGAGGTCGACGAGGCGCAGGGCGGCGGCGTGCTGCTGCTCGCGAGCGAGGGCGGCACCGAGCGGCATCACGCGGTGAGCGTCGCGCGCGGCGCTTCGCCGATCGGCCCGTTCGCCGGGAACCCCGGCAATCCGGTCCTCACGCACCGGCACCTGGGTCGCGGTGCGCCCGTCGCGAACGTCGGTCACGCCGATCTGGTCGACGACGGGCGCGGCGGCTGGTGGGCGCTCGCGCTCGCGACCCGCTGCCTCGACGGCATCGACTCGTTGCAGGGCCGGGAGACCTGGCTCGTCCCCGTCGCCTGGGAGGACGGCTGGCCCGTCTTCGCTCCCGGCGAGGGGCGCCTGTCCCGCGAGGTCGAGGTGCCGTGGGCGGAGGACGACGAAGCTGAGGATGCGGGCCGGTCGGCCGCGGCGGGCACGGCGGCAGCGGCGGGCACGGCGGGCACGCGCCTCGGCTCGCTCCTCGAGGAGCATTTCGACGGCCCCGAGCTGCATCCCGACCTGATCCGGGTCCGGACCGCGCCGGGCGTCGATCGGATCGGCCTCGGCGCGAGGCCCGGCCACGCCCGGCTCCGGCCGACGTCGCAGAGCCTCGCCGAGGTCGCGCCGCACGCGTTCGCGGGGTTCCGGCTCGAGCAGCCACGGGCGAGGGTCACCGCGGTGATCGAGGCATCCGGCGCGCCCGGAATGACCGCGGGTCTCGCGCTGCGCCAATCGGAAGCACGTCACCTGCGCCTCGGCGTTCGCGACGGCGTCGTCGAGCTCGTGCTCCACGTCGACGGCGACGAGCACGTGCGCGGCACCGCGCCTGCGGCGGACGGCAGCGTGGAGCTCGAGCTCGCGATCGACGGTTTCGCGGTCGCCGCGCGCGTCCGCACCGCGCAGCAGGCCGATGCGGACTGGACCGAGGTCGGGAGGGCCGGCGTACGCCCGCTCAGCAGCTCGGGGATCGGCAGCTTCGTCGGCGTGACGGCCGGAGTGTTCGCGACCGGCACGAATGCGGCGGACGCCTGGGCCGACGTCGACGTGCTTCGGGTCGAGCACGTCGCCTGACGGCGGCGGCACCGGCGCCGCCGCCGGCGCCGGCGCTGGCCTCAGCCCGCGGGCGGCGCGGTGCTCTCGCGGACGACGAGGCTCGTGGCCAGGTCCATCCGAGGGGTCGGCACCCCCGTGCCCGTCGGCGCCTCCGCGAGCCGGATCGCGAGGCGTGCCGCTTCCTCCCCCATCCGGCGCAGCGGCTGGTGCACGGTGGTCAGCCGCGGCGTGAGCCACCGGGCCAGCGGGATGTCGTCGTAGCCGACGACCGAGAGGTCCTCCGGCACCCGCAGGCCGAGCTCCCGCGCCACCTCGAGCACGCCGAGCGCCTGCATGTCGCTGCCCGCGAAGACCGCCGTCGGGCGTTCGGGGCCCGCGAGCAGCTCGCGGGCGTGGTCGCGGCCGCCGGTGACGTGGAAGTCCCCGAACCGGATCCAGGCGGGGTCGATCGACACCCCGGCGGAGTTCATGGCCGACCGGTAGCCGTCGACCCTGGCGAGCGAGCACATCATGTCGGCGGGGCCGCTGATCGCGGCGATGCGGCGGTGTCCGAGTTCGAGGAGGTGCCGGGTCGCCGCCAGACCCCCCGACCAGTTCGCGGAGCCAACGCTCGGCGCGTCGGGCGACGGGTCGCCGGCCGGGTCGACGATGACGAATGGGATGGCTCGGGCGCGCAGCTGCTCGCGGTACTCGGGTGCGAGGTCGCTGAAGACGAGCACCACCCCGACGGGTCGGCGGCGCATGACGCCCTCGATCCAGTCGGCGTCGGGCGAGTGCCGGCTGCCGCTGACGGTGAGCACGACACTCAGGCCGTGCTCCTTCGCGACCGATTCGACGCCGTCGATGAGCTCCATCGACCAGATCGGGTCGAGCTCGTGGAAGACGAGCTCGATGAGCTCGGCGCGCGCTTCGCTGCGTCCGCCTCCGCGCCGGCGGTAGCCGCGGTCCGCGAGGACTCGCTCGACGCGCTCCCGGGTGGCCGGCGACACATCGGCCCGCCCGTTGAGCACCTTCGAGATCGTCGACAGCGAGACTCCGGCCTCGTCGGCGACGTCGGCGAGCCTGACCCGCTCGGTCGCGGCATCCGTTTTCATGTTTCGAATCCTAGTTCCGAAAGTTGCGGCGTCAGCGTCGCGTCCCCCGGCTTGCATCTGCTCCATGGGACAATTATGTTGGTTTTGCCAACAAATCATCGACGACGCTGAAAGGCGGATCCCATGGCCACTGCGCCCACCCGCGACGACAAGTTCTCCTTCGGGCTCTGGACCGTCGGCTACAATGGCACCGACCCGTTCGGCGGCCCCACGCGGAACGCGCTCGACGTCGTGCACGTCGTCGAGAAGCTCGCCGAGCTGGGCGCCTACGGGCTCACTTTCCACGACGACGACCTCTTCGCGTTCGGCTCCGACGACGCCGAGCGCCAGCGGCAGATCGACCGCCTCAAGCAGGCCCTCGCCGACACCGGCCTCATCGTGCCCATGGTGACGACGAACCTCTTCTCCGCCCCCGTCTTCAAGGACGGCGGCTTCACCTCGAACGACCGCGACGTCCGCCGCTTCGCGATGCGCAAGGTCATGCGCCAGCTCGAGCTCGGCGTCGAGCTCGGCGCGAAGACATTCGTCATGTGGGGCGGTCGCGAGGGCGCCGAGTACGACGCCGCGAAAGACATCCGCGGCGCGCTCGAGCGGTACCGCGAGGCCGTGAACTTCCTCGGCCAGCACGTGATCGACCAGGGCTGGGACATCCGCTTCGCCATCGAGCCGAAGCCGAACGAGCCGCGCGGCGACATCCTGCTGCCCACACTCGGCCACGCCATCGCGTTCATCGAGTCGCTCGAGCACCCCGAGCTCGTCGGCCTCAACCCCGAGGTCGGCCACGAGCAGATGGCGGGCCTCAACTTCGCGGCCGGCATCGCGCAGGCGCTGTACCACGGCAAGCTCTTCCACATCGACCTCAACGGCCAGCGCGGCATCAAGTACGACCAGGACCTCGTGTTCGGCCACGGCGACCTGCACAACTCGTTCGCCCTCGTCGACCTGCTCGAGCACGGCGGCCCCGGCGGCGTGCCCGCCTACGACGGCCCGCGTCACTTCGACTACAAGCCGAGCCGCACCGAAGACGAGGACGGCGTGTGGGAGTCGGTCAAGGCGAACATGCGCACCTACCTGCTGCTGAAGGAGCGTGCCGCGGCGTTCCGCGCCGACCCCGAGGTGCAGGAGGCGCTCGCCGCCGCGAAGGTCGACGAGATCCAGACGCCCACCCTGAACGAGGGCGAGACCTGGGAGGCGCTCGCGGCCGACCGGTCGGCCTTCGAGGACTTCGACGCGAACGCGTACCTCGGCGGCAAGGGCTTCGGCTTCGTGCGCCTGCAGCAGCTCGCGACCGAGCACCTGCTCGGCGCCCGCGGCTGATCCACCGCGTCCCCACCACCTCGTCCCCCACCAGTCCGTCGAGCGTTCCTTGTTCGCGCCCCCGGTCTCCGCTCGTGCGGAAACGGCGGGCGGGAACGGGAACGCTCGGCGCACGATCGCCCGAAGGAGGGCACCATGGCACTCGTCGCCGGAGTCGACTCGTCAACCCAGTCGTGCAAGGTCGTGATCCGGGATGCCGAGACGGGGGCCCTCGTCCGCTCCGGTCGCGCGCCCCACCCCGACGGCACCGAGGTCGACCCCGCCGCCTGGTGGGGCGCCCTGCTCAGCGCCTTCGCCGACGCGGGCGGGCTCGACGGGGTCGAGGCGATCTCCGTGGCCGGTCAGCAGCACGGCATGGTCGTGCTGGACGCCGAGGGGCGGGTCATCCGCGATGCGCTGCTCTGGAACGACACGCGTTCCGCGCAGGCCGCGCGTGAACTGATCGACGAGGTCGGAGCGGACGCGTACGCGCACCGCACCGGCGTCGTGCCGGTCGCCTCGTTCACCGCCACGAAGATGCGCTGGCTGCGCGACACCGAACCCCGGAACGCTGCCCGGGTCGCCGCCGTCGCCCTCCCCCACGACTGGCTCACCTGGCGGCTGCGCGGCTACGGACCCGTCGGCGAGTCGCCCCGCGGGCCGGTGCTCGAGGAGCTCACCACCGATCGCTCCGATGCGAGCGGCACCGCGTACTGGGGTGCGGAGGGCTACGACCGCGACCTGCTCGTGCGCGCCCTCGGCCGCGATGCGATCCTGCCGCGGGTGCTGGGCCCAGGCGAGGCGGCCGGCCGCACCCCCGACGGCATCCTCGTCGGCCCGGGTGCGGGCGACAATGCCGGCGCCGCGCTCGGACTCGACGCCCGCCCGGGCGACGTGGTCGTCTCGATCGGCACGAGCGGCACGGTGTTCGCCGTGACGGAGCATCCGATCGCCGACGCGAGCGGAACGGTCGCGGGCTTCGCGGATGCCTCGGGCGCCTGGCTGCCCCTCATCGCGACGCTGAACGCGGCCCGCGTGCTCGACCGGGTGGCAGCGCTGCTCGGCGTCGACCACGACGAGCTCGGCCGCCTGGCGCTCGAGGCGGAGCCCGGCGCATCGGGGCTCGTCCTCGTGCCGTGGTTCGAAGGCGAGCGGACGCCGAACCGACCCGACGCGACCGCCTCGCTCACCGGCATGACGCTGGCCTCGACGACCCGGCCGAACCTCGCGCGGGCGGCGGTCGAGGCGCTGCTCTGCAGCCTCGCCGAGGGCCTCGACGCGGTGCGCGGGCAGGGCGTCGAGGCGCGCCGCGTGCTGCTCATCGGCGGGGCGGGGAAGAATCCGGCGGTGCGCCGCATCGCCGCGCAGGTCTTCGACGTGCCCGTGGTCGTCCCGGCGGCGGGCGAGTACGTGGCCGACGGCGCCGCGCGGCAGGCCGCGTGGGCGCTGACGGGCGACCGGCCCGGCTGGCGCGTCGAGCTCGACGACGAGCTCACTCCCGACCCGCACCCGGAGATCCGCGCGCAGTACGCCCGCGCGACCGCCGGCGCCTGACCTCGCCGTGTCGGCGCCCGCACGGCGCCGACCCCCTGCACCCCGCGTGCCCCATCCCCTCTTGTGTCGGCGATATCCGCCCGTCGGCCCGACCCCGCACCGGCGGATTCCGCCGACACACTTGGGGGCGCGGGCGCGAGGGAGATCGGCCGCGGGAACGAGCGACCCGGGCGCGAGAGCCCCGCCGGCCGCGCCGGTCAGCCCTGCGTGCGCGCCAGCGCGCGTCCGGCCGCCTCGAGCCAGGCGACAGGGTCCACCATCGCGGCGGCGGAGGATCCGGCGAGCGCCGTCAGAGCGACGGATGCCTCGAACCCGGCGGGCTCCGCCGTGATCGCGCCCGCCACGAGGGCGACGGGCACCCCGGCCTCGCGCGCGAGCCGGGCGACCTCGGTGGGCGCCTTGCCCGCCTCGGACTGCCCGTCGTAGCGGCCCTCGCCGGTGATGACGAGGTCGGCGCGGGCCGTGGCATCCGCGAGGCCGATGGCGTCGGCGACGAGCCTCGATCCGGCACCCATCTCGGCACCCCAGGCGAGCAGCCCGAACCCGGTGCCGCCGGCGGCGCCCGCGCCGTCGGCCGCGGCGAGGCGGGCCCCGTCGGGAACGAGGGCGACGAGCCGTTCGAGCCGGTGCTCGAGCAGCGGGATCGTTTCGGCGTCGGCGCCCTTCTGCGGCCCGAAGACGGCGGCGGCGCCGGTCGGCCCGAGGAGCGGGTTCGTCACGTCGCCGAGGATCAGGGCGCCGCGGGGCGGCAGCGGCGGGAGCCCGGTGAGGTCGACGCGTGCGAGCTGGTCGAGTCCGCGGCTGCCGGGGTCGACCGGCCGTCCCGACTCGTCGACGAACTGGGCCGCCATCGCGGTGAGCGCGCCGGCGCCGCCGTCGGTCGAGGCGCTGCCGCCGAGCCCGAGCAGCAGCCGCTCGACGCCGGCTTCGAGGGCCGCGACGATGGCCTGGCCGAATCCGACGGTGTGCGCGTCCTCGGGCCGGAGCGGGTCGACGAGGTGGAGCCCGCTCGTGGCCGCGAGCTCGACGACGCCCGTGCCGTCGGGCAGCCGCAGCCAGGCGGTGGCGACCTCGGGCGCGCCCGCGACCGGCCCGGAGACGGTGACCGGCACGCGCTCGGCGCCGGGGACGGCGGCGGCGAACGCGTCGATCGTGCCCTCGCCGCCGTCGGCCATGGGCCGGAGCACGAGGTCGTCGCCCGGTCGTTCGGCGAGCCACCCGCGTGCGATGGCCGCGGCGGCGCCCGCCGCATCGACGGTGCCCTTGAACGAGTCGGGAGCGACGACGATGCGGCGCGCCGCGCCCTCGCCTGCCGCGCCCGCGGGGCCCGCGCTCACGCCGGGGATCCGGCGTCGGCGAGCGGATGCCCCGCCGTCGGCGCCGGCACCTGGCGGAGCCACCGCAGGGCGCGGTGCACCAGGTCGCGGTGCGCAGCCGACTCGTACGACCGGAGGTCGTGCCCGAGCCCCGAGTACACGACACGCGAGCGGCCGAGCTCGCGGGCCCAGACGAGCGGATGCCGGATCCCGGCCTCCTCGTGCTCGGCGATCGGCTCGATGACCCCGGTCAAGGGCAGATCGGTGTAGCGCTCGTCGAAGACGGTGAAATCGGCCAGCCCGTCGGCGATGGCGTGGTTGCCAACGATGTGCACGTGCGCCTCGCCGATCTCGGGATGCCACGACCGGTCGCGCACCCACCGCCCGCCGAGCGCCTCGCCGTAGGCGGGCAGCTCGCGGAGGGTCGCGGCCGCGGAATGCACGGCGAGCACGCCGACGCCGCGGTCGAGCGCGCGGTCGAGGCCGTCGGCGGCGCGGGAGACGAGCTCGGGCGACGGGTCGCCGGGGTCGGGGTCGCCGTCGGGGATCGGCCCGTCGGGGTCGCCCGCGTTCACGATGACCACGCGCACGTCGTCGTCGAGCGACGCGAGGCCCTCGAGCGGGCCGAGGACGATCTCGACGTCGAAGCCCGCTTCGCGGGCGATGCCGGCGAGCACCAGGCTTGTGTCGGCGTACGGGTGCCAGGGGTCGGCCGTCCGGCCGGACCCGCTCAGGATGACGGCGCGCATGGCCCCTCCCTCGGTCGTCGCGTGCATCGTATCCTCCGGCTCGGCGCCCGTCACGCGCCCGGCGCGCCCTCCGGGCCGGATGCCGGCTCGGTCGCCGCCGCGGCGGGCAGCCGCAGGATCCGCCAGTCGTACGGGTCGAGCCGGATGCCGTCGATCGCCTCGCCCGTGACGAGGTCGGTGCCGGCGACCGTGGCCGACACCCGCTCCGGGCCGTGGTTCACGACCGTGAGCACGTCGCCGCGGCGCATCGCCTCGACGTCGGCGGGCAGCTCCGGGACGACCGGCTCCACGCCGGCCGCCGCGAGGACGTGGTCGACGACCGCCTGCACGCCCGCCTCGTCGGGCACCGTCGCGAGATAGCGGGCCGAGCCGCGGCCGGTGTCCCGCACCGTGAGCGCGGGGCGCCCCGTGAGCCGCCCGCCGGTGAAGAAGGCCTCGACCGAGGCATCCGTCACCCGCAGCTCTTCGGCGAGAAGCGTGCCGACGGCGGCGCCGAAGGGCCCGGAGAAGGGTGCGGTGCGCTCCCCCGGCGAGGCGGCCGGCGCGTCGGGGGCGACGAGGGCGCCGAAGTCCTCGACGTCGACGCCGAGGATGCCCCGGAGCTGCGTGAGGAACCCGCCGTCGCGGAACCGGTCGTACTCATCGACGATGTCGGTGAAGGGGCCGGCGACGAGATGGCCGCCGGCCTCGACGAAGCCCGTGAGCGCCGCGGCATCCGCCTCGCGGAGGAGGTACAGGAGCGGCGCGACGACGAGGTCGTACCCCTCGCCGACGCGCGCCGCGGGCACGAGGTCGACCTGCACGTGCCTCCGGTGCAGGGCGCGGTACCAGCGCTGGACGACGGCGAGGTAGTCGAGCCCGTTCTGCGGGTGATCGGATGCCTCCACCGCCCACCAGTTCTCCCAGTCGAACACGATCGCGACCCGCGCGTCGCGCGCGCCCGCCGGCAGTTCGGGCAGCGCCGCGAGCGCGTCGCCGAGCGCGACGACCTCGCGCCAGGTGCGCGTGTCGGTGCCGGCGTGCGGCAGCATCGCCGAGTGGAACTTCTCGGCACCGGCCCGCGACTGGCGCCACTGGAAGAAGAGGATGCCGTCGGCGCCGCGGCCGATCGCCTGCGCGCTGAGGGCCGCCATCTGCCCGGGCGCCTTCGGCGCGTTCGTCGGGCGCCAGTTCAGGGCGTTCGTCGCCTGCTCCATGAGCAGCCACGGCACATCGGGCTTCAGCGAGCGCACGAGGTCGCGCTGGAACGCCGCCGCACGGAAGGACTCGGGATCGTTCGGGTCGGGGTAGCAGTCGTCGCTCACGAGGTCGACGTGCTCGGCCCACCGGGCGTAGTCGGCGGGCTTGAAGGCGCCCATGAAGTTGGTCGTGATCGGCTGCGTCGCGCCGGCCGCGCGGATGAGCTCTTTCTCCATGAGGTAGCACTCGAGGAGCATGTCGCTGGTGAATCGCCTGAAGTCGAGCATCTGCCCGGGGTTCCGGCTGTACGGCGCCTTCCTCGGCGGCAGGATCTCGTCGAACGACGAGTATCGCTGCGACCAGAAGTTCGTGCCCCAGGCCGCGTTCAGCTCGTCGATGCCCGCGTACCGGTCGCGGAGCCACCGACGGAACGCGTCGCGCGCGGCGTCGGAGTAGTCGAAGTTCAGGTGGCATCCGTATTCGTTGTTGACGTGCCACATCACGACGGCCGGATGCTCCGCGTACCGCCCGGCGATCGCGGCGACGAGCTCGCCGGCGAGGCGGCGGTAGACGGGTGACGAGGGCGCGAACTGCTGCCGGCTGCCCGGCCAGAAGATGCTGCCGTCCTCGTCCCTCGGCAGGATCTCGGGGTAGGCCGCGCTCGCCCACGGCGGCGGGGACGCCGTCGCGGTCGCCAGGTCGACGGCGATGCCGCCCTCGTGCAGCAGGTCGATCACCCGGTCGAGCCAGGCGAAGTCGAACTCGCCCTCGCGCGGCTGGATCCTCGCCCATGAGAAGATCCCGAGGCTCACCATGGTGACGCCCGCCTCGCGCATCCGCGCCACGTCGTCGGGCCAGATCTCCTCCGGCCACTGCTCGGGGTTGTAGTCGGCGCCGTAGTGCACGGGGATCCTCCATCGGTCGGTGCGTGAGCGGAGTCGGGCCGCGCCAGCGGAAAACGTATTCCAATCTATCGCGGATCGGCACGGGCGCGGCATCGCGTTTCGCCGGCCGCCGGCGGGCGCGGAGGCGCCCCGCCGACACTGATACGATTCAATCACAGCCCTCGAGGATGTCGGCGCACGGTGAGCCGACCGTCGAAATCTCCAGGGATCCGACTGGATCGGCCATGGGCCCGGGTCGCGGCCGCACGTAGCGTCGCATCCCGCACGCATTCCCATTGCAAAGGAGCATCCATGTCGCAGCGCACTCGCCGACGTGCCGCAGTCGCGGTCGCCGGCGCCCTCGTCGCCACCCTCGCCCTCGCCTCGTGCGCCGCCGGGGACGGCGGATCGTCCGACGAGCCGGTCGAGCTCACCTTCCAGTCCTGGGTCCCGAACATCGACCAGGCCGTCGATGCGTTCAACGAGGCGCACGACGACATCCACGTCACCCTCGAGACCATCACGGCCGGCCCCGACGGCGGCTACGCGAAGATGTTCTCCGCCGTGCAGGCCGGCAACCCGGCCGACGTCGCCCAGGTGGGCTACGACGCCATCCCCGAGTCCTCGTGAACGACGCCGTCGAAGACATCACCGACTACGTCGGCGACTCCGCCGACCTCTTCACCGAGTGGCAGTGGCAGACCGGCGTCTTCAACGACTCCGTCTACGCCGTGCCGCAGGCGTCCGGCCCGCTCGGGCAGTTCTACCGCAAGGACATCTTCGATTCCCTCGGCCTCGCGGCCCCGACGACGTGGGAGGAGTACTACGAGGCCGCCAAGGTCATCCGCGCCTCCGACCCGAACCGGTACATCGCGGCGTTCGCGTTCAACCAGGCGCCCTGGCTCATCGGCCTGTCCCAGCAGGGCGGCGGCGAGTGGTTCACGCCCGAGGACGACGCCTGGAAGGTCGCCATCGACGACGAGAACACGCTCAAGGTGGCCGAGTTCTGGCAGAAACTCATCGACGAGGACCTCGTGAAACTCGAGGCCGACATGTCGAGCGAATGGAACGCCGACCTCCAGAACGGCAACATCGTCAGCTGGATCTCCGGCTCGTGGGCCGACGCCATCGTCCGCGGCACCGCCCCGGACACCGCGGGCGCCTGGGCGGCCGCGCCGATGCCGCAGTGGAGCGACGGCGAGAACGTGTCGGCAACCTGGGCCGGCGGCTCGGCGAGCGTCGTGCTGAAGGGCACCGACCACCCGGCTGAGGCGGCCGAGTTCGCCCTGTGGCTGAACAGCGACCCCGAGTCGGTCTCGATCCTCACGAGCGTCGGCGCCGGCTGGCCTGCGATCAAGGACCTCGACTCGATCGAGGCCCTGCAGGACGACCCCGAGGTCTTCGCCTTCTACGGCGGGCAGAACATCTGGGACGTCTTCGCCGAGTCCGACGCCGCCGTCGCGTCGACGTGGACCTGGCCGCCGCTGTCGCAGACCCTGTTCGCCGACCTCACCGACAACGTGAAGGCCGCCGTGGAGGCAGGGACGCCGCTCACCGAGGCGTTCACCCAGACGCAGGCGGACTTCACCGCCGCGCTCGAGGACAAGGGCATCTCGGTCGCCGAGTAGTCCCTGCGGGGCGGGCCGGTCTCCGGCCCGCCCCGTGCTCCACCCGATCCGCACCGCTCGGATGCCGAGGCATCCGCTCCCCCGCACCCGAGGAGTCACCGTGTCGGCCACTACCGCCGCCCCCCTCACCCGCCGCCGCCGGCGCCAGCCCGCCGCCCTCTGGGTGCTGCTCGTGCCGTTCCTCGTCATGTTCGCCGCGTTCTTCCTCGCGCCGATCGCGTTCGCGATCGTCGACAGTCTGTTCTCCCAGAAGTCCAGCGGCCTCGGGCTCGGGGCTCCGACCCGCGAGTTCGTCCTCTTCGACAACTACGCGGCCGCGCTGTCGAACCCGTCGTTCATCGCGAGCCTCGGCCGGCTGGTGCTGTTCTCCGCCATCGAGGTGCCGCTCATGGTCGTCACCGCGCTCGGACTCTCCCTGCTGCTCGGCGCCGCCGCCGCGCGCTTCCCGCGGTTCTTCCGCGTCACCTACTTCATGCCGTACGGCGTGCCCGGCGTGATCGCCTCGCTCCTCTGGGGATTCCTCTACATCCCCGCCACCAGCCCGGTGCTGCAGCTGCTCGGAAACGTCGGCATCGACCTGAACCCGCTGTCGAGCGACGCGGTGCTGTTCGCGATCGCGAACATCGCACTCTGGGGCTTCGCTGGGTACAACATGCTCATCCTCATCGCCGCCCTCGACGCGATCCCGTCGGAGCTGTACGAGGCCGCCCGGCTCGACGGCGCCGGGGAATGGCGCATGATCTGGCACATCAAGCTGCCGCTGATCCGGCCCTCGATCGTGCTCATCACCCTGTTCACCATCATCGGCACCCTCCAGCTGTTCGTCGAGCCGCTCGTCCTGCGCCCGCTGACGACCGCGATCAGCTCCGACTACACGCCGAACCTCGCCGCCTACAACCAGGCGTTCGCGCAGGGCAACCCGAACCTCGCGGCCGCCATGGCCGTGATCGTGGCCGTGCTCGCGTTCGCCTTCTCCGCGCTGTTCCTGCGGATCGTCAACCGGAAGGGGAACCGCGCATGGTGACCACCGAAGCCCCCACTCGCGCGATCGTGACCTCCGACGCGGCCTCCGCAGGGCGCCGCGCCCGGCGCACTGCAGCCCGCGCCCCGCGGCCGGTCGGCCGACCCGGCGGCATCGCCGGCGCCGTCCTCGTGAACGCGGCGCTCGTCGTCGCGGCCGTGTACTTCCTCCTGCCCATCGTGTGGGTCGTGATCGCGGCGACGAAGTCGACCGGGGACCTCTACGGCACCTTCGGCCTGTGGTTCTCCGACGCCCCGCAGGCGTGGGAGAACCTCGTCTCGCTCTTCACGCAGGACGGCGGCGCGTTCTCCATCTGGATCGTGAACTCGGTCGTCTACTCCGGCGGCGGCGCACTGATCGCCACGGTGATCTCCACGGCGGCGGGCTACGCGTTCGCGAAGTACTCCTTCCGCGGCAAGGAGGCGCTGTTCTGGACCATCCTCGGCGGCGTGCTCGTGCCGGCCACGGTGATCGCGCTGCCGCTGTACTTCCTGCTGAACTCCATCGGGCTCACCGGCTCCTACTGGAGCGTGCTGCTGCCCTCGATGGTGAGCCCGTTCGGCGTGTACCTGGCGCGTATCCACGCGAACTCCTCTGTGCCCGACGAGGTGGTCGAGGCCGCCCGCATCGACGGTGCGGGCGACCTGCGCATCTTCTCGTCGATCGCGTCGCGCATGATGACGCCCGCGATCGTGACGATCTTCCTGTTCCAATTCGTGACGATCTGGAACAACTACCTGCTGCCGCTCGTCATGCTGAACGACCCGAAGCGGTTCCCGATCACCCTCGGCCTGACGCTGTGGAACTCGCAGATCCAGCGCGACCCCGCCTTCACCACCCTGGTGGTGACCGGGTCGGCGGTCTCGGTGATCCTGCTCGTCGTGCTGATGGTGTCGCTGCAGCGCTTCTGGAAGGCCGACCTCACCGCCGGGGCGACCAAGGGCTGAGCCGGCTCGTCCCCGGCCGTCCGGGAGGCGTCGTCGCTCGCGGCGGCGTCATCCCTTCCGCTGGAGCCGGTAGTCGCTCGGGCTGACGCCGTGCATCCGGCTGAACTGCCTGGAGAAGTAGAACGGGTCGCTGTAGCCGACGTCGCGCCCGATCTCCGAGACGTGCATCGACGTGGTGTCGAGCAGGCGCCGGGCCCGCGCCATCTTGAGCGCGGTGTGGTAGGCCAGCACCCCGCCGCCGGTGGCGTCCCGGAAGAGCGCGCCGAGGTGCGAGGTGGAGACGCCGACCAGTCGGGCGAGGTCGGAGACCCGGATGTTGCCGTCGACGCGCTCCTCCAGGTACCGCATCGCCCGCTCGAGCGGCTCTCCCTGCTCCGGGAGCTTCCGGTCGACGGCGAGCTGCGTCATCAGGCGCCAGGCGATGCCGGCGGTGGCGAGCAGGCGCGCGGGCGACTGGTCGCGTTCGAGCGCGGAGACGATCTCGTCGAGGAGCACCGTGACGCGGTCGAGCGCGCGGAGCGACACGAGGGGGCGGTCGGCGGCGGCGCCCACCGACGTCCAGAGGTCGGCGAGATCGCTGCCGCGCAGGTGGCACCACCAGATCGTCCAGGGCTCGGTGTCGTCGGCACCGTAGGAGTGAGGGATCCCCTGGGGGATGAGGACCGCCGTCGACGGGCTCACCCGCACGCGACCGCCGTCAAGGTCCACCCAGCCGGCCCCGGCCAGGCACACGATGACGATGGCCTCGTCCGCTCCCCCTGCGCGTACGCGCAGATGGCCGGATGCCTCGGGGAACCAGCCCGCGTCGGTGACCACGAGCCGGCGGGTCACCGGCCGGGCGAGCGCCTCGGCGACGGCCGGCCTCGGCACCACGCACAGACGCTGGTTCTCGAAGCCGTCGCGACGTTCCATGCGACCATCATCACACGGCGTCGATTCGTCCATGCGTCGCCGAGGATCGGCCATGTCGCGCACGGATGCTCCGACCTACCGTGGACGCGTGAGCACCGAGAACCACCCCATCGAGCTGCCGGATGCCCCGGCCGACCAGCGCCGTGTCCTCGAGGCGGGCGGCGTCGCCTGCTGGGAGGCGCCGCTCGAGATCGACACGTACGAGCCCGCGGAGCCCGACCGCTACCCCCTCTTCCTCGACCGGCGGGTGTATCAGGGCTCCAGCGGCCGCGTCTACCCGATCCCGTTCACAGACCGGATCCTGCCGGAGCGCACGCGCCGCACCTGGCGCGCCATCCACCTGGAGAACCGCTGGATCCGGCTGGTCCTGCTGCCCGAGCTCGGCGGCCGGATCCACATCGGCTTCGACAAGACGCGCGGGTACGATTTCTTCTACCGCAACAACGTGATCAAGCCCGCGCTGGTCGGCCTCGCCGGCCCGTGGATCTCGGGCGGGGTCGAGTTCAACTGGCCCCAGCACCACCGCCCGGCGACCTACCTGCCCGTCGAGACCGCGATCGAGCGCGACGCCGACGGCTCCGTCACCGTCTGGCACAGCGACCTCGACCAGCTCCAGCGCATGCGGGCGTCGCACGGCATCCGGCTCCGCGGCGACCGCGCCGTCATCGAGCTCGACGTCCGCCTCGTCAACCGCACCGAGGTCCCGCAGACGTTCCTCTGGTGGTCGAACGTCGCCGCACGCTCGCACGAGCGCTACCAGTCGTTCTTCCCGACCGACGTGCGGTACGTCGCCGACCACGCGCGGCGCGCGATCACCGCGTTCCCTCGCGCCGACCGCCCGTACTACGGCGTCGACTATCCCGCCCTCGCGAGCGAGCGGCCCGACGCCGACCGCATCGACCTCTACTCCAACATCCCCGTCCCGACGTCGTACATGATCACCGACACCGCCGACGACTTCTTCGGCGGCTACGACCACGACGCCGGTGCCGGGTTCGTGCACTGGGCCGACCGCGCGGTGGCACCCGGAAAGAAGCAGTGGACGTGGGGCGACGGCGAGGTCGGCCGGGCCTGGGACCGGCACCTGACCGATGCCGACGGCCCCTACGTGGAGCTCATGGCCGGGGTGTTCACCGACAACCAGCCCGACTTCAGCTGGCTGCAGCCGGGCGAGACGCGCCGCTTCAGCCAGTACTGGTACCCCATCCAGGAGATCGGCCCGGCGGTGCAGGCGACCCTCGAGGCCGCCGTCTCACTCGAGGTCCACGGGTCGCAAACGCGCGTGGGCGTCGCGACGACGGCCGAGTTCGAATCCGTCCGCATCGAGGTCGCGCGCGACGGCGCGACCCTCGCCGAGTGGACCCACCGCGTCGCCCCCGGCCGCCCCTTCACCGCCGACCTGGACCTCGCAGCCCCGGCGCACCGCGACGAACTCGTCGTCCGGGCGAGCGCAGGCGGGCGAACGCTCGTCGAGTGGCGCGCCCACCGCGCGGACGCCGCCGAGCCTTGGGTCGCGACCGAGCCGCCGGCCCCCGCGGACATCGCCGCGTCGGACGAGCTCGTCCTCACCGGCATCCACCTCGTGCAGTATCGCCACCCCACCCGCGCGGCCGAGCCGTACTTCCGCGAGGCGCTGCGCCGCGACCCGGGCGATTCGCGGGCCCGGCTCGCGCTCGCGCGCCTCGCGTACGACCGCGGCCTGCTCGGTGAGGCGCTGGAGCACCTCGATCTCGCCGTCGAGCGCCTCACGCGGCGGAACCTCAACCCCGAACGCGGCGACGTCCATCTGCTGCGGGGGCTCGTGCTCGAACGCCTCGGACGCCTCGAGGAGGCGGCGGACGCGTTCGGCAAAGCGTCGTGGGACGGCGCGCTCGCCCTGCCGGCCGCGCTCGGGCGCTCGCGCACGGCGCTCCGGCTGGGCGACGCGCGTCGTGCGCTGGAGTTCGCGGATGCCGCCGCGGCGGCGTCTCCCGCGAGCCCGCAGGCGATCGCCGCTCGGGTCGTCGCGGCCCACGCCGTCGGCGGGGCGACGGCCGCGGCAGCCGACGCGGAGCTCGCCGCGGCGCGCGCGCTCGACCCGCTCGATCCGCTGCTGGCGGCGCTCGCCGGTGAGCTCGACCCGATCGACGCGCGTACGCTCGTGACCATGGCGCACGAGCTGCATCGCATGGGTGCGACCCCGCTCGCGGCAGAGCTCGCGCGCCGCGCGGAGGCGGCCCCCGCCACGGCGTTCGGCAACCCGGCGCCGCTCGCCGGCTACGCGTCCGCGTCGTTCCATCGGGCGACGGGCGACGCCCAGGCGGCCGCCGAGGCCCTTCATCGCGCGCGGACCGCCGACCCGCGCTGGGCGTTCCCGTCCGGGCTCGACGACCTCGCCGTCCTCGAAGCGGCGCTCGCGGACGATCCCGGCGATGCGCGCGCGAACGGCTATCTCGGCTGCTGGCTGCTCGACGCCGGCCGCACCGACGATGCGCTCCGCGCGCTCGACGCGGCGCTGGCCGCGGGAATCGACGACCCCGTCGTCTGGCGGAACGCCGCCGTCGCCGTCGTGAACACGGGCGGCGCCCTCGACGAGGCCGACCGCCGGTACCGGCGCGCCCTGGAGCTCAGCCCGGGCGATGCCCGCCTGGTCTTCGAACGCGACCAGTTGGCCGCGCTCAGCGGCGCGAGCGTCGCCGACCGGATCTCGGCCATCGAGGCGGCCGGACCCGGCGCGCTCGTCCGCGACGACCTCGCCGTCGTCTGGGCCGGGCTCCTCGTCGACGACGCTCGCCCGGCCGAGGCGCTCGACTTCCTCACATCCCGTCGGTTCCAGCCCTTCGAGGGCGGCGAGGGCCGCGTCATCGCCGTGTGGGACCGCGCGAGCTGCGCCGTCGCGCGCGAGCTCCTCGCCGCGGGCGACGCGGCGGCGGCCGCCGACCTGCTCGAGCGCGGCACCCACGTGCCCGAACAGCTGGGCGAGGGGCGGCATCCGGCCACCGTCGTCGCGGAGCGGTTCGTCCTGCTCGGCGACGCCCGCGACCGGCTCGGCGACCGCGCCGGCGCCGAACTCGCCTGGCGGCGCGGCGCCCGCATCGGCGGTCCGCTCGCCGCTGGCGAGCACATCGTGTCCGAGGCCGACGCCTGGGTCGGTGCGGCTCGCCTGCGGCTCGGCGACCTCGCGGGCGCCGAGGAGATCTGGACCTCGCTGGAACAGCGAGCCGCGGCCCTCGAAGCCGCCGCCGACCGGGTCGACTACTTCGCCACGTCGCTTCCCGAGCTATTGCTCTTCCGCGTCGACACGGCCGAACGCCGGCTCGCCGAGGCCGAGCGGCTTCGTCGGGCGGCAGCCGACCGGCGCTCGGGGCAGGCGGCAGCCGCATGAGCGCCGAACGCTACCTCGGCACGCCGGCCGTCGACATCCCGGCCGACGGCACCCCCACCGGTGCGGTGCCGGCGCACCTGCCCGGGCGCCTCGCGATCTGCCTGTGGGACTTCTCCTGGTACACGCGCGCCGGCGCCGGGGAGCCCTACGCGGACCTCGACGGTGCCATGGCGGAGACCGTCGACCGCGGGTACAACGCGATCCGGATCTGCGCCGCGCCGCTGCTCGTCGCCGGCGGGCTCGGGCTCGACGCGCTCGCGCGCGACCTGACCGTCGAAGGGCTCGGCAGCGCTCCAGGCGGCGGCTACTACGGGCAGCGCACCCGCTGGTACGACGCGCCGGGCGGCTACCGCATCGATGTCCGCAGTCGTCTGTTCGAGCTGCTCGAGGCCGCACGTCGGCACGGCGTGGTCGTCATCCTCGCGAGCTGGGAGTACCAGCAGTCGCCGGCGTTCGCCGCCGACGACCGGTGGTTCCGCGCCATCGACGCCATCCCGCTCGGCGAGCGGTTCGCGGTGCTCGCCGCGGCCTTCGACCGGCTCCTCACCGACATCGCCGCCGAAGGCCTCGCCCAGACGATCGCCTTCACCGAGCTGCACAACGAGGTCGACTTCTCCATCCTCCCCACCGTTCAGGAGGGCGGCGAGGAGGCCATCGCCTGGCTCCGGGAGCGGCATCCGGAGCAGCTGATCACCGCCAGCTACGGCAAGCCGCCGCACCTCGCGATGCACGGCCTCTCGTCCTCCCTCGGCGTCGCGCAGTTCCATGTGTACAGCTACGGCGTCCTCGACGCCCTGCAGCGGCGCATCGACATCCGGTCGGAGGGCACGGCCGGGTTCCCGAACGAACAGCTCCGTGCGCTCCTGCAGGACGGGGCGCCCTCGGTCGCCGAGTACGGCCGGCCCGCCGCCTGGAAGCTCGAGGCCACCGTGGTGACCGACCAGATGATCTACGGGTACGACTGGATCGACGCCGACGCCTGGGACGCCTGGCTGTACGACCACTACGGCGAGCATCGCGAGGTCATGCTGCGCGAGATCGAGTCAAGGGTCGTCGCCGTCGCCGAATGGGCGAGATGGCGCGGCGTGCCCGCCGTCGTCGGCGAGGGCTGGGTGGGCTACACGCCGCGCAACGGTTCATTCGAGGAGGGACCGGTCGGCCGCGCGCTCGCCGAGCACGGGATCCGCGTCGCGCTCGATCACGGCGTCTGGGGAGTCGTCACCTGCTCGAACGCGGCGCCGCATCATCCGATGTGGCGGGATGCCGACTGGCAGCGCCGCATGACGCGGCTCATCCTGGGCGGCGTCTGAGCGACGGCGCCGTGCGCCCGGGCGGCGCTCGGCGCCGGCGGCACCGCGGTGCGCAGCGGTCAGCCGGGCAGGCCGATGACCTCGACCGCGCGCCCATCCACCGCTTCGGCGCCGAGCCCGTCCGCGTCGTCGGTGACGACGACGATCCGATCGCCCGACACCCAGCCGCGCCACCAGGCGTCGGGGTTCGCGAGCCGAACCTCGTCGGGACGCAGCCGCGCGCGGTCCGCGGTCAGCGGCTTCACGCGGGACATCCAGTCGGCGACCCCCTCGAGGGTGCGTCGCTGCACGTCGGGAATGCGACCGGATGCCTCGGGCCCGACGTTCAGCAGCAGCCGGCCGCCGCGGGAGACGACGTCGGCGTAGAGCCGGGCGAGCTCGTCGGGGGTCATGGTGAGCGAGGCGTCCTCGACGCGGTTGTGGCCGAACGAGTAGCCGAGGCCCCGGCAGTGCTCCCAGCCGTCGCCCGTCTCGTTGTCGGTGTCGTGCGCGTACTCGCTCGTGGCGTAGTCGCCGACGGGCGCACCCCAGCGGTCGTTGACGATGCCGTCCGGCACCCGCGAGCGGTAGCGCTCGAGCAGCGCGGAGATCGAGAACGGGCCGTCCGCCTTGCCGGCGTCGGGCCAGTCGATGTCGTTCCAGAGCACCGACGGCGCGTACCGGTCGACGAGGTCGGCGACCTGCCGCCAGGCGTAGGCGGCGTATGCCTCGTCGACGGGACGCGCGCCGAGCATCTCCTCGGTCGACGCGACGGGCGGCTGCTCGCGGAAGCCCCAGTCGAGCCCGCCGGAGTAGTAGACGCCGAACCGCACGCCCTCCGCCCGAACGGCCGCCGCGAGATCGCCGACGAGGTCGCGGCGGGGGCCGCGCGCCACGGTCGTCCGGTCGCCCGCACCCGGCGCATCCCAGAGGGCGATGCCGTCGTGGTGCTTCGTGGTGGGCACGACGTAGTCGGCGCCCACGGCGGCGAACAGGCGCGCCCAGTCGGCCGGGTCGAACGACTCGGCGCGCCAGTCGTCGAGGAACGCGTCGTAGGGCCGGTCGCCGTACGTGCGCGCGTGGTGCTCGGCGGCCGGTGAGCCCTCGAGCCGGATGGTGTTCGCGTACCACTCGGCGTAGGCGTTGTGCCGGTACCACTGGTCGTCGGGGACCGTGCCGAGCGCACCAGTCGGCTCGGCCCAGGCGGGTACCGAGTAGGCGCCCCAGTGCACGAAGATGCCGAGGGTCGCCTCCTTCGCCCAGGCCGGGAGCGGGCGGCGCAGCACGTCGTCGCGGGTGGCGGTGGTCACTGGGTCTCCTGTCGGCGGGACGGTCGTTCGGGCACGGCGAAGATCGCGAGCGTGACGCAGCCGAGCGCGGGGACGATGAGCGGGACGAGCTGCCAGGTGACGACGCCCGCGAACCCGGCGGCGGAGAGCAGGTAGGCGGCGCCGGCGGGGTCCGAGCGCCAGGCCGCCGGCACGCCCCGGACGGCGGCCGGCCAGCCGGTCTCGGGCGACCAGCGCCCCGCGGCCGTCGCCAGCGCCGTCGCCACGATCGCCAGTCCGAGCCAGCCGACGACCGCGATCGCGCCCCCGCCGGGCAGCGACCCGGTCGCCGCGAGCACGAGGTCGAGCATCAGCACGGCGGCTGCCCCGACGGATGCCGCGCCCACGACGAGCCCGCCGGGCAGCGCACGACGCAGGTCGCCCCAGAACGTGCCGAGGCCGGAGCCTTCGGCCCGGAGGAACCGGCCGAGGTGGCGCACCCCGGCCGCGAGCGCGGCGGGCAGCGTCAGGAGCGGCAGCGAGACGAGCGTGACGAGCACGCCGACGAGCAGCACCTCGCCGAGCAGCCCGAAGGCGCTCGTCGCCCCGGGGAAGCGGGCCGGCGGCGCGTCCGAGCGCACCGGACCCATGCCCGACCGGTCGGCCCGGCGCGCGGCGCGATCGCTCGGCTGCGGCATCCGCTCAGCCCTTCAGTCCCTGGGTGGCGACGCCGTCGACCAGGAAGCGCTGGAACACGATGAAGAAGATGAGGATCGGCAGCAGCGCGAGGAACGACACCGCGACGGTGGCCCCGTAGTCGGACGTCGAGGTCTGATCGTTGTACAGCCGCAGCGCGATCGGCAGCGGGTACTCCTCGGGGGTGTTGATGTACAGCAGCGGGCCGAGGAAGTCGTTCCACGTCCAGATGAACGTGAAGATGGCGCTCGTGATGAGGGCCGGCTTGATGAGCGGCAGCATGATCGAGAAGAAGATGCGGATGTGTCCGGCCCCGTCGATGCGCGCCGCCTCGTCCATATCGCGCGGGATGTTGCGGATGAACTGCACGATGAGGAAGACGAAGAACGCCTCGGTCGCGAGGAACTTCGGCAGGATCAGCGGCCAGTACGTGTCGACCAGCTCGAGCTTATTGAACATGATGTACTGCGGGATGATGATCACGTGGAACGGCAGCAGCAGCGTTCCGATCATCGCCGCGAACAGGATGCCCACCCCGCGGAACTTGATCCGCGCGAAGGCGTAGGCCGCCATCGCCGACGACGCGAGCGTGCCGATCACGGCCATCACCGCGATGAACAGCGAGTTCGCGAAGAAGCGCCAGAGCGGGGTGCCGGCGATGCCCTCGACGACCTTCACGAAGTTGTCGAAGGTCGGGTTCTCGGGCAGCAGGCCGGGATTCTGGCCGAACTCGCTCGACGGCTTGAAGGTCGCGAACACCAGCCAGACCAGCGGGTACAGCACGATCGCGGTGAGCGCGAGCAGCACGACGAACCAGACGATCGTGTTCACGGTCTTCCGCTTGATGCGGCGCCGTCCGTCGGCGCCGCGCCGCGCCGCGCCCGTCTCGGTCTCGACCTCGAGCATCGCGGCCCGGTCGGCTTCGAACGTGGAGGTGGTCATCGGTTCTCTCCCGCGTAGTGGACCCAGCTCTTCGACGTCTTGAACAGGATGAGGGCGATGATCGCGACGACCACCACGAGCACCCAGGCCATGGCGGAGGCGTACCCCATCTGCAGGTCGGCGAAGCCGCGCTTGTAGAGGTAGACGGTGTAGAAATTCGTCATGCCGGCGGGCCCGCCGGTGCCGTTGGAGATGATGTACGCCGACGCGAAGACCTGGAATGCGTTGATGAGCTCGAGCAGCAGGTTGAAGAAGATCACCGACGAGAGCATCGGGAAGGTCACCGAGCGGAACTTGCGGAACGGTCCGGCGCCGTCGACCTCGGCCGCCTCGTACAGCTCCTTCGGCACCTGCTTGAGGCCCGCGAGGAAGATGACCATGGGTGCGCCGAACTGCCAGACGGCCAGGAGGATCATCATGGGGATGACGAGGGCGACGTTGCCGACCCATCCCCCGAGGTCGATGCCGAAGAAGCTCAGCGACGTGTCGACCGGACCGTCGGTGGAGAACATCGCACGCCACACGATCGCGACCGACACGGAGGCGCCGATGAGCGAGGGCGCGTAGAAGGCGGAGCGGAAGAAGCCCGACCCGCGGTCGCGATAGTTCAGCAGCATCGCCACGCCGAGGGCGGCGGCGAGCTTGATCGGAGTGCCGACCAGGACGTAGACGAGCGTGATCTGCACCGACTGCAGGTACTGCGGGTCTTCGGTGAACATCCGCACGAAGTTGTCGAGGCCGACCCACTCGGGGTCTTTGAAGAGGTTGTACTTCGTGAAGGCGAGGTAGAGCGAGTAGATCATCGGGCCGAGCGTGAGCCCGAGGAAGCCGATGAGCCAGGGCACGAGGAAGCCGTACCCGGCGAGGGCTTCGCGTCGATCGGCGCTGCGTCGTCCCGGGCTCGCGACGGGGCCGCGACCCCGTTCGGCTCGGCGCAGCTCGCGTCGCAGCGCCTTCTGGTCGGCTCCCGCCGTGACGATGGATCGGGTGCTGGTGCTGGTGGTGCTCATGTGGGTCTCCCGGCTCCTGCTGAGCGTACCGGGGCCCGGCCCTGCCTGGCCGGGCCCCGGGTGGTGCTGGTCGAGCGCCTACTGGTTGAGGACGACGTCCATCTCGTTGAAGAACTGCTCGACGGCCTCGTCGACGGTCAGGGTGCCGTAGCCGAGCTCCTGTCCGATCTGGCGGAACTTCTCCTCGAGGGTGCCGTAGCCGACGATCGGCACGGGCGGCGCGTCGCCGAGGCGGTCCTCGATGGATGCCTCGTAGTCGGCGATCTGCTGGCTCAGCGGGTCGAGGTCCGCGCCCTCGAGCGCGGTCTCCGAGGCGGGCAGGCCGCGGTTGGTGCCGAACGCCTCACCCGACGCGGGCGAGTTGACGAGGAAGTTCACGAGCGTCGCCGCGGCCTCGGGGTGCTCGGTCTTCGCGGAGATCGAGTGCAGCATCGACGGCTTGAGGTAGAGGTCCTTCGCGCCCTCCTCGGTGACCGGCGGCTCGACGAGACCGAGTTCGGTGAAGTCCGCGCCCAGGTTGCCGAGGTAGCCGGCGCCGAAGTTGTCCCACGTGAGTTCGCTCGCGGTCAGCGCCGAGTCGAAGCCGGAGAGCGGGTAGATCTCCTCGAGGCGCTGCTGGCCGATGACGGTGCCGTCGGTGCGGATGCCCTCGCCCTGCTCCCAGAACGCCGCGAGGTCGTCCTCGGTGAAGTTGGGCTCGCCGTCCTCGGTGAAGAGGTCTTCGCCCTTGGCGCGCTGCTGGATCTCGAAGTTCTGGATGCGGCCGGTCCAGTCGGTGCCGCCCCAGAGCTCGATGCCCTTCGCGGCCGCCGCGTCGGTGACCTCCTTCATCCAGGCGTCGTAGTCCTCCCAGTCGCCGCCGGCGAACTCCTCGACGCCCGCCTGCTCCAGGAGCTTGGGGTTGGTGTAGAGGCCCCACGCGTTGGTCGAGGTCGGGATGCCGGTGGTCTCGCCGCCGACGACGCCGATGTCGAGGATGTTCTGCGCCAGCGGCTCGGTGTCGATGATGTTGCCGAGGTAGGGCTCGAGGCCGAGCAGGAGCCCGTTCTCGGAGTACTGGCGCAGGTAGGAGTAGTCGAACTGCATGACGTCGGGCAGCCCGCCACCGGCCGCCTCCGTCTGGCGCTTCTCCCAGTACTCGGGGAAGGCCAGGAAGGAGGTCTGCACCGTGATGTTCGGGTACTCCTCGTTGAACGCCGCGATGGCCGCGTCGTAGAGCTCGGCGCGCACGTCGTTGCCCCAGAACGTGAGGGTCAGCGTGACCTTCTCGTCGGGGTCGAAGCTGGGGGCCGCGTCGCTGCCGCCGCCTCCGACGGAGCATGCGGTGAGTGCGAGCGCGGCGCCGGCCGCGAGGGCCATGGCCGCGACGCCTGCACGGCGCCTGCGAATATCGAACATCGTTGTCCTCCCGGAAACGTCTCTGTCTCTGCCTGGTGCTGGGTGGGGCTTGCACTTGGGAAAGCGCTTCCCACACGGTAGCCCACCGATCCGACTCGGTCAATCTGAAACGCAAAATCGTTTCAACGACGCGTCACGATTGGGTCACGTGCCCGGCCGCCGCCTTGCCGGTCGGGCCGGGCGGCTCGGTCACCCCGCCCGACCGGCGGCCAACGAGCACGCCGTCGACGACGTCGAGCCGGGCGAGGTGCACCGCGCTCACGCGCGACGCCCGGCCCGGCTCCGAACCGAGCTCCGAGCCGTCCCACCAGGGATGCGTGAAGTAGTACAGACGCGCTCGATCGCCCTCCACCACGACGTCGCCATGCCGGCCGAACGTGCGATCCTCCCGATGCGCGCCCGGGCGGGCGAGGATCACGTCGTCGGCCCCGCCCTGACGGGTCCACGCGATCGCGTCCGCCGAGCGGTGCACCGCCATCCCGCGCCACTCGTCGACGAGCATCCACCACCACCCGCCGAGCTCGAACACGTTCGGGCCCTCGTGCGGGCGCCCGGCGATCACGCGCCCCTCGACCCGCCACGACGCCAGATCGTCGCTCACGGCCGACCACGTCATCGACCCGTCCGCCTCGTCCTTGTACCAGAGCCGCCACCGGCCGTCTGGGCAGCGGGCGACGCACGCATCGATGACCCGGTCGCTCGAGAGCGCCAGGTCGCCGACCGCGTGCCACCGGCGCAGGTCGTCGCTCACGTACTCGCGGATCGCCCTCGGATGCCCCGGCCAGGCGTCGGGCACGCCGCGCACCACGGTGAGGTACATCCGGTACCGGGCGCCATCCCAGACGACCTCCGGCGCCCAGTGCGTATGCGGACCCGGGCCGTCCCCTGGCACGTCGAGCCCGTCGAGCACGCCGTCGTAGCGCCACGCGAGCCCGTCGTCCGACCGGGCCACCGCGATCCGGCTGCCGTGCACCCAGGCGACCCCTTCGGCTTCCACCTGTGCGCGGCGCTGCGTGGTGAACATCCACCACTCCCCCGTCGTCCGGTGCCGGATGACGGTCGGGTCGGCCGCGCCGTCGGTGACGGGGTCGTGGTACGGCTCCGGCCAGGGCAGCTGAGCCTCGGAGTCGGCCACGAGCAAGTCGCGCGCGACCGGGCCGGTCTCGGCGGGGTCGCGCTCGTCCGGGCCGGTCTCGCCGGGGTCGACCACGGCCCGGTCAGCCCCGGCCCGGGCGGCGCTCGATGACCGGCGCCTCGAGGCTGCGCCGACGGGCGGGGTCGGCGCGCAGCGTGTCCGGCGTCACCGCGGCGCCGGTCGCGGCCGACGAGGAGACGGCGGTCACGAGCTCGAACGAGCGCGCCGGGTCGGCCGCGACGAGCGGCAGCGGCGCGTCGGAGCGGAGCGCGTCGTACACCTCGCGGATGAATGGCACGTGTCCGCTGCCCTCCTCCCGGGCGGGCAGCGCCCAGGTCTCGGCCTCCGCCGCAGGCACGTGCGGCGCCGGCGTGATCCGCCAGTGCTCGTGCGCGTGACCGTAGAGGTGGTCGACCGTGATCGTCGCCCGCTCGGTGTCGATGCGGATCGAGCTGGTCTCGCGCGGGGAGACGGCGCTCGTGATCACCGACGCGACGGCGCCGTTCGCGAAGCCGATGACGGCCGTCGAGACGTCCTCCGTCTCCGTCTCGCGGCCGAGGCGCCACAGCCGGCCCTCGACGCTCGTCCAGTCGCCGAGGAGCCAGGCGAGCAGATCGATCTGGTGGATGCCGTGGCCGAGCGTCGGCCCGCCGCCCTCGGTCGCCCAGGATCCGCGCCACGGCACCTCGAAGTAGGCGTCGTCGCGGTACCACAGCGTCTGGCAGGTCGCGACGAGCGGGCGGCCGAAGGCGCCGTCGTCGAGCAGCCGGCGCACGTGCGCCGCCGCCGTCCCCGTGCGCTGCTGGAAGACGACCGCGAGGCGGCGACCCGCACGCTCCGCCGCCGAGAGCATCTCGTCGAGCTCGTCGAGCGATCGTGCGGGCGGCTTCTCGACGATGACGTCGAGCCCGGCCTGGAGTGCGCGGATCGCCTGCTCGGCGTGCACACCCGGAGGCGTGCAGACATGCAGCACGTGCAGCGGCTCGGCGGCGAGGAGCGCCTCGAGGTCGTCGAAGACGACGGGCACGCCGTACCGCTCGGCGAACCGCTCGGCTGCCTGGGGGTCGCGGTCGACGACGGCGACGAGCTCGGCGTCGGGGTACGCCGCGATCGCCTCCGCGTGGGCGTGGGCGATCGCGCCGGTGCCGATGATGGCGGCGCGCAGGAGCTGACGGGTCACAGGGATGGTCCTCTCGGGGTCGGTGCCGGGTCGGCCTGGGGGGCCGGCTGCAGGGTGGACGTCGCCGGTTCGGCGACCGCACGCACGAGGCGGCCGCACATGCCGAGCGCAGCACTCGCGCCGGCGATGCGGACGCCGGCGTCGAAACCCGGCACCGCACCTCGGGCGAGTGTCGCGAGGCGCGCTCGGTCGTCGGCGACGACGGATGCCACGTCCCGGTCGAAGGCCTCGAGCCAGCCTCCTGCGGCCGGCGCCGACAGGGCCGCCGCACGCTCGAGCAGCCGCCGGTAGGAGCGCACGTCGCCGCGTTCGGCGGCGCGGCGCAGCTCGAGGAATCCCTCCACCGCGAGATCACGTCTTCGCCGCGCGGCGGTCTCGGGATCGAGCTCGGGCAGGCGGCGCGCGGCGTGGTACCGCTGCGGGTCGGCGAGCACCTCGTCGGGGAACGTGAGCACCGCATCGCCGGCCTCGGGCAGCCCGGCGTTCGACATCACCACGAAGGCCCGGAGCCCGCCGTCGTTCACGGCCCGGTGCACGGTTCCCGCGCCGAACCAGACCACCGAGCCCGCCTCGACCGGCCGCTCGTGGAACCCCTCCGCGTCGATCGAGTGCACGCGGCCCCGCCCGCCCGTCACAAGGTAGGCCTCCGCCGAGACGAGATGCAGGTGCGGGCTGCCGCCCGCGAGACCGTCGGGGGCCGCCGAGTCGTAGACCTCGAGCTCGCTCACCGACGTCGCCCCGGGGAAGCCGGGCAGCACCGCGCTCATGAGCCGCTCGTCCGGGCCGCCGCGGCATCGGCGTCAGGCGCCCGGTGGGCCGAGGCATCCGCTTCGCTCGCCGACGCGACCGCCGGCCCAGCCGTGAACACCGCCCGGCCGTGCTCGGCGAGCTCCGCCGCCCGCGCCGGATCGGCGTCGCCGTCGGCGACGACGACCGCGACCCGTTCGACGAGGTCGCCCCCGGCGGGCACCACGTGCTCCTCGCTGAAGAACGGAGCGGGGCAGAGGCAGGCGAAGTCGTCGCTCCGCGCGAACCACTGAGGCGGGTGCGCCACGTTCGCAGGATGGTCGACCATCACGATCGTGGAGTGCGCACCGGTGCCGTCGTGGCGGCCGGTGAACCCGAACCACGGGGCGCGCTCGCCGCGCAGCTCGTCGCCTCCCGATCGGCCGGGGGCGAGGATGGTGCCGCCCGTGAAGGAGCGCGGTCCCCGCCAGAACAGGCCGCCGTACCCGGCGTTGTCGCGGCCGCGCGTGGTGGGCGAGCCGATGGGGATGGGCGCACTCGAGACGTTCCGCATCCTGGTGGCGAACCCGAGCACCCAGGTCGTCTCGTCGACGACCTGGACGCTGAGCTCCCGGCGCTCGTCGAACCAGGTGGCACCGGCCTCGGTGATCCAGTCGAGCTCCTCGACGACGCGCCCGGTCTCCCCCGAGCGGACCTCGGCGAACCCGCGGTGCCGTTGCGCGCCGTTGTTCGGCAGCTGCACGTAGCCCTCGCCGCGGACGAACGTCGGCCCGCCCCAGAAGTTCTCGTCGCCGACGACGGGCAGCGACCACGCGATGCCCTTGTGCCAGACATGGTCGTGCGGTCGATAGAGGCTCACCACCTCGCCGCCGAGCGTGCGGATGGGGCTGAGGTACGGACGCGGCGACTCGAGCACCGGGTCGCCGGGGTGGAAGACGTAGTCGAGCAGCTCGCGCTCGCCGGCGCGCACGCGCAGGCGGTCGGATGCCTCGTCGATGCGGATATCGGGCTGGGGCACCGTCGGTCCTCCGGGTCCTCGCGCGGATGGGAAAGCGTTATCCCGATCCAGGCTACACGCTCAGCGCAGGAGGGACACGGGTCTGGCCCGTCCGCCGACGTCGATGCTCGGCCAGGCGGGGTCGATGGTCAGGACCTCGAAGCCCGTCGCGTCGCGGACGACGGTGTCCTCGACCTTCGCCCCCGGCGCGCTCGGGTTCCAGGCGAACGCCTGACCCACCTGCACGAGCTCGCCGATACCCGGCACCGCCCGCGGATCGCGCCCGACGTAGCCCGCCGCGCCGCCCTGGTGGTGGCGCCGCCACTCCTCCGCGTCGAAGCCGTGTCGCGCGTACGCCGCCGCGCCGGCCGCGAACGCCTCGCCGAGCGTCGCGCCCGGCCGGGTCGCGTCGAGGAAGGCCCGCTCGACCTCGAGCATGCGCGCCTCGTCGTCGCGCCACGCGAGACGGGCCGCACGGGTCGGGCCCTCGGCGGCCGCGGTGAAGGCCACCCAGCGCGTGAGGTTCGCAATGAGTCCGTGCCGTCGCGCGCACGCAACCAGCATGGCCCGGCCGCCGAGCACGCCGTCGGTCGGCAGCGGATGCCGGTGAGCCAGCCGGCCCTCGCCCGCCACGAGCACGACCAGCGGGTCGATCCCGCGTTCGACGAGCGCGCCTGCGATCCGGGCCGCGGCGCGCCGCTCCGACCAGGACGGGTCGAGCTCGCCGGCGACGGCGGTCATGACCTCGGCCGCCTCGCGCCCGAGCCGCCGGAACCGTTCGCGCTCGGCCGGCAGGAGCACGGCGCGCGCGGCGCGGAGCTCGGCCGCCGCATCGGCTTCCTCGAGGTCGGCGATTCCCGCCGGCGCGAGCGCCTCGTGCCAGGCGATCGGATGCAGCGCCCGCAGGTCGCCGGGGGCGAGCTCCTCCGCGGCGAGGCGGTCGGCCTCGTTGGCGAGCACGCGGATCTCATCGCCCGAACGGTCGACGACGACGGCGAGCACCGGATCACCCGCGAGCGACACGTGGCTCCGCACGCCGTCGAGGTACCACGCGATCGCCGCGTGCGAGCGGAGCACGATCGACTCGACCCCGCGCTCGTCGAGCAGGGCGAGGATCCGTCGCCGCTTCGCGGCGCGGTCGTCGGCCGACGGCGAGGCCCAGGCCGCGGGTGCCGCGGTCATCGCGCCGCCCCCGCTCGGACCTCGGCCGTGCTCGCGCGCGCTTCGAGCCGCGGCCGGAAGACGACGGCGTGGCCCGCGGGCTCGCCCGCGATGAGGGCGTGCAGCCGCGACCAGACCTGGGCGCCGAGCTCCGCGCGCGGCACCGAGAGGCTCGTCAGCGACGGCGTCGCGTAGGCCGCCATGGGGATGTCGTCGAACCCCGCCACCGAGAGCTCGCCCGGCACGTCGATGCCCAGCTGCCGGAGGCGTGTCAGCAGCCCGAGGGCGACGAGGTCGTTGAACGCGAGGACCGCCGTGACCCCGCCGCGGGCCGCTGCGGCCACGCCCTCCGCCGCGGCGAATCCGTCGTCGAGCCGTGAGCCGCACGGTTCGACCGCGATCTCGAGCGTCGCATCGGCGGCGAGGGCGTCGGCGACGCCGCGCAGCCGTTCGTCGTTGGAGGCGCTTCGCTCGGGTCCGGCGAGGTAGAGCATCCGGCGGTGGCCGAGCCCCGCGAGGTGCTCGATGAGATCGCGGATGCCTCGGGCGTAGTCGACTCCGACCACCGGCGTCCCTGGCACGACGCGATTGACCACGACGACGGGGTCGAGTCGGGCGGTGAGGCGGGCGAGCTTCGCGGCCGGCAGCCGCGGCGCGCACAGGACGATCGCGTCGGTGCGCTCGCGCGCCTCGATCGCGGTCGGCTCCTCCTCGTCGACGCGCTCGACGGTGTCGGCGACGAGCACCCGGTACCCATCTTCGGCAGCCGCGACGCTGAGGCCCTTGAGGATGCCCTGGAAGAGCGGGTTCTCGAGGTCGGGCACGACCATCGCGACGGTGTGGTTCCGGCCCTGCACGAGGCTGCGCGCCGCGAGGCTCGGCCGGTACCCGAGCTCGGCGATGGCGCGCTGAACGGTGCGCACGATCTCGGGATCGACCGACGCCTTGCCGTTCAGCACGCGCGAGACGCTCGCCGGCGATACTCCGGCGCGGGCCGCGACATCGGCGATGGTGGCCGGCCTGGCGCGCTCGGTCATCGCACTCCTCTTCCGATCGGGAAATCGATTCCCCATCCTATGGGGATCGTTTGCCGAGCATGCGCGGATTCTGTAGGCTCACGCCGAGAAATCGTTTTCCCGGTCGATCGCCGCCCGTGATGCGAGGGTGCGGCGATGAGAACGGATGCCCCAGCGAAGGAGTCCCATGCGCGTGCTCGTCACCGGTTCGGCCGGCCGGCTCGGCCGGAGCACGGCGCTCGGCCTCGTCGCCGCGGGCCACGACGTGGTCGGGGCAGACCGGGTCACCGCCGGCCTCCCGGGGGTCGACGAGCGCCTCGCCGACCTCGCCGACGCCCGGGCCGCCCGCGATCTCCTCGCCGAGGTGCGCCCTGACGCCGTCGTCCATCTGGCCGCGATCGCGGTGCCGTTCAGTGCGCCGGAGGACGTGATCCTCGCGACGAACACGGCCATCGCGCACGCCGTGCTCGGCGCTTCCGCCGAGGCGGGCGTCGGCCGCGTCCTCGCCGCGAGCAGCCCGACCGTCATCGGGTACGGCGTGCCGACGTGGCATCCCGAGCGGTTGCCGCTCGACGAGACGCACCCGGTCGCCCCCTCGAACGCGTACGCGCTCTCGAAGGTCGTGATCGAGGAGCTCGTCCGCATGTTCACACGCACCTCGGCGGGCGCCTTCGGGTTCTTCCGGCCGTGCTACGTGATCTCCCCCGAGGAGTGGGCGGGCGCGCCGACCCAGCAGGGCCACACGATCGCCGAGCGGCTCGCCGAGCCCGCCCTCGCGGCGGTGAGCCTCTTCAACTACGTCGACGCCCGCGACGCCGCCGACTTCGTCGCCGCCTGGCTCGAGGCGCCGGCCCGGGCCGTCGACGGCGAGGGCTTCTTCGTCGGCGCCACCGACGCGCTCGCCGTGCGGCCGGTCTCCGAGCTCTGGCGGGCGTCGGCGCCCGCGCTCGGCGAGGCGGCCGACGCGCTCACGGGCACGAGCCCGGTGTTCTCCTCGGCCAAGGCCGAGCGACTGCTGGGCTGGCGCGCCCGCCGGACCTGGCGCAGCGAGCTCGACGCCGACGCGGCGCGCGCCGTGCCGGCCCTGATCGGAGAGGTGGGTTCGTGGTGAGTGGGGTTTCGGGGTTCGATGGGGTGTTGTTCTTCCCGGTGACGCCGTTCGATGCGGCGGGTCGGGTGGATGTGGACCTGCTGGGCGAGCAGGTGCAGGACCGGTTGGGGTACGGGCCGGGTGGGGTGTTCCCGGCGTGCGGGACGGGTGAGTTCCATGCCCTGTCCGCCGCCGAGGTCGCGACCGTGGTGCGGGCGACGGTGGCGGCGGTCGGCGGGCGGGTGCCGGTGATCGCGGGCTCCGGGGGGCCGCTCGGGCATGCGATCCAGACCGCGGTCTCAGCGCAGGAGGCGGGTGCGGACGGGTTGCTGCTGCTGCCGCCGTACCTCGTGTCGGGCACCACGGACGGGCTGGTGGGCTGGGTCGAGGCGATCACCGCAGCCACCGACCTGCCGGTGATCGTGTATCACCGGGCGACGGCGAGGTACACCCCGGAGGCGATGACCCGGCTGGCGGGCAACCCGAAGGTGATCGGGTTCAAGGACGGGGTCGGTGATATCGGGTTGGCGCAGGAGATCGTGCTGGCCGCCCGGGCCACGGGCCGGGAGCTGGCGTTGTTCAACGGGTTGCTGACCGCGGAGCTGAGCCAGGGCGCGTACCGCGGCATCGGGATCCCGTTGTACTCCTCGGCCGTGTTCGCGATGCTGCCCGAAGTCGCGTCGGCGTACTACCGCGCCTACGTCGGCGGTGACGAGCAGACCCGGGTTCGCCTGTTGGACGGGTTCTACCGTCCGTTGGTCGCGCTCCGGGACGAGACGCCCGGGTTCGGGGTCTCCCTCGTCAAGGCCGGGCTCCGGGCCCGCGGCGTCCCGGTCGGGCCGGTCCGACCACCCCTGGTCGATCCGACCCCCGACCAGGAACACCGCCTCACCGACCTCCTGAACACCGGACTCCGACTCCTCACCAACCACGACGCCAGGGCCGCCGAGCCCGTCACGTCGGGCATCGCACGATGACCGCCGTCATCCGCCGGCTCGAGACCCGGCTGCTCCGGGCCCCGCTCAGCCGGCCGTGGGGCGTCGACCGCACCTCGCTCGACCTCATCGCAGTCGAGGTCGAGGATGACGAGGGCGCCGTCGGCCACGGCCTCAGCTGGACGCCGACGATCGGCGGGTCCGCCGTGCAGGCGATGCTCGAGCGCGACATCCGCGACGCCGTCCTCGGCGGGCCCGCTGACGCGCGCGCCGTCTGGCAGCCGCTCTGGGAGCACCTGCACGAGGCGGGCGGCGGCGGTGTGACGACCATGGCCATGGCGGGGCTCGACCTCGCCCTCTGGGATCTCGCGGCGCGGCGGTCCGGTGTCGCGATCGCCGATCATCTCGGCCGGCGCCGCGACCGGGTCCGCGCGTACGGCAGCGGCATCAACCGCCACTACCCGCTCGACGAGCTCGTCGCCCAGGCCGAGCGCTGGGTCGCGGCGGGCTTCGACGCCGTGAAGGTGAAGGTCGGCCGGCCCGACCTCGCCGACGACGTGGCCCGCGTCCGCGCCGTGCGCGAGGTGATCGGGTCCGACCGCGACCTGATGATCGACGCGAACCAGCTCTGGAGCCTCGACCAGGCGCTCCGCGCCATGGAGGCGCTCGCGCCGTTCGGGCTGCGCTGGATCGAGGAGCCGCTCCGTGCCGACGATCTCTCCTCGCACATCCGGCTCGCGGCGACGATCGACGTCCCGATCGCGGCGGGCGAGAACCTGTACACGGGCTACCGGTTCGCCGAGTTCATCGACGCGGGCGCCGCGCAGATCGTGCAGCCCAACGTCGTGCGGGTCGGCGGCATCACGCCGTTCCTCGAGATCGCGGGGCTCGCGGCCGACCGCGGCGTCGAGCTCGCACCGCACCTCCTGGTCGACCTGAGCGCCCAGCTCGCGATGGCCGTCGAGGCGGAGATCGCCGTCGAAGCGGCCGAGGACGCCGCCTTCGCGGAGCTCGGCGTGCTGGCCGACGACGCGCCGGTGGCCGTCGAGGCCGGGTGGGCGCGCGACACGCGTCAGCCGGGGCTCGGCGTCCGGCTGCGGGATGCCCCGATCGCGGCCACCCTCGCCTGACGATGTGACACGCTGGAACACCCACCACCGGAGGTTCGAATGACCGACCAGATCGCCGCCCCGACGCCCTCGACGACCGTGGCGGTGCCGGTGGGGTTGGGGGGTGCGGCGTCGGCGGCGCGGGAGGCGTTCGGGGTGACGGTGACGTCGTCTGCGGTGGAGCGTGCGGCCTGGTTGCGGGCCGGAGCGGAGGCGCTGGACGGGCACCTGGACGAGCTCGTGCCGTTGGCCGATGAGGAGACCCACCTCGGCACGGCGCGGCTGACGGGCGAGCTGGCTCGCACGAGTGCGCAGTTGCGGTTGTTCGCCGGCGTCGTGCTCGAGGGCTCTTACCTGGAGGCCACGATCGATCACCCCGACCCGGCCGCGACCCCGCCCCGACCCGATCTGCGGCGGATGCTGCGCCCGCTCGGACCGGTCGCGGTGTTCGGGGCGTCGAACTTCCCGTTCGCGTTCTCCGTCGCCGGCGGCGATACCGCGTCCGCGCTGGCCGCGGGCTGCCCGGTGATCGTGAAGAACCACTCCGCGCACGCCCGCCTGGGCCGCCGCACCGCGGAGATCGTCACCGCCGCCCTCCAGGCGGCGGGCGCCCCGGCCGGGATCCTCACCCTCGTCGAGGGGCGGCAGGCCGGTGCCGACCTGGTCGCCCACCCCGCGGTGCGGGCGGTCGGGTTCACCGGGTCGCTGCACGGCGGGCGGGCCCTGTTCGACCTCGCGACCGGGCGACCCGACCCGATCCCGTTCTACGGCGAACTCAGCGCCGTCAACCCCGTCCTGATCACCCCCGCCGCCCTCGCCGCCCGCGCCGGTGAGCTCGCAGCCGGGCTGGCCGGGTCGTTCACCCTCGGGGTCGGCCAGTTCTGCACGAACCCCGGTGTGGTGCTCGTCCCGGCCGGGTCCGGGTTCGCCGACCTCGTCACGACCGCGGTCGGCACCCCCACCCCGGCCCGCATGCTCACCGACGGCATCGCCGACGCCTACGCGCAGGGCCTTGCCGGCCTCGCCGCCCACGACGGCGTCGAGCTCGTCACCGGCCGGCTCACCCAACTGCCCGGCACCGGCACCCCCACCGTGCTGGCCACGACCGCCCAGGCCGTGCTCGAGGACCCGGCGGTGCTCCTGACGGAGTGCTTCGGCCCGGCCACCCTGATCGTCGAATACGACCACCCCGACGACGCGCTCGACGTCATCCGAGCCGTCGGCGGCAGCCTCACCGCGACCGTGCACGCCGAACCCCACGAAGACCTCACCAGCATCGTGGCCGTGCTCACCGAGATCGCCGGACGGATCCTGTTCACCGGGTGGCCCACCGGCGTCGCCGTCAGCTGGGCCCAACACCACGGCGGACCCTGGCCCGCCACGACCTCCATCCACACCAGCGTCGGCGCCACCGCCATCCGCCGCTTCCTCCGCCCCATCACCTACCAAGACGCCCCCGAGACCGTCCTCCCACCCGAACTCCGCGACACCAACCCCCACCGCATCCCCCGCCGCATCAACGGCCAACTCCAGCTCCCGTGACCCGCTGCGAGACCGCGCTCGAATGAGCGCCGCCGGCTATCTCTCGGTCGCGACGCCGCTCCGCCTGTCGGTCGGCGGCACCACCGTCGCGCTGCCGATCCTCGCGGTCGAGGCACTCGGCGACGTCGCGCTCGGCGGCCTGCTCGCCGCGGCCTGCCTCGCCCCCAGCATCCTCGCCGCGCCGTTCGTCGGGGCGCTCCTCGACCGGACGCGGCATCCGCGCCTGCTCATCGCCGCCGCAGGGCTCGTGACGGCGCTCGGCACGCTGGTCGCCGCGTTCCTCGGCCTGCTGCCGACCGCGGTCGTCGCGCTCTCGGTCGTCGCCGCCGGAGCCACCACGCCCTTCTTCATGGGCGGCCTGTCGAGCTTCGTCACCGAGGAGGTGCCGGGCGAGCGCCGCGCCTATGCTCTCGACGCCCTCTCGTACAACCTCGGCTCGGTGGCCGGCCCGGCGATCGTGGCCGCGGCCGCGGCGCTCGGGTCGGCGCGCGTCGCCCTCGTGCTCATGGCGGTCGCGGCTCTGGCCGGCGCGGCCGCGACGGCGCTCACTCGACTGCGTCCGCTCGGTGCCGAGCCTCGCTCGATGGGTGCGGCCATGCGGGCCGGCCTCCGCCACATCGTGCGGTACCGCCCGATCGCCGTCGTGACCGCGTCGGGCACGCTCAGCCAGTTCGGCGCCGGCGGGCTCGCCGTCGCGGCGGTCGCCCTCTCCACCGAACGGGTGGGCACGCCCGACCAGGGCGCGATCGTCGTGGCCGCCTTCGCCGTCGGCGGGCTGCTCGGGGCGCTCGCGATCTCGCTGCGCCCGGTGCGGATGCCGCCCGAATGGGAGATGGGCACCGGCTTCGCCGCCACCGGCCTCCTCACGATCGTCGCCGCCATCGACCTCGGCACGTGGTGGACGACGGCGCTCATCGGGCTGTCGGGCCTGTTCACCGCGTCGAGCTCGGCGGCGATGCTGCTGCTCCGTAAACAGCAGAGCCCGCCCGGCGTCCGCTCGCAGGTCTTCACGGTCGGCGCCGGGCTCCGCGCCTCGGCCGCGGCCGTGGGCGCCGCCGTCGCCGGACTCGCGGCCGGCATCGGCGGCGGGTGGCTCATCGCCGCCATCGGCGTCGTCTGGGTCGCCTCCGCCCTGCTGCTGCTCGCCTACCCGCCGGGGACGCGCCCGATCGACGGCTGACCGCGTCGGGCGCGACCGGGCCAGGGCCGACGCAACGGCTCAGCCCGCGAGCCCCAGGTCGGCGATCCGCACCGGCTCACCCGTCTCGAGCGACCGGTTGCCGGCGATGCCCACCGAGACGGCGCGGACGCCGTCGGCGTAGCCGGCGACGCGACCGAGCGGCGCGTCATCCGTCACCCGGCCGAACAGCTGCCGGAGCAGGTACGCGTCACCGCCGCCGTGGCTGCCGATGCCCTCGGGGATCGGGACGACCTCGGCGCCCTCCCAATGCCGCTGCACCACGAGCCGCTCACCGTCGGGCCGCACCTCGTCGACGGGCGAGAGGTCGGGGTGCATGCTCGGGTCGACCACGACCCGTCCGTCGTCGGCGAGGCGCACGGCGCCGCGCTCGACGACCTCGAGCTCGGCCCGCCCCTCGGTGCCGTTCACCGTGACGCGGTAGCCCTCCCACGGCGCGTGCGCGTTCAGCGAGTAGCTCATCGTCGCGCCGGTGTCGTAGTCGACGAGCGCGGCGAGATTGTCCTCGATGGTGATGCCGGGGTCGAACACGTCGCGGTCGCGGAGGTAGCCGTCGTGGTGCTCGGTGTCGAGGTAGAGCTCCTTCAGCCGCGCGTCGGCCGCCAGGTCGAGCGCGAACGGGTCGCCGGTCGTGCCGGTGCCGCGCTCGGGTCGCGCGCCGAGTCCACGGGCGGCGGCGTTCTCGGCGCCGTAGAACCGCAGGCCGCCGCTCGCGAACACGCGCACCGGGGCCGCCTGGATCCACCAGTTCACGAGGTCGAAATGGTGCGAGGCCTTGTGGATGAACAGGCCTCCCGAGTTCGCCTTGTCGCGGTGCCAGCGACGGAAGTAGTCGGCGCCGTGCACCGTGTCGAGCGCCCACTCGAAGTGCACGCTCGTCACGCGGCCGATGCGGCCGTCGGCGATGACCTGTCGGAGCGTCGAGTTGCGCGGGCTGTAGCGGTAGTTGAACGTCGTGATGACCTCGCGCCCGGTCTCGGCGATCGCCGCGCCGATCCGCCGGACGCTCTCCGCGTCGATCGTGAGGGGCTTCTCGACGACGACGTCGGCACCCGCGCGGAGGGAGCGGACGATGAAGTCCGCGTGCGTGACATCGGGCGTCGTGATGATGACGCGGTCGAGCCGCTCGTCGGCGATCATGCGCTCCAGGGCGTCCGGCGCGTACCTCGCCGGAGCGGAATGGCCGGCGGCGACGACCTCGCGCTCGTAGACGTCGAGGCGTCCGGGGTTGGCATCGCTCCACGCGACGAGCTCGGCGAGCTCTGGCACCTGCTCCGCGCCGGTCACGGTGCCCGTCATCGCGCCGATGTACATGCCGGCGCGGCTGCCCGTGCCGATGAGTCCGTACCGTTCGCGCTGCGTCATCGCGTGCTCCTGCCGTTGGACCAGAAATCGTTTTCCCGCGCGCGCTCGGGCGCGTCGAGGGGTGAACGGATGCCACTGGGAAAGCGTTATCTCGGTTCGCTATCCTTTGTAGCAGCCCGCCGCACCGCCGCCAAACGCCGGGCCGGAACGGGCCCCGCGCTAGCATGGGGCGCCCGCACCGAGGCGGGCCGCTGGAGGAGCCCATGAGCGAGACGAGCCGCACGAGCCCGGCGACCCTGCACGACGTCGCACGCGAGGCCGGCGTCTCGCTCGCGACCGCGTCGAGGTCGCTGAACGGCAGCACCCGCAAGGTCAACGAGGAGTACCGCCGGCGCGTGCTCGACGCCGCCGCCCGGCTGAACTACTCCCCGAACCTCTCCGCCCAGGCGGTCGCCCGCGGCACGACCACGACCGTGGCCCTGCTCGTCGCCGACATCGCCGACCCCTACTTCTCCTCCATCGCCTCCGGCGTCGTCGCCGAGGCCGATCGCGAACGCCTCATCGTGACCATGGCGGCCACCGAGCGCGACCCGGAGCGCGAGCTCGACCTCGTCCGCCAGCTGCGCGGCCAGCGCCCCCGGGTGATGATCCTCGCGGGCTCGCGACCCACGACCGACCCCACGGCCGGGGCCCTCGGCGAGGAGCTCGCGGCGTACGAGGCATCCGGCGGCCGGGTCGTGCTCATCAGCCGCAACGAGCTCGACTTCCGCACCGTCCTGCTCGACAACCGGGCCGGCGCCGAGGCGCTCGCCCATGAGCTCACCGCCCTCGGCTACCGCCGGTTCGCCGTCGTGACGGGCGGCGAGGGGCTCCGCACGGCCGCAGACCGCCTCGACGGGTTCCGCGCGGGCCTCGAGGCGACGGGCGGCCGGCTCGACGAGGCCGACGTCGTGCGCGCCGCGTTCACCCGCGACGGCGGGTACGACGGCATGACGCGGCTCATCGAGCGAGGCCTCGACGGCATCGAGCTGGTGTTCGCCGCCAACGACGTGATGGCCGTCGGCGCGCTGTCCGCGATCCGTGATGCGGGCCTCGCCCCAGGACGCGACCTCGCGGTCGCCGGCTTCGACGACATCCCCACCGTCCGCGATGTCACCCCGCCCCTCACGACCGTCCGGGTGCCGCTCGACGAGCTCGGACGCCGCGCCCTCCGCCTCGCCCTCGACGACGGCGACGAGGGCGGCGCGATCCAGACCGAGGTCGTCCTCCGCGAGTCGACCCCCGCCCGCTGAGCACCCGCGGCGCCCTGCCGCCTCCCCGGATGCCCCGACGCGGTCCACCCGCGCGCGTCACGCCCCGCACCTCCCCCGGATGCCCCCTGTCGGCGCGATCCGCCGATGTTCGACATCCCACCGCGATTCCCGGATGCCCCGTGTGGGCGGAATCCGCCCGTGCGAGGCATCCCCCCGCGCTTCCCGGATGCCCCGTGTGGGCGGAATCCGCCCGTGCGAGGCATCCCACCGCGATTCCCGGATGCCCCGTGTGGGCGGGATCCGCCGGTGCGAGGCATCCCTCACCGGCGAATACTGCCGACACGACGACGATCACTCACGCCGGCCGGTCCGCCGGCCGGCCCGCCGGCCGGTCGGTGCGCCGGCAGGTCGGCCGGCCGGCGCGTTCGGCGTACGGCTGCCGCCGCTGCCCGTGACCACTCCCGGATGACCCGTGTCGGCGGAATCCGCCGGTGCGAGGCATCCCACACCGGCAAATACTGCCGACACGACGATGTGCGACGGCTCGCGCGGACTGCACCCACCCGCCCGGCTGCACCCCGCCCACCGATTGCCCGCACCCATCGCCTGCCCGCGCCCGCTTCCCCGCACCCGCCGGTTGCACGAGCGCGCTTCCCTGTGCCACACTCTGGTAAACGCTTTCCCGCAGCGGTGCGGCGATGCCCGCCACCGCTCCCGGCTCGAACAGGACTCCACCGTGGCAGAGCAGACCACCCAGCAGACCCCGCCCGCCCCGCAGACGCTCGGCATCATCATGAACGGCGTCTCGGGCCGCATGGGCTACCGCCAGCACCTCGTGCGCTCGATCCTCGCCATCCGCGACCAGGGCGGCGTGCTCCTCTCCGACGGCGAGACGCGGGTGCAGGTCGAGCCGATCCTCGTCGGCCGCAGCGAGAAGAAGCTCGCCGAGCTCGCCGCGCGGCACGGCATCGAGCACTACACGACCGACCTCGACGCCGCGCTCGCCGACGACCGGTGGCAGATCTACGCCGACTTCCTCGTCACGAAGGCGCGCGCCGCCGCCATCCGCAAGGCCATCGCGGCCGGCAAGGCGATCTACACCGAGAAGCCCACCGCGGAGTCGTTCGAGGAGGCGCTCGAGCTCGCCCGCCTCGCGCAGGAGGCCGGCATCAAGAACGGCGTCGTGCACGACAAGCTCTACCTGCCGGGCTTCCAGAAGCTCCGCCGGCTCATCGACTCCGGTTTCTTCGGCCGCATCCTGTCGGTGCGCGGCGAGTTCGGCTACTGGGTGTTCGAGGGCGACTGGCAGCCCGCGCAGCGGCCGAGCTGGAACTACCGCGCGGAGGACGGCGGCGGCATCATCGTCGACATGTTCCCGCACTGGAACTACGTGCTCGAGAACCTGTTCGGCCGCGTCGAATCGGTCTACGCCAAGGCCGTCACCGAGATCCCGGAGCGGGTCGACGAGCGCGGTGACGCGTACCCCGCGACGGCCGACGACGCCGCCTACGCCATCTTCGAGCTCGAGGGCGGCATCACCGCTCAGCTGAACTCGAGCTGGACCACGCGCGTGAACCGCGACGAGCTCGTGGAGTTCCAGGTCGACGGCACGCACGGTTCGGCCGTGGTCGGGCTGTTCGGCTGCAAGATCCAGCCGCGGAACGCCACGCCGAAGCCCGTTTGGAACCCCGACCTCGCCGACGAGCACGACTACGCGGCCGACTGGATCGAGTCGCCCGGCAACCGCGAGTTCGAGAACGGCTTCAAGACGCAGTGGGAGGAGTTCATCCGCCACGTCGTCGAGGACGCCCCGAACCGCTTCGACTTCCTCGCCGGCGCGCGCGGAGTGCTGCTCGCCGAGGCGGGCCTCGAGAGCTCGAAGGCGGGTCGCCGCGTCGAGATCCCGGTCGTCACGGTCGAGCAGGGCCGCGGCGGCGCACCGGATGCCTCGTCCGAGCCGGCCGCGTCGGGCGGGGCGTCGGGCGTGTCGTCGGATTCCGAGCTCGCCGGGGTGCGCTGATGACCTCGCTGACCCTCCTCGGCGCCGACGGCGGCGTGGCATCCGCTGCGCTGAACCCGGCGCCCGCGTTCCAGAAACCGCGCCGGCCGCTCGAGCGCCGCGTCGCGTACGCGGCGGCGCACGTCGTGCCGAAGGCGTACGCCGACAACACGCCGGGCAGTCCGGCGGATATCGACTGGGATGCCACGCTGGCGTTCCGCCACCACGTCTGGTCGTGGGGGCTGGGCGTCGCCGACGCCATGGACACGGCGCAGCGGAACATGGGCCTCGATGCCTCGGCGACGCGGGAGCTCATCTCACGGAGCGCGGCGGAGGCGGCCTCGGCCGGCGGCCGGCTCGTCGTGGGCGTGAACACCGACCACATCGAGGACGAGTCGATCGGCCTCGACGAGGTCGTCGAGGCCTACACCCGGCAGCTCCACCACGCCGAGGATGCCGGCGCCGGCGTCGTGCTCATGGCGAGCCGGCACCTCGCGCGCGCCGCGCGCACGGCCGACGACTACCGCCGCGTCTACCGCGAGGTGCTCGCCGCGGCGGGCGCACCGGTGATCCTGCACTGGCTCGGCACCGCGTTCGATCCGGCGCTCGCGGGCTACTTCGGCTCCGAAGACACGGATGCCGCGTCCTCGACGCTCCTGCAGATCATCGAGTACAACCGCGACAAGGTGGCGGGCGTGAAGATGAGCCTCCTCGACGCGGACGCCGAGGTGTCGGTGCGCCGGCGTCTGCCGGAGACGGCGCGGATGTTCACGGGCGACGACTACCACTACGTCGGCCTCATCGAGGGCGACGAGCACGGGCACTCCGATGCGCTGCTCGGCGCGTTCGCGGGGCTCGCGCCCAACGCCTCCGCGGCGATCCAGTCCCTCGACGCGGGCGACGCGGCGGGGTACCGCGCGGTGCTCGGGCCGACCGAGGCGCTCTCGCAGCAGGTGTTCGCCGCGCCCACGTACTACTACAAGACGGGCGTCGCCTTCCTCTCGTGGCTGAACGGGCACCAGCGGGCGTTCCAGATGGTCGGCGGCCTGCACGCGGCGCGCAGCCTGCCGCACCTGTCGCGCATCGTGGAGCTCGCGAACGCGTCCGGGGCGCTGGAGCGGCCCGAGCTCGCCGCCGCGAGGTGGCACGAGCTGCTCACCGTGAACGGCATCGACGTCACGGCGGCGGCCGCAGGGTCGGCGACCGGCGCGGCGACGGATGCCTCGGCGGACGATGCGGCGGCGGATGCCTCGACCGACGGCACCGCACGCGAGAACGCGGCCGACGGCGCCCAGCGTGCCGCCGCGCCGACCGCGACCGATCCGGTCGATCTCTCGGAGGTGCCCGCGTGAGCGCGCACCCGCGTCTGTCCATGAACGTCGCGACGATCAAGTACGCGCCGTTCGACGAGTCACTGCGCGTGCTCGTCGAGGCGGGCTACGCGTCGGTCGGGCTCTGGCGCGAGCCCATCGCGGAGGCTGGCCTCGGTGAGGCCGCGAGGCGGTTCGCCGACACCGGCCTCCGGCTGTCGACGCTCTGCCGGCAGGGCTTCTTCACCATGGCGGAGGGCCCGGAGCGCCGGGCCTCGATCGACGAGAACCGGCGCGCCATCGATGAGACGGCGACGCTCGCCGCCGCAGGAGCCCCGGGCTCACGCGCGGTGCTGGTGCTCGTCGCCGGCGGCCTTCCCGACGGCTCGACCGACCTCGTCGGGGCCCGCGGCCGCGTCGCCGACGCCCTCGCCGAGCTCGCACCCGAGGCGGCCGCTGCCGGCGTCACCCTCGCGATCGAACCGCTGCACCCGATGTTCGCCTCCGACCGGGCGGTCGTCTCGACGCTGAAGCAGTCGCTCGACCTGGCCGCGCCGTTCTCGCCCCAGGCGGTCGGCGTCGCCGTCGACACGTACCACCTCTGGTGGGACCCGGAGGCCGAGGCCCAGATCGCCCGCGCGGGCGATGAGGGCCGCATCGCGACCTACCAGGTCTGCGACTGGGCGACCCCGCTGCCGGCCGACGCCCTGCTCGGCCGCCACTACCCGGGCGACGGCGTGATCGACTTCGCGCGGTTCACGCGTGCGGTCGAGGCGGCCGGCTACACCGGCGACATCGAGGTCGAGATCTTCAATCAGTCGGTCTGGGATGCCCCGTGGCCGGAGGTCGCGGCCCGCACCGCGTCGTCGTTCGACGCGGTGGTCGCGCCGTCGCTCGCGGCGGTCGCCCGGACGAGCGCCTGACCGTCACTCGGCGTCGACGAGCGCGGACACGACTGCGACGACGCCGTCGCCGTAGCGCTCGTCCACGGCCGCCTGGACGGTGCCGTCGTCGTAGCGAACCGTGACGACGACGTGGCCGTTCTCGAGCGTCGAGCCGAGGTACGCGTCGCCAGCGCCGGCCGCGAGGTCAGCCGAGATGGCGTCGAGATCGCCCTCGCCGGCCGTGCCCGCGGACTCCGGGCTCTGCCACCATCCGGGCTCGGCGGCAATGGGATCGAACAGGGCCAGCGGCACCGCGTCGCGTGTGACGGTGAAGACCTCCCCGCCCCAGGTGCCGGTGACGGCGTAGCTGCCCCACGTCCCTCCCGACATGCTCGTCGAGAGGTCGTCGGGCGGCGCCCACGTCCAGCCCTCGAGGGGCAGGCCGTCGCACTGCGGCGGCGCGGACTCGGCGACCGGGCCGAGGCAGAGCTCTGGCCGCTCGCCCTCGAGCTGGAGCACGGTGCCGATGCCGCGGACCTCGCCGCCCGGCAGGGGCTCGGGCAGCGGCCCGGAGGCCGGCGCCCCGCCGACGGATGCGCACCCCGTGAGTGCGACGGCCACGACGAGCGCTATCGCGGCCGCGGCGGGCCGGAAGCTGGTCATGCTCCCAGTGTCGGGCGCGGGGCATCCGCACCGCCACCCAACGTTCGACGCGAGCCGCTCGTCAGGCCGACTGCACGCGGTGCAGCTCGGCGTACCGGCCGCCGGCGGCGACCAGTTCGTCGTGGGATCCGATCTCGACGATGCGTCCGCGTTCGAGGACGACGATGCGGTCGGCCGACCGGATCGTCGAGAGGCGGTGGGCGACGACGAGGGTCGTGCGCCCGGCCATCAGCCGCTCGAGCGCGCGCCTGACCTTCGCCTCGGATTCGGGGTCGAGCGCGCTGGTCGCCTCGTCGAGCAGGAGCACCCGCGGATCGCGTACGAGCGCGCGGGCGATGGAGAGTCGCTGGCGCTGGCCTCCTGAGAGGCGGGCGCCGCGTTCGCCCACCACGGTGTGCCAGCCGTCGGGCAGTGCCTCGACGATCTCGAGCGCGTTGGCGTCGCGGAGCGCGGCGAGCACGCGCTCGTCGGACACGTCGCCCAGCCCGTAGGCGATGTTCTCGCGGATGGTGCCCTCGAAGAGCACCGATTCCTGCGGCACGACCGAGACGAACCGGCGGAACGTGCGGAGGTCCAGGTCCTCCATGTCGGTGCCGTCCAGCCGCACCCGGCCGGAGCTCGGCCGGAGGAACCCGAGGACGAGGTTCAGCAGCGTCGACTTGCCCGAACCCGACGAGCCGACGAACGCGACCGTCTCGCCCGGGCGGATGGTGAGGTCGACGCCGTCGAGGGCCGGTCCGTCGGCGTCGGGGTAGCGGTAGCCGACGGCTTCGAGCGCGAGCTCGCCGGCGACGCGGTCCACCCGGCGCTTGCCCTCGTTGTGCTCGAGGTCGGGTTCCTGCATCACCTCGGCGATGGAGCGCACGGATTCGGTGCCGCGGGCGACGACGGGCAGCAGCATGAGGAGGTTCGTGGCGCTGCCCGTGAGCAGCGTGAAGTACGACGAGAGGAGCACCACCTGGCCCGGCGTGATGGGCAGCCAGCCCGACACCGAGACCCAGGCGGCGAGGACGAGGCATCCGACCGTCAGCAGTTGCAGGCTGACCCACGACAGCGACGCGAAGCTGCCGTTCATCACGTCGAGGCGGAGGCCGGCGCTGCGCACGCCCTCCGCGCCGACGGCCACTCGGCTGACGGCCGTCTGCTCGAGGCCGTGCGCCCTCGTGATGGGCATGAGCGTCGCCATCTCGCCGACGCGGGCGGAGAACTGCTCGACCTCGCGCCGGAATGTCTCGTTCCGCTCGCGGCTGCGCTGGTTCAGGATGGCGCGGAGCAGCACGGCGAGCGGGATGGCGAGGGCGTACACGGGCAGGAATGCGGGCACGTTGATCGCCGTCATGACGATGGCGCCGAGCGCGACCATCGTCGCCGAGAGCAGCGGGTGCGAGACCTGCTGGAGCATGACCTCGACGTTCTCGACGTCGCGAACGACCTTGGTCTGCACGATCGCCGAATTGGCCCGGGTGTGGAAGCCGATCGAGAGCGACTGCAGCCGTGCAGCCAGTGCGTTGCGGAGATCGGCGCCGATGGAGCGGACCGTGCCCATGAAGAGGCGCGTGTACATGACGTGGTTCGGGTAGTTCTGCAGCAGCGCGACGACCGCGATGCCCGCCCAGAGCCAGAGCGTCGTGAGGGGGCCGCCGGCGACGACGACGTCGATGATGGCGGAGGTGACGACCGGCAGCAGCCAGAGCGGGGTGTCTTTGAGGGCGAAGAAGGCGACGGCCGCCGTCACCCGCCCGCGGCGGAGACCGAGGAGCCGCAGCACGGAGCGGCCGGGGTGCCGGCCATCGACGGCGCCTTCGACCGCGTCACGGGGGATCTGATGGGAAAGCGCTTGCCGAGTCATCCCGACCATTCTGCCCCGCGCACAGGCGCCCTCGCTACGCTGGATCGGTGCCGTTCGATCTTCGCAGCCTCCCCGTCGACCGTCGAACCGAGGCCGCCCTTGGTGCGCGCGGGCTCGAGTACCGCCTCGTCGACCCCGCCGACCGCGCGGGGCTCGACGCCTGGTCGCAGGCCGACAACCGCGGGTTCCACCACGCGAGGCCCCGCGAATCCGATCTCGAGCACGAGCGGCGCATCTTCGCCGAGCGCCGCGTGCACGGCGTCTACGACCCCACGGCCGCCGAGCCCGAGCTGCCCGTCGCGACGATCTCGAGCTGGCCCACCGGACTCAGCGTGCCCGGCGGGCGCAGCGTCGACGCCTGGGCCGTGAGCTCGGTGACCGTCGCCCCGACGCACCGCCGCAAAGGCATCGCCCGCGCGCTCATGGAGGCGGAGCTGCGCAGCGCCGTCGACGCGGGCGCCGCCCTCGCCATGCTCACCGCGACGGAGGCGACCATCTACGGACGCTTCGGCTTCTCGCCGGCGGCGCGGTCGGCGACGGTCGTCGTCGACCGCCGCCGGGCGGCATGGGCCGGGCCGGATGCCCCTGGCCGGGTCCACCTCGTCGACCCGCGCTCGCTCCGCGACGCTGCCCCGCAGATCGCCCGCCGCGCGGTCGCCCGCACCCCCGGCGAGATCGACCGCTGGGCGGGGCTGCTCGACCGGGTGCTCGGCGTCACCGACCCCGAGTCCGAGGGTGCCAGGCGCACGCGGGCCATCCGGTACGACGATGAGCACGGCGAGCCGCAGGGCTTCGCGACCTACCGCATCGTGCGCGAGCCCGACCGGCCCGGTGTGCTCGAGTTCGACTTCCTGGCCGCGGCGACCGACGACGCCGAACGCGCGCTCTGGCGCACGCTCATCGAGGTCGACTTCATCACCGAGGTCCGCGGGCACCTGCGCTCGGTCGACGAACCCCTCCCGTGGCTCCTCGAGGATCCGCGCGCGGTGCGCTTCGAGGAGCTCGTCGACCACCTGTGGGTGCGGGTGCTCGACCCCGTCGCGGCGCTCGGCGCCCGCCGGTTCGGCGTCGGCGGGTCGCTCACGCTCGAGGTCGACGATCCCCTGGGCCACGCGCAGGGCACGTTCGAGCTCGAGGTGTCGGGCAGCGGTCGCGCCGAGGTGCGCCGCGTCGAGCAGGCGGATGCCGCGCGCGCCGCCGCCTCCCGGCGGAGCCGCCAGGCCGGCGGCCTGAAGCTCGGCGTCCGCGAGCTCGGATCGATCCTCCTCGGCGACGTGCGGGCCACGACACTCGCGCGCGCCGGCCGGATCACCGAGACCGGAAGCGGCGCACTCGAACTCGCCGACCGGATGTTCGCCGCGTCGCGGGCGCCGCAGCTGAGCGTCTGGTTCTAGGCGGGCGCCCCGGTCTCAGGGGCATCCCTGAAATGCGTGCCATGCGTCCGGGTCCGCGTGGAGGCGTACCGAGCGCCGGCGTACCGTCGCGCGCGTCCACCTCACCACCACGCACGACGCGATTCTCCCCGGCCGCTCCCTGCAGCGGCCGCGCGGCGGGCGGACCCTACGCCAAGGGAGACCGATCATGCCTCACGCCGTCGCGCACAGCATCGTGCCGCAGTCCGTGCCGCACTCGAGGAGCCACGAGGGCCGCTTCGGCCGGCTCTTCGGTCGCGGCTTCACCGTCTGGGAGCCGCCGGGGGCCGACGATCTCGAGCGCGAGCTCGCGATCCAGGACTTCGCCGTGGCCGAGATGTTCGGCGACGACGCGCCGCCCGACTCCGCCACGCCCGTCGGATACACCTACCTCGGCCAGTTCGTCGACCACGACATCACGTTCGATCCGCAGTCCTCGCTGACGAGGCACAACGACCCCGACGGCCTGCAGAACTTCCGGTCGCCCCGGCTCGACCTCGACAGCCTGTACGGCCGCGGACCCGACGATCAGCCCTACCTCTACGACCAGTCCCGTCCGCTGCACGACGGGTTCGCCGGCTTCCTCCGCATCGGCCGCGGCCAGGCGACCTCGTTCGTCGAGCCCGACCTGCAGCGCAACGCCGACGGCGTCGCGATCATCGGCGACCCGCGCAACGACGAGAACGTCATCGTGAGCCAGCTCCAGCTCGCCGTCGCGCAGCTGCACAACGCGATCCTGCAGAAACTGGCGGATGCCTCGTCCGGCCCGTCGACGCCCGGGCGGAAGCTGTTCCACGAGGCGCAGCGGATCACGGTGTGGTTCTACCAGTACGTGGTGTGGAACGATTTCGTCTCGCGCATCACCGACCCCGCGATCTTCGCCGAGGCGCTCACGATCGACGACGACGGCGGCGACGGCACCGGGCCGCGGTACGCGGTGCGGTGGGGGCTGAAGCACGTCTACGACTGGGCCGAGAACCCGTTCATCCCCGTGGAGTTCTCCGTGGCGGCGTACCGGTTCGGGCACTCCATGATCCGGGCCGGCTACCAGCTGAACTTCCCGCTCCAGGGCGGGGTCGGGCTGGAGTTCGGCAAGCCGATCTTCGCGGTGCCGCCCGTGCCGGCCGCGCACGCCGTGACGCCCGGCCCCGCGGACCTCCGCGGCAGCCGTGCCCTCCCCGAGAAGCACACGCTGCAGTGGGACTGGTACTTCGACTTCGCGTCGTCGGTGAAGGGCGGGCCCACCCCGTTCCCGCAGCTGGCGCACAAGATCGACACCCATCTCGCCCGCTCGGTGTTCGCGATCCCCGCCGGCCCGAATGCGACCAACCCGCTCGCCGCGCTCAACATCCGGCGCGGCTGGCGCATGGAGCTGCCGCCCGCGACCGAGGTCGCGACGGCGCTCCACATCGAGCCGCTGCCGATCGAGCACCCGATGGAGCAGTCCCTCTGGGTCTACGTGCTGAAGGAGGCGCAGACCCAGCACGACGGCGAACGACTCGGCGCCGTCGGCTCGACGCTCGTCGCGTCGGTGTTCTCCGGGCTCCTCCGGGGCGACCCGTTCTCCTACCTCAACCGCGCCCCGCACTGGACGCCGGCGCACGAGCTCGTCGACGGCGAGCCGCTCTTCGAGAAGGTCTCCGACGTCCGCGACGCCGACCGAGGAGTGGAGCTGCGGCCCGGGTGGGAGATGGTCGACCTGCTGCACGCCGCCGGCGTGCCGGAGGACGTGCCCGCCCTCACCGCCGTCTTCGGCGGCTGAGACGCGGGACGCGGGACGCGAGACGCGAGACGCGCGACGCGCGACGCGCGACGCGGGACGCGGGACGCGGGACGCGCGCAGCGGACGGGGCCCGGGGCCCGCCCGCTGCCGCGTGCCGCCGGGCGCTAGATCGAGTCCTGCCGGGGGAAGACGACCTTCTCCATGATGGTGATGAGCGAGGCCGCCACGGGAATCGCGACGAGCGCGCCCAGCACGCCGCCGAGCGTGCCGCCCGCGACGGCCGCGATGACGACCAGCGCACCGGGAACGGCGACCGCGCGGTTCATGATCCGCGGGCTCAGGACGTAGGCCTCGACCTGCATGTAGATGAGGTAGTAGATCGCCGCCGCGAGCACCGTCGCGGGCGACGCCGCGAAGCACACGAGCGAGATGATGACGGCGCCGGTCAGGGTTCCGACGAGTGGCACGAGGGAGCACAGGAAGGCGACGAAGGCGAGCAGGATCGGCGCCGGCGCACCGATGATCGACAGGTAGACGAGGCTCAGCACGCCGTTGATCGCGCCGAGCGAGACCTGGCCGATGACGTAGCGTCCGACCGACCCCGTGATCTCGTTCGACACCTCGCGGAACTTGCCCCGCGAGCTCGCGGGCACGAATCGCGTCGCGTACCGCTTCATCGAGTCGAGCGAGGCGAGGAAGTACAGGGTGAGGATGAGCACGATCGTCGCGCCGGTGAAGCCGCCCGCGATGCCGACGCCGACGGCGAGCAGGCCGCCGCCGAGCGAGCCCAGGTTCTCGGGGTCGGCGAGCCAGTCGCCGGCAGCCGTCAGCGCCTCGTCGATCGCGTCGCCCGTGCCGGTCATCGAGTTCAGCCAGCCGACGAAGTCGCTGTGGCGCACGTTGTCGACGATGTCGGGCCAGTCCTGCACGATGTTCGTGGTCTGCTCGATGACGATCGGCACGATGGTCGCGATGAGTCCGACGAAGAGACCGATGACGACGACGAACACCAGCAGGATGGCGAGCCACCTCGGCATGTCGCGCCGCTGGAGCCAGCTCACGACCGGGTCGAGCCCGAGCGCGAGGAACAGCGCCAGCGCGACGTAGAGGATCACGGTGCCGAGCTGGCCGACGATCCCGCCGAGCAGCAGCGCGAGCAGCACCCCGAGCGCGCCCACGAACCCGATCCGGAACGCCCGGATCTTCACCTCGGGCCCGCGCGAATCGGCCTCGCCCGTGACCTCGGCCGCGGGCGGCGGTTCGACCCGCAGCCGGCGCTTCATCCGTATCGCCATGGCTCGACGCTAGCCGCGGGTGCCGCCGAAGGGCCAGAGCGACCCGCGGCGACGGGCCGACCCGCCCCGCGCCGCGCTCCCCCGCCTGGGGCCGGAGGCCGCGGCCATGTCGTGGATCGACTCGCGCATGATGGCCGCCACGTCGTGCGCGGTGGGCCTCGCGTCGGGGTCGTCGGCCGTCATCGCGGCGATCAGGTCCTGCCAGTCCTCGGGCAGCTCCTCGGGGATCGTCGGCGGCCGGTGCAGTCGCGCGAGCGCCGCCTCGATGGGCGTGCCGGAGTACTCCCGCTCGCCGCTGAACGCCTCGAGCATGACGAGCCCGAGCGAGTAGACGTCGCTCGCCGGGCCGGCTTCGGCGCCGCGCGCCTGCTCGGGAGAGATGTAGGCGGCGGTGCCCATGATCGAGCCGTCGCCGGTGAGCCGGGTGCCGTCGATGAACTGGGCGACGCCGAAGTCGGCGAGCTTCGCGGTGAGCGTGTACCCGTAGGCGGGCTCGTCGCTCAGCAGGATGTTCTCGGGCTTGACGTCGCGGTGCACGACCGAGCGGGTGTGGATGTACGCGAGCGCGTCGGCGATCTGGGCGCCGACGTCGGCGACCTGTCGCGGCTTCAGCGGCCCGCGGGCGAGCCGCTGGGCGAGGGAGCGCCCGCGGACGAGCTCCATCACGATGAACCGGCGCCCCGCCTCCTCAGGGCCGAGGAAGCCGGCGTCGTAGATGCCGACCAGGCCGAGGTGCGTGAGGTCGCCGAGCAGCTGGATCTCGCGCTCGCGGCGAAGCCGGTCGGCGGGCGTGTCCTGCTCCGCGCGGAACAGCTTGACCGCGACGTCGCGGCCGAGCTGGGTGTCGGTGGCGAGGTAGACGTCGGCCATGCCGCCGGCGCCGATGAGCTCGCGGATCGCGTAGCGCCCGACGAACGTGGGGACGGGCTGTGTGATCGGCGTCGTGAGCGGCGCCAACGGGGTGTCGGTGCGGCCGAAGCCCGCGGGAACGTCGCCGGGGAGACCGCCGGAGATCGTCGGCCCCTCGCCGGCGAGGTCGCCGGAGCGGACGGGGGGCGGGTCGGCGAACCCCTGCGTGGCGATGTCGGTCATGGAGCCTCCTGGGTCGAACTCCGGGGTCTCGCCCGGCCGGCGCGCATCGAGTCCCATGCGATGTCACCAGCGTACGGAGCGGAACCGCTTCAGGCAGGGGCCTTGCGTTCCGCGCCTCGACCTGCAAGGGCGGGCGAACGTCTCACTCGGGAAGGCCCGCCGGCGGCACCACGACGCCGTCCAGCTCGCGCACCCACCTGGCGCGTGTGGTCCGGAACTCGGCGCGCGTCGAGAAGCGGTACCGATAGGCGAGGGCGCGCACCCACACGGGACGCCGCCCACCGAACGGGTCGTGCGCGAGCAGCCGCAGCGTCGGCGCATCGGCCTCGAGGAGCCGGGCGAGGAACGCCTCGAACCACGGCTCCCACATCCGCCCGAGCGGGAGGAACCACATCAGCCAGTCGAGGCGGAGGTGGTACGGGGCGAACTGCCCGGGGATGCGCCGGACATCGCCCGGCTTGCCCTTGAAGCCGTACTCGCGCCAGACGGCGTCCGGGTCGTCGGGGTCCTCCGCCAGCGTGCCCTCGACGACGATCTCGATGCGCCGCTTCGTGACGGTGCCGAACGCGCCGTACGCGTTGCCCAGGAGGAACCGGTTGAAGCTCGCGTTCATCAGCTGCCGCTTCGAGAGGAGGTTGCGGACGGGCGCGACCGCGAGCCAGGCGAACAGCAGGGATGCCCCGAGCACGACGACCGCCCACCACACGGGCAGGCTCGCGGCCTCAGCGCCGAGGTCGAGCGGCACGGCGGGAAGCACGCCGTGCCAGGCGGTGTCGGTGATGGCGCCCGCCGCGAGCACCACGGTGATCCAGTTGAGCCACGCGAAGTTGCCGGTGACGATGAGCCACAGCTGGGTGAGGATGATCACCCCGGCGGCGATCGACCCGACCGGGACGCCGCCGATCGCGGGCACGAACAGCAGAAACGGCACGGCCAGTTGCGCGACGTGGTTGCCGACGACCTCGACCCGGTGGAACCAGGGTGGCAGCAGGTGCGCCTGGCGGCTGAGGGGGCCGGGCATCGGCTGGGTCTCGTGGTGGTACATCAGGGCGGTGAGGTCGCGCCACTCTCGCCCGCCGCGGATCTTGATCATGCCGGCTCCGAAGTCGAGCCGGAAGACGAGCCACCAGATCGCGATCAGGACCGTCAGCGGCGGCGGCTGATCGTGCGAGCCGAGGAAGGCGACCGTGAACAGCGCCTCGCAGAGCAGCATCTCCCAGCCGAAGCCGTAGAACGTCTGCCCGACGACCACGATCGAGAGGTACAGCAGCCACAGCACCAGGAAGACGGCGAGCGGCACGATGGGCGGCCCGAGCTGCGGCACGCCGGCGACCACCGCGAGCCCGAGCGCGATGCCCGCCCAGCACACGAGGGCGAGCCGGCGGTCGGTGTAGCGCCACCACCGGAACAGGCTCGGCCCGCGCAGTCGCCCGCCCGTCGCGCGGAGGAGCATCGGCACCGGCAGGAGGCCGTGTTCGCCGAGGAGCGGACGGAACTGGTTCAGCGTGGAGACGAACGCGACGACGGCGAGCGCCGCGACGCCACGCTGCAGGATCTCCCGCGCGACCTCGTAGTCGCGGGCGTCGAGCCACGCGAACCAGTCGAGCTCCACGGGCACACGCTACGCGCGGTCCCGGGTTCCCGTGAAGGCGGTTGCCGGTTCAGAGGTCGTTCAGGTAGACCCACGGCAGCCGCTCCATCACGAGCCGGTGCCGTCGGGCGCCGGATGCCTCGGCCGAGGCATCCTCGTCGTCGGTGGCATCCGCCGCGAAGCCGGCGTCCTCCTGCCAGATGACCGTCGTGCGCGTGTCGTCGAAGCGCGACACGTAGGGACGCACCTCCCGCGCGCGAAGTGCCGCGAGCGCCTCGTCGACGGATGCCGCGTCTTGGAGGCCGTGCAGCGTCACCCAGGTCGGCGGCCAGAGCGTCAGGATGCCGGCGGCGTGGCGGTCGAGCGCTTCAGCCGGTCGCAGCCACGCCACGGAGGCGACCTCGTCGGGCGCGGGGCGGACCTCGCCGTCGGGCACCCGGGCGGCGAAGAACGTGGTGATGAGGCGTTTGGGCGAACCCGCCGGCGGGGTCCAGCTGGAGAAGGGCACGAGCTCGGCTGGGTCGATCACGAGTCCGACCTCCTCCTCGGTCTCGCGGACGGCTGCGCGCCGTGCCGCGGCCTCGCTCTCGGGGTCGTCGCCGTCGCCGAGATCGGCGGCCTCGACGGCGCCGCCGGGGAAGACCCACGCGCCGGCGAAGGAGCCGCGGTCGCGGGGCCGCTCCGCGAGCAGCACCTCGACTCCGAGCTCGCCGTCGCGCAGCAGCACGACCGTCGCCGCGAATGCGGCGGATGCTTCGGGCTTCGTCTCTGAACGCTCCGTCATGCCGCCACCCTAAGCCCGCGAGGTAGGCTGCCCGGCATGGGCGGCTTCGGAGATCCGGCGGCGATCGGCGAGCAGGTGTCGGAGTTCGGGCGGCTGGTGCTCGCCCCGAATCCCGGGCCCATGACGCTCGACGGCACCAACTCGTACGTGCTGCGCGCCCCCGGCGCTGCGGGCTGCGTGATCGTCGATCCCGGGCCGGCGATCGAGGAGCACCTGCGCCTGCTGGCCGCGGCGGGCCCCGTCGAGCTGGTGCTGCTCACGCACCACCACTTCGACCACACCGCCGGCGCCGCCTGGTTCGCCGAGCTGACGGGCGCGCCCGTGCGGGCGATCGATCCCGAACTCTGCATCGGGGCCGACGCCGTCGTCGACGGGGAGCGGATCTCGGCGGCGGGCCTCGAGCTCGAGGTGTGGGCGACGCCGGGTCATACGGCCGACTCGTTGTCGATCGTGCTCGCCGACGACGGCGAGCACGGCGCGGCGCTGACCGGCGACACGGTGCTCGGGCGTGGCACGACGATCATCGTCGATCCCGACGGCGCGCTCGGCCCGTACCTCGGCTCGCTCGAGCGGCTTCGCGATTTCGGCGCCCGCGGGCCGGTTTCGGTGCTCACGGGGCACGGCCCGACCCTGCCCGACCTCCGCGAGATCTGCGAGGCGTACCTCGCCCACCGCGCGGAACGGCTCGACCAGGTGCGCGCGGCGCTCGCGATGATCGGGGCGGATGCCTCGGCCGGGGCCGTGACCGACATCGTCTACGCCGATGTCGACCCGGCGGTCCGGGGCGCGGCCGAGGCATCCGTTCGCGCGCAGCTCAGGTACCTGCGCGAGGGGTGACGGCGCGCGTCACTTGACGATCGCGAAGCCGCCGCTCCAGCCGATCTTCTCCTGCACGGCCAGCACCAGCTGAGCGAACCCGAGGGCCTCGAGCTCGCGGGCGCGGGCGAGCGGGCCCGCGTCGACGGCCTGTACGCCGCCGGTGGTCACGAGGTCGGCGAGCGCCTGCTTGGCGTCGGCGTCGTCGCCCGCGATGAGCACCGTCGTCGGCAGGCCCCCGACGGTCTTCTGGGCGAGCGTCGCCGCGAAATTCGTGTTGAAGGCCTTCACGATCTTCGAGTCGGGCAGCTGTGCGGCGAGCCCGGCGGCGAAGGAGGAGTCGGCGGGCACCACGAGCGAGTCGAACGTCGCGAAGTCGAGGGGGTTGGTGATGTCGACGACGATCTTGCCGGCGAGCTCGTCACGGCGTGCCTCGACGATCTCCGCGACGGCCGGGTGCGGGACGGCGAGCACCACGATGTCGCCCGTGAGGGGCTGGGCGTGGTCGCGCCCGATGAACTCGACGTCGTTGCCGCCGGCGGTGACGATGCCGCCGATCGCGGTGCCCATGTTGCCGGTGCCGATGATGCTGACCGTGGTCATGAGGTGAATCCCTTCGCGCGTCGCCGCGACGCATTGGTTGTTGGAACAACTATCACACTACGCCGATTCAGTTGTTGCGTCAACCAATGCACTAGGATGAGAACATGAGCGACCCGACCCGCTGGCTGAGCGACGAGGAGTCCGCCGCCTGGGTGCGGCTCGTCGCGGTCGCCGAGCTGCTGCCCACCGCGCTCGACGCCCAGCTCGGCGCCGATGCCGGACTCACCCACTTCGAGTACCTCGCACTCATGTCGCTCGCCGGCGCGCCCGAGCGCACCATGCGCATGACCGCGCTGGCCTCGCTCACCAACGCCACGCTCCCCCGGCTCTCGCACGTGATGCGCCGCCTCGAAGACCGGGGCCTCGTGCGGCGCTTCCCGTGCCCGGAGGATCGCCGCGCGACCAACGCGAGCATCACCGACGACGGGCTCGCGCTCATCGAGCGCGCCGCGCCGGGACATGTCGGCGTCGTCCGCGAGACGGTGCTCGACGCACTCACGCCTGAGCAGCAGCGTCAGCTCTACGACATCGCGGGCGCGATCCTTGCCCGCCTCGACCCCGACGAGCGATTGAACGCGACGAACTGCCAGTTCAGCCAGGCGCCGGAGCGGCGCGCGGTCTGACGCGCACCGATCGCACGATCGGCGGGGCGAGCACTCCCGCCGATCGGAGGATCAGCTCAGCGCACCTCGTACGTGAGGCAGTCGGCGTCCTCGGCCCCCGGGCCGACGCGCACCGCGGCCGCCGTGCACTCGAGCTGGGAGTTGTGGATGCACTCGGCCCGCTGGCAGGCGCCGACATGCGAGACGACCTTGTCGAGCCCGCCCTTCGCGCCGAGCGGGATGAACGTCGCGCATTCGGCGTCGCCGACCGAGCCGGCGATCGTCACGGCCGCGGCGTGACAGTGCGAGTGGTCGTTGTAGGAGCATCCGGTCACCGAGCATTCGGCGACGGCGGGCAGTTCGTCGAGCGTCAGGCTCATGGTGGCCTCCCGGTTGGCTGGCGTGCCGCGCCGGTGCGGCCCGCGTGCCGTCGATGCTACGCGCGAGGCGCCGCGGCCGGAAGAGCTGACGCGCCGGATTTCCGCAGATCAGGCGGGATTTTCTAGTAAGGCAAGCCTCACCTCAGAGCACCCGGACGTAGCTCTGGTGCGAGTTCGCGACCTCGAAGCCCATCCCCCGGTAGAGACCCAGGGCACCGGTCGGGTTCTCGGCGTCGACGTCGAGCGTCGCCCGCTCGAGCCCGGCCGCGGCGGCCGCCGCGAGGTGCTCGGCGAGCAGCGCCCGGGCGAGGCCGCTGCCGCGATGTTCACGGACCACGCCCACCAGCTGCACGTACGTCGAGGTGAACCCCTGACCGGCCCAGTCGCCCTCGTTCCGCAAGGCCAGCACGAACGCCACGACGCGCTCCCCTGCGGGCGCGCCGTCGGCGGGCGCGCCGTCGTCGGGCGCGCCGTCGTCGGGGACCGTCGCGAGGAAAGAGAGCCCCGGTGCGAACGTCTCCCCCGTCACGAGCCCCGCCCAGCTCTCCCGGCTCGTCGACTGGCTGCCCCAGTGGTCGGCGAAGGCGGCGTTGCGGGCGAGCCTCGCACTCTCGGCGAGCGAGTCCGCCCACGGCACGATCCGCACGCCCGCACGGCGGGCCGTGTCGCTCAGCGGCACCGGGTCGACCGGGCGGGCGAGGTCGCGCTGGAGCTCGAAGAAGTGCCGGGTGAGGGGCATCCCGTGCCGTTGCAGCAGACGTGCCGCGTCGGGCGCGCGCTCGTCGGCGTACCCCATGATCCAGCCGGGCAGGCGTGCCGGGCTGCCGGCGAACACCTGGAGTGCTCGCGCGAGCTGCCACTCGATCAGGGCGGTGCCGATGCCCCGGCGTCGGACGTCGGGTCGGACCGCGCCCAGCACGATCGCGCGCACGAGCGTCTCCTGCCCGGGCGGCACGACGACGGTGCCGTAGGCGAGCACGCTCCCGTCCGCCGCGAGCCCGACGAGGGTGTCGCGCGCCGGGTCGATGTGCGGCAGCTCGAAGGCCTCCAGCACCTCGTCGCGCGTCTCAGTCCAGTTCGGGTGGTCGGCGCGGGCCACGTCGGCGAAGAACGCGAGCAGGGCGTCGACATCGGCAGGCGCGGCCGCGCGCCAGATCGTCGCATCGGGATGCGTCGGCACGACGGGCGCGGCGACCGCGCCGACGCGCTCCGCGAGCGGTAGCAGAGCGTCGGACATGCGATTGATCCTGTCACGCCCCTCCCGCTGCGGCTGCGTGCGAGGCAGGATGGCTGGATGGACGCCCGCTCGGCCCTCGAGGAGATCGCGACGCTGCTCGAGCGCGAACTCGCCAATCCGTACAAGGCGCGTGCCTTCCGCAAGGCGGCGGCCGCGATCGAACCGCTCTCCGACGACGAGCTCGCCGCACGCATCGCCGACGGACGGCTGCGCAAGCTCGCGGGCGTCGGCGAGACGACCTACGAGGTCATCGTCGAGGCGGCCGCCGGGCGCGTGCCCCCGTACCTCGCCGACCTCCGCGAGAAGGTCGGCGGCGGCGCACGCTCGGGGCTCGCGGCCGAGCTGAAGGGCGACCTGCACAGCCACTCGGAGTGGTCCGACGGCACGACGAGCATCCAGGCCATGGCGGCAGGCGCGAAGGCCGTCGGACTCGAGTGGGTCGCGCTCACCGACCATTCGCCGAGCCTCAGGGTCGCGAACGGGCTCAGCGCCGAGCGGCTCGCCTCACAGCTCGACATCCTCGCCGCGCTCGACGCCGACGGCGACCTCGGCATCCGGCTGCTGCCCGGCATCGAGGTCGACATCCTCGAAGACGGCTCCCTCGACCAGACGCCGGACATGCTCGGCCGGCTCGACGTCGTCGTCGCGAGCGTCCATTCGAAGCTCCGCTCCGCCGCTCCCGCCATGACCGCGCGGATGCTCCGCGCCGTCGCCGATCCGCACACGAACGTGCTCGGCCACTGCACCGGCCGGCTCATCCGCGGCTCTCGCGGCACCCGGCCGCAGTCGGAGTTCGACGCCGAGCGCGTGTTCGCCGCGTGCGCCGAGCACGACGTCGCGGTCGAGATCAACTCGCGTCCCGAGCGCGAGGACCCGCCCGACGACCTGATCGCGATCGCGCTCGAGGCCGGATGCCTCTTCAGCATCGACTCCGACGCGCACGCGCCCGGGCATTACGGGTTCCTCGGGCTCGGCGCGGCCCGGGCGGAGCGCGCGGGCATCCCGCCCGAGCGGATCGTCACGACGTGGGACGTCGACCGCCTGCTCGAGTGGACGCACCGCAAGCGGTGACGGCCCGGCTCAGGCCGGCGGGTTCTCGGGATCGAGCGTCTCGAGGGTGTCCTCCTCGACGGGGTTGTCGGCCTCGAGGTCGTTCGGGTCGTCCTCGGGGTCGGTGTCGGGCTCCGGCGGACGCGGGGCCTCCATCTCCTGGGTCGCGACCTCCGAGAGGTCGCCGGTCGGGCGGAGGCGATCGTGTTCCTCCCACGGGTTGAGCGGGTCGCTCATGTGATCCTCCAGACTTCGGATGCCTCGAGCCTCACCTGCTCGGCAGCGCGCGGCAACGCCTTGACGTGACGGCGGGCGCGTGGCATCCGGCGTAGTGGGCTCGTCGAGGTCGAGGCGTGGGCCTCGGGTCAGGCGATGGCCTGCGCGATGGGCGTCTCACCGGTGTTGAACCGGATCGTCCGGCGGATCGTGCCCGGATCGGCGAGCACCGCCGCGGCGACCGCCGCGACGTCGTCGCGCGGCACGCGTCCGCTCGACTCCGCGTGGGTGTCGATGCGCCCAGTGCCCGGGTCGTCGGTGAGCGAGGAGGGACCGAGGATCGTCCAGTCCAGATTCGATGCGGCGAGGTGCTCGTCGGCGTCGGCCTTCGCCTCGGCGTAGGTGCGGAACGGGTTGGACTCGGGGACCGAGCGGTCGGGCGATCCGAAGTAGGACACCATGACGAAGCGGGCGACGCCCGCACGCTCGGCTGCGGCCATGGTGCGGATCGCGGCGTCGCGGTCGACGGCGATGGTGCGCGCCGGGTCGCCTCCGCCGGCCCCCGCCGACCACACGACCGCGTCGTGCCCGTCGAGCAGGGCCGCGAGCCCGTCGACCTCGAGCGTCTCGACATCGGCGACGACGGCCGAGGCGCCGGTCGCCTCGACATCGGCCGTGTGCGCGGGATTGCGGATGACCGCATCGACGCTGTCGCCACGCTCGGCGAGGAGGCGGGCGAGCCTGAGGGCGACCTTGCCATGGCCGCCGATGATCGCGAATCGTGCCATGTCTCCACGCTAGCCCCGGGCGCGGGCGGCGGGGCAGAATGGGCGGAGATCCGACGAAGGTGGGGGCATGGAGATCGAACAGGTCATCTGGGCGGTGCTGGGCGTGATCGGCGCGGTCGGCGGGGTGCTGCTGCTGGCAGCGGTGTGGTCGCTCGTCAAGGCGCCGAAGCAGTAGGACCCGGCGCGTGCCGGTGACGAGCGCCGGGCTCCTGCTCGTGCGACGCGGGCCCGGCGGGCCCGAGGTCTTCATCGCGCATATGGGCGGCCCGTTCTGGGCGCGCAAGCGCGAGGGCGCCTGGTCGATCCCCAAGGGCGAGTTCGACGTCGGCGGAGAGGATCCGCTCGCCGCGGCGCGGCGCGAGTTCGCCGAGGAGCTCGGCCGACCGGCGCCGGCCGGCACCGCCGTCGACCTCGGCGAGTTCCGTTACGCATCGGGCAAGCGCCTGCACGTCTTCGCGGTCGAGGTGCCCGACTTCGACGCCGAGCCGGTGACGAGCAACACGTTCGAGCTCGAGTGGCCGCCCCGCTCGGGCCGCCGGCAGGCGTTCCCCGAGATCGACGAGGCGCGCTGGTGCGCCCTCGACGAGGCGCGGCCGCTGCTCGTGGCCGGCCAGCGCCCCGTGCTCGACGCCGTCGCCGCGCACTTCGGCGAGCAGTCGGGCGGGTGAGCATGGCCGACGCCGACGCGCTCGCCGACATCGCGGACGAGCTGTACGGGCTCGACGCCGACGAGTTCACCGCGGCGCGCAACGCGCGCGTGAAGGCCCTGCGGATCCAGGATCGCGCGCTCGCCTCGCGGGTCGCCGAGTTCCGGAAGCCCTCGACGGCCGCGTGGGTCGTGAACCAGCTCGCCCGCCACCGGCCCGACGAGCTCGACGAGCTGCTCGCCCTCGGCAACGAGCTGCGCGCCGCCCAGGCCGACCTCGACGCGAAGGCGCTCACCGCCCTGGCGCGCGAGCGGCGGAAGCTGGTCGCCGCGATGGCACGCACGGCCGCCGCCGTCGCCGAGGAGCTCGGCAGCCCGGTGCGCCCGGCGACGGTGGAGGAGGTCGCCGAGACGCTGCAGGCGGCACTGACGGATGCTTCCGCCGCCGACGCCGTCCGGAGCGGCCGGCTCGTCCGCGCGCTCGAGGCGATCGGCACCGAGGTCGACCTCGGCGGCGCCGTCGCGGGCGGCGTCCCGCGCCGGGGCGGGTCCGGCGCCGCGCGCGTCCGGGCGGGCGGCTCGCGGTCGAAGGGCGATGACCGCCCGGCCGGGCCGGTGGCCGTGCCGCCTCCGTCGGTGGAGGAGGACGCCCGCTTCGCGGCGCGGAGGAAGGCCGAGCGCGAGCGCGCCGAGCGGGCCGCCGCCGACGCCGAGGGCCGCGCGGAGGACGCCGAAGCCGCCGAGGCCGCGGTGCGGGAACGGCTGACCGCGGCCCAGGAGGCGCTGGAGGCGGCGGAGCGGGAGCGTGACGAGCTCGAGCACCGCCTGCGCGAGATCGAGTCGCAGCTCGCCGACGCCGAGCGCACGGTCGCGGAGGCGCAGCGCGCCCTTCGCCCGCTCGAGCGCGAGCACGACCGCGCCGCCCGGTCGGCCGACGAAGCCCGGGCCGCGGCCGACGAGCTTCGCGCCGAGCTCGACTGAACCCGCGTGGACCCGGCGGGCTAGCGCCCGCTCGCGCCGTCGTCGCGACCGCCGCCGACCGCGATCCGCAGCACGAAGAACACCACGACGGCGACGCCGGCGACGATCGCGAGCTTCGCGATGAACCACAGCACGCTGAACACCACGTCGACGAGCACCCAGGCGATGATGACGGCGACGATCACGCCGATGACGGTCCAGACGGTGCGGCTCATCCTCCGAGCCTACGCGGCGCGCCGGGCCGGGGCCCGCCGCCGGAATCGGAGATCTTCGTCCGTCCTCTGGCGCGTGCCGGGAAAAGCCAAGAGAATTCGGACATCTTCTGAGAAGACGGGACGGAACGACCGTCCTCCCACAGCACCGCAGGAGCCGCACGAGAACCACGAACCACCGACCGCGAGGAGCAGGAACATGACCACCACCGAACCGACGCCCATCGTCCTGGTCCACGGACTCTGGATGACCCCGAAGAGCTGGGACACCTGGGCGGAGCGCTTCCGCGCCCGCGGCCACGAGGTGATCGCTCCAGGCTGGCCGGGGATCGACGACCGAGCGGTCGCGGACATCCGGTCGAACCCCGAGGCCCTGAAGGGCGTCGGGCTGAAGCAGATCGCCGACCACTACGAGCAGATCATCCGCGCGCTTCCTCGCAAGCCGATCATCATGGGCCACTCCTTCGGCGGAGTGCTGATGCAGATGCTCGCCGACCGCGGGCTCGGCGTCGCGTACGTCGGCGTCGCCCCCGGCCAGACCGCCGGCATCGCGACCCTGCCGTTCTCCACGCTCTGGAGCGGAACCCCCATCCTGTCCAACCCGTTCGGGCGCAACGGCGCGAAGCCGCTCTCGAAGCGGCACTTCCACTACACCTTCGGCAACGACCTCAGCCGCGCCGAGTCCGATCGCATCTGGGAGGAGCAGGCGGTGAACTCGGTCAACCGGGTCTTCTTCGAGGGCGTCGCCTCGACGCTCAACGAGCGCGGCGGGGTCACCCACGTCGACTACGCCCGGCCCGACCGCGCGCCGCTGCTCGTCATCACCGGTGAGCGCGACCACGTGGTGCCTCCCGCCATCGGCAAGGCGATCGTGAAGAAGTACACGTCGACCGGCAGCCCGTCGGTCGTCGAGTACCGCCAGTTCCCGGGCCGCACCCATCGGCTGGTCAGCCAGGACGGCTGGGAGGAGATCGCCGATGCGGCGCTCGACTGGGCGCTCGCCCACCAGCAGGCGCCCCGCGTCGACGCCTGAGCACCGGTGAAGACGGATGCCCGGCCCGGGGCATCCGTCTTCATCGGGTCACGGCGTGCCAGGACCGATGGCCTGCAGCACCTCGTCGACCCACGCCGGCACGAGCATGCCCGCGAGGCCGTGCCTGACCTCGTCGAACAGCAGCGACACCTCGCTCTCGACGAGGTTCAGCTCGAGCGTGGCGGCCCCGAACCCGGCGGCCGTGAGCACGAACCCCGCCGCCGGGTAGACCGCGCCCGAGGTGCCGATCGCGACGAAGCGGTCGCACGCGGCGAGCGCGAGGTCGATGCGGTCGAGCTCGTACGGGCGCTCGCCGAACCAGACCACGTCGGGGCGGAGCGCTCGCGCACCGCACACCGGGCAGGTCGCATCGTCGGCGAGGTCGCCCGGCACCGGCATCCTGGCGCCGCACGCCTCGCAGAGCGCCGTGTCGAGCCGGCCGTGCATGTGCACGACCCGGGTCGACCCCGCCTGCTCGTGCAGATCGTCGATGTTCTGCGTCACCACGAGCAGGTCGTCGCCGAGACGCCGCTCGAGGCGGGCAAGCGCCAGGTGCGCCGGGTTCGGGCGGGCGGATGCCGCGGCCCGGCGCCTGGCGTCGTAGAAGCGCTGCACGGTGAGGGGGTCCCTGGCGAACGCCTCCGGCGTCGCGACGTCCTCGACCCGGTGCCCCTCCCAGAGCCCGCCGTCGTCGCGGAACGTGGGCACGCCGCTCTCGGCGGAGATCCCCGCCCCGGTCAGCACCACGATCCGCACTCCCCCATTGTGACGCCGGCGCCGCGGGCCCAAACCTGAGACCCTGCGTGACGGGCGGTCGGATCGGCCGCCGACGACCGGGTTACGCTCGTCGCATGCCCGCCCACGAGTCCGGTCGCCCTGCCGCCCTCCACCCCGAGACCGTCGTCGTCACCGCCGGCCGCCCGCCGCACGACCCCGACCAGCCGCTCAATCTGCCGGTCCACCTCACCTCGACCTACGTCGCGGGCGGCGAGCTCGAGTACGGCCGATACGGGAACCGGTCGTGGACCGCCTTCGAAGAAACCCTCGGTGCGCTCGAGGGAAGCCGGTGCGTCTCGTTCGCCTCCGGCATCGCCGCGATCGCCGCGGTGCTCGACCTCGTCGAACCCGGCGGCGTGGTGGTCGCGCCGCGCCACTCGTACACCGGCACGGTGGGCCAGCTCGCCGACCGCGAGGCATCCGGCCGGCTCCGCGTGCGCTGGGTCGATGTCACCGACACGGACGCGGTGATCGCCGCGACCGACGGCGCCGCGCTGCTCTGGTTCGAGACGCCGACGAACCCGGCGCTCGAGGTCGCCGACATCGGCGCGCTCGCGGCGGGCGCGCACGCCAACGGTGCGCTCGTCGCGGTCGACAACACGTTCGCGACGCCGCTGCGCCAGCGCCCGCTCGCCGACGGCGCCGACCTCGTCGTGCACTCGGCCACGAAGTCGATCTCGGGCCACAGCGACGTGCTCATGGGCGCCGTGGTCGCGGCATCCGAGGCGCACGCCGACGCGCTCGTCGCTCGACGGTCGCTCGGCGGAGCCATCCCGTCGGCCTTCGAGGCGTTCCTCGCGCTGCGGGGTCTGCGCACGCTCCCCGTACGGCTCGACCGCGCCGAGGCGACCGCTCGCACGCTCGTCGAACGGCTCTCCGGTCACCCCGGTCTCGACGAGGTCCGCTACCCGGGCTTCGGGTCGATCGTCTCCATCGTGCTCCGCGGCGGCGCCGCCCCGGCCGACGCGCTCGTCGGCCGCACCGCCCTCTGGATCCACGCGACCAGCCTCGGCGGGGTCGAGTCGACGTTCGAACGCCGCCGGCGCTGGCCCGCTGAGGCCGAGACCATCCCCGACGGGCTCGTCCGACTCTCCGTCGGCCTCGAGCACCCCGACGACCTCGCCGCCGACCTGATCCAGGCACTCGACGCCGTCGGCTGAGGCCGGCCCGCCCGCACTCGGCCATGTCGGGCGATGCCCGGACTACGCTCGAACCGGGCGGTCCGCATCGACGGCCGACCGGGAGGAGCAGTTCCGTGGGCCGCAGCGACGACATCGGATTCGCGGCCGTCGCACGGCTCGCCGGCGTCTCGCCCGGAACCGTCTCCAACACGCTGAACCGGCCCGAGAAGGTGGCCGCCGCCACCCGCGAGCGCGTCCTCGCGGCCATCGAGGCGCTCGAGTTCGTGCCCAATCGCGCCGCCTCCGCCCTCCGCCTCGGCAGCAGCAAGCTCATCGGCCTCGTCGTGCCCGAGACGACCAACCCCTTCTACGCGGCCATCGCGAGCGCCGTCAGCGAGGAGGCGGCCCGGCTCGGCTACCTCATGGCGCTCTGCGTCAGTCACGACGATCCCGACCTCGAGCTGGCGAGCTTCAACGCGCTCGCGGAGCAGCGGGCCGCCGGCGTGCTCGTCGTGCCGCTCAGCGCCGACCGCGACCGGCTCCGCCGACTCCGGATGGTCGGCGCCCGACTCGTGCTCGTCGACCGGACCGCAGACCCCGAGGAGGGTTGCTCGGTCGCCGTCGACGACGTGCGGGGCGGGCGGCTCGCCGTCGAGCATCTCGTCGACAGCGGCTGCAGCTCCATCGTCGTGGTCAACGGCGACCTCGACATCCCGCAGTGCGCCGACCGCAGCGCGGGCGCGCACGCCGCCGCCGCGGCGGCCGGTGTGCAGCTCCGCGAGGTCGTCGTCGAGAGGATGACCGTCGAGGCGGGCGCCCAGGCGGGTGCCGCGCTGGCGTCCGACCCGCCCATGGGCGTCTTCTGCGCGAACGACCAGCTGGCGGTCGGCGTCATCACGGCGCTCACGGACGCCGGTGTCCGCGTCCCCGAGGACGTCGCGGTGGTGGGCTACGGCGATCTCGAGATCGCCGACATCGGACGGGTGCCGCTCACCACGGTGGAGCAGCCCAAGGCCCGCGTCGGCCGTGCCGCCGTCGACGCCCTCGCGGCCGAGCTCTCGACCGACGCCGAGCAGCACGAGCACGTCGCCGCCGTCTTCGCGCCGCGCCTCGTCGTCCGCCGGTCGGCGCCCGGCCGGCGACTCAGCTCGTGACGAGGGTCACCGGACCGATGAGCCCCGAGCCGAGCTGCTCCGGGAACGCCCACGCGGTCGGCGTCGACTCGGCGAGGAATGGCGCCAACGTCGTGTACACCGTGACCGACACCTCCAGCTCCCCGCGGCGATCGCCGAGCTCTACCCGGTAGGGCGCGCAGAACAGGTCGGCCACGACCTCGCCGTCGACCTCCACGCGCACGCTCCCCTGCACGCGGCCGAGTTCGAGCGCGGCCGCAGGTGCGTCGCCGGCTACCTCGATCCGCGCGGTGTACCGTACCCCGCCCGACCACGATCCGAGACCGATGTCCCGCCAGTCGCCGAGTTCGATCGGGGCAGGCGCCGTCCGCACCCTCACCGGCCCGGCGAGCGCCGACCCGCCGCGTGCGAACACCGTCTCCGCGGTGCGCACGAGCACCGTCCCCGGTGCGTCGAGCGGCCGCTCGATGGCGATCCGACCGGCGCTGACGGGGACCTCCGCGCCGTCCACCCACACGCGCGCGGGCAGCCGGAGCGGGATCTCGATCTCGGTCGATCCCGCCGGAACTGTGAACCGCAGCACCTGCGCGGCCGGGACGACATCGTCGGTCGTACGGAACCCCGGAACGCCGGTGCCGAGCACGGGTTCGCCCCTGAGCCACCCGACGTCCGGGAGCGGGTGAGCGCGCAGGACGGCGTGCGTCGACGCCGGCTCGTCCCAGTGCCCGAGGTGCTCGACCGACTCGCCGCTGCGGCCGTCCGCCTCGACCTGCCAGCCGGGCCCGCTCACCAGCGCCACTGCGCCGTCGGAGGTCGTCGCCACGAGATCGACGAGGACGACGTCGTCGACGCGGGTGCTCTCGAGCTCCACCTCGACGCGATGCCGACCCGCCCCGAGCAGCCCGGTGACGTCATGGGCGAAGTACGCCGGCGTCGCGCCCCATGTCTCCTCGTAGTACTCCACCTTCGCCTGGCGCGCCACGACGGCTCCGTCGACCGAGATCGTCGCGCCGACCGCCGCGCCCACGATGAGCCTCGCCGCTCGCGCGTCTTCAGGCAGCTCGATCTCCGCCGTGAATCGCGCGGATCCGTCGGGCCGCAGGCGCTCGGGAAGCCGCATGAAGACCGGCCGCTCGCCGAAGTCGCCGGCCGGGGCGAGCGTGAACCAGCTCTCCAGCACCTCGTCGGCGTTCGCGACGGCCCGTCGATTGCGGCTCGCGCCCAGGCGGTATTCGAGTACGTTCGTCGGGTCGGTCACCGACACGACGGCACGGGCGGTGTTCGCGGATGTCGCGGCGACGAGCTCCCCGTTCCACCAGACCTGCTTGTCAGCCCCGGCACCGACGACCAATTCGACCTCGCCGCGGAGCCCGGTCTCCACGATCGTGCGCACGAGCGCGACCTCGCCGGCTCCGCCCGCCGGCAGCCGGACGAACCCCTCGGGGACGATGCCCTTGTTGCCGAGCGTGCCGCGGCCGAGGTCGGCGGCGCCGCGGCTGGTCGAATGAACGCGCCGCGTCCAATCGGCTCCGGCGAGCGCGCGGTCCCCTGCGAGGACCGCGGCGACCTCGGTCGCGGAGAGCGGGCCGGGCGCGTGCTCCACCGGGACCGGGCCGAGCGTGCGGACGCGTTCGCCGAACGTCGCCCTGACCCGGAGCCACCCGCCGTCGTCGAACTCGTCGCCGCCCGCCCCGCGCTCCTGCCAGTCGAACGACCAGATCTGCAGCGCCGCTACGTCCGTGCCCACCGGCAGCGCGAAATCCCCCCACGTGTTGTCGAGGGTGGGGCGCAGCTCACCGGTCCACGGCACGTCGACCGGGACGCGGCGTTCCCGGCCGCGCTCGGGTACGACGGGTGCGAGGTCGACCGCCGGGGAACGATCGCTCCCGTGGTCGGCCCCGCCCCCGCCGTCGGCCTCCCGCCAGACGAGGATGACGGCCGGGGCGCCTCCGGTCCCGAACGAGATCGTGCTGACGTCGCCGTCGGACTCCACTCGCGGCCTGCTCCGCACACCGGTCGCGGGGTCGAGCACCATGGCCTCGTCCACCCGCGCCCGGACCGTCACTCGGCGGTCGCGGGCATAGCGGCCCGGATCGAGCGGCGCCCGTCCGCGGGCCGCGCCCGGGTCCGTCCCGCCCTTGGGCTCGCTCGCCCCGGGGAACGCCCCGGTCACGAGCGCGGCGCCGTCTCGGCCGGAGCGACGCACGAGCAGCGGGACATCCGCCTCGGCATGCCCGCGCAGCTCGTTCAGGGACCGAGCGGCGGCAGCCGCGTCCGCCTGTCGCTCCAGACGCGCATGCCGTACGAGCGCCGCGACCACCGCATCGTCGCCGCCGCGGCCGGCGGCGAACTGGGGGTCGGCGCCGACGACGATCACGCGTCCACCCGCGTCGAGCAGCTCGAGGAGACGGCGCGCCGTCGGCTCCTCGAGCACGGTCGCCCCGGGGAGCACGACCGCTCGATACCGCTGCGCGGAGACCCGGACGGCCGCACCGTCGAGCGGTTCCCGCGTGAGCGAGTCGTCGTCGATCACATCGAACGCGACGCGCTCGCGATCGAGCGCTCCGATCCGGGGATGGAACCAGTTGGTGCTGCCGACGAGCGCCAGGTAATGCTCCTGCGCCGCGTCGAGGTCGGAGTACGCCGCACCGCCGAGGATCCCGTCGCCGAAGTGGTCGACCGGCAGATCGAGGGTGAGTCCGGCCTGCGCCGTCGCCGTCGGATGCAGCACGGCGACCTCGGCGTCGTACACGCCCCACGACATGATCGAGGCGATCCGGGCGACGGCCCGCGAGAACGCCGGGTACTGCTCCCAGTACGGCTGGCGCCAGTCGGTCGACGGGGGCGCCCACTCGAACCAGCCGCCCGCCGTGCCGAAGTACGTCGCATGCGGGTTGTAGAGGTTCGCGCCGCTCCGGAGGAGCGGCAGGAGCCAGTCGTAGGTGTCGGCCAGGGTGCCGCCCCAGCCGCTCGAGTGGAACGACTCCATCCAGACCCGCGGATGGTCGTACAGGTGGGCGATCGAGGAATGGATCTTGGCATCGCCCTCGTGGTCGCTGCCGACCGCGCCGTACCAGCGGTGCGTGCGGATGTAGTCGGTGTAGAGCTGCGTCGCCTGGGTCGGGTACCCGGCACGAGCGGGATTGGCCTGATCGGCGCCGATGAGCATTCCCCGCTCCTCGTGCCAGCGGGCGAGGGGACGGAAGAACGCCTCCTCGGCGAGCGCCGCGCGCACGGCGTGGTAGTCGCCGCGGATCTTCCGCGCCTCGGTGGAGGCACCCTCGAAGAGCGACGGCAGATGATCGAGGAGGTCGTATCCGCGGCGGGACCGGAACTCCTCGGCGAACCGGTCGGTCCAGGCGTTCGCGGCCGGCGCCTCGTCCTGGAAGCTGCCCGCGATGGCCCGGCCGAGGTGCTCTGGCACCCGTCGGTCGTACTCGCCGTGGACGAGGTCGATGATGCGGGCCACGGCGTCGGGTGCGAGGTAGTCGAACGCGGTGGGCGCGCTCACGACGACTCGGACGACCTCGCCGTCCCGGCCGGTGACCGCGCCGTCGGCGGCGCTGTCCAGCCGCCGCCCGCGGGGGTCGAACGCGCCGACCAGCGCTTCGCCGCCGTGGAGGGGAACCCGCCCATCGGCGACGGCCGCCTCACGGAAGCGGAGCGAGCGGCCGGCCGCATCGGGGTGCACGCTCGTGATCTGCCCCTGGAGGTTCGCGCCCGAGAACCCGATCTGGTCGTAGAACCAGACCCGAAGGTCGCGCTCCGCGGCGATCTCGCAGGTCAGGCGGAACCGGTCCCACCACGTCTCGCTGAACCAGGGCGGATCGTCGGCGAGGGCGCCGAACAGCGGCCCGGCGGGTGCGAGGTTGATGACGACCAGGTTGTGGATTCCGCCCTCGTCGAACCGCTCGAGCTGCCACGCGAGCCGGTCCTCCGTCACGGCGGCCCCGGACCACCACCAGAGCGGCGTCGGCCCGAATCGTCGCGGCGGAGCGTCGAACAGCGCGTCCAGCTGTGGGGAGATCATCGGTTCGCGTTCCTCCTCGAACGGCGTAACGACCGGTTGTAAAATCGATTTAATCCAGCTATCGTCACGCTACGTCATTGCGGCGCCGGTTGTCCACGACGCCATCCGAACGCACGACCCAAGCGAAAGACAGAGCTGTCACGTGAGTACTCCAACCCCCCAGAGACAACGCATCCCCGGCCGATACTGGCGCCTCGCCGCCCTCTCCGGGATGGCCTCCTACCTCGACTCGGGCATCATCGTCTCGGTCGGGGTCTCCCTCGCCATCTGGGGCGAGCACTTCGACATGTCGGTGTGGATGCTGGGCTCCATCAGCGCCATCCTCACCGCCTCCATCGCGATCGGATCGCTCGTCGGCGGCCGCCTCGCCGACCTGTTCGGTCGCAAGCTCGTCTACGGCGTCGACATCGCCGTCTACGCCGTCGGCACGCTGCTCATCGTGTTCGCACCCGACGCGACCGTGCTCCTCATCGGCGTCCTCATCGCCGGACTCGCGGCCGGAGCCGACCTGCCCACGTCGCTCGCCGTCGTCTCCGACTCCGTGCCGGTGTGGGCTCGGGGTCGCCTCATCGGCTTCACCCAGGTCATGTGGACGATCGGCATCGCGGTCGTGACGGTTCTCGGCATCGTCACCTCCACGCTCGGCTACTTCGGCACGCAGCTGATCGTGGGCCATCTCGCGATCGCGGCCATCGTCACCTGGGCCCTCCGCTCGCGACTGAAGCTCGAGGACCATCGCGACGACGCGAGCGGACTCGAGGCCGACCGCGCCGACCTCGAGTCGGACCGCCCCGAACTCGAGCGCGCCCCGCTCGCCGACCTCCTCCGGCCGGCGACGCTCTGGCCGCTCCTCACCACCTTCGCCTACTACGTCTTCTGGGGCATCGCCGCGAACACCTTCGGCCAGTTCGGCACCTACTTCCTCGTGACGGTCAGTGGTGCGAGCCAGACGGTCGCGACCGTCATGAACTTCGCGTTCCTCCCGCTCGCGATCGTCCTCGGACTCGTGTTCGTGCGCTTCGCCGATACCGTGTGGCGCGACCGGCTCTTCGTCGCGGCCGCGATCCTGCAGATCCTGGCCTTCGCCGTCGGGGCCGTCTCCGCGGGCTCCAGCCTCGTCGCCATGGTGGTGTTCTTCGCGCTCTACAACATCGCGTACAACTTCGCCGGGGAGGCGAACTACAAGGTGTGGTCGCAGCTGCTCTTCCGTCAGGACGTCCGCGGCACGGCGCAGGGGGTGAGCTACGCCGTGGCGCGCGGCGTCTTCGCCCTCGTCGCCCTGTTCACGCCGGCGCTGCTCGCCTGGAGCCCCGAGGTGCTGCTCTGGGGCCTCGTCGCGTGCCTCGTCGTCTCCACGCTCATGGGCATCGTCATCACTCGACGGCAGATCCCGGCCCACGAACGCACCGCGCCGCGTCCGGCGCTGGAGGGCGAGCGCCGATGAGTATCCCCGCACCGGCCTCCGTCGACCGGCTGCTGCCGCCGAAGACGAGACGGAAACCCAGGATCGGCCTCGTCGCAGGCGGACTCGGCACGTACTGGCCGCAGTTCCCCGGCCTGTTGCCGCAGCTGCACGCCTCGGCGGCGTACGTGTCGGAGCGGTTCCAGGCGATGGACGCGGAGGTCACCGACGTCGGTTTCATCTCCGACGCCCAGGAGGGGGCCGCCGCGGCCGAGCAGCTGCGACGCGCCGACTGCGATCTCATCGTGCTCTTCCTGACGACCTATCTCACGAGCTCGATGGTGCTGCCCATCGCTCAGCGGGCGAACACCCCCGTGCTGGTGATCGACCTGCAGCCCACGGAGAAGATGGATCACGCCGCCTTCGACACCGGCGCCTGGCTCGCGTACTGCGGCCAGTGCCCGGTTCCGGAGGTGGGCAACGTCTTCCGGCGGGCCGGCATCCCCTTCCGCTCCGTCTCGGGCTGGCTCCGCCAGGAATCGGCCTGGGAGCGCATCGGTCAGTGGATCCGGGCGGCACACGTGCGGGCGGCGCTGCGACACGCTCGACACGGGTTGATGGGCCACCTGTACCCGGGCATGCTCGACGTCTCGACGGATCTCACCCTGCTTCCGGCCACGTTCGGTTCACACGTCGAGGTGCTCGAGTTCGACGACCTCCGGGTGCGGGTCGAGGAGGTGACCGACGAGCAGACCCGAGAACGGATGGCCCTCGCCCGCGAGATCTTCACCCTCGACGACAGCGTCGTGGAGGAGGACTTCGCGTGGGGCGCGCGGGTCTCGGTGGGTCTGGACCGCCTCGTCGAGGAGTTCGAGCTGGACTCGCTGGCGTACTATCACCGCGGTCTCGCCGGCGAGCAGCACGAACGCCTCGGCGCGGGCATGATCCTCGGGGCCTCGCTGCTGACCGCCCGAGGCATCCCGGCGACCGGCGAGTTCGAACTGCGGACCACCGTCGCCCAGCTCGCCACGCAGGTCGTGGGGGCGGGCGGATCGTTCTGCGAGATCCAGGCGCTGAACTTCGAGGACGGCGTCGTCGAGATGGGCCACGACGGTCCCGCCCATCTGGCGGTCTCGAGTCGCGATCCGCTGCTGCGCGGTCTCGGCGTCTACCACGGCAAGCGCGGCTGGGGCGTCTCGGTGGAGTTCGACGTGCAGCACGGCCCAGTGACCCTCCTCGGACTCGGGCAGGACCGCGACGGCTCCCTGGTCTTCGTCGCCTCCGAGGGCACCGTGGTGCCCGGCCCGCTGCTCGAGATCGGCAACACCACGAGCCGCGTCGACTTCGGACGCGATCCCGGCGAATGGGTCGACGCCTGGTCGGCGACCGGAGTCGGGCACCACTGGTCGCTGTCGGTCGGCGCCCGGGCCGCGGAGTACCGGGCGGCGGCATCGCTGCTCGGAATCGAGTTCCGGCAGGTCTGACCTCAGGCCCATCGAGCACTGCCAGCCGACTGCAGCCGCCGGCTTCCCCGCCCTCGGGCGGCGGAGCCGGCGGCTGCAGGCGTCGCGGTGCTGCCGGCCCGTCAGGCCGGTCGGAGCGCCGCGCGGGCGGCGACGGCACCAGCGGGGTCATCCGTCGTCAACCCGGCGAAGCCCTCGTCGGCCGCCCGGCGCACCGACGCCACGTCGTTGCACGGCCAGACGTAGACCGGCCGGCCGGCGATGACCGGTGCGGCCGCGACGTCCCAGTGCAGGTACAGCTGGTCGACGCCGAGCTCCTCGGCCAGGTCGGGCTTGCCCGGCTCGTTCCTGCCGCAGATGAGCCCCACCCGCCACGTGCGGTCGCCGGTGAGCGCTGGCGCGATCGCCTCGGGGAGGAAGCTCGTGATGACGATCGCTCCCCCGCGGTCTCCGCGCTCGCGCACGGCGTCGAGCACGGCGGCCGTGGCCGCCGCGGCCTTCACCTCGATCTGGAATGCGGTGTCGGGGAACCGGTCGAGGACCTCGTCGAGCTGCGGCACCCGCTCGCCGAGGCCGGCGTCGAGGACGGCGATCTCGGCCCAGGTGTGCGCGGACACGGGACCGGACCCGTCGGTGGTGCGATCGAGCGTCTCATCATGGATCACGACGAGATACCCGTCGACGGACAGGTGGACGTCGAGCTCGATCTCGTCGACGCCGGCGTCGACCGCGGCCTGGAACGAGCGCATGGTGTTCTCGGGTGCCACCGCGAGCGCTCCGCGATGACCCGTGATCCGCAGCGTCATGCGGTCTGCCTCGCGGCGACGTGCACGTCGACGTTCTCGGCGATCCGCTCCACGACGTCCGCGGGTGCGGCATCGTCGATGATCACCCGGCCGAAGGCCGAGGTCGGCGCGAGCCGGTAGAGGGCGGTGCGCGCGAGCTTGCTCGCATCCATCAGCAGCACGGACAGCGTCGCGGCACTCATCATGGGCCGCTTCACCTGTACGATCGCCTGCTCCTGATGGAACGTCATCTCGGGCGTCATCGCCGAGGTGCTGAGGAAGGCGACATCCACGTTCAGCGCCGAGACGGCGTCTTCGGCGCCGACGCCGAGGAACGAGTCGTGGGTGCGCGAGTAGTCGCCGCCGAGCGCGATCAGCTGGATGTCCTGCTTGTCGTGGAGCAGATCGATCACGCGACGGAAGTTCGTGACCACCGTCAGCGGTCCGATCTGCGGGAGCAGCTCGGCCACGGAGTAGGCGGTCGTCGAGTCATCGAGCAGCACCGACATGCCGGGCTCGACGAGGGTGACGGCCTCGCGGGCGATGGCCTCCTTCGCCGTCGTGTTCACGCGCATCCGGAACTCGGAGCTCGATTCGAAGACGGTGGACGGCAGCGCGGAGACGCCGCCGTGGAACTTCCGCACGAGGCCTCGGTCGACGAGCGCGTCGATATCGCGGTGGATCGTCATGAGCGACACGCCCGTCAGCGAAGCGAGCTCGGCACTCGAAGCCGTTCCCGCCTGCAGCACGTGCTCGAGCACACGGGTCAGGCGCTTGTCTCGGGGAGCTCTGCCGGCGGGCATGGCTTCATCCTCTCAGGTCGGAACACGGTCAGGCCGATGCGACGGCGATCTTTCCCCACGGCGACGTCGCGCCGGTCTCCGTCACGATGCGCACGAACATCTCGGGCAGCGTGCCTGTGCCGTACCGTGTGAGCGTCTGGCGGCAGCCGCCGCTCCCGTGCGACGTCAGCGCGCCGACGTCGAGGAGGTACCCGCTCGCCGAGGCCGAGGCGGGTCGGTCCGCGAGCGCTGCGAACGCGGCAGAGGAGAAGTAGTACGAGCCGGGGTCGCGGAGCGCGGCCAGCTGGGTGAGGCCGGAGGGCGGCATGCGGTGGCGCCCGCGCTGCTCGGTGAGGGGGTGCGGCTGCATCGGCTGGAGCTGCTGCCCGGTGAACGCGTCGGCGCCGAGGTCGGGGAACGCGTACACCTTCGATCGGCGACGGCCCTGCTCCCCCGTCACCACACCGGCGAAGAGCGTCTTGCGCCCCGTGAGCTTGTCCTTGTGCAGGAAGATCGACTCGGGCTCACGGAAGTTCCCTCGGTACCCGCCCTCCGGGTCCTCTCCGAACACCCGGGTCACCCGGGTCTTGACCTGGCCGTCGGTGAAGGAGAACCGGGTGATCTCGCTCGGGTAGGTGGCCGAGTTGGTGTCGCCGGAGTACCAGTACGCATCCGTGCCGTCGACGGCGAAGCCCTGCATGTGCACGAGGTCGCCCGGGATCTGGATCGTGACGCCGATCGGCGCGTCGACGCCCGCCACGACGTCGTCGATGCGCCGCAGCTGGAGGCGCTGCCCCGCGGTGTCGCTGATCCGGAATCCGACGGTGCCGTTCTGCGGGTCGAGCACCGGCGTCACGTACGACGTGGTGAAGGAGGACAGCGTCTCGATCTCGGGATGCGTCGACGGGACGGTCTCGCCCGGCAGGTACGGCAGCCGCACGAGCCGGTTGCCCGTGATGGTGTTGCCGGCGTCCACATGGTTCCAGTTCGTCCACACGTACGGCCGGCCGTCGATCCGCTGGATGCCGACGGTTGTGCCGTGCCCGGCGGAGGTGAGGATCATGTGGTCGAGGAGCTGGCCGGTGTGGCTGAGCCGGCTGAGCGCGAACGACTCGGAGTTCCCGGTGGCCGGAGGGATCGCCTGCGTCGCCCAGATCTCGCCGGTGTCCTCGTCGACGCCGAACCATTGCAGCACCGTCAGCCGCGGGAGCTGGAGCAGGGTCTGGAACACCGGCCGCACGAGCGTGAAGTCGTAGTCGGCGGGATCGGCCCCCGCGATCGCGCGCACCGCGGATGCCGCGACGGGCGCGGTCGCCGCCGCCGCGGGTGCCGCGGCGGCCGGCGCGACGACCGACCCGGCGACGGTGCCGAGGCCGGCGAGCGCCGGGAGGGTGGTCAGGCCTATGAACTCTTTGCGGGTGAAGGACATGTCAGCTCCTTGCTCAGCAGTCGGACGGATCGGTTGGTGGAGCGGGATAGTGGATGAGCGGAAGCCGGCCGCGGTGCGTCGGCCCTCAGCGCTCGCGTGCCAGCGGATGGACGAGCGTGACGACGACGTTCCGGTCGGCGTCCGCGCCGAGTGCGCCCGGCCGGCCGGCGCCGCGCCAGAGCTCGTTGGCGGCGAGCTCGTGATGCAACCGGGCGAGCTCCGCGGGCGTATCGAGACCCGGCCGCTCGCCGACGGCGGCGTGGTGCATCGTGGTCGTGATCCGGATGCTGCGCGGCAGTTCCTCGATCTCGATCTCCCGCACCTGGCAGGGCCAGTCGGCGATCGCGGCGGTGGTGATCTCGACGACGCCCGACCCGCCGGGGCGCGGGTGGATCCGCACCTGGTTGCCGTGGTGGTGGCCGTTGAGCCATGCGACGGTGTTGCGGCGCCGCAGGAGGAGGTCGACGATCGCGTCCGGATCGGCGATCTCGTCGGCGCACATCCGGTAGTCGTTCGCGAGGAACCCGCTGCCGTGGTGCGTGACGAGCACGGCGAGCCGCCCGTCCTCGTCGGCCGCGGAGAGCGCATCGTCGACCCAGGCGAGTTGCTCGCGGGCGAGCATGCCGTCCCACATCCCGCGGTGGTTGTTCGTGTCGAACGCCACCAGGCGGAACCGGTCGCCGAGATCGGCCACGTAGCGGCCGTGCCGTTCCGCGTCCGGCGACGACGCGAGCCCATGCCCGGCGACCGGACCGGCCCGGTCGTCGCGATGGGCGACGGCGAACTCCCTCGGGCCGAGCAGCGCCCGGGCCTCGTCCGCGGCGATGGTCGCGGCCGGGCCTGCGTAGACGGCGTGCGGTCCGGTCAGGTATTCGTCCAGTCCGGCGTGAGCGTGCGGATCGCCGGCGAGCGGTTTGCGCGCGCCCCGGGCGATGCCGTCGAAGTCGTCGCCGAGGCGGGCGGTGCCGAGCACCAGCACGTCGTGGTTCCCGCGCACGGCGACCCACGGCGTCTCGAGCCCGCCGCTCGCGTGGGTGGCCGCCGCCTCGGCGAGGAGCCCCGGGATCACCGGGAGTCCGAAGCGCTCGCTGTACGCGTTGCCCGGCCGCTCGGGCTGCCAGACCCGCTGCACGGGCCACTCCGACGAGAGCGGACTCGCGTCCGGGTCGCCGAGCAGCGGGTCGACGCGCCCGCCGCGCATCGCGGCGAGGTAGCTGCGCACCTCGTTGCGTTGCGCGTTGTCGACCGCGTCGCCGGTCTGCACGACGAGGTCGACCCCGAGGGCGTCGAGCGTCTCGAGCGCCGCCGTCACCGCGCGGGTGGCGAGCAGCTCCTGCGGGCGGAACGCGTAGGGCACCGGGCCCGACCACCGCGCGGGATCGACGAAGTCGAGCCGCAGCGGCGACGCGACGTCGGCGAGGTGCAGATCGGTCAGGTGGCCGAGCCGCACCCGTGCGAGGGGTTCGGCCGCGTCGGGCCGGCCGCCCCGCGGCAGATGCGGTTCGCCTGGCCCTTCGGCCAACCGGCGGAAAGGCGCCTCGACGCCAGCGGCGAGCACCTCGCCGGGCACCAGCGTGCGCTGCACGGTGCTCGTCACGGGCGTCGCGGTCGACGCGAGCGACACCGGGCGGCGGGTCATCCCTTCAGCCCGCTCGCGAAGCCGTGGATGACGTAGCGCTGCAGCAGCAGGAACAGCACCAGCACGGGCAGCGACGCGAGGATGATGCCGGCGGCCACCAGCCCGTAGTCGGACGTGTACTCGTTCACGAAGGAGTACACCCGGACCGGGATGGTCTCGAACCCCGAGTTGCCGAGGTAGAGCAGCGGGGTGAAGAAGTCGTTCCACACCGACACGACGTTCAGGATGATCACGGTCCCCGTGACCGGGCGGAGCAACGGGAAGAGAACCCGCCAGAACGCCTGCCAGTGATTGGCGCCGTCGATCAGCGCGGCACCCACGTAGTCGTCGGGCAGGGCGCGGACGAAACCCGTGTAGAGGAAGACGGTCAACGGCATGTGCACGCCCCAGTAGAAGAGGATGACGCCGAGGTGCGTGCCCGTGAGCTCGAGGACGACCATCGCCCGGTACAGCGGGATCATCGCGAGCTGGAACGGCAGGATGATGCCGGCGACCATCGCCATGTACGCCCAATAGCTCATCCGGGTCGCTCGCCGGGCCAGCACGTACCCGGCGAGGGAGCCGAACAGCACGAGCCCGCCGACGCTCGCGACCGTGATGATGAGGCTGTTGACCGTCGCCGGGATGAGCCTGGCCGACTCGATCGCGCGCCCGAAGTTGTCGAAGTTCAGCGTCGACGGCAGCCCGAGCGGATTCGTGACGATCTCCGCCGCGTCCTTGAACCCCATCGTCAGGAGCGCGTACACCGGGAAGAGGAACGCGACGGCCGCCGCGATGAGGCCGATCTCCAGCAGCAGGGTGCGGAACGTGTAGCGCTTGGTCATCAGTCGACCTCCCTGCGGCGCATGATGCGCAGCTGGGTGAACGCCACGATGGAGACGCCGATCGTGAGCAGGACGGCGATGGCGGCGCTGTAGCCGAAGTTGCCGTAGATGAAGGCCTCCTTGTAGATGATCGTCGAGAGCGTCTCGGTGGCGTAGCCCGGACCGCCGCCGGTCGTCGTGAGCACCTGGGTGAACAGCGTCAGCGCCCCCGTGAGCGAGAGCAGGACGTTGATCGTCATGGCAGGGGCCAGCTGCGGGATCGTGATGTGCCGGAAGCGCTGCATGGGCGTCGCCCCGTCGACCATGGCGGCTTCGTAGAGCTCCTCCGGGATGCCCGTGAGCCCGGCGAGGAAGATGACCATCGAGTAGCCCGCCGCCTGCCAGATCACGATGATCGCGATCGACCACAGGGCCATCTCCGGATCTCCGAGCCAGTCCTGCTGCAGCCAGTCGAGCCCGAGAGCGCCGAGCACCCCGTTGATGCCGGCGTCGGGTCGCGGGTTGTAGATGTACTTCCAGACGAACGAGATCATGACCGCGCTCACGACCATGGGAGCGAAGAAGATCGTGCGGAGCGCGAACCGGCTCTTCACCCGGCTGTGCACGCCGAGGGCCAGCAGCAGACCAATGACGTTCTGCACGATCACGATGACGACCGTCAGCAGCAGCGTGTTTCGGATGGAGCCGAGCGCCTGCTTGTCGCTGAACACGTCGATGAAGTTCTGGAACCAGACGATGTGCTCGATCTCGCCGAGGCCGGACCAGTCGGTGAACGCGACGCCCAGTCCGGTGAAGGTCGGCACCGCCACGATCGCGGCGAACATGAGGAACGCCGGCAGCGCGAACCACCAGGGCGGCGACGTGTGGATGCGGGGCCGCCGCCGCCGGGGCGACGGCACCCGGGGTGCGGCGGCGACCTCGGGCGCCGCCGCACTCTCGAGCGTGGACGAGGACGTCACTGCGCGAAGGCCTCGTCCATCTGGGCGAGCGCTCCCTCGGGCGTGGTCTGCCCGCCGAGCATCTCCTGGATGGCCGCAAACATGGCCGGCTGCACTTCGGCGTTCGGCCAGGTCTGGTCGGGGAACGGCGCCGTCTCGCCGGCGTCGAAGTACTCGGCGAACGGGGTCAGGAGCGGGCTCAGCTCGTCGGACGGGGCGAAGGGGATCGAGTTCATGGCGGTGGCCATCTCGACGATGTTCTCCTCTTCGCCGAGGAAGGCGATGAAGTCCTTCGCGAGCTCGGGGTCAGCGGCCTGCGTGGTCACGCCGAGTCCGACGACGGTGCCGCCGGGGATCCAGTTGCGCGCCTCGTCGTCGGTGGCCGGCAGCGGGAAGTAGCCGAGCTTCTCCCCCATCACGTCCTGATACCCCTCCAGCGTCGCCGAGACCATGACGGCCATCGCCGCGGTCCCGTCGCCGAGCGCCTGCACCATCTGGTCGCTCGTCGTCCCGTTCGGGTTCTCGTTGAAGAACCCGCGCGCCTGCCAGTCGGCGTAGGTCGAGAAGGCGTCGAGCCAGCCCGACTCGACGAAGGTCGTCTCGCCGTCGATCATCTGCTGGCCGAAGTCCGGGTCCTCGGAATAGACCATGCCCGGCACCAGGGCGTACGGGATCAGCTGGGTGATCCACGGGGTGTTCGTCCCGAGCGCCAGCGGTGTGACACCTGCGGCCTTCACCTGCTCGGCCACGGCCTCGAACTCGCTCATGGTGGTCGGCACCTCGAGGCCGAGCTGTTCGAAGAGCTCGGTGTTGTAGACGACGCCGAGGACGCTCGCCCCCGGCGAGTACACGTAGACGCCGTCCTCGTAGGTGAACGCGCCCTGGAAGCCCTCGGGGACGGTCGAGGTCCACTCCTGGTCACTGAGGTCCTCGAGCATGCCCGCCTCGGCGAGCTGCGCCATCGACATGGCGCTGCCGTTGCCCGGGTACACCGCAACGATGTCGGGCGCGTTGCCGCCGGCGAGCTGGGTCCGGACGGAGGTCTGCAGCTCCTGGTTGGGGGCGAAGGAGGCCGTGACGGTGACCCCGGGGTTCGCCTCCTCGTATTCCTCGATGAGCGCCTCCAGCGCCGTCTGCTGACTGCCGGAGGCGATGATCGTGAGCGTGCGCTCGCCATCACCGGCTCCGGACGGCCCGTTGGTGCTGCAGGCCGTGAGCAGCAGTCCCGCGGCGGCCGTTGCGGCGAGCACGGTCGCGCGGCGATACCCGCGGCGAGAACGAGATTCGGACATGGGGGTTCCTTTCGATCGGCCGATGACCCGCGGTTCGGGTTCAGGCGGTGGGGATGCGTTGGACGGAGGGGCGGAGACCGGGTGCGAACTCGAGGTCGACGCCCGCCGGGGCGACGACCTCGACGTCGAGGCCGCCGTCGTCGGCTCGCGCCCACGAGACGGACAGCTCGCCGCCCGCAGGCAGCGGGACCCGGCCGCGCGCCCAGTCGAGGTCGCCGGCGAACGGGTCGATGCGCACCCGCGCGAATCCGGGCTCCAGTGGCTGGATGCCGAGCACGCGCTCCGGCAGGAATGAGGCGGGGGCCGCCGACCAGGCGTGGCAATGGGAGCGGGTCACGCGGTCGACGTTCGACATGGTCGAGCCTGGATAGGTCTCCCAGCAGGTGACCGCGCCCTGCTCGAGCATCATCCCGTACTTCTCCCGGAGGTCGGCGACCGCCAGGTCGGTGCGGCCGCGGCCCGCGAGGACGTCGTAGAGGAAGATCGCGAGCCACGGGCTCGCGATCCGCACCCACCCGGCCGGGGGCTCGACGACGAGGTCCTGGAGCCGGTCGAGCCGGTCCGCATCGCCGGCGCCCGCGAGGAGCGCGAACAGCTGCGTCTGCTGGCTGAACCCGTTCGACCGGGTGCCGTCGACCGCGATGGAGTCGAGGTACGCGCCCGCGCCGTCGTCCCAGAGTTCCCGCACGACGATCGCCCGCTGCTCCTCCGCGCGCGCCGTCAGTCGCTCGGCCGATCCGGCGTCGCCGAGCGCGGCGGCCAGGGCCGCCGCGGCGTCCCAGGCCATGACGAAGAGCATGTTCTGGTGTCCCACGACGCCGCTGTTGTCGTGGTCGAGTTTGGCCCAGTCGAGGAAGTTCCAGGCGTCGATGCTGAGCAGTCCGCGCTCGTCGCGGTACGCGTCGAAGGCGTCCAGCGTGCGGGTGACCGCTGGCAGCAGCTCCGCGGCGAAGGCGGCGTCGCCGGTGCGGAACCAGTGGTCGCGTACCGCGATGACCCAGAGGAACGTCCAGTTCGGGATGACGTTGGTCCAGCCCGACGGCACCTGTGAGGTGAGCAGCGGGGTCTGGGCCTCCGAGCCGGCGACCAGTCGGAGGCAGCGCTCGATCAGCGCATCGGCGTCGAACATCGCCGATGCGAATCGGGAGGAGGAGTAGCTGTCGCCCACCCAGAACGCCTGCTCGTAGATGGGACAGTCCACGAAGGTGTCCTCCATGCAGGTGATGAGCGTCCGCCGCGAGAGCTCCCAGGCATCGACGAGCAGCCGGTCGCTGGCCTCGAACCGGCCGGTCCGCGACACCGGGTAGTGGGCGGCGACGACGCCGATCTCGTGCACGAGCACTGGGGCAGAGGCATCCCGGACGGTCAGCTGCACGTACCGCGCGCCGTGCCGCACCTCGCTGCGGTAGCGCTGGCGACCCTCGCGAGTCGTGTAGCGGAGCGTGTTGTCGCAGCCGATCGTGTCCTCGCGCCATCCTTCGTGGAGGTACTCGAACCCGTAGACGTCGACGACGGCTCCCTCCGGCGCGGTGAGCTCGAACTCGTAGTAGCCGGAGACCTCCTCGCCGAGGTCGAACACGACCTCGGCGTCGAGGCCCTCGCGATGCGGCAGCCACGCGGCCTGCGCCGAGCAGAGGGCGCTCAGCGAGCGGGGCGGCAGGACCGTCGAGCGCGACCTCGGATGCACGTTGTCGCCGTACACGCTCGCGGGGCTGACGTGGGCGGCGGCGATGGCGCGCACCGGCTCCTCACCCGGACCGGGGGTCGCTCCGCCCGACACGAGCTCGCTCGCACGCGCTCGGGAACCCGCCGGCAACGGCGGAGCCTCGACGGGAGGATGCGCCAGCGCGCGAGCCGGATCCGCCTCGGCGACGGCGACGGTCCACGCGACGAAGGGGGTCTCGGACTGGTGGGCGCTCGGGGCCCGGACGACCAGGTTGCCTCCGTCGGCGCTCAGCTGGAGGTTCAGCGGGTAGCCGTGGTCGGTGAGACTGGTCTCGATGAGCAGCAGATGCGTCCCGGCGTCGAGGTCGAGCCGTGTGGAGCGGCCGAGGGCCGGGTCGTGGTCGAGGTCGTCGCGCTCGCTCCACCGACCATCGACGCCGATAGCGGTGACTCGGACGTGCGAGCGGGCGAAGGGCAGGGAGATCTCGAGCGTCGCCGCCGCGTCGAGCTGAATCTCGGTGGCCACGTAGCCCGCATAGGCGACGACGTCGGCATGGTGCTCGGTCTCCGGGACGAAGTGGTTGCGTGCGTCGATCGTGGCACCGAAGTCGTGCCGCGTCGTGAACGCGAGGCTTTCGACGGAGGCGGGCCGCACCGTCCGCTCCTCGAGCGCAGGGATGTCGCGCGGAGCCAGGGCGCCCCAGGGCGCCGTCCCCTCGGGCCCGAGCACCTCGACGGGCGTCCACCCGGCGCCGGGGCGGAAGTCCGCCTCGTGCCATCCGGGCTCCCAGCGACCGTCGACCACCTCGGTGAAGGCGAGCTGGGGCGACATGCGACTGGAGCGCGGCTCCTGGCCGCGGTGTGCCGTCGAGAGCCAGCGGCCGTCGCTCACGAGGAGCGCTCCGGCTCCGTCCGCTTCGACGGCGAGCAGGAGTCCTCCGCGCGATCGGCGGTGCGAGAACGTCGGCACACCGAAGTGCCGCACGAGGACGGCGACCGTGTTAGGGCCGTCCTCGACGAGCAGGTGCCCGATCTCCCAGGTGTCGACGCGGTACTGTCCGACGTACCCGCGGACGGGTCCGTCGCCGACGCGGTGTCCGTTCACCCACACGGTGTACCGCGAGTCGCCGGTGATCCGGAGGCGGGCCGTCGGGTCCGAGCCGATGAACTCGGCACGGAAGCAGCGCCACGCGTTGCGCGGGCTCTCCTCGTCGGCATGCCAGATCCATCGTGCGGTCGCGGGGAACAGGTCCCCGGACCGGTGAGCGACGGGCGATTCCACGGAAGCTACCTCTTTCTGCCAGACGGCAGCGGGCCGGAACCGCTCCGGGCCGCACTGACCGAGCATGATGAGACTAACTGAACGGGGAGAAAAAGCACAAGGAATTCGTGATGAACATCTTTTGTGATGTGATTTCTACCGTTAATTCGACGTTTCGCCAGCGACGCCGAGGCGGGCCAGGACGGCAGCGTCGAGCGGCGCGACGACGTCGGCGAGCTCCGCGGCGATCCCCGGCGCCGCCGCGGTGACCAGCCGGCTCCCGTCCGCCGCCGGCTCCGTCGCCGAGACCGCGGCACCGGCCTCCTCGGCGATCAGCACCCCCGCGGCGTAGTCCCACGGATTCAGCCACCGTTCGACGTAGCCGTCGAGACGCCCCGTCGCCACCGCGCACAGGTCCAGTGCCGCTGCGCCGATCCGCCGCAGATCGCGCACGCGCGGCAGGAGTTCGGCCGTCATGGCGCCCTGCGCACGCCGTCGCTCGGGCAGGTACGAGAAGCCGGTGCCGACGAGCGCGAGGGAGAGCTCTCCCGCCGCACTCGCCCGGACGGGACGACCGTCGAGGAAGGCTCCACCGCCGCGGGACGCGCTCCAGATCTCACCGGTCGCCGGATTCGCGACGGCACCGGCGAGGAGCCCGCCGTCGAAGGGGTCGGATCCCGACATCACCGCGATGGACACCGCATAGGCCGGGATGCCGTACAGGAAGTTCACCGTGCCGTCGATGGGGTCCACCACCCAGGTCAGCCCGCTGGCACCCGCGCTCGAGCCCGACTCCTCGCCGATGAAGCCGTCGTCCGGCCTGAGCTCTGCGAGCGCGGCGCGGATGAACGCCTCCGACGCCTGATCGACCGCGGTCACGACATCGACGAGCGAGGACTTCGTCGCAGCGACCGACACACCCGCCTGGCGCTCATCGGCCACGAGCCGGCTCGCCCGTCGCGCGAGATCGGCGGCGAGCGCTCGCAACTCCGGGGGGCCTCCGGCCGCCGTCATCCCGTCCATCGCCGTCACTGCTTGTCCGTCCATCGTCGCCTCTCGTTCACTCGTCACCGTCACGCCCCTCGCTTCACGGCACCGTCGGCGATGGCGTCGGCCGCCTCGCCGAGCCGCAGCCCGATTCCGTCGACCCGGCGCAGGAGCTCCCGCCGCTCGAGCGCCCGCGCATCGCTGCCCGCACCCTCGAGGAGTTCGGCCATCGCCCGCTGGAACCGGCGCCGGACGTCGTTCTTCTTCGCCTGCAGCGCGGCCTCGCGCAGGCGCGTGGTATCTGCACCCAGCTCCCCGACGGCCTCGCCGAGACGCGGGACGGCCGCGGCGACGCCGGCGAAGACCGTCGCGAGCACGGGGTCGGGCGGCATCCGGTAGAGGTCGTACTCGCGGACGAGGTCGCGCACCGTGTCGAGGACGTCGTCGATGGACCGCGACAGACGGAACAAGTCCTCCCGGTCGATCGGCGTGATGAATGCCCGCGAGATCGCTTCGACGACCGCACCGCGCGCATCGTCGCCGTCGTGTTCGATGCGGCGCAGCCGGCGCCTCGCGGCCTCGGGCTCGAGCTCGCCCCGCAGCATCCGGGCGGTGACCTCGACCCCCCGATCGAGCGCGGCGACCTGCTCGGAGAGCCGTCGGACGAGCTCGCGGTCGGTCCGAGACCCGAGCGCGGAAGGCAGGAGCCTCAGACCGCGACGGCGCCCACGATCAGCCCGGCCGCGAACCCGGCCAGCAGCGTCGCCGGCACCGTCGCCACCCAGGCGTTGCCGAGTCTGGCGGCGTTCTCCCATCTGATCCTCCTCATTCCCGATGACATCCCGATGCCGATGAGCGAACCGCTCACGACCTGCGACATCCCGGCCGGCACCCCGAGCGCCGACCCGCCGAACATGACGGCCGCGGTGGCCAGCTCGCTCGTCGCCGCCGCGTCGGGGCGCACCGCCAGCACCCCGCGGTTGACGGTGGCCGCCATCCGGCGGACGCCGAACGCGGCACCGGCGGCGAACACCACGCCGGCGACCGCGAGCTGCAGGGGCACGATCTCGGCCCGCTCGCCGACCGTGTCCATCGCCACGGCCATGACGGCGAGGATCTTCTGGCCGTCCGCGGCGCCGAAGGCCATCGCGAGCGCGGCGAACGCGAGCACATGGACGCCACCGGCGACGTCGCGCACGGCCCAGCGCGTCCGCCACGGGCGCAGGCCCAGCCGGAGCAGCAGTGCGGCGATCACGCCGAGCAGGGGCGCGAGCAGGAGCCCGGCGGCCACCTCGGCGAGGCGCGGCCACGACACGTCGGTGCCCGCGCCGAGCCCGACGCCGGTCATCGCCGCGAGCAGGGCGAGGGTCATGCTCGTGGGAAGGCCTCGCCACGACAGCACGGCCGCGACGAGCATCGCCGACACCACGGCCGCGACGAGGAGCCACCGCCCCGCCTCGCCGTCGAGCGTCACGAGCTCGGCGGCGATCGTCGTCGCCACCCCGGTTCCGAGCAGGACCGGGGCGATGGCGACGGCCGCGCCGAGTGCGAGGACGGCCAGCCAGACCGGCGTGTTCGACGCGGTCAGTCCGATGGAGACCAGCACGCTTCCCGCGTTGCTGCCGTAGACGAACGCGAAGAGCGACGCGACGAGGAAGAGCGCCAGACCCGCGCTCACGGCCGGGCCCCGACGTCGCCCGGGGCGCTTCCGCGCTCGCTGCTTCGATGCATCCGGGGATACTAACATCTATGACGTTCTAATTATCGTCTTTGATGATATGGTCGGTCGGACACGGCATCCGGCCGACGAGAAGGGCATCATGGTCGACATCCTCATCGCGGGCGACAACTTCATCCTCCCGAGCCTGTTCCGCGACGCGATCCTCGCGCACGCGACGCGCGCGGGTGTGAGCGACGACCTGCGGTTCCGGGAGCTCACGCTGCCGTGGCCGCAGGTCCCGTTCGGGCCCGTCGACGGCGTCGACGAGGCCAGCGGCTCCGTCGAAGAACTGATCGACGCGTTGGACGGCGTCGACGCCGCAGTCACCCAGCTGGCACCGTTCAGCCGATCGGTCATCGAGGCCAGCCCCGCGCTGCGATTCATCGGCATCAGCCGAGGGGGCCCGGTCAACTGCGACCTCGACGCGGCGAGCGCAGCGGGTGTCGCGGTGTCGTTCGCTCCGGGCCGCAACGCGCGCGCCGCCGCCGAGTACGCCGTGGGCCTGATCCTCGCGGCCACGCGCCACCTCACCGCCGCGCATACCGAGCTCGCCCGCGGCGTCTGGCGCGGCGACTACTACACATACGAGAACGCCGGGATCGAGCTCTCCGGCTCCACGGTCGGCCTCATCGGCTACGGCGCGATCGGCCGGCTCGTCGGCCGGATCCTGCTCGCGTTCGGCTCGCGCGTCCTCGTCCACGACCCGTACGCCGCCGTCGACGACCTCTACGCCGACGGCGTGGAGCCGGCGAGCCTCGACGACCTCCTGGCGGCGAGCGACATCGTGAGCCTGCACGCCCGTCTGACCCCGGAGACGACGCTGCTGCTCGACGAGGCGGCGCTCAGACGGCTTCGCCCCGGCGCGGTCGTCGTCAACAGCGCGCGCGGCGGACTGCTCGACTACGGGGCGCTCACCCGCCTGCTCGCCGACGGACACCTGGGAGCCGCCGCGCTCGACGTCTACGACGTGGAGCCGCCCTCCCCCGACTCCGAGCTCCTGTCGCTGCCGAACGTGGTGCTCTCACCGCACCTGGCAGGCGCCAGCCGGTCGACGGCCCGGCGCGGGGCATCCATCGTCGCGGAGGAGCTCGTGCGCCACCTCACCGGCGCGCCGCTCGCGCACCGCGCGAACGCCGAGGTGTCGGTCTCGTGAGCGAGTCGGGGGCCGCGGGCCGGGTACTCGCCATCGACGTCGGCACCAGCATCGTCAAGGCGGCCGTCGTCGAGCCCGACGGCACCGTCGGCGACGCCGTCGCCCGCCCGGCCGAGCTGCACGCCGGCCGCGACGGCGTCGTCGAGCAGCGCATCGAGGAGCTGACCGGCGCCGTCCTCGAGGTCGCCCGGCGGGTGATCGACACGGCCGACCGGCCGATCGACGGCATCGCGATCACCGGCCAGGGCGACGGGCTGTGGCTCCGCGACGCGCAGGGCTCCCCGGTGCGGCCGGCGATCTCCTGGATGGACTCCCGTGCCGCCGCCGTCCTCGACGAGTGGGACGACGGGGTCGCCGACGAGCTCTACCGCGGAACCGGGTCGTGTCTCTTCCCCGGTTCCCCGCCCGCGCTCCTGGCCTGGCTCGATCGACACGAGCCCGAGAGTCTCGACCGGTCGGCCGTCGCCGGGCGCTGCGTCGACGCGATCGCCGAGCAGCTCACCGGCGCCGTGGTGGTCGACGCGGCCAGCGTGTCGGCACCGTTCCTCGACGTGCGCACCCGCGACTACCTCGACTGGGTGCCGGAGGTCTGCGGGTTCGGGCATCGGCGCGCGCTGCTGCCCGAGGTCGCGCCCCCGGGAGCCAACGCCCCCCTGCTCCCGCGCGTGGCGTCCGAGCTGGGCCTCGCCGCAGACACCCCCGTCTACGCGGGGCCCTACGACGTCGTCGCCTGCCAGTACGGTGCGGGCGCTCACCGCACCGACGCCGCGGTCGTGGTGCTCGGCACCACCCTCAGCTGTCAGAAACTCGTCGACTGGCCGGTCGCACCGGTCGACGGCGAACCGGCCGGGAGCTACCTCTGCACTCCGACGCCCGATCGCGCGCTGCGCATCATGCCGTCGATGGTCGGCACGCCGGCCATCGACTGGCTGCACCGGCTGATCGGCACGCGAAGCGACGAGCTCGACGGGCTGCTGCGCGACAGTGTCGCGGGGGCCCACGGTGTGACGGCGCTGCCGTTCTACTCGTCCGCGGGCGAACGTGCGCCCTTCGTGGACAGCTCGGTCCGAGCGAGGTTCGACGGGCTCGAGCTCACGAGCGACCGGCACGACCTGATGCGGGCGCTGTGCGAGGCGATCGCCTTCGCCGCGAGGTCCTGTCTCGCGAGACTGGGCGAGGTCGATGCGGTCACCGGCGTGGGCGGCGGCTTCCGGTCACGGCAGCTCGCCCAGCTGTTCGCCGATGTCCTGCAGCTGCCGATCATGCTTCCCGGCGTGGAGCAGGTGGGCGTGCGCGGTGCCGCGGTCATCGCTCAGGGCCTCACCGACGACCCCGTCCCCGACGGGGTGGTGATCGAGCCTGATCGGCGGATGGCAGCGCAGTACGAGGACGCGTACGCGCGGTACCTCGTGACCGTGGACCAGGCCCGCCGGTGACGCACGACCCGCTGTGGGTCGGCGTCGACCTCGGCACGCAGAGCGTGAAGGCGGCCGTCGTCGACGATCGGGGTGACGTCGCCGGCCGCGCCGACGCCCCGCTGCGCAGTCGACGCGTCGACGGTCTGCACGAGCAGGATCCCGCGCTGTGGCGCACGGCCGCCGCACGAGCCGTCGCCGCGGTGATCGCCCCCCTCGCGCCTGCCGCCCGCGAGCGGATCGGAGGCATCTCGCTCTGCTCCACCTCCGGCTCCGTCGTGCTGGCGGACGCAGCAGGCATCCCGGCGACACCCGGAGTGATGTACGACGACCTCCGCGGCGCATCCGCGGCGGGCGAGGTCGCCGCGGCGGCCCCCGCGCTCTGGGCGCGTCTCGGGTACTCGCCGCAGCCGAGCTGGCCGATCTGCACGCTGGCGTGGTGGGCCTCGCACGGCGACCTGCGCGACCGGCGTCTCGTGCTCCAGGGCGACGTCGTCGCCGCGGCGATCTGCGGTCACCCCGTGCCGACCGATTGGACGAGCGCGCTGAAGCTCGGCTACGACACGCACGAGCTCCGCTGGGACGACGACCTGCTCGAGCATCTCGGCGTCCGGCGCGACATCCTGCCCGATGTGGTCGCCCCCGGCACGACGATCGGCGTCGTCGGCGCCGACTGGGCGCGTGAGACGGGGATCCCGGCCGGCGTGCCCGTCTTCGCAGGGCTCACCGACGGCTGCGCCGCGCAGCTCGCCTCGGGCGCCCTCGACGCCGGCGCCTGGCACACCGTGCTCGGCACGACCCTCGTCTTCAAAGGCGTCTCGGCGAAGCCGGTGTCGGGCGGAGACGGCGCGGTGTACGCGCACCGCTCGCCGGACGGGCTGACCTGGCTGCCCGGCGGGGCGTCGAACACCGGTGCGGGGATGCTCGCCGAGGTGGTGTCGTCCGATCGCGACCTGGCGCCGCTCGAGGCCGGCGCCGAGGCACTCGATCCGGTCACCGTGCCGCTCAGCTACCCGCTGACGGGCGTGGGCGAGCGATTCCCCGTCGTCGCGCCCACCGCCCGCGGGTTCGTGCTCACCGCCGACGGCACCGCGCCGCTCGACTCGCTCCGCGCACTCGGGCCGGCGGGCCTCCTGTCGGCGTTCGCCGGTGTCGCGTTCGTTGAGCGGCTGGGCCTGGAGGTGCTCGCCGCCGACGCGGCCTCCGCCGTCCGCACGGTGAGCACGTCCGGCGGCGGCACCCGCAGCCGGCTGTGGAACCGGGTGCGTGCCTCGGTGCTCGGCGTCCCGCTCGCCATCACCGCGGCGGACGGCGCGGTCGGTGCCGCGATGCTCGCCGCGTGGGGGGCCCGCTCGGGCTCGGAGCGCCTCGCCGAGGTGGCCGCGCGACTCTCGCGCCCCTCGACGGTGGTCGACCCGGAACCGGCGTGGGTCCGCGGACTCGACGATCACTATGCCCGGTTCACGGAGGCGCTCATCCGATTCGGCTGGCTGGAGGCCCGCACATGAGGCTCGTGCTCGCCCGTCACGCCGAGACCGTGTGGCACCACGAGAACCGCTACGCCGGCTCCTCCGACGTCGCGCTCACCGCCGCCGGCCTCGCGCAGGCGGAGCGCCTCGCCGAGTGGGCGTCGACGGCCGGGCTCGCCGCGGTCTGGTCGTCGCCGCAGTCGAGGGCCACCGCGACCGCGGCGCCGTCGGCCCGCGCGGCGGGCGTGCCCCTGCGGACCGACGACCGGCTTCGCGAGGTGGCGTTCGGGCGCGGTGAAGGGCTGACGCGGGCGGAGATGCACCGCCGGTTCCCAGCGGACCTGGCAGCGTACCTCGCCGAGCCGGCGTCGGTACCGCTTCCAGGCGGAGAGCGCGGGACGGACGCGATCGCCCGCGCCATGCCCGCGCTCGAGGAGATCGGCGCGGCCCATCCCGACGGCACCGTGCTGGTGGTCATGCACTCCACGCTCATGCGGCTGCTGCTGTGCGCGGTGATCGGCGTGGCGCCCGACCGCTACCGAGAGGTCTTTCCCGCCGTCGGCAATGCAGCGCTCACCGAACTGCGGTGGGAACCGGGCCGGGCAGGACTCGTGTCGCACAACGTCCCGCCGGTCGCCCGCTAACCTGCCGCCCGCCGCTTACCCGGCATGCCCGTCGAAGACGAGTACCGGCACCGGGCCGAACGGCGTCGACCGCACACGGAGCCGGTGCACGTCGTCGCCCGCGAACCCCGCCGCGGCGAGCGCGGCCTCGGGGTCTCGGTCCCAGTGGCAGCCGTGGCAGCAGCGCTTGGAGATGGGCGTCGCGACGCGTTGGACGACGCGCTTGAGGGTCCGGGGCGGCGCGACGACGTGGTCGACGAAGACGACCCGGCCGCCGGGCACGAGCACGCGGCGCACCTCGGCGAGCGCGGCGGCGAGGTCGGTCACCGAGCACAGCACGTACGTGCCGACGACCGCGTCGACCGAGGCATCCGGCAGCGGGATCGACTCCGCGACGGCGTCGAGCGGCGCGGCGTCGTGGCGCCACTCGCGAGCCCGCGTGGCGAGCTCGGTGCGGCGACGCGCGTCGGGTTCCAGCCCGATCCACGACACGTCGGGATGCCACGCCCCGAAGTTCTCCCCGTCGCCCGCCCCGATCTCGAGCACGCGTCCGCGAACGCGGCCGAGCACTTCGCGCTCGAGGTCGTCGAGCTGCTCGTCGTCGATGAGCGGTCGCGGGTCTGCCGGCATCCGACCATGCGACCACCCGGCGACGCTCGCGTCAAGGCGCCGGCGGGCGCTGCGCGCGTCAAGGCGCCAGCGGGCGCTACTCGGCCGGGAGGTCGATCTCGACCCGGGCGCCGTCGGCCCAGTCGACCCGCACGACGTCTGCAGACGGAACCGGGGTCACGCCCGGCGGTGCGCCCGGCCGGACACCGGCGAGGGCGATGATGGCCACCGTCCACTCGTCCGCGACCACCGGCCCCTCGGCCCACGGCGTGGCGGTCGCGGGACCGAGGAACGTGACATCCGCGTCGAGCTGCACCCCGGTCTCGTCGAAGCCCGACACCGCGACGAGCACGGACTCGAGCCCCGCGTCGGTGCGAACGGCGGCCGCTCGCTCGGCACCTGGTGGCGCGGAACCCTCGCTCAGCGACGCCCCGCTCACGGGCCAGCCGCTGACGCGCACACGGTCGCCGGGGCGGAGCCCGTCGCGTCCGACGCGGACGAGGCGGACCTCCCACGGACCGCGCACGATCGACACGGTCGTCGTCTCGGGGCCGCGGCGCAGGTGGCCGCCGGGCAGCGGGTGCCCGAGGTCGGGATGCGGCGGCCGGTCGTCGACCCAGTGCGCGGTGGCCGTGGAGATCGCGACGCCCACTGGGCTGCCGTCTTCGGCCTGGAGCACCTCGAGCCGGTCGGTCGCGAATCCCGCCCGGGAGCTCGACCGCCCACCCCGCACGATGCCGGCGGACTGATCGGGGCGCTCCTCGGCGACGCCGCCCGCGAGGAGCGGTGCGGTGGCCGTCGAGTAGCCGAGACGCGCGTACAGCGGCCCGTCATGGATCAGGTCTCCTGGCCCGAGGGCGTAATCCGTGCCGTGGTTGACGACGCGCACGATCCCGTCGGCGCGCGTGCCGCTCACGAGCCATCCCGGGGCGACGAGCCGGCGCAGGGTGTCGCCTCGTTCGACGGGCAGCGGCAGCTCGGTCGCCTGCCACACCGGGTGCGACTCGGGCAGCGCGATGCCGAGCATGCCCTTCGCCGCCCAGTACGGCGAACCCGGGCCCGAATAGGACTGCGCGATCGCCCGCCACGCGCCGTGCCAGCCGAGGCTCAGCCGGCCCTCGGCGTCGGGAGCGCCCCGTTCGGCGAAGTGCGAGACGATGCCGCTGGCCGCCCGGCGGATGGTCCCCGGCTCGAGGGCGGTCGACCCGGCGAGGGCGCCGGCCCAGAACGGCGCGGCGGCGGCGAACCGGTAGGTCAGGCTCCGGCCCTGGATGAGCGGCCCGCCGTCGGCGCCGACGAGGTGGACCGCATCGGCGAGGTACGCGTCGAGGCCGGCCCGGACGCCGGCGAGCCGCGCCCGACGCGGGTCGCCCGGCGCGAGCATGGTCTCCCAGAGCACCGGATACAGGTGCAGCGCCCATCCCGTGTAATGGTCGAAGGCGCGCGCGGCCCCGTCGGAGATCCACCCGCCGTCGCGGGCGAACGTGTCGAGCAGGTCGAGATCGGCGTCGAGGTCGTCCTCGGCGTACGGGCCGCCGACGTTCCCGAGGAACTGCTCGACGACGATGCGGAACCACGCCCAGTTGTTCGGCGGATGCGAGCCGCCCACGAACCCGGCCAGCCAGTCCACGAGCTGTCCCCGCACCCGGTCGTCGAGGCGGTCCCAGAGCCGGGGGCGGGCCAGGTGCAGTCCGATCGCGATGGCGGCGGCCTCCACCTTCGCCTGGTCGACCTCGTCGAGACGGGGCCACCGCTCAGGCGAGCGCGGGTCGGTGCCCGCGTCGAGCCCCTCGGCGTACCAGTCGGCGAGGTCCTCCGTGTCGTCGGGCGAGCCGGCGATGCGGAACGCGGCCAGCAGGAAGGTGCGGGCGAACCCTTCGAGCCGGTCGACGTCGCGACCGCGGCCCCCGGGCCCGCCCGGGAAGTCGAGCTGGGCATGCCGGGGCGAGGCGACCGTCCGCGCGGCGCCGAGCATCCGGTCGGCGAGGGCGAGCCAGTCGGCCCGGCCCCAGCCCGTGATGGGGGCCAGCGGGTCGCGCTCGCTCATGCCCGTCGGCCCAGGTCCCCCACCCGCACCTCCTCGTCCAGCGGCTGCCCGAGCGTCCAGCGGGCGAGCTCGCCGAGCGCGGCGTCGGCCATCCGGCGCGTCTCGGTGCCGAGCGAGCCGGCGATGTGCGGCGTGATCGAGACGTTCGGCAGGCGCAGCAGCGGCGAGTCGAGCGGCAGCGGCTCGGGGTCGGTGACGTCGAGCACGGCGTCGAGCCGGCCGCGGGCGCATGCTTCGGCCAGTGCGTCGGTGTCGATGAGACCGCCGCGGGCGGTGTTCACGACCGTGGCGCCGTCGCGCAGCCGGGCGAGCTCGGCGGCCCCGATCATGCCGCGCGTCTCGGGCAGCTCGGGGGCGTGCAGGCTCAGCACGTCGACCGCGTCGAGCAGCTCGTCGAGCGGTACGAGACGCCCGCCCGCCGCCCGCACCTGCTCGGGGTCGGCGTACGGGTCGGCGACGAGCACCTCCACGTCCTCGAGCTGCTGCAGCAGCTCGACCACCCGTCGGCCGATGCGGCTGAAGCCGACGATGCCGATGCGGCGGCCGAGGTTCGACGAGCCGCCGGCGTGCAGCTGCGCGCTCCAGCCGTCACGATGCGCGAGCGGGTCGCGCGCGAGCACCTGGGCGCGCTTGCCCGCGAGCACGATGGAGGCGAAGGTGAACTCGGCGACCGGGATCGCGTTCGCGGAGGCGGCGCTCGTGATGCGGATGCCTCGCTGCCAGAACGCCTCCGTCGTGACAGGCCGCACGGAGCCCGCGGCGTGGAACACGGCGCGGAGGCGCGGCATGCGGTCGAGCCGGTCGGCGGTGAGGCGCGGCGCGCCCCACGAGGTGACGAGCACCTCGACCCCGGCGAGGTCCTCCGCGAGGGCCGGGTCGTCGAGGTCGACGACGCCCGGCCGAAGGAGCTCGGCGAGCTGGGCGAGCCGCGCGCTGTGCGGCGCATCGAACTGGAGGCGGAAGACGTCCGGGCGCATCGCGATGAGCGCGGCTGGGCGGGCGTGGGTCATCGGTGGCTCCTCATCGGGCGCTTGCGGGCCGGCAGACGACCAGTGAATACTCTCCTTCGATCACCGGCAACGCATTCGAACACAACCGATCAGAGTCGATCCTCTTCTGCATCTGGAGCCCCATGGCACTGCACCCCGCCCTCATTCGCCGCGGCGCCCTCGTCGACGCCTGGCGGCGCACCGGAGGGCTCCCCGCCGACGTGCCGCGCCGCTTCGCCGCGACGCTCGATCATCCCGCCGCCGCGGCCGAGATCCGCGCGTTCACCGAACGGGCCCTCGCCGCCCGCGGCGCACCCTGGCCCGACACGCGCCTCACCGACTTCGCCCGGTACCCGCGCGACGGCGACCGCTCCGCATACGAGGCGGCGGTATTCGGCCGGATGGACCGACTCGCCGTGGCGGCGCTCGCCGCGACCGCCGCGCTCGACGCGGGGGCGACTGCCGCACCCGACGTCGCGGCCGCACTGCTCGCCGAGGTCGCCGACGGCGTGCTCGTCGTCTGCGAGCAGTCGACCTGGTGCTGGCCGGCCCACGACGACGTGTTCGCGCGCACCGGCGGCGTCGTTCCGGATCCGACGCATCCGGTCCTCGACCTGGGAGCCGGCGAGATGGCCGGGCTCGCGGCGTGGATCGCGCTGACCATCGGCGACGAGCTCGACGCCGCCTACCCGGGCCTCCTCGGCCGGCTCGCCGCCGAGGTCGAGTCGCGCGTCCTCGGCCCGTTCCTCGTCCGCCGCGACTGGACGTGGCTGACGGCGCCGCGGCCGAGCAACTGGAGCCCCTGGATCCACGCCAACGTCATCGCCGCCGGGTCTGCCTTCGCCGACGGCCCGCAGCGTGCACGCATCGTCGAGCTCGCCGTCGACGAACTCGACCGGTATCTCGCCGTGCTCCCGGCCGACGGCGGCATCGACGAGGGCGTCGCGTACTGGTGGAACGGTGCCGGCCGCGCGCTCGAGGCGCTCGAGCTGCTCGGGCGGCTGACCGGCGGCGCGTTCGATCCCGCCGCCGAGCCCGAGCTCGCGGGGATCGCCGAACTGCTCGGCTTCCCCGGCCGCATGCGGCTCGGCGACGAGTGGGTGCTGGGACTCGCGGATGCGAACCCGCACCCCGATCCGGTGCATCCGTGGCGCATCGCACACACGTGGGGGCTCCGGTTCGGACTCGACGACGTCGTCGCCGCGGCGCGCGCCCACCGCGCCGAGCCGGCGTCGCCGCACGCCCCGAACAGCGGGCTCGGGCGGCTCATCGCCGCCCTCGGCGATCACGACTGGCAGTCGGCCGCGCCCGCCGAGGCGCCGCTGCCGGCGAGCGTCGTGCTCCCGTCGCTCGCCGTGGCGCTCGCGCGAGAACGATCGGATGCCTCCGGCCTCGCCATCTCGCTGAAGGGCGGCCACAACGCCGAGCACCACAACCACAACGACCTCGGCAGCGTGACGGTCGCCCTCGACGGGCTGCCGGCGATCGTCGACGTCGGCCGGCCCGTCTACGACGCCCGCACCTTCGGTCCCGACCGGTACGACCTGTGGCCCGTGCGGAGCGACTGGCACAGCGTGCCCGAGCCGCACGGGGCGGTGCAGGCGCCGGGCGCCGGATTCCGCACCGGGCCGCTCGACGGACGGGATGACGCCGCCACGGGCGGGCCGGCGGCGTGGTCGCTCGACCTCTCGCAGGCCTGGCCGCTCGGGCCGGACGAGTCCTGGCGCCGGCGCATCGAGCTCGACCGCGAGCGCGGCGTCGCGATCGTCGGCGACGACTGGCGGCTGGCAGGCACCGGCACCGGCGGCGACGGCGACGGCGACGGCTCGACGCGGACCACCTGGATCGCGTGGGGCCGGGTCGAGGTCGTCGGGCCCGGCGTCCTCCGCGTCGTGCGGCCCGTGGCGGGCAGTCGCGACCTCCTCGTCGAGCACGATGCCGAGCAGGTCGAGCTCGACCACCCGCCTGTCCCGGATGAGATGGTCGATCGCGCCTGGGGCGCCGGCACCATCACGCGCGTGCGGCTCCGGCCCGCGGCATCCGCTCGCACCGCCACCGTTCGTTTCCGCGCCGCCGACCGGGAGGCGACCGTATGAACGACGCTCGCGCCCCGCGCTTCGCGATCGAGCGCCGTGAACGCATCCTCGACGAGCTGCGCCGCCAGGGCGCGGTGTCGGTGCGGGAGCTCGCCGCCGAGCTCGGGGTGACCGAGATCACCGTGCGACGCGACATCGGGGCGCTCGCCGACCAGGGCCTCCTGACCCGCGTGCACGGCGGAGCGACCCTGCGCAGCCCGCTCGACCGGACCGTGCCGCGCGCCGCCGACGCAGCGCACGCGAGGTACCGCATCGGCATGGTGGTGCCGTCGCTGAGCTACTACTGGCCGCAGATCGTGATCGGCGCCCGCGCGGCGGCGAGCGCGGCGCAGGCCCAGCTCGTCCTCCGCGGGGCGTCGTACGACCCGGCCGATCAGCGCCGGCAGATCCAGGCGCTCGTCGAGACCGGCGGGGTGCACGGGCTCGTCGTGGGGCCCGAGACGTCCGGACGCGACGGCGCGGCCATCCTGACCTGGCTCGACGGGCTCGACCTCCCCGTCGTCCTCGCCGAGCGCCGTGCCCCGGCAGCGCTCGCGCTCCAGCGGCTCGAATGGGTCACGACCGACCACGAGTTCGGGGCGATCCTCGCGGCGCACCACCTCTACGAGGAGGGTCACCGACGTCTCGCGCTCGCACTGCAGCGCGACTCCCCCACCGCCGAGCACCTCCGCCGCGGCTGGGCGAACGGCCTCGCCGACCTCGGCCTCCGCGCCGCTGCGTCGTTCGAGTTCGCCCTGGAGGACCTCGACGGCGCCGGGCGCGAGCGCACGCTCGCCGAGCTCGTCGACCGCTGCCTCGCCTCCGGCACCACCGCGCTGCTCGTGCACGCCGACCCGCAGGCCATCCATCTCGCGCATCAGGTCCGCGATCGCGGCCTGCGGATCCCCGAAGACCTCGCGATCGTCGCGTACGACGACGAGATCGCCGAGCAGGGCGAGCCGCCCATCACCGCGCTGCGGCCTCCGAAGGCGCAGATCGGCCGGCTCGCGGTGGAGACGCTGGTCGCCCGGCTCGATGAGGGCCCCGGCCGCCCGGTGCAGCGCACGCAGACCCTGCCCGAGCTCATCGTGCGGGCGTCGTCGCGCCGGCTCGCCTGAGACGCCTCGACGGCGGACTCCTCAACGAGGGATGCCTCGCGCTCGCGCCCAGCCGCCTATCCTGATCCGATGCTGAAGGAGTTCGCCGCCGGGTTCGGCCTGCTCGTCCGCGGCTTCGGGTTCTGGCGCCGGCGGGCGGGCGCGATGCTGCTCGGGCTGGTGCCCGCCGCGATCGCCTTCGTGCTGCTCGCGACCGCGCTCGTCGTGCTCGGCGTGAACCTGCCGGGCCTCGTCGACTGGGCGACGCCGTTCGCCGACGACTGGGTGGAGGTCTGGCGGGACCTGTTCCGCATCTCGGTCGCCGTCGTCGCGTTCGGCGGCGCCGCGGTGCTCGCCGCCGTGACCTTCACCGCGCTGACGCTCGTCATCGGCGACCCGTTCTACGAGCGCATCTGGCGCGCGGTCGAGGAGGACCTCGGCGGCGGGGTTCCCGAGAGCGGCGGAGGGTTCTGGCGCGCCGTCGTCGACGGGCTCGCGCTGGTCGCGCTCGGTCTGATCGCGGCGGCGGCGGTCGCGCTCGTCGGCCTGATCCCCGTCGTCGGGGGCGTGATCGGCGCGGTGCTCGGCGTCGTGCTGACCGGGCGGCTGCTCGCGCGCGAGCTCATCACGCGCGCGTTCGAAGCGCGCGGACTGCGCCCTGAGACGCGCCGGGCGCTGCTCCGGTCGCGGCGCTGGCGCGTGCTCGGCTTCGGGGTGGCCACGCAGCTGTGCTTCCTCGTGCCGCTGGGCGCGATCGTCACGATGCCCGCCGCGGTGGCCGGCTCGACGATGCTGGCCAGGCAGCTGCTCGAGGCGACACCGCCCGCTGAGGGCTGAGGCGGCTCAGCCGGCGAGCGCCGCGAGCTCGGCCGCGCGCGCCTCGACCTCGGCGCGGACGATCGCGAACTCCACACCTCCGACGGTGAGCACCGACCAGTCGGCGCCGACGCGGTGCACGTGAGAGCTCGAGACGTTGTCGAGCTTCGGGAAGTGCGCCCGGTCGTGCCCGGAGATCGCGGCGAGGGTCGTGCGGATGAGCGTGCCGTGGGCGACCGCGAGCACGTTCCGGCCCTCGTACGCGTCCGCGAGCCGGCCGAGGGCGGCGAGCCCGCGCGCCGCGACGTGCTCCACGGGCTCGCGGCCCGGGATGTCGCCGTCGGGCCAGCGTTCCGCGACGGCGGCGACGAGCATGCCCTCCGCCTCGCCGAACTCCTCCTCGATCAAGTCGTCGTCGGTGCCGCCGAGCTCCGCGCGGATGCCGTCGGCGAGGATCTCCGCCGTCTCGCGAGCCCGCACGAGCGGTGAGCTCACGACGAGATCCCAGCCGCCGTCGGCGAGCCGCCGCGCGGCGGTGCGCGCCTGCTCGCGGCCCGTCGCGTTCAGCGGGATGTCGGTGCGGCCCTGCATGCGCAGCGCGAGGTTCCAGTCGGTCTGACCGTGGCGGACGAGGGCGATGACCATCGCTCCAGCCTAGGCGCGGGCCCCTGGACGCCCGCCGGGTAAGGTGGCCGCGTGGCGGCCCACGACCTCGACCACCTCCGAACGTTCGTCACGGTGACCCGTGCGGGCTCGCTCACCGCGGCGGCCGCGCTGCTCGGCATCTCGCAGCCGACCGTGACGGCGCACATCCAGGCGCTCGAGGCATCCGTCGGGTTCTCGTGCCTCGAGCGCACCCGCGCGGGGGTCCGGCCGACGCCGAAGGGTGCGGCGCTCGCCCGCGAGGTCGCGGCCCACGTGGACGCGCTGGAGGACGCGATGTTCGCCGCGACCGCTCGCGACCACGACACCACCGGCGTGCACCTCGGCGGACCGGCCGAGCTGGTGAGCACGATGGTGCTGCGCGGGCTGGCCGAGCTCGCCGAGGCGGCGGGCGGCCCGGTGCACGTGCGGTTCGGGCTCGCCGACGACCTGCTCGACCACCTGTCGTCGGGTTCGCTCGACGTCGTCGTGAGTGCCGTACGACCGAACGTCAGGGACCTCAGCGCGGTGCCCGTCTACGACGAGGTCTTCCAGCTCGTCGCCGCGCCCGGCTGGGCGGGGCATCCGATCGACGAGGTGCCCGTGCTCGCCTACGACGAGGCGCTGCCCATCGTGCGGCGGTACTGGCGCTCGGTGTTCGACCGACGGCCCGACGGTCTGCACGTGGCGGCTGTCATCCCCGACCTGCGCGCGATCGCCGCAGCCGCCGTCGACGGTATCGGGATGTCGGTGCTGCCCGAGTACCTCGTGCGCGACGAGCTGGCGACCGGCCGGCTCGTACTGCTGCACACGCCGGAGGTGCCGCCGCTGAACACCGTGTACCTCGCCACACGCGGCCGTGACGCCGAGCGCGACCCCGCGATCGCCGCGACCGTCGGCGCGCTCAGGGACCTGATCGGCTGAGCGGGCGCCGGTGATCGGGCCGGTATCCGGCCGACTGACATCGGGATTCCTTGCCCGCGGTGCGATTTCTTCGATGCCCGCGGGAGCGACTCGGGACGAGACTCGTCGTCGGATCCATCCGATCCCACCGACGAACGGAGCGAACCATGTCCAGCATCCTCATGGCCGTCACCGCGGCCGACACCATCCGGCTCGCCGACGGCACCGACCACGCCACCGGGTTCTGGGCCGAAGAACTCGTGGTCGCCCATCGTGACCTCGTGGCTGCCGGCCACCGCGTCACCATCGCGACGCCGGGCGGTCGCCCCGCCCCCGTCGACCCGGGCTCGCTCACGGCGGAAGGCGTCGGCGACGAGGCCCGGGCGGCGGAGTACGCCGCCTACCTCGAGCGGCTGCAGCCGCAGCTCGACGCGCCCGCAGACCTCGCCGCCGTCGCCCCCGCGGGCTTCGATGCGGTGGTGCTGCCGGGCGGCCACGGCCCGATGGTCGACCTCGCCTCCGATGCCGACCTCGGCCGGCTGCTCGTCGCCGCCGATGCCGCCGGCACGCTCATCGCGCCGTTCTGCCACGGGCCCGCGGGCCTGCTCGCCGCCACCCTCGACGACGGCTCCTTCGCCTTCGCCGGTCGCCGGCTCAGCGTCTTCTCCGACGCCGAAGAGCGCGCCGGCGGCCTCGGCGACCGCACGCCGTGGTGGGTCGAGGCGACCCTCGCGGAGCGCGGCGCCGTGATCGACGACGGCGAGCCCTGGGCGAGCCATGTCGTCCGCGACGGCAACCTCATCTCGGGGCAGAACCCGCAGTCGAGCCACGCCGTAGCCGCGGCGCTCGTCGCCGCCCTCGCCGAGCGCAGCTGACGGGCCGGCGCGACCGGCGTCAGGCCGCGCCGCCGAGCCCCACGCGGTCGGGCACCTGGCCGACCACGCTCGGCAGCCAGCGCTCCACCTCGGGCCACGCTCGGCCCGTCGGCAGGCGACGCAGCAGCCGCGCGAGCGACTCATCGGCGTCGGGCCACGGGATGACCCGGGTCGGCGAGGCCGTCGCCACGACTCCGAGCCACCAGTGCCGCCAGGTGACCGGCAGCGACTCGGGGTGGATCACGACGTAGTAATCGGGCACGGCCATCTGGCGACGTTCGGCGGCGGCCACGGCGCGCTCGATCTCGAGCTCCAGCACGCCGAGCGTGACCTGCTCGTCGAAGAACTCCACCCAGGCCGCGGCGACATGGCCCAGCGGGTCGTGGTCGTGCACGACATAGGGCGCGGTCGCCCCCGACTGCCAGCGGGCGACCTCGGCGTCGGAGGCATCCGCTCGATCGTGGAAGGACGCGGCTCGCACGTTGGCGAACCCGGACAGGGAACGGACGGCCGTCGGCGCCTCGTCGCCGACGACCACCACGGTGGTGCTCGTCGTTGGCTCCATTTCCAGAGTGTACGTCCGGCCGGCGGCGTCGGCGCAAGCGACGAGCCGTCGCCCGCGGTTCACCGCCGCCGCACGGTCCGCCCGCGGCGACGCGACGTGACGCGAAGTGCTCCTCCCCGTCGGGAGCGGAGCACCTCGCGTCACGTGGCCGGGCGTCGAGCCCGGCGCCGGGCGTCGGTCAGGCGAGTCCGGCGAAGAACGCGCGGATGTCGCCCGCGAGGACCTCCGGCACCTCGAGCGCCGCGTAGTGCCCGCCGCGCTCGAACCGGCTCCAGTGGACGATGTTCGAGTTGTCGCGCTCGGCGAACACCCGGATGGTCTGGAAGTCGTCGGCGAAGACCGCGACGCCGGTCGGCGCGGCGTTCACCGCGGGACCCTCGCCTTCGCCCTCTGCGGCCTTCGCGTTCTCGTAGTAGCTCTGGCTCATGCCGGCCGCGGCGTTCGCGAACCAGTTCACGCTGACCTCGAGCAGTAGCTTCTCCATGGGCACGAGCGCCGTGCCGTTGCCGAACGACTCGAAGAGCTCGCTGTAGGCGAGCAGCCCGATGGGCGAGTCGCTGAGCCCGACGGCGACGGTGTGGGGGCGCGAGGCGTTCATCGTATTGTACCCGCCGACCGACTGGAACCACTGCATGTGCTCGAGTCCGGCGTAGTCGGCCGGCTCGAGGCGTTCGAACTCGGCGGGGTCGCCCGACGGGAACGAGAACAGCTGCAGCACGTGCAGGCCGAGGAAGCCGTCGGGGTTCAGCAGGCCGAGCTCGCGCGCGACCATCGCGCCGTTGTCGGAGCCGTGGATGCCGTAGCGCTCGTAGCCGAGGCGGCGCATGAGCTGGTCGTAGGCGCTCGCGACCTTCCCGACGGTCCAGCCTCCGGCCGCGAGCGGCTGCGAGAAGCCGTAGCCCGGGGCATCCGGGATCACGACATCGAAGGCGTCCTCGGCGCGGCCGCCGTGCGCGACCGGGTCGACCAGCGGGCCGATGACGTCGAGGTAGTCGACCGAGGAGCCCGGGTAGGTGTGCGCGAGCAGCAGCGGGGTGGCTCCGGCGTGGGGCGAGCGGACGTGGATGAAGTGGATGGGCTGGCCGTCGATCTCGGTGATGAAGTGCGGCAGCTCGTTGATGCGGGCCTCGGCGGCGCGCCAGTCGAACTCGCGCCAGGCCTCGAGCGCCGCCCGGAGGTAGTGGTTGGGAGTGCCGGTGCTCCAGTCGTCGCCGGGGGCGGGCTGGGGCAGGCGCGTGCGGGCGAGGCGCTCGCGCAGGTCGTCGAGCTCGGCCTGCGAGACCTCGACGCGGAAGGGGCGGATGGCGGTAGCGGTGGCGGTGTTCATGTCTCCGACGATAGGCTCGATATAGGAACACTCAGTTCCTATATCTCGGACGAGTTCACACGGATTTCGGGAGGGCCCGGATGTCCATCGACACGGCCGCTCGCCGGCTCGCCGTGCTCGGCCTCCTGCAGGCCCGGCCCGCGTGGACGGGCCGCGAACTGGCCGACCGGTTCGGCGTCAGCACGCGGACGATCCGGAACGACATCGAGGCGCTCCGCCGACTCGACTACCCCGTCGAAGCCGCCCGCGGCGCCACGGGCGCGTACCGCCTCGGCGCGGGCGGCCGGCTGCCGCCGCTGCTGCTCGACGACGAGGAGGCCGTCGCCATCGCGGTCGGCCTCCGGGCCGCCACGGGCCTCGCCGGCATCGAGGAGTCGAGCGCGCGGGCACTGGCCAAGCTCGAGCAGGTGCTGCCGGCGCGGCTGCGGGCGAGCGTCGAGGCGCTCACCCGCGTCGTCGACCGCGCACCGGAGAACGTCGGCACGGATGCCCCCGACCCCGAGGTCGACCCGGGCGTGCTCCGCCAGCTCGCGACGGCCGTGCACGACGTCGAGTGGGTGCGCTTCGACTACGACAACCGACCCCGGCTGGTCGAGCCGTACCGGCTGCTGTCGTGGCAGCGCCGCTGGTACCTCGTCGGCAGGGACCCCTCGACCGGCGAGTGGGACGTGTTCCGCGTCGACCGGCTCGTGCCGCGGATGCCGACCCGGCGCCGGTTCGACCCGCTCCCGGTGCCCGGCGGCGACGTGACGGCGTTCCTCATGCGGCGGGTGGCCTCGAGCGGGTGGAACGTGCACGCCAGGCTCCGCATCGCGGCCCCCGCCGAAACGGTGCTCGCCCGCATCAATCCGAGCGTCGGCGCGGTCGAGGCCGTCTCCGACTCCGAGAGCGTGCTCGTGACCGGCGCCGACAGCCTCGACACCGTCGCCGCGTACATCGGCATGCTGAACATGGAGTTCACGGTCGACTCGCCGCCCGAGCTCGTGCCGCTGCTGCGGGCGATCGGCGAACGGTATCTGCGCACCGCCGCCGCGAGCGAATCGGCGCCCTGAACCCGCCTGCGGGCGAACACTGAGGAAATCTCCGTGTTGTGCACGGATGTCGCGCCCTGCGAGATCCCGCACCCTTGGCAGCACGAGACATCCGTGCATGCGAAGGAGAAGACGAGATGACCGACCGTACGACCGCCACGACCGTGCCGCCCCTCGAGGACCGCGACCTCAAGGCGCGGCATCCCGCCTTGTGGGCCTCCGGCGACTACCCGACGCTCGCGTCCGACCTCATCTGGGAGCTCGGCGAGCGGCTCGTCGACGCCGTCGACGTCCGACCCGGCGACCGACTGCTCGACATCGCCGCAGGCAACGGCAATGCGGCGATCCCCGCCGCGCTGCGCGGTGCGACCGTCGTGGCCTCCGACCTCGCTCCCGAACTGTTCGGGGCCGGACGGCGACTCGCCACCGAGGCCGGCGCCGAACTGGAGTGGCGCGAGGCCGACGCGGAGGCGCTGCCCTTCGAGGACGCCTCCTTCGACGTCGTCACCTCCTGCGTGGGGGTCATGTTCGCCCCGCATCACGCGCGCGCCGCCGACGAGCTCGTCCGGGTCGTCCGTCCCGGCGGCCGGATCGGCCTGCTGAGCTGGACTCCCGATGGCTTCATCGGTCGGATGTTCGGGGTGATGAAGCCCTACGCGGCACCGCTGCCGCCCGGTGCGGATCCCGCGCCGCGCTGGGGCGATGAGGCGCACGTCCGCGAGCTGCTGGGCGACCGGGTCGAGGCCCTCAGCGCAAACCGCGACACCGTGGTGATCGACCGGTTCGAGACGCCCGAGCAGTTCCGCGACTACTTCAAGACCCACTACGGGCCGACGATCGCCGTCTACGCGCGCATCGCCGACGACCCCGACCGGGTCGCCGCCCTCGACGACGCCCTCGCCGCGCTCGCCCGCGAGCACGGCGTCGACGGCCGAGGCGGCGGCGCGATGAGGTGGGAGTACCTGCTCACCACCGCCCACCGACGATGAGAGGACAGACCGACATGTACGTCACCGAACAGCACTTCCCCTGGCTCCGACGCGAGTACGAGGCCGAGCTCGCACGCGACCTCGAGCGCCGGCGCGTCCTCGCCGAGCGCATCGCCGAGGAACGCGATGCGTCCGACGGCCGGACGGATGCCTCGAGGGCGCGCGGCATCCGGCAGCTCCTGCCGACGCGGCTCGCCGCCTGGCGCCGCGCGCATGCGCTCCCGGCGTGAGAGCCGGGATGCCGCGATCGGCCGGGTCCGAGCGTCCACCGTGCTCACCCTGCCCCGGCTCGACGTCCCTAGACTGGGCGGCGTGCCGGGGCAGAACCTGACCCCGAGAGAGCGGGCGGTGCTCGCCGCGGTCGAGCGGCGGCTGAACAACTCCGAGATCGCAGCGGAGCTGTTCATCTCCGTGCGCACCGTCGAAAGCCACATCGCGGCCCTCCGACGCAAGCTCGGGGCGGACTCGCGCGGCGGCCTCATCACCGCAGCGACCGAACGGCACGGCGTCGCGGTGCGCGTCCCGGCGACGGCGTTCGTCGGCCGCGACGCCGAGCTCGCCGGCCTGCGCGACCGGCTCGCGCGCCACCGCCGGGTCACCATCGCCGGCCCGAGCGGAGTCGGCAAGACGCGCCTCGCGCTCGAGCACGCACGGTCTGGCTCGGACGAGGCCATCCCCGTCGTGGTCGAGCTGGAGCACGCGGGGGCCGATGACGTGGTCGCACGGATCGCGCGGGCGATCGATCTCGAGTCCGCCCGTGGCGCGGACATCCTCGCCGCATGCGGCATCGCGCTGGCAGCGCATCCGTACCTGCTCGTCCTCGACAACGTCGATCGCGTCGGCGAAGCCGTCGCGGCGGCGGTGAGCGCGCTGCAGACGTCGGCACCCGACCTCCACATCGTGGCGACGTCGCGCACCCCGCTCGGCTATCCGGGCGAGGCGGTGCTCCACATCGCCCCGCTCGACTGCGCGGGACCGGGCGCACCCGGCGTCCAGATGTTCCTCGATCGGCTCGACCGCACCGGTCGGACCCCGCAGCCCGGCGACCGCGAACTGGCGGCCGAGGTGTGCGCCCGGCTGGACGGCCTGCCGCTCGCCATCGAGCTCGCCGCGAGCGTCGCACGCCATCTCTCCCTGCCGGAGCTCGTCGCGCGGGTCGACCACGATCCCGGAGCGCTCGACCGTGCCGCGCCGGCTGGACGTCATCGCACGCTGGCGACCGCGTTCGAGTGGACGTGGGATCTGCTCGATGCCGAGGAACGTGAGGCGCTCTGCCGGCTGGCCGCTCTCCCTCGCACGTTCGACGTGGCGCTGGCCACCGCAGTGGCCGGCGAGGACGCGTCGGGCGTTCTGCTGCGTTTGCTCGACCATTCGCTGATCGTGCCGGCCGGCGGCGAACCCGCCCGGTTCCGGCTGCTCGCGGTCATGCGGGAGTTCGTGCGGTCGCGTACCTCTCCCGAGGTGATCCGGGAGGTGCTCGAACTCCACGCCACGCACTACTCCGCCCTCGCCACCGCATTCGTCGCGAGGGCACGGATCGACGACGGTGAGGCGGCGCTGCGGCTCTCAGCCAGGCTCTGTCCCGAGGTGAACGCCGCGCTCCGATGGGCGCTCGCCGCAGGGCATCCCGCCGCGACGCCGCTCGCAGCGGCGCTCTCGGTGGGGATCGAGCAGTACGGCTCGGATGTCGACAGCGTGCACTCCGTCGCCATGGCGGCGCGCGATCCGCTCGTGCGGGCCGCAGCGACGCCGCGCGACCTCCTGGCGATGGGCATCGGCCTCGCGTACCTCGACATGCCGCTCGTCGGCGAACTCGCCGACCTCGCACTCGCCCGCGCGGAGGACGCCGAGGCGGGCCCGGTCGGGGATCCGGCGCGCCTGGCGGCGCAGCATCTCGCCGGGATGGCCGACGCCTATCGCGACCGCGGGTCCGAGGCCCTGGCGCACCTCGCCATCGCGGAGCGGCTCGCCCGCGACCTCGGCGACGACTGGGAGCTCGCTGCCGTGCGGCAGATGCGCGGCATCGCCCTCCGAGGAGCGTCCGTCGGAGACGCGGCTGCCGCCATCGACGAGTTCGCCGCCGCGATGCACTCCTACGCGGTCGCGGGCGATGCCATGCACGTGAACAACGCCCGCTACATGATGGCCATCACCGCGGCCGAACACGGCATCCATCGCGAAGACCCCGCGGCCTGGGCTGCCGAGTGCGTCGACTACGCCGCGGGCGTCGGCAACGTTCACGAACTCGCCCACGCCACACTCGTGCAGCAACTGCTCGAGGTGGCGGATGCCGCCGCCGACCTCGAGGAGCTGACCGACACGTTCCGCCGGCTGGGAGACGCGCGATGCCTCACGCGGTGCCTGCTGATGGCCGCCGACCGCGCCGCGGCGGCCGCCGCCAGCACTCCGCGCGCCCGGCGGGCGCCTGCGGTGACCGTGCTCGAGGAGGCGCTGCGGCTCTCTGATGCCGCAGGCGATGACGCCCATCGGTCGGCTGCACTGCGCCGCCTCGTCGGGGCCTACTGGTCGGGCGGCGACCGCGTGCGGGCGCGCACAGCGCTCGGCCGCCTCGAGGCGATCGCCGGGCCCGACGTGGCCGCGGCCGCCGTCCCGGAGGACATGGCCCGCTCAGCCCGCGTGTAGCGTGCTCCGGTCGCCGGCCAACCTGCTCCGGTCGCCGGCCGCTCGGGCTCAGTCCTCGTCGGCGAGCCGCTGGAAGAGGTAGTGGTCCTGCCAGCGTCCATCGATGCGGAGGTACCGGGGCGCCATGCCGATGCGCGTGAAGCCCGCCCGTTCGAGCACGCGCTGCGAGCGTTCGTTGTGCAGCAGCGTGGAGGCCTCGACCCGGTGCAGGCCGAGCTCGCCGAAGGCGAGGGCGAGCATCGCCCGCACGGCGTCGGTCGTGTAGCCGCGGCCGTTGACGTCGGGTGAGAGCCAATAGCCCATGCTGGCGGACTGGAACGGGCCGCGCACGATCCCCGTCAGCGTGATGCGTCCGACGGCGTGCCTGTCGGGGGCGAGGATGACGTGCGGCACCACCTCGCCGCGTTCGTACCGCTCGAGCATGCCGGCGATCTCGGCGGCCTGCCCGGCCGCCGTGAACCACGCCTCGTCGCGCTCCTTGTCCCACGGGGCGAAGAAGTCCCGGCCGGCCGACTGGAGCTCGGCGAGGCGGTCGGCGTCGGCGGGGTGGATGAGGCGCGTCGTAGCGGGCATCACCCCAGCTTCGCAGACACCGGGCCGGTCAGCCCCGCAGCAGCCCGCGGAGCGCCTGGATCGTGTCCGCCTCGTCGGGGCGCTTGTCGTCGCGGTACGCCTTCACCCGGGCGAAGCGCAGGGCGACGCCGCCCGGGTACCTGGTCGAGCGCTGCACCCCGTCGATGGCGATCTCGACGACGAGCACGGGGGCGATGTGCACGGTGTTCGCCGTGCGCGACGTCTCGAGCTCTTGGAAGCGCTCGGTCTGCCAGGTGAGCAGCCGGTCGGTGAGGCCCTTGAACGTCTTGCCGACCATGACGAAGCCGCCCGGCTCGCCGAACTCGCCGTCGGGGTCGCGCGCCCCGAGGTGCAGGTTCGACAGCCACCCGGTGCGGCGCCCGTACCCCCACTCGGCGGCGAGCACGACGAGGTCGTAGGTGAGCACGGGCTTCACCTTGATCCAGCTCGAGCCGCGGCGCCCGGCCGCGTAGACGGAGTCGATGGCCTTCACCACGACGCCCTCGTGCCCGGCGGCGAGCGCATCGCGGGAGACGCGCTCGGCGGCCTCGGGGTCGGCGGACACTTCGCCCGGGATGCGGTGCCCTGGCGCGATCCGTTCGAGCTCGGCGAGGCGCGCGGCGAGCGGCTCGTCGATGAGGTCGCGCCCATCGACGTGCAGCACGTCGAAGAACCACGGATGCAGCAGCGCCTCGCGGGCCGTCTCGGCCCCGAACCGCGACATGGTGTCTTGGAACGGCCTGGGTGCGTCGTCTTCATCCAGGGCGAGCGTCTCCCCGTCGAGGATGACCCGGTCGACGGGCAGCCCGCGCACGACCTCGACGACCTCGGGCAGCCGGTGGGTGATGTCGGCGAGGTTGCGGGTGAACACGCGCACGTCGTCGCCTGCGCGGTGCACCTGGATGCGCGCGCCGTCGAGCTTGTACTCGATGGATGCCTCGCCGGTCGTGCCGATCGCCTCGGCCGGGCTCGCCGCGGTCGCCGCGAGCATGGGCAGCACCGGCCGCCCCACGACGAGGCCGACCGCGGCCAGTGCGCCGGGTTCGTCGGGTTCGACGGCGAGCGCGATGCGCGCCGTCTCGCCGAGGTCGCCCGAGAGCATCGCGGCGCGGCGCACGACCGGCCCGGGTTGGTCGGAGGCTCGGGCGAGCGCGTCGACGAGCACGCCCTCGAGGGCGCCGGTGCGGAGCTCCCCGAGGAGCACCCGGCCGAGGAAGTCGCGTTCGGCCGCGGTGGCGCGCTCGGTCAGCTCGCGGAGGATCGCCTGGCGGGCGCCCGCGGAGCCCTGACCCGACGTCGCGAGCAGGCGATCGAGCAGGTCGTCGACCTCGCCGATGGTGAGGCTCGGCTGCTCGGGCGGCTCGCCGGCGGCTTCGGATGCTGCGGCCCAGCCGCGCCAGCCGACCCCGACCCGGCCCTGCCGGGGCTTCGCGACGAGCATGCCGACGGCGGGCACGATCTCGTCGGGCGCGAGCCCCGTGAGGAGGCCGGCGAGGGCGTCGACTTTCGCCAACCGGGAACGCGTGCCCGCGACGGCGTCGGAGGCGGCGACGAGCTCAGCGAGCAGCATGGGGCGAGTCTTCCAGCATCCGCCGACAGCCGAGCCGGGTCATCCGACCGGATCCCGGGCGATGGGGCACGTGAGGCAGTGCGCGCCGCCGCGCCCGCGGCCGAGCTCGGCGCCGACGACGGGCCGCACCTCGACGCCGGCCCGCACGAGCCGGTCGTTCACCTCGGTGTTGCGGTCGTACGCATAGACCACGCCGGGCGCGATGGCGACGGTGTTGTTGCCGCCGTCCCACTGCTGGCGTTCGGAGAGGTCGGCGTCGGCGTCGCTGCGGACGAGGCGGAGTCGAGGCATCCCCATCGCTGCCGCGACGACGTCGACGAACGCCGCATCGCCGTGGTCCTCCACGCGGGGCGGTGCGTGGTCTGCGCCGGGGCGGAGCGTGAACGCGTGGATCTGGTCGACGACGGGCGGATGCACCGTGGCGAGGTCGGCGTCGACGAAGGTGAAGACGGTGTCGAGGTGCATCGATGCCCGCGCCCTCGGCAGGGCGGCGACGACGACGCGGTCGGCGGCGCCCCGCTCGAACAGGGCGGCGGCGAGCTGGGTGATCGCCTGCCGCGAGGTGCGCTCCCCCATGCCGATCAGCACGAGCCCGTCGCCCACCGTCATCACGTCGCCGCCCTCGAGGGTCGAGCGACCGGAGGCGCGCTCGGGGTCGCCCCACCAGACCTCCGTGCCGGTGTAGTCGGGGTGGAACCCGGTGACGGCTTTCATCAGCATCCCCTCGCCGCGGCGCGCGGGCGCCGACAGCGGGTTCAGCGTGAGGCCCGCACCGATCCAGCTGGTCGTGTCGCGCGTGTAGAGCGCGTTCGGCAGCGGCGGCAGCACGTACTCGCGCGCTCCGCCGGCGTCGCGGGCGAGTACGGCGAGCGGCGGACGCACGTCGTCGGGCAGCTCCGACGTCGCGAGGCCTCCGAGGAGGAGTTCGGCGAGCCGTTGCGCGGGAAGCTCGCCGAGATAGCCCCGGACGGGATCGACGAGCCCGAGTCCCACCTCGTCGGCCGTGACCAGCCGGTCGAGCAGCCAGTCGCGCGCCTCGGGCACCGCCATCGTCTCGGCGAGCACGTCGTGCAGCTCGACGACCTCCACGCCGGAGTCGCGAAGGCTCTCGACGAAGGCGGCATGGTCGTGCTGCGCGCGTTCGACCCAGAGGACGTCGTCGAAGAGGTAGTCGGCGGCCGTCGACGGGGTGAGCCTGCGGTGCGCGAGGCCGGGCGAGCAGACCAGCACCTTCCGGAGCACGCCCACCTCGGAGTGGACGCCAGGCGCCAGGTCGGCGCCCGCGACGTCGCCGGCCTCGAGCATCGTGTCGGTCATCGTGCCCCCGTTCGACGCCGGCGCCCGCGGCCGGCCGCCTGTGGCCCGAAGCTATCCCCGGCCCCGCGGACCGGTCAACACGGCGGCCGGGGGTTGCGCCCGCGGCATCCCTCGTGCTTCGCCGCCGCGTGCACCCGAGCCCCGACCGGGAGCCCGCCCGCCCGAGCTCAGAGCGCGGCGCCGACGACCGCCTCGCCGACCGGCGTGCGCAAGTGGAGCACGCGCGAGCCGTCGCGACGGGATGCCACGAGCCCGGCCTCGCGCAGCACCGTGAGGTGGTGCGACGCGGTGGACAGCGCGAGCCCGGCGTCGGCGGCGACCTGCGAGGTGGTGCGCGGCGCGTGCGCGGCCAGCAGGATGCCGGCACGCGCGGGCCCGAGGAGGGCGCCGAGGGCGCGTTCGGCCTCGGCCGGGTCGCGCGCCCAGGTCTCGGTGACGCCCTGCGCCGGGTAGAAGAGGGTGGGCTGGGCCGGCGGCTCCGTGAGCACGCTGCAGCCCGCCGAGCCCAGCACCGACGGCACGAGCACGAGCCCGCTGCCGCGGCAGTCGAGGACTTCGCTGTGCCAGCGCATCGCGACGCGCACGGCGTCGGACTCGAAGTCGACCGACCGGTGCAGGTCGCCGGCCATGGCCGCGATGCCCTCGGTCGCGATCCGCCGCGCCCGCACGGCGATGTCGGCCCGGAGGAGACGTTCGAGCTGGGTCCACACTGGCGCGAGCAGCGCCTCCCAGACCGACGTCCAGGCGTCGGCGACCATCGCCCTCGCCCGTTCGGGCTGGTCGCGCATCCGGGCGATCGCGTCCTGCCGCGCGCCGCTCGACCGGAGGAGCATCTTCTCGAGATCCACGCGCATGGGGCCCACCGGCACCTCGCGGAGCCGGGCCGCCTCGTCGGCGGGCGTCATGTCCCACGACGGCGTGGCGGTGAGGAAGTCGGGGAAGTAGCCCTCGGGTCCGATGAGCAGGGCCAGCACGTCGAACGACTCCCGCGGGACGCGGTCGCGGACGGCGCGCAGCCACCCCCACTGCAGCGGATGCTCCGCCGGGCGCTGCAGCACGCGGACGGCGTGGCAGAGCTCGTGCCCGGGCGAGATGCCGAACCGGATGGCCGAGAGGTCGTCGGGGGCGAGCCGGAACTCGACGAAGTTTCGATCCACGTCGAAAGCGTACCGGCGGCGCGGGCGGTGCCCGAGGCTGGGGGCAGCTCATCCACCCGCGGCAGGCACCTCATCCACCGCGCCCCGCGCCGACTCCACCGGAGGACCCATGTCGTTCCAGGCCTATCTCGACAACATCGAGGCCAAGACGGGCGTCACGCCCAGGCAGTTCATCGAGCTGGCGCGCGAACGCGGGTTCGACGAGACCACCAAGGCGACGCCGATCGTCGCGTGGCTGAAGGAGGACTACGGCCTCGGGCACGGCCACACCATGGCCCTCGTGCACGTCATCACGAAGGGCGACCGCATCAGCGCGAAGCACGTCGGCACCGACGGCACCCACGCCGACGACTCCGACCGGCTCTGGCTCGACGGCGCGGCGACGAAACCCGCGGGCTGAGGCCGGCGCCGCGCGGGCGTCTTCCGGGGCCGGCATCCGGCTGACTCGGACCTACCATCGAGGGGTGCCTCAGACCAGCCCCGCCGTCGTCCTCGACGCGGCCGAGTGGCGCGCCCGTGAGCAGGAGCACGCCGAGCGCGCCGATGCCCTGACGGCGGCCCGCCGGGCCCGCGCGGCGCGTGGCGAGCGGCATCCCGTCGAGGACTTCCTGTTCACCTACTACTCCTACTCGCCGTCGCTGCTGCGACGCTGGCACCCGGGCGCGGGCATCGAACTCGCCGATGCGGCTGACGAGCCGCGCGCGGCGTGGCGCTGGTATGCGCCGGGCGGAACGCCGGGCTCGCTGATGGTCGACCGGGCCGCCATGGAGCGCGAGAAGGCGCCGCTGCTGCGGACGATCGAGCGGATGCTCCGCCTCACCGCGTCCCGCCCTGGCGCCTTCGGCTGCTTCGGCCTGCACGAGTGGGCGATGGTCTACCGCCAGGCCGAGCACCGTCACCCGGTGCCGCTGCGGCTGGGGCAGGCCGCGACCGACGAGGTCGTCGAGACCCACGAGCTGCAGTGCACGCACATCGACGCGTTCCGCTTCTTCACCGACGACGCGGTGCCGCGGAACCGGTTCGCTCCGACCCGCGAGACGCAGCCCGAGCTGGAGCAGCCCGGCTGCCTGCACGCGAACATGGACGTCTACAAGTGGGCGGTGAAGCTCGGCCCGCTCCTGCCGGGCGAGCTGCTGCTCGACGCGTTCGAGCTCGCCCGCGACATCCGCACGCTCGACATGCAGGCCTCGCCGTACGACATGGAACCCTGGGCCGGCGAGCCGGTGCGGATCGAGACGCCCGAGGGCAAAGCCGAGTATGTGCGCCGGCAGCGGGCGTTCGCCGGCCGGACCAACGAGCTGCGGGCCCGGATCCTCGCGGCCTGGTCGCCGGCCTGAGGTGCGCAGCACGCTCGGCGAAGCCGGTGCTTGCATCCGTCAGCGATTATCGATTAGTCTCACATCCCAGATCGTGCCCCACTGTCGCTGCACCCACGAGAGGATCGATGATGATCACCACCCGCACCATCGCCGCCGGCGCCGCCGTCGCGGTCACCGCGCTCGCCCTGAGCGCCTGCTCATCGCCAGGCGCGAGCGAGGAGAGCGGAGACGTCGAGCTCCGCGTGCTCGTCAACGTCACCCCCAACCTCACCGAGGAATGGTGGAACGAGCTCGTCGCCCCGTTCGAAGAGGCCAACCCCGACATCGACGTCGTCATCCAGAACCCGGGCGCTGAGGGCGTCGCGGCCGCGGTCCCGCGCCTGCTCGCCGCCGGCGACGCCCCCGACATCGTCCAGTCGCAGGCCCCGTCGGTCGAACTCGCCCCCGAGCTCGTCGACCTGTCCGAGTACGAGTGGGCCTCCGAGGGCCCCCTCGCCGACCAGTACTCCATCGACGGCAAGTACTACATGGCCGGCATCGGCGTGCAGCTGCAGAGCCTGATGTTCTACAACAAGCAGGCCTTCGCCGACGCGGGCATCACCGAGCCGCCGACGACCCTCGACGAGCTCGACGACGCCCTCGCGAAGCTCAAGGCCGCGGGCTGGGAGACGCCTATCCAGACGGGCGGCGACTGGATGTCGAGCCACGTGCTGCAGGCGGTCGGGCTGCCCTCGATCATCGCCGAGTACCCCGACTGGTTCCAGGAGATGAGCGACGGCGAACTCACGTTCAGCGAGACCTACGGCCCCGCGGTCGAGCGCTACGCCGACTGGGTGGCGAAGGGCTACATCCCGAAGGACGCGCTCGGCGTGAAGTACCCCGACGCCGAGCAGAACTTCCTCGCCGGCGGCTCCGCGATCTACCCGATGGGCAGCTGGTTCGCCGGCACCGAGGCGAAGACGCCGGATGCCCCCGAGATCGGCGTGTTCCGCGCGCCGGCCGAAGACGGCATCGACAACCCGGCCATGGGCGCCAACATCGCGAGCCCCTACTTCATCATGAAGGCCTCCAAGCACCAGGACGCCGCGGCGAAGCTGCTCGAGTACCTCACCACCGACGAGGACGCGGTCGTCTCCCAGCTCGAGGTCGACGGCAACTTCCGCGACGGCTACGAGTACGAGACCACCGCGCTCGGCCAGGAGCTCGGCGCGATCGTCGCCGACACCCCCGCCAGCGACTACACCCCGACCGGCGGCGGCTACGGCGAGCGCAAGCTCCCCAACGGCTACTCCGACGAGATCAACGCCCAGACGCAGGCCCTCATCGGCGGCACGCCCGCCGCAGACGTCCTGTCGTCGATGGACGCGTGGTTCGCGGCGAACGCGAACTGACCCGCCTCCACGAGGCATCCTGATTCCCGGGCGCGGCGAATCCACACTCCCGGCGCCGCGCCCGGGCCCACCCCTTCTCGACGGAGGTTCACCCACGATGGCTGACACCGTGACCACCGCGCCCCGCGCCCTGCGCACCACGATCGAGCGGCGCCGCCCGGGCGCGCTCGCCGTCTGGCGCGGCCGCCTGCCGGGCCTCATCATGGGCGGGCCGGCCGTCCTGGTCTTCCTCGCGATGTTCATCATCCCGATGTTCCTCGCGTTCGTGCTGAGCTTCACCGACTGGAACGGCTACAGCCTCAACTTCAACTTCCTCGGGTTCGAGAACTACGAGCACGCGTTCCGCAACCCGCGCACCGTCGACGCCGCCATCTTCACCGCCGTCGTCGCGTTCTTCGGCACCATCCTCTGCAACGGCGTGGGCCTCGCGACCGCGGCCCTCATCTCCGGCCCCGGCCGGGCGAACACCGTCATGCGCACCGTGTTCTTCTACCCCTACATCATCAGCTCGCTGATCATCGGCTTCATCTGGTCGGCGATGCTCGCGCCCGAGGGCGTCGTCAACAGCCTCCTCGGCGGCGTCGGCATCCCGCCGCTGCCGTTCCTCACCGATGTGACGTTCGCGAAGGCGAGCATCATCCTCACCATCGTGTGGTCGCACTTCGGGTTCAACATGATCCTGTTCCTCGCGGGCATCAAGTCGGTGCCCGTCGAGTACTACGAGGCGGCGACCGTCGACGGGGCGACGCGCTGGCAGCAGTTCCGGAACGTGACGCTGCCCCTCATCGCACCGGTCGTCACCGTCAATCTCGTGCTCACCCTGGTCGGCCTCCTGAAGGTCTACGACGTCGTCCTCGCCCTGACGAACGGCGGCCCGGCCGGCTCGACGCAGACGATCGTGTTCCAGATCCTCAACGACTCCTTCGCCAACGCCGACCTCGGCTTCGGCGCCGCCCAGTCCGTGATCCTGCTCATCGTCACCGCCGTGCTCGGCCTCGGCGTGACCCTCGCCCGACGCGGCTCCGAGAAGAAGGTGGCCGACTGATGACCACGACGACGCAGACCAGCGTGAATCCGGCGGCCGAGGTGCTGCTGACCGATCCCGACGAGCTGGGCGCGAAGCGCCGGTTCCGGCTGCGCCGCCGCAGCCCGCGGCCGCCGGCCGGCACGAAGATCCGCACCTCCCTCGTCGGCGCGATCGTGAAGTGGGTGCTCCTCGGCGCCGGCGCCATCGTGATGCTCGTGCCCTTCTACATCATGGTGATCAGCGCCTTCAAGCCGCAGGAGGCGATCATCCGCGACCCGCTGATGATCTCGCCCGCGACGTTCACGCTCGAGTACCTCGGCGACGCGATCACGAGCGAGAAGTTCAACGTGATCGGCGCCTACGGCATTACCCTGCTGTTCGTCGCGCTGGTGAACCTCTTCGGCATCGCGCTGTCGGCGCCCGTGGCGTACGTCATCGCGCGTGGCCGGTCGAAGTGGCACCTCGGGCTGCTGCTGCTCTTCGTCTCGGGCCTGTTCATCCCCGGGCAGGTCACGCTCATCCCCGTGGTGTTCATCCTCCGGCTCCTCGGCCTCATCAACACCATCCCGGGGTTCATCCTCTTCGAGACGGCGGCGACGCTCCCGGTCACGATCTTCCTGTTCGCGGCGTACCTGCGCACCGTGCCCCGCGATATCGACGAGGCCGCCGCGCTCGACGGCGCCGGCCGCATCCGCGCCTTCTGGTCGTGCATCTTCCCGATCATGAAGCCCGTCGTCGCGACGATCGTGGTGCTGAACTCGATCAGCGTGTGGAACGACTTCGTCAGCCCGCAGATCATCCTCGGGCCGAGCTCGGGCATCTACACCGTCACGACCGGCGTGTACGCCGCCGTCGGCGAGTTCTCGACCGACTACACGACCGTCTTCCCGACGCTGCTGCTCGCCATCACGCCCGCCGTGGTCTTCTTCATCGTCATGCAGCGGCACATCATCGGCGGCCTCGTCGCCGGCGCGACGAAGGGATGACCCGGATGCCTCAGCCGTTCGTGCGCACCGTCCCGATGCGCGAGATCCCCGCCTGGGCGGTGCTCGAGCGCCGGCTCTTCGACGAGATCGAGGTCGCCTGGCGGCGCTTCGCCGAGCTGTACTGCGAGCCCGACGGCCGCATCCGCTACACCGGCGGGTTCCCCGACCGCGACGGCGTCGACGACTTCTACGAGCCGTTCTTCAACTGGCCGACGTTCCATGCGCTGGGCGGCAGCGACGAGATCCTCGACGCCGCGAAGCACCACTGGGAGGGCGTGACCCGGCAGCTCACCGAGGCCGGCATGCTGACCGACGAGTACGAGAACGGGTACGACTGGTTCCACCAGGGCGAATCGCTCATCTTCTTCTACGCGTTGTGCGCGGCCGACCCCGGCGACGAGCGGTTCGCCGAGCGCGCCCGCCGGTTCGCCGCGCTGTACACCGATCCGGCCCGCGGCAACTACGACCCGGCGAGGAACATGATCACCGCCCCGCACACCGGCGCGCTCGGGCCGCTCGAGGGCACCGGCCCGCAGTGGCAGGCCTACCGAGCCGAGCAGCGCGAGATGCGCGCGTACGGGCTGCCGCTCGAGCACCTCCCCGGCATCGAGCGCTGGGAGGACCTCGAAGACCCCGCGAACGCCGATGCCATGGGCCAGGCGATGCAGCGCCTCGCGGCAGGCGACGTGGCCGTGAACCTCGCGGCGACGAGTCTCGTGGCCAACCGCTGGCTCTACGACGGCGACCCGGCCTCGCGCGACTGGATCCTCCGATACGTCGACGGCTGGCGCGAGCGGGCCGCGGCGAACGGCGGCATGATCCCCGACAACGTCGCCCCGGACGGCACCGTCGGCGGCCTCCACGACGGCCGCTGGTACGGCGGCCACTACGGCTGGACCTGGCCGCACGGCCTGCCCTCGGTCGGCATGGGCGCGCTCATCGGCGGCATCAACGCCGCCTTCGTCGGCGGCGACGACGCGGCGCTCGACCTCACCAGGGTCATGCTCGACACCGTGCTCGACCACGCGATCACCGCGTCGGTCGAGGAGACGCCGATGAGCCTGCGCGGCGGCTGGCTCAGCCGGCTGGGCGCGGATGCTTCGAAGCCCGCCCTGCTCGTGCCGCACCGCTTCGGCCGCCACGGCTGGTTCGACTACGGGCCGATGCCGCTCGACCTGCCGACGTGGCTGTGGTGGACCTCCCGCGAGCCGGGCGACTGGGATCGTCTGCGGCGCGTGATGGCCGGCTACCCCGAGGCATCCGTCGACGTGAAGCCGTTCCGCGACAAGGCCGAGGCCGGCCACGAACTCCCGTGGCTCGCCTTCCTCGCCGGCGAGAACCCCGACTATCCGGCCCGGGCGCTGTCGATGGCGCTCGGTCAGGTGGCGCGGCGGATGGCGCTGATGGAGACCGAGCACCCCGACCCCGCGACCGTCCACATCCACTTCTGGCAGCGGGTGAACCCCGTGGTGACCGAGATCCTCGGCCAGCTGATCACCGGCACGCCGCAGGTGCTGTACAACGGCGGGCTGCCGTTCCAGGCGCTCGCGTACGAGGACGCCGACCGCGGCCGGCCGGGGCTGCCGCGCGACGTCGCCGCCCTCGTGTCGCGCCTCGACGGCGACCGCATCGACCTCACCCTCGTGAACCTCGCCCCCACCGCGACGCGGCGCGTCGTCGTCCGCGCCTCCCGCTTCGGCGAGCAGGACCTCGCCGAGGCGACCTCGTTCGGCGAGGAGGGCGGCGAGTACCCCGGATCCTCCGTCTGGTACACCTCCCGGCCGGGCGAGCCGGTCGCCGAGACCGTCGCGGTCGACGCACCCGAGCTCGTCGTCGAGCTGCCGCCGTCGCACCGGGCCGACCTCGTCCTCACGACCGTCGCGTCCCGACGCGAACCCCGCCACCGCCGCGGCACCGCCCTGCCGGCCGCGACGCACGAGAGCAAGGAGCACTCGCATGTCTGATTCCGTCACCCGGCTCGTCCGGCCGCCGTTCTCGCTGCCCGTCCGCGGCGACGAGTACACCCGGCCCACGGCCGGCGAGCTCGAGCGCCTCCAGCGGGTGTCGTCGGCCACCGCGTGCGCGAAGCTGCACGGCCTCGGCATCCGGCACTCCTTCGTCGACGGGCCGCGCCCGCTGAGCCCGGGCCAGCGGGTCGTGGGCTCCGCGCTCACGCTGCAGTTCATGCCGCAGCGCGAAGACCTCGCCTCGGGCCTCGGGCAGGAGTACGTCGAGCGCCACACCGCGCTCTGGGCCGTGATGGAGACCGTGCAGCCCGGCGATGTGCTCGTGATCCAGGCCTACGGCAGCCGCTTCTCCGGCGTCATCGGCGACATCCTCGCCCGCTACTTCAAGCGCAAGGGCGGCGCGGGCATCGTCGTCGACGGCCGCATCCGCGACTCGGGCCGAATCCGCGAGCTCGGCATCCCCGTCTGGTCGACGGGGACGACGCCGCACTACGCGTCGCAGTCCGAGCTCTTCCCGTGGGGGTACGACGTGCCGGTCGCCGTCGGCGGCGCACTCTGCCTGCCGGGCGACATCGTCGTGGCCGACGACGACGGCCCCGTGATCGTGCCGCAGGCGATGGCCGACGCGGTCATCACCGACGCGCAGGACCATGAGGACTGGGAGGTCTTCAGCCGGCAGCGTCTCGACGAGGGCGCCCGCCTCAGCGACTACTACCCGCTCACCCCCGACACGCGTGAGGAGTACGAGGCATGGCGTTCCGGGCGAGTCTCCGGCCTCTGAGCGACGGCGCGGGCCGCCCGGCTGATGCCGCAGCAGGCGGCGTCCCGGGCGCCGCCGCTCCCGACTGGCTCGGGCTCGGCTGCGCGCCGATCGGCAACCTCTACGCGCCCGTCGCGGAGGCCGACGCCGACGCGACGATCGCGGAGGCGCTGGCGCGGGGCATCCGCTTCTTCGACACGGCGCCGCACTACGGCGCCGGCGTCAGCGAGCAGCGGCTCGGCCGCTCCCTCGCCGGCACCCCGCGCGCCGACGTCGTGATCGCCACGAAGGTCGGCCGTCAGGTGGTCGACGCCGACGGACTGCCGGTCGCGCCGGGCGCGACGGGCGTCGACACGATCGGCGATCTCAGCCGCGACGGCGTGCTGCGCAGCCTGGAGGGCAGCCTCGCCCGGCTCGGCACCGACCGCATCGACCTGCTCTACCTGCACGACCCGGCGGATGTGGACGAGGCGCTTCGCGGCGCCATGCCCGAGCTCGAGCGGCTCCGCGATGAGGGCGTGGTGCGGGCCATCGGCATCGGCATGGTCCGGACGGCACCGCTCACGCGGTTCGCCCGCGAGAGCTCGCCCGATGTGATCATGGTCGCCGGGCGCACGACGCTGCTCGACCGGACTGCCGAGCTCGACCTGCTGCCCGCCGCACGTGAACGCGGCATCGGCATCGTCGCCGCGGGGGTGTTCAACTCGGGCGTCCTCGCCGATCCGGCGGGCTCGCCGTGGTTCGACTACAAGCCGGCGCCCGACGCGCTGGTTCGGCGCGCGCGTGCGCTCGAGGCGCTCTGCCTCGCGCACGGCGTCGAGCTCCGCCACGCGGCCGCACGCTTCGCCCTGCGCCTCGACCCGGTCGAGGCCGTCGTCGTCGGCGCGCGCACCGCCGACGAGGTCCGCGATCTCGCCGACGGGGCGGCGGCCGCGATCCCCGACGAGCTGTGGGCCGAGCTCGAGGCTGTGACGGCCGGCGCGGCTCCGGAGGCCGTGGCGCCCGCTCCCCCGACGGCACCGGTCCGATGATGCTCGACGCCCACGTGCACCTGTGGGATCTCGACCGGGTCCACCTGTCGTGGTTCCGTCCCGATCTCGCGCTACCGCGGGTCGTCACCGCGGAGGATCTCGCGCGCGCGTCTCGCGGGGCGGTGGAGGCGGCGGTCGCGGTGCAGGCCGGCGACACCCTCGGCGAGGCCGAGTGGCTGGCCGGGCACGCGGCGACCCACCCCATCATCCCGGCGATCGTGCTGCAGTACGAGGCCGGTCGACCCTGGGCCGGCATCGTGCAGCCGGTCGTCGATGCGTCCACGCGATCGGATGCCCCGCACCCCCGCGTCGCCGGCATCCGCGTGCCGACGCCGCAGGGCGCCGCCGATCTCTCCGACGTCCGCGGCCTCGACCGCCTCGCCGACGGCCTGGCCACGAGCGGTCTGGTGCTCGAACTGCTGATCCGCCCGGATCAGCTGCCGGCCGCGGCGGCCCTCGCGGCACGGCATCCCGAGCTCACCGTCGTGATCTGCCATCTCGGCCTCGGCCGCGGCACCCCCGACGCCACCTGGCGACGCGGTCTCGACGCGATCGCGGCGCACGACCGCGTCCTCGCGAAGCTCTCCGGCCTCCACGCCGACGGCGACGATGCCGCCAGGGTCGCCGGGATCGCGGCGACCGCGTTCGACGCGCTCGGCCCCGACCGGCTCATGTTCGGCAGCGACTGGCCCATGTCGGCGCGCGTCGCCCCGTATCCCGAGATCGTCGAACGCACCGCGGACGCGCTTCCCGAGCTGGATGCCACGGCCGCCGACGCGTTCTGGCACGGCACCGCCGCACGCGCCTACGCCCTGCCGGCACCGGCCGACGTGCGCTGAGCGCGCTGCGCTCGCGAGGCGCTGGAGCGATCGCGCCTAGGCGCCGGCCGGCTCCTCGCCCAGCAGCCGCCCGGCCGCGTGCGCCCGGAACAGCTCGGCGGCGTGATCGGCGTCGCCGCCCTCCAGCACCTCGAGCAGGTTGCGGTGCCACTCGGCGACGACGTGCCAGTCGCCCGCGAACTTCGGGTCGCCGAGCATCTGCATCGAACGGAGGCTCGGCTCGACGATGTCCCACATCTTCGGCAGGTACGCGTTGCCGCTCGCCTCGATGACGGCGCGGTGGAACACGAAGTCGAGCTCGCGGAACTCGATGAGGTTCTCCGCGTCGGCGGCGCGGTGCATCTCGTCGATGGTGGCGTTCAGGCGCGCGCGGTCTTCGTCGTCGAGGCGACCGCAGGCGAGCCGGCCGGCGAGCTCTTCGAGCGCGGCCCGGGCGACCTTCGCCTGCTCGGCCTCCTCGTCCGAGTAGGTGGCGACGAAGTTGCCCTGGTGCCGGACGTGCGTGACGAGCCCCTCGTGCGCCAGCCGCTTGAGCGCGTCGCGCACGGGCGCCTGGCTGACCTCGAGCTTGCGGGCGAGCTGCGACTCGACGAGCTGCTCGCCTGGCGCCAGCGAGGCATCCTTGATCATCTGCTTGATCAGGTCGTAGATCTGGTCGGAGAGCAGGCCGCGCTGCAGCCCCGGGATGGCGCTCAGCGAGTCGGACATGGCCATCATCGTAGCGTCCGATCGACTATCGACAGCGGATGCCGCATCTCAGCGTCCGCCGTCGTACGCGGCGAGCCACGCGTCGGCGATGAGCCGGTGGCCGCGCGGGGTGGGGTGCACGCCGTCGGGGGCGAGGTCGGCCGGAGCTGCCTCGGCCGCGGCATCCGTCATCGGCTGGTGCAGGGCGACGAATGCGGCGCCGTACTCGCCCGCGAGCTTCGCGACGACGGCTCGCTTGCCGTCGAGGTCGTCGAGCCACGCCCGCTGCTCGTCGCGCACGGGGACGAGGAAGGGTTCGACGAGGATGAGCCGCGGGGCTCGGGCCGCGCGTGCCGCGTCGAGGAGCCGGCGGCAGGTCGCCTCGAAGGCCTCGGCGGTCGTCTCGTCGTCGCGGTCGAAGCGGCGCCACATGTCGTTCACGCCGACGTAGACGGTGAGCACGTCGGGCGCGGCCGGGATCAGCTCGGTCTGCCACCGGCGCTCGAGGTCGACCGCACGATCGCCCGCGATGCCGAGGTTCAGCACCTCCTCGCCCGTGCCGCGTCCGGCGAGCGCGTCGACGATGAGGCTCACGTAGCCGTCGCCGTAGGAACGGGCGTCGGATCGGTCGCGGCCGCAGTCGGTGATCGAGTCGCCGATGAAGACGAGCCGGGCGGGGTGGGGCATTCGGGTCCTCCGCAGAATCGATGATCGATTATGAGTCTTCCCGATCAGGCTCCCCCGCGCAAGGCGAGCCCGGCGTCAGCGCGCGCGCCAGTACCCGCAGAACGTCACGTCGGTCTTGGGCACCCCGCGATCGTTGACGAGGTGGCGCCTCGTCCCGGTGGCGAGCTTCGACTCCCCCGCCGCGAAGGCGGTGAGCGTGCCCTCGAAGGCGGGCAGCTCCCGGAGGTGGGCGAGCGCGGCCTCGCCGGGCGCCTGGTCGGGGCGGCGCACGATCCAGTGCACCTCCACCCCCTCGGGAGCGTCCACCGGCTGCCGGTCGTCGAGGTCGGCGAGCTCGACGAGCGCGTCGCCGCGCGCACCGCGCGGGAGGTCGCGCAGGATCCCGACGACGGCGGGCAGCGCGGTGTCGTCGCCGACGAGGAGCGTGCGATCGGCGTCTGCGGGCGTGAAGCCGCAGCCCTGATCGATGAGCGCGACGGATGCCCCGAGGGGCAGGCTCTGCGCCCAGGGGCCCGCCACCCCGTCGTCGCCGTGGACGACGAAGTCGATGTCGAGCTCGCGAACCTCCGGCCGGAACTCGCGCACGGTGTAGTTGCGGATGACGGGCCGGGTCGCGCGCGGCAGGGTGAGGTACTTCAGGTACCCGGCCATGTCGTACGTGTCGGACAGATTGTCGAACCGCGTGTGGTCGGAGGTGGGCACGGCGAGCCGGAACCACTGGTCGAAGCCGAGGTGACGCCAGCCGGCGAGCTCGTCGCCCGCGACCGTCAACCGCACGAAGTGCGGCGAGATCTGGCGGGCCCCGACGACCTCGGCGGTCACGACACCGGTCTCGGCGTGGGTCACGGTGATGTTGCTCGACGCCATGGCCAGCCTTTCGAAGTTGAGGTAAGGCTTACCTTAGCCGAGCGAGGTCGGACACGCCATGCCGAGCCGCTCGCCGCCGACGATCGGCGCGCGGAGGCGGCGGCCTCAGATCTCGGTGTGCCCCAGCATCGGCCCCGCGACGAACCGCACGACCGGGTCGGCGAACGCCTCGAACTCGAGCACGACGAGCTCGTTCGCCCCCGCCCTGGTGACGGGCGACGGCACGATCAGCGTGCGCTGCGGACCGCGGCGCCAGTACCGGCCGAGCAGGAAGCCGTTGACCCAGACGAGGCCCTTGCCCCAGTCCAGCGTGTCGAGGTACAGATCGGCGGGCGCATCCAGTTCGAACCGCGCGGTCGCGTACGCCGGTCCGGCGGCGAAGCGGCCGGGCGCCGCCGAACCGTCTGCGTCGCGACTGGCGCCCGCTCCACGCGCACCGTCCGCGAGCCGCCGGAGGTCGAGCGGCCTCGCCCGCCAGCCGGTGACCTCGAGCCCGTCGAGCCGCACCCCGCCGATGAGGCCCTTGTGCTCGCCGATGCGGGGACCGTAGTCGACGCGTCCCTGGTCTTCGACCACGATGGCGAGTTCGCCTCGCGCCTCGGGCAGCGTGATCGCGCGTTCGTGCGCGTCGCGGGCCAGCACGCCGACCGGCACACGGTCGACGAGCACCCAGGCGCGGTCGCGCACCTCCTCGCCGACGGTGAGGGTGGCCGGGCCGCCGCGGTCGAGGCGAGTCGTGAAGATCGCCAGCCCGCGGTCGTGCGCGAGGTCGTCGAAGGTCGGCATGCGGTCGTGATCAGATGCCTCGCCGAGCGCGTCGGCGACCTCGAGCAGCGCCGGGCCGGGGCGGAGCGGCGCCTCGAGCGCCGGCGCGGCCGGGCGTGGCGGCGGCACCTCGTCGGGGACGGGCGCGTAGCGCGCGATGACCTCGCGGAAGGCGAAGTACTTCTCCGTCGGGTGCCCGCTCTCGTCGAGCGGTGCGTCGTAGTCGTAGCTTGTCGTGATGGGCGCGTAGCGGCCCTTGTCGTTCGCGCCGCTCGTGAGACCGAAGTTCGTGCCGCCGTGGAACATGTAGATGTTCACCGAGCCGCCGGCCGCGAGGATCGCGTCGAGCTCGGCCGCCGAGGCCGCGGCGTCCGTGAGGTGGTGGTGCGAGCCCCAGTCGTCGAACCAGCCGCACCAGAACTCCATGCAGACGAGCGGCCCGGTGGGCTGGAACTGCCGGAGCGTCGCCATCCGCTCGACCGCGCGCGAGCCGAAGGAGCCGGTGAGGTGCAGCCCGGGCAGGCTGCCGGCCGCGAGCATCTCGGGCGTCGGCTGGTCGATCGTGGTGAGCGGCACCGTGATGCCCGCCTCGCGCGTGACCTCGACCAGGTGCCGGAGGTACGCCGGGTCGTTGCCGTACGCGCCGTACTCGTTCTCGATCTGCACGAGCACGACCGGGCCTCCGGCGTCGATCTGCCGCGGCGCCACGATCTCGTAGACCCTGCGGAGGTACGCCGACACGGCGTCGAGGTAGCGGGGCTCCGCACGCCGCACGCCCACCTCGGGGTCGCGGAACAGCCAGGCCGGCAGCCCGCCGTTGTCGAACTCGGCGCAGATGTACGGCCCGGGGCGGACGATGGCGTGCAGCCCCTCGGCCGCGACGAGGTCGAGGAAGCGGCCGAGGTCGAGGCCGTCGTCGGCGACCCACTCGCCGCGCCGCGGCTCGTGCTGGTTCCACGCGACGTAGGTCTCGATGGTGTTCAGCCCCATGAGGCGCGCCTTGCGGATCCGATCGGCCCAGAGGTCGGGGTGCACCCGGAAGTAGTGCAGGGCGCCGGCGATGATGCGGACCGGCTGCCCGGCGAGCTCGAAGTCGGTCTCGCCGATGGCGAAGCGGGAGGTGACGCTCACGTGAGAGGCATCCGTTTCTGGTCGTGGGTCGGGAGGGCGCGGTCGGCGGGCGGGCGGGTGCGGGTGAATGGCGGAGGCCGGCCGGGGGCGCCGGCCGGCCTCCGCGCGGGTCCGCTACTCGGAGACGGTGAAGCCCTGCTTCTGGCCGTACTCGACGAGCTGCGACTGCCACTCGGCGAGCCCGGCGTTCAGGTCGGTGCCGTTCGCGTACGCCTGGCCGACGGTGTCGCCGAAGATGCTGTTCGCGTACACCTGGTACGGCAGGTACGACCAGCCGGTCGAGACGTCCTTCGAGGCCTGCGTGAGCACCTCGTTGATCTTCTGGCCGCCGAAGTACTCCGACGCCGCACCGACGAACTCGGGGTCCTCGAGTTCGTTCGTCGTCGCCGGGAAGCCGCCCGACTCGAGGAAGACGTCGATCGAGGCCGGGTCGTTGTTCAGCCAGCGGAGGAACGCCGCGGCGAGTGCCGGGTTCTTCGACTGCTTGGTGACCGACTGGCCGCCGCCGCCATTCTCGGCCGTCACGGGCGTGCCGTCGTACGTCGGCATCGGCGCGACGCGCCAGTCGCCAGCGGCGTCGGCGACGCTCGACTCGAGCACGCCGGGCATCCAGGCGCCCGTGACGAGGGTCGCGATGGACCCGTCGCCGAGGCCCTGGTACCACTCGTCGGTCCAGCCGGGCGTCTGCGAGAGCAGGCCCTCCTCGACGAGCTGGTTCCAGACGCCGGTCCACTGCTGGGTGCCCTCGTCGGCGAGGTCGATCGTGACGTCGGTGCCGTCGATGGAGAACGGGCGGCCGCCGGCCTGCCAGATCATGCTCGTCGCGAAGCCGGCGTCGCCGGTGTCGCTCGTGATGTACTTCGTCGGGTCGGCCGCGTGCAGCTGGCGGGCGGCCTCGACGTACTGGTCCCACGTCTCGGGCACGGCGATGCCGTACTGGTCGAACACGGTCTTGTTGTAGAACAGCGCCATGGGACCGGAGTCCTGCGGCAGGCCGACGAGCTTGCCGTCGACGTTCACGGCGCCCCAGGTGGAGGCACTGTAGTCGTCTTCGAGCTCGTCGAGCCCATACTGGCTGAGGTCGACGAGCGCGTCGGAGAGGGCGAACTGCGGCAGCGCGTAGTACTCGATCTGCACCACGTCGGGCGCGCCCGAGCCGGCCTTGATCGCGTTCTGCAGCTTCGTGTACTCCTCGGTGTTCGTGCCGGCGTTCACCAACTCGACGTCGACGTTGGGGTACGCCTCCTCGAACGCGGCGACCTGCGCCTCGGCGCTCGGAGTCCAGCTCCAGTAGGTCAGCTCGCCGCCGGCTTCGAGGGCGGCGTCGAGGTCGGTGGCGTCGCCCGAGCCGGCGTCGGTGCCGCCGGACGAGCAGGCGGCGAGCGAGCCGATCGCCAGGGCGGCGGTCGCGGCGACCGTGAAGGTGCGCCGCAGGGCGGAGCGCGAGGTGCTCATGGTGTCCCTTTCACTTCCTTGTGCTGTGCGTGGTGCGTGGGTGGATGCGCGTCATTGCTTGACGCTGCCGGCGCTGAGCCCCGACTGCCAGAACCGCTGGAGTCCGAGGAAGGCGACGACGATGGGGATGATCGTGAGGAGCGACCCCGTGATCACCAGGTTGTAGATGGGCTGGGCGCTCACGCCCGTGGCCTGCGCGTTCCACTGATTGAGGCCGACGGTGAGCGGATACCACGTCGGGTCGCTCAGCATGATGAGCGGCAGGAAGTAGTTGTTCCACGTCGCGACGACGGTGAACAGCAGCACCGTGACGATGCCTGGCGCGAGCAGCCGGATCGAGATGGTGAAGAACGTGCGGAACTCGCCGGCGCCGTCCATCCTGGCGGCCTCGAGGAGTTCGGTGGGCACCGAGTCGACGGCGTAGACCCAGATCAGGTAGAGCCCGAACGGGCTGATGAGCGACGGGATGATGATCGCCCATGGCGTGTTCGTGAGCCCGAGCTGGCTGAACATGAGGAAGGTCGGCACGGCGAGCGCGGTGCCCGGCACGGCGATCGCTCCCAGCACGACGGCGAAGATCGCGCGGCGCCCGGCGAAGCGGAACTTCGCCAGGCCGTAGCCGGCGAGGGTCGCGAGGAGCGTGGCGCCCCCCGCGCCGACCACGACGTACAGCAGCGTGTTGCCGAGCCAGCGGAGGAAGATGCCGTCTTTGTAGGTGAGCGTCTCCCAGACGTTCTGGAAGAGCACGAAGTCGTCGTCGAACCAGAGGCCGAAGCTCGAGAACAGGCCGGCTTGCGTCTTGGTCGCGTTGATCACGAGCCAGAGCAGCGGCACGAGCGCGTATACGGCGAAGATCGCCATCATGATCGTGAACGCGACGGACTTGCGGGGGCGGAGGCCCGAGCGCGCCGGGCGGCGGGCGGTGTCGCGTCGTCCGCGGCGGCCGGCCGGGGCATCCGTGGTCATGGCCTCGGTGAGCGTGGTCATCGCTCCTCCTTCCGCGAGCCGCGCAGCTGCACGACGTAGGCGATGACCGCGGTGATCACGCCCATGACGATCGCGACCGTGGCCGAGTAGTTGTACTGCTGCCCGCTGAAGCTGAGGTTGTAGGCGTACATGTTGGGCGTGAAGTACGTGGTGATGATGTTCGGCGCGAGCGTGCGCAGGATGTTCGGCTCGTTGAAGAGCTGGAAGCTGCCGATGATCGAGAAGATCGTGGCGATGACGATGGCGCCGCGGAGCGCGGGCAGCTTGATGCCGGTGACGACCCGCCACGGGCCGGCGCCATCGAGCTCGGCGGCCTCGTAGAGGTCGCCCGGGATGACCTTCAGCGCCGAGTAGAAGATCAGCATGTTGTAGCCGACGAACTCCCAGGTGACGATGTTGCCGATCGACGCGAGGATCCAGTCGCGGGAGAACGGCGCGAAGACGGATGACCCGAGCCAGTCGTTGAGGTTGCCGACGAGCCCGAACTGGTCGCCGTAGATGAAGCCCCACATGAGCACGGCGACGACCGCCGGGACGGCGTAGGGCAGGAAGATCGCGATGCGGAAGAAACCGGAGGCGTGCAGCCTCGCCGAGTCGATGGCGAGCGCGGCGACGAGGGCGAGGCCGAGCATGATGGGCACCTGCACGACGAGAAAGAGCAGGACCCGCCCGAAGCCCTCCCAGAACTGCGGATCGGAGACGAGCTCGGCGTAGTTCTCGAGCCCGACGAAGGCGTTGCCGCCGACGAGCTGCTCGCGGAAGAGGCTCAGGTAGAGCGAGTACGCCACTGGGGCGATGAAGACCAGGAGGAACACGATCAGGAAGGGCGCCGTGAAGGCGAGGCCCTTCCACTCGCTGCGCTGCCTCGTGCGGATGCGCCGCGGTGCCGGCGGGGGCGCCGCGACCGTCGTCGGCGGGGACGTCGTCGTCATGCGGGTTCGATCCAATCATGCATGTTCACGTCAACATGCTGCGCGGTCACCGTAGCATGTTGACGTGAACATGCGCCAGTCTGGCTCCGAGGCCGACCGGCCGCGAAGGAGCCCCCGATGACCAGCACCCCTGCCGACTCCGCCACGGTCGACGTTCCGGCCCCCGACGCCGCCGCCCGCCGGCGCGGCCCGTCGATGGCCGATGTCGCCCGCGAGGCGGGGGTCTCGGGCCAGACCGTCAGCCGGGTCGCGAACGGTCGGCGCAACGTCGACCCCGAGACGCGCGAACGCGTCCTCCAGGCCATGCGCACCCTCGGCTACCGGCCGAACAGCGCCGCGCGGGCCCTCCGCTCCGGTCGCTTCCACAGCATCGGCGTCATCATGTTCACGCTCTCCAGCTTCGGCAACATGCGCACCCTCGACGCCGTCGCGGCCGCCGCGACCGACGCGGGGTATTCGATCACGCTCATCCCCGTGCCGCACCCCACGCGGGGCGAGGTGTCGGTGGCGTTCGACCGGCTGAGCGAGGAGGCCGTCGACGGCGTCATCATCATCGTCGAGGCGCACCTGCTCGACGAACGCGACATCGAGCTGCCCGCCGGGCTCCCCGTCGTCATCGTCGACTCGAACGCCGGCGACCGGTTCCCCGTGGTCGACACCGACCAGGCGCACGGCGCCCGGCTCGCCACGGCGCACCTGCTCGATCTCGGGCACGCCACGGTGCACCATGTCGCCGGACCCGACCGGTCGTACTCCGCCGTGCACCGCCGGGAGGCGTGGGAGGAGGTGCTGCGTGAGCGCGGGGCATCCGTTCCCGACGTGCACGTCGGCGACTGGTCGAGCGAGTCCGGGCACCGCATCGGGCACGTGCTCGCAGGCGACCCGAACGTCACGGCGATCTTCGCCGCCAACGACCAGATGGCCCTCGGCGTGCTCCGCGCGATGCACGAGGCGGGGCGCCGGGTGCCCGAGGACGTCAGCGTGGTGGGCTTCGACGACATGGAGGAGTCGGCGAGCTTCTGGCCACCGCTGACCACCGTCCGTCAGTTCTTCGGCGAGGTGGGGCGGCGCTCGGTCGAGGCGCTGCTGCAGGAGGTCGAGTCGGGCGAGGCGCGCGGCACGACGCTCGTGCCCACCGAGCTCGTCGTGCGCCGGAGCACCGCCGCGCCGCGCTAGCCGCCCGCGCGGGCGCCGGCCAATTCGTCCGGCGGCGCCGTCGGTGCCGGCGGTGCCACCCGCGCCGCTGCCGCCTCCTCCGCCTCGGCCGCCACCCCGGCCTCGCTGCCGAGCGCGGTCACGAGCTCCCGGCGCGCGCGCCGGTACTGCTCGGTCGGCAGGTAGTCGTTGTGCTGGGCGACCTGCCAGAGGTAGCTGACCGGCGACCGCTCGCTCGCACCGCGGTCGACGGGGTTGCCGTCGGGGTTGTAGCCGTAGGCCGGGAAGCCGAGGTAGTCGGTGCGGCGCCAGAGGCTCCGCCAGCGCACCGGCGTCGCCGGATCGCCGTCGACGCCCAGCACTCGTGCGACGGTGAGGTCGGTCGCGTCCTCGTCGAACGGGTTCGGGCGAACCCCTGCCGGGGTCGGGAAGACGCTCGGCCACTCGCGCCGCACCTGACGTCGCCACGGGTCGGCCCGCCAAAGCGACGGCCCCGCGCACCCCGGCACGCCGAGCACCTGGGGCCCGAGCACCGATGGGAAGAACCGGCTGAAGAACGCCCGCAGCTGCGTACCGTAGGTCAGCATCGCGACATCCTCCACGCGGCACCTCGCCCGCCCGTCCGCGCCGACGTCGCGCGTCGTGACGTCGGCCTCGTTCGAGAGCGCGAGCACCGTCGCAGCGGCGAGCACCGACCCCATCGAGTGCGCCGCGAGGATGACGCCGCGGGTGCCGCCACCGCTCCGCTCGCGGAGCCACGTGCAGGTGCGCGCGGTGAGCTCGGGTACGGCCCGCTCGCCGTAACACGGCGGCGCGAACGGATGCCCCGCCCGCGGGAAGAAGCACACGATGTCCCAGAACAGCGCGAGCGGACGCTCCGCGCTCGACGCCGCCCGGGTCGCGACGGCGGCGACCGCGCCCAGCGCGACGAGCCCCAGGATGGCCGCGGAGGCGGACCGGATGCCCGTACGCACGGCATCGGGCGCGAGGGCGCGCACGGCGTCGAACAGGTCGGAGGACACCAGCGGCAGGAAGCCGATCGCGGTGAGGAGGGCGACCAGGCCGATGAGCGCCTCGCCGCGGTGCACGATCGTGGCCGACCGACGGGCGGCGACGACGCGACGCGCGTGCCCGGTGAGGTCGGCCCGGGCCTCCTGCCGGGTGTAGCGCGCATCGGGCACCGGGATGCCGAGCAGGTTGCGGTCGGCGGCTCCGCCGCCGGCGACGGGCGGCAGGGTGAGCCGCGGCGTCCGGGTGAGCGCGACCACGGCGGCGGAGCCGCCGACGGCGGCGACCACGATGGCGAGCACGGCCAGCACCACGCTGAACCGCTCGTACGCGTCGGGAGCGTCGAGCACGGCGAGGCCGGCCGGCGGCGGCGTCCGCCAGATGTCCTCGACCTCGCCCGTCGAGGCGGGCGTGCCGAGCCAGGTGCTCACGCCGATGACGAGCAGGCTCGAGATGACCATCGAGGTGAGCAGGCCGAGCAGCATGCCGATCGCGGGGCCCTGCCCCGACCAGCCGACGCTGCGGACGTCGACCCGGCGCGTCCACACGACGACGAAGTAGGCCACGACGCACGCGAGCGATCCACCGACGAGCCAGTACACCGCGGCGGGCGCCCGGCCGTCCGCCCCATCGGGCACGAGCTCGGCGGCGCCGAGCAGCACCAGCGCGCCGAGGAGCAGCGGGAACGACACCGCCTTCGGCACGCCCCGGACCCACCCGGCGCCGGCGTACGCGAGCCCGAGGGCGAGGACGACGAGCACCATCGGGGTCGTGATCAGCCCGGTGAACACCGGCGAGGCCGAGGCATCCGCCCCGCCCCGCTGCGACGTCGACGCGAGCATCAGGGCCACGTAGCCGACGTAGGCGACCGCGGCGATCGCGAGCACGAGCCGCGCACGCACCCGGCCGGCGAGATCGCCCGCGACGTCCTTCGGGCTGGTCGAGGTGAGCACGCAGATGGCCGAGGAGATGAGCACGCCGGCGCCCACGGCGATCGCGAGCAGCGCCCACGGGCTCGCCGCCGCGAACCCGCCCAAGGTCGCGGCGAGCGGGTCGGCGCCCAGCTCCCGATCGGTCACGCGGCCGCCGAGCGCGGCATCCCAGCCGAGGAGCAGCAGCACGAGCCCAAGGGATGCCGCGAAGTGCAGCTGCTCGCTGGTCGAGGTGATCCGGGCCATGGACCAGAAGCCGACGGTCGCGAGCAGCGGGCGCCGCTGGGGCTTGCCCTCGAGGAACGTGCGGGTGAACTCGGCCACGTTCGCCTCGTAGCGCACGCGTCCGGTCCGCGAGACGAGGTAGATCACGAGCATCGCGGCGATCGGCACCACGCTGAGGAGCGCGGCCCTCGCCCCGCGATCGAGGTCGCCGAGGCCGTCGAGCCAGGCCGGCAGCGCGGCGCAGACCCGGCCGTCGCGGTAGCACTGCACGGCGATCAGGTCGACCGCGACCGACAGGAACGCGGTGACGTAGATCAGCGTGAGCACGAGCCCGAACAGCCGCAGCATCGCCGCGCCGCGGCCTGCCGCCCAGGCGGCCTCGTCGGCGCGCTCGGGCACGGGGATGCGTCTCGTCCAGTAGGCGATGTTGCAGAGCCCGAACGGCAGGATGAACAGCCAGCCCAGGTGCACGAACACCCGGCCGATCACCGCCAGCGCGCCACCTCCGCTCCGGGCCTGCCGGCCCCACGAGTACGCCTCGATGGCGTCGACGTCGCCGCCTCGGGGGTCGGCGGCGGGAGCGGGCGCGCCGGGCGCGGCGTCCTTCCGGCTCCAGAAGGAGCCGAGGTCGTCGCCCGTGCGACGGGTGATCTCGTCGCGCTCGGCCTCGAGCATCACCTCGGGCGGGGCGTTCGCGATGCCGTGGATGCGGATCTCGAGGACACTGGGGCGGTCGCCGGTGGACATGGCGCACCTTCTTCCACGAAGGCAGGAGTGCTGATGAGCCACATCGTGCTCGCGCGGCGGGACGCACGGATCAGGGCCGCCCCTGAACGCGCGTGCGCTTTAGGCGAGGACGCGCGATCTCATCGGACGGCCCGAGGGCTCGCCGCCCGCTCGGCCAGCCACTCGTCGAAGCTCTGCCGCGCGAGGACGGCGTCGGGGCCCGGCAGGGCCTCGCCGCGTCGCATCGCCTGGAACTGCTTGCCGGGCAGCGCGAGGGCGAGGATCGGACCACGGACGCCCGTCGCCTCGGCGAACCGGCGGATCATGTCCTCCAGCCGCTCCCGGCGTGGGCCGGCGAACTCGGGCGCACGACCGGCCGGTGCCCGCTCGGCGAGCTCGACGAGCCGTTCGCCGACCTCGCGGGCGGCGACGGGCTGGGTCGGCAGCTTGGGCGCGACGTGCAGTCCCGCGACGGTGAGGCCGGCGAGCATCTGCTCGGCGAACTCGTGGAACTGCGTGACGCGCAGGATCGTCCAGGGCACGGGCCCGGCCTCGACGGCGCGCTCCTGGGCGAGCTTGCCGGCGTAGTAGCCGTACGGCGCACGGTCGACGCCGACGATGGAGAGGGCGACGTGGTGAGGCACGCCCGCGCGCTGTTCGGCGGCGAGCAGGTTCCGCGTCACGGTCGTGAAGAATTCCGTCGACGCCTTCGCGGATGTGGCCTGGCGGTTGCTCGTGTCGATGACGACGTCGACCCCGGCGAGCGCGGCGTCGAGCCCGGCCCCCGTCATCAGATCGACCCCGGCCGACCGGCTCAGCACGACCACCTCGTGCCCACGCCCGCGCGCTGCCTCGACGACGTACGACCCCACGGTGCCGGTTCCTCCGGCGACGGCGATCCTCATGCGTTGCTCCTTCTCCACTTCGGCGGTGCGGCGGTGGCCGCGGGCGAGGCATCCGCTCGCTCATTCAACTCGACGACGCAGCCCGCCGGGATGTGAGGCTCACATCCGCGGCATCCGTGTCGTCGTCTCAGGTGAGGCGGACGGACCGCCGGGATGGAAGGCTGACGGAATGACGACGACTCGTGGCGGGTTCGACCCGGCGGCGCTCGACGAGGAGCGCGGGAAGCTCATGAGCCTCGCGTACCGCATGCTCGGCACGGTCGCCGACGCCGAGGACGCGGTGCAGGAGACGTACGCGCGCTGGTACCGGCTGCCCGAGGCCGAGCGGGAGGCGATCGAGAACCCGGCGGCCTGGCTCACGCGCGTCGCGAGCCGGGTGTGCCTCGACGCGCTCGGCTCGGCCCGCGCACGCCGGGAGCGGTACGTCGGCGAGTGGATGCCCGAGCCGCTCCCCCGCGCCGACGGCGGCTGGGCCGGGTCCGCGTGGCATGCGGTGTCGGGGCTGCCCGGCGCGAGGTTCGAGGCGCAGCAGGCGACCGACCCGCTCGACCGGGTGTCGCTCGACGAGTCGGTCAGCACAGCGATGCTCATCGTCCTGGAGTCCCTGACGCCGGCCGAGCGCGTGGCGTTCGTGCTGCACGACGTGTTCGCGATGCCGTTCGCGGAGATCGCCGAGGTCGTCGGGCGCTCACCGGAGGCGTGCCGTCAGCTGGCGACGTCGGCGCGCCGCCACGTCCGCGAACGGCGCGCGGGGGCGGCGACGCGCGAGCAGCACGACGCGGTCGTGCGAGCCTTCATCGCCGCCGCGGACGGCGGCGACCTGGCGGCGCTCGTCGCGGTGCTCGACCCCGGTGTCGAGCTGCACTCCGACGGCGGCGGGCTCGCGACCGCGGTGCGCCGGCCGGTGCTCGGCGCCGACCGGGTCGCCCGCTTCCTCGTAGGCACGCTGTCGAAGCGTCCGGCGATGCGGATGTCCGTCGAGCGGACCGCCGACGGGCTGACGCTCGCGTTCGCCGAGGACGGGGTCGTCGACTCGGTCGCCGTGCTGGATGTCTCGGGCGACCGGGTCTCGCGGATCTGGATCATGCGCAACCCTGAGAAGCTGCGCCGCTGGAACCGCTGAGCGCCGAGCCGCGCGAGCGGCGTCGGCCGGCGGTCGAGATCGGCGGGCGGTCGAGATCGGCCGGCAGCCGGGATCGGCCGGCGGTCGGGATCAGCCGGTGACGGCGAGGACGACGCACGCGCCGCCCAGCACGAGGTCGAGGCCGAGGCACCAGAGCGCGAGGGACCGGTTCACGACGATGTCGCGACGGTAGTGGAGGAGATCCCATCCGGCGTGCGCGGCGAGCGCGACCCCGGCGACGACGAGCCCGAAGCGCGGCTCGAGGAGCAGCGCGAGGGCGGCCACGCCGAAGAAGCCCACCATGGCGAGCGTCTGCGGCAGCGTGACGGCCGGCCTCCGCACGAGGCCGACCACGGCGAAGACGCCGCCGGCGACGGCGAGCACGACCCAGCGCGGGAGATCGAGCAGTTCGGCGCCGAACACGAGCAGCGTCCCGATGCCGGCGAACAGCCACGCCATCCAGCGGATGCCGGTGGCCGCGGCCGCGAGGTAGCAGAGCGCGGCGATGCCGACGGCCGTCATGGGCACGCTCGCGGTGACCTCGCCGCGCGCGCCTTCGCCGACGAGCAGGCCCACGGCGGTGAGCACGCCGACGGCGACGAGCAGCACGATGAACCCGGCCGACGTGCGGCGGGCCGGAGCGGACACGGTGGACGATGCGGCTGCAGCGGTCATATTGATACCCCCGGTGGGTACCTTAGCGAGCGTCGGATGCCTCGGCAAGAGCCGCTGATGTCACGAGCACCGGCACCTCATGCCAGCCAGTCGCCGATGTTCGCGTCGCGCGGGTGGATGGGCTCGGAGAGCACGACCCCGGTGGTGGTGTCGCCGAGCTCGGACAGTCGCTCGATCACCGCCTCGAGGTGCTGGGCGTCACGGACCGCGATGGTGAGCTCGTAGCAGTTCCGCCCGGTCACGTGGACGCAGGAGAGGACGTTGCCGACCGCGAGCAGCCGCGCTCTGATGCGATCGGGTCCGGCGCCCGAACGGTGACGCGGACGGAGGGAGACGTGCGCACGCAGTCCGAGGCCGAGCCGGGCGAGGTCGAGATGGACGCCGTAGCCCTGGATGACCCCGGCCGCCTCGAGCCGGCGCACCCGGTCGGCCACCGCCGGCCGGCTGAGCGCGACGCGTCGCCCGAGCTCCGCGAAGCTGGCCCGCCCATCGGCGGCGAGTTCGCCCAGGATGGCGAGGTCGAGGGCATCGATCGCCGGATCGATCGTAGTCATGGCTGAAGTCCTTCCATTCGACATCCACGCGGGCGATTCGACGTCGTTCTGCGATGGTCTCCCGACGAATCGGAAGCATATCGTGGACTCCCATGAGAGCTGCCGTCCTGCACGAAGTCGGGGACGTCCGCGTCGCCCAGGTGCCCGATCCCGGGCTGGTGCACCCCCACGACGCGATCGTCCGCATCGAGCTGGCCGCCGTCTGCGGCTCAGATCTGTGGTCGTACCGGGGCCTCGAGCCGTTCGCGCCGGGTGCGCGGATGGGGCACGAGTGGGTGGGCACGGTCGAGGAGGTGGGCACCGAGGTCGTCGGCATCCGGCCAGGCGATCTCGTCGTCGCGCCGTTCGCCTTCGCGGACGGCACGTGCTCGGCGTGCCGCGACGGCGTCTTCACCTCGTGTCCGCGAGGCGGATTCTGGGGCGGCCCGAACGACGGCGGACAAGCCGAGGCCGTGCGCGTTCCATTCGCCGACGCCACCCTCGTCCGCGTACCCGCCGAGGCCGACGCCGATCTGCTGCATCGCATCCTCCCGCTGACCGACGTGATGGCGACCGGCACGCACGCCGCCGTCCTCGCCGAGGTCCGCCCCGGATCGACCGTCGTCGTCGTGGGCGACGGCGCGGTCGGCCTCTGCGCGGCGCTCGCGGCACGACGGGCGGGCGCCGAGCGGGTCGTGCTCGTCGGCCGGCATCCCGACCGCGCGGCGCTCGCCCGCCGGATGGGCGCGACCGACGTGCTGGCCGCCGACGACCCGGCGACCGCGCTCGCGATCCGCGAGGAGACCGACGGGGGCGCGGCATCCGTCGCCGAGTGCGCCGGCACGCAGAGCGCGCTCGATCTCGCGCTCGACGTCGTGCGGCCGGGCGGCACGATCGGCTCCGTCGGCGTGCCGAACGGAGTCGAGCGCGTCGACCTCCTGCGGTTCTTCCGACGCAACGTCGCGCTGCGCGCCGGGGTCGCGCCCGCGCGACGCTACCTCGACGACCTCCTCGGCGACGTGCTCGCCGGACGGCTCGACCCGTCGCCGATCCTCTCGGCGGAGTTCCCGCTCGACCGCATCGGCGACGCGTACGCGTCGATGGATGCCCGCCAGGCGGTCAAGGCCGCCGTCCGCCCGTGACCGGAACACCACTCCACACCCCCGCACCCGCACGCCGCGCCCTCGAAGGAGACCCGCACCAGATGACCGAGCCGTTCCAGCCGCAGTTCCCGATCCTCACCGAGCGGCTCGCGCTTCGACCGCACCGGGCCGACGATCTCGACGACCTCGTCGAGTTCCACGGCGATCCCGAGGTCGTGCGCTTCCTCCCGTGGCCGCTCCGCGACCGGGAGGCGACGCGAGCCGCGCTCGAGGTCAAGCTCGGTCAGGGCGAGCTCACCGAGCCCGGCACCTGGCTGGTCCTCGCCGTCGAGCAACGCGACACGGGCACCGTGATCGGCGAGGTGCTGCTGAAATGGGCCAGCGCCGAGCACCGGCAGGGGGAACTCGGGTTCGCGCTCGGCCGCGCACATCACGGCAAGGGCTACGCGGCCGAGGCGGCCGCCGCGATGCTGCGCCTCGGATTCGAGCAGCTCGGCCTGCACCGCATCAGCGCCGTCTGCCTCGACGACAACGAGGCCTCGGCGAAGCTGCTGCGCCGGCTCGGGTTCAGCGAGGAAGGCCGCGTCGTCGACGACCTGCTGTTCAAGGGCGAGTGGGCGACCCGTCGCATCTTCGGCCTCACGGAGGACGCGTGGCGGTCGGACGAGGCGGGGCGCGACGCGGCGGAGATCGAGTCGCTCGCGCGCTGCTTCCTCGACGCGTTCAGCAGCGCGCCCGGCGTCGACGAGCGCATGGACGCGCTGCGCCGGGTGATGCTCGCCGACGCTCGCATCATCCGGACCGGTGCCGCCGGCACAGACTCGTTCGACGTGGAGTCCTTCCTCGAGCCTCGCCGCGCCCTGCTCACGGACGGCACGCTGACCGACTTCTCGGAGGAGCTGCGCTCAGGCACCGTGGCGGTGTCGGGAGATGTCGGGCACTGGTTCGGCAGGTACGCGAAGGCCGGCGTGAAGGACGGCGCCCGCTTCACCGGAGGCGGCTCGAAGTCGGTGCAGTGCGTGCGCACGACCGAGGGGTGGCGCATCAGCTCGGTCGCCTGGGCCGACGACCGCTCCTGAGCCGCTCGCCGTCCGAATCCGAGGGATTCCGGGCCGCCCGCGGTGGCGCGCGAGGGCACCGCTCGGACGACGCTGGAGGCAACCGGGATGCGATGCCGCAGGGGCATCCGTCCCCGCGGCCGCCGCCCGTCGACCGAAGGAGCACCACCATGACCACCACACCGACCATCGTCCTCGTGCACGGCGCGTTCGCCGATGCCGCGAGCTGGGCCCCCGTCACCGCCCTCCTGCTCGAGCAGGGCTACGACGTGCGCGTACCGCCCGTCTACAACCGCAGCCTCGCCGCCGACGCGGCGTCGATCCGTGCCGTCGTCGAGCAGGTCGAGGGCCCGGTCCTGCTCGCCGGCCACTCGTACGGCGGCGCGGTGATCACCGTCGCGGGTGCGGCCGAGAACGTCGTCGGCCTCGTCTACGTCTCGGGGTACGCGCTCGACGAGGGCGAGAGCCTCGGGCAGCTGCAGGGCGGCTTCCCCGACTCCGAGCTCGCCGCGAACCTCGTCTACACGCCGTTCCCGGTCGAGGGCGGCGAACCCGGCACGGATGTGTCGGTCGCGATCGACGCGTTCCCGGCGGTCTTCGCCGCCGGCGTTCCCGAGCAGACGGCGCGCGTGCTCGCCGTCTCGCAGCGCCCGCTCACGGCGTTCGCCTTCGGCGAGCCGGCGAGCGTGGCGGCGTGGAAGCAGAAGCCCGGCTGGGGCATCGTCTCGAGCGCCGACCACACCATCAACCCCGAGGTCGAGCGCTTCGGCTACACCCGGGCGGGCCTCCGCTCGGTCGTGGAGCTCGACGCCCCGCACCTGGTGATGCAGACCCACCCGGCCGAGGTCGCCGCGGTCATCACGGGCGCCATCGCCGAGCTCGCGGGCGGCCCGGAGGAGTCCGCCGCCTGAGCCGGGAGCACGAGAACGGCCGCCCCTCGCGTCGAGGGGCGGCCGTTTCCGTCGGCCGTGGGCGGCCGGCCCGCGCGGCCGGCTGCCGGGCGGTCAGCCCGCGATGAAGGCGAGGATGTCGCGGTCGAGCTCGCGCTGGTAGTCGCCGAAGATGCCGTGCGGGGCGCCCTCGTACACCTTGAGGGTGCCGTGCTTGACCAGCTCGATGGACTTCAGCGCGGCGGCGGCGATGGGCACGATCTGGTCGTCGTCGCCGTGGGCGATGAAGATCGGCACGTCGAGGGCGCGGAGGTCCTCCGTGAAGTCCGTCTCCGAGAACGCGCGGATGCACTCGTAGGCGGCCTGGATGCCCGCGAGCATGCCCTGGCGCCAGAAGTCGTCGCGTGCGCCCTGCGACACCGCGGCGCCCTCGCGGTTGAACCCGAAGAACGGCTCCGAGAGGTCGCGGAAGAACTGCGACCGGTCGGCGAGCACGCCCGCCCGGATGTCGTCGAACGCCTCGATGGGCGTGCCCTCGGGATTCGCGTCGGAGCGCACCATCACGGGCGGCACCGCGCCGGCCGTGATGACCTTCGCGACCCGGCCGGCACCGTGCTGCGCGGCGTAGCGGACGACCTCGCCGCCGCCCGTGGAGTGACCGATGAGGACCACGTCGCGGAGGTCGAGCGCCTCGATCAGCTCGGCGAGGTCGCGGGCGTAGGTATCCATGTCGTTGCCGTTCCACGGCTGCGCCGAACGGCCGTGGCCGCGACGGTCGTGCGCGATGGCGCGGTAACCGTGGTCGGCGAGGAGCTTGCGCTCCACCGCCCAGGCGTCAGAGCTCAGGGGCCAGCCGTGGCTGAGGACGACGGGCTGGCCGGTGCCCCAGTCGGAGTAGTACAGGTCGGTGCCGTCTGAGGTGGTGAACGTGGGCATGGTGCTCCTGTCTGTGGACGGATTCGTCCCTGCCATGCTGCGTCCGCGGGGATCGGGATGCCCCCGCTCCAGCGGCCGGGTATCCCTCGGATCGGGACAGCCCGTCAGCCGACGGGGAGCCGCCCGGCGTACTCGGAGGCGAGCGCCCTGAGCTCGTCGGCGGGCACGTGCAGGCGGCTGGCCTGGATGAGCCCCTGGGAGAAGAGCAGGATCTCGGCGGCGAGCACGTGAGCGGGGCCTGCGACGTCCGGGGCGATGCGGTCGGCGATGGCCTGCTCCATGTCGCGGGTGGCCCCCTGGCAGAGCTCGAGCACCTCGGGCTGGCGCTCGCCGAACTCGGCGAGGCTGTTGAGCATGAGGCATCCGCGCCGTGCGGGCTGGGCGGCGCAGTCGGCGATGACGGCCTCGAGGAGGGCACGGATCGCGTCGCCCGTGCCGCCCGGCGTGGCCATCGCGGAGCGGACCAGCTCGACCCGACCGCGGCAGTACTCCTCGAGGACGACGAGGAAGAGGCCGAGCTTGCTGCCGTACGCGGCGTAGAGGCTGCCGTTGCCGACGCCGCCTGCGGCCGCGATGTCGCCCACGGACGTGCGTTCGAAGCCGTGCGTCCAGTACGCCTCAAGCGCTGCGGCGCGCAGGGCGGGCTCATCGAACTGGCGGGGCCGGGCCATCCGATCAGCCTAGTCCCGCTGAACCGGGCAGGCGCGTGCGGCGCTCCGCTGCTGGGGCGGATCGCCGGGCTCACCGGCCATTCTGTTCCAGGACTTTTGCTGGAGCGCACATTCCAGAATGATGAACCCATGGCTTCGCTCGCGCCGATCGTGCCCCGTCGGCCCCGCCGGATCGGCTTCCTGCTCTTCGACGGCGTGAAGGCGCTCGACTACGTCGGCCCCGCCGAGGTCTTCGTCGAAGCCAACCAAGCGGTCGGCGCCTACGAGGTCCTGCTCCTCTCGCCGACGGGCGACGAGGTGACGACCTCGCTCGGCGGCCGCGTCGAGGTGCACGCGGCCGCCGACACGATCGACGCGCTCGACACCCTCGTCGTGCCGGGCAGCGAGCAGTCGCCCTCGACGTTCGCCCGCGGCGCCGTGCTCGACGCCGTCGCCGGCCTCGCGGCACGCAGCAGCCGGGTGGTCTCGATCTGCAGCGGCGCCTTCGTGCTCGCGGCCCTCGGCCTGCTCGACGGGCGTCCCGCGACCACCCATTGGAAGTTCGCCGCCGACCTCGCTCGCCGCTACCCCGCCATCGACGTGCAGGCCGACCGCATCTTCGTCCGCGACGGCGACGTGGCGACCTCGGCGGGCGTCGCCGCGGGCATCGATCTCGCGCTCGCCCTCGTCGAGGACGACCACGGCGCCGACGTCGCTCGACGCGTCGCGCAGGGCCTGCTCGTGTATCTGCAGCGCTCGGGCGGGCAATCGCAGTTCTCCACCCCGCTGCGCGCCCGGGCCCCGCAGCAGAGCGTGGTGCGGCGGGTCACCGACCTGATGGAGTCCGATCCCGCTCGCGCGTGCACCGTCGCCGACCTCGCGCGGGAAGTGAACGTCAGCGTCCGCCACCTCACGCGGCTGTTCCGCGAGGAGCTCGACACGTCGCCGGCCGAGTACCTCGCCGAACTCCGGTTCGAGCTCGCCCGCGCGCGTCTCGAAGCAGGCTCGTCCGTCGCCCGGACGGCGCTCGAGGCGGGCTTCTCCAGCGCGGAATCGCTTCGCCGGGCGTTCGTGGCGCGCCTCGGCGTCTCCCCGTCGCAGTACCAGCGCCGGTTCCGCTCGTCGGTGCGTCGTGACGAGCGCGCGCCGAGCGCCGTCGACGGGCCGCGCGGCGCCCTGGGTCGCGCATCCTGACGCGCGGGCGGGGGTTCACCTCCGACGTACCGGCTGTCTGAGGATGGTCTTCAGCTTCTCCGGGGCGGTGCGGCGGGGATCGCCGAGGTAGATCTCGTGGTGGTCGCCGTTGAAGGCGAGTCCGTGGCGGGGCATCCAGTCATCGTGCAGTCGCGCGAGCGTCGGCCCTTCGTCGTCGTACGAGCCGAGGTGCAGGATCTGCGCGCTGAGACCTTCCTCGAGGTGGAGCAGACGCACCCGGTCGAGCGCGGCGGGCGCGGGCTCGCGCTTCCGCTCGGCCTTCGCCCGCACGGCCGTGATCGCCGCCGCGACGGCGTCGTCGTCGATCCACTCGGGCTGGGCGATGAGCATGGTCCAGCTCCACGCCTCCTTCTCGCGCGACACGAACGCCGCCGGGTCGTCGGCGCGCCAGAGCCCCTCGAGCGGGCCGACCACGAAGTCGCGGCCGAGCTCGCGCTTGCTCTGGAACTTGGCCGTGTACGCCACGGAGTACAGCGCCTCGACCGCCTCCGCGTACGCGGGTGCACGGTTCGGGTCGCCGTGGCCGTCGACGGCGAGGTACCGCATCGGCGGCACGTCGACGAGCACGAACTCGCGTGCGGCGCGGGCGGATGCCGCGTACAGCTCGGGCATCGCCCGCTTGAGGTCGAACTTCTCGGTCGCGTCGCTCATGCTCGCACCCTACGCGGCTCGCGGTCTGGACCTGACCGGAACCCTGTGCTAGCTTCGGCAGCCGTATGGGTACGCTGATTTTCCAGTAGGTGGCCTCCGCGTCGAGCACAGCTCCGCGGATCCGGTTCCGGCGCGCGTCGCGCGCACCACCCACTGATCACGAGCCGCTGAGGCGCTTCCGTCTGCGCCTGCCCGCTGCGTCCACGCCACCGACCTGTCGTCGGGCGTCGGACCGGCGCCGCGGCGGGCTCGGGAAATGAGTTCGACATGACTCGATCACTCCACTCCCCCTCCTCCCAGCTCGCGCTGCGCGCCGTGACGAAACGGTTCGCCGAGCGGGTCGTCCTCGACCGCGTCGACGTGACCGCCCGGCCTGGCGAGCACATCGGCGTCATCGGCGACAACGGCTCGGGCAAGTCGACCCTGCTGCGACTCGTCGCCGGCGAGCTCGCGCCCGACGCCGGCGAGGCGATCGTCGTGGCCCCCGGCGGGCTGGCACTGCTCGACCAGGTGCTCGATCTGCCCGACGGGTCGAGCGTGCACGACGCGATCGACACGGCCTGGCGCGACCTCCGTGCGCTCGAGCGCGACCTGCATGCCGCGGAGACGGCGCTCGCGGGCGTCGACGGCGTCCCGCTCGAGGGACGCGACCTCGAGGCTGCGCTGGCGCACTACGGCGGGCTGCTCGACCGGTACGAGGCTCGCGACGGGTACGGGGCATCCGCCCGGCTCGACGCGGCGCTGCAGGCGCTCGGCGTCGGCGGCATCGCTCGCGACCGCGAGTGGGCGAGCCTCTCCGGCGGCGAACGCGGACGTGTGGCGCTCGCGGCGACCATCGCGGCGAACGCCGAGCTGCTGCTGCTCGACGAGCCGACGAACGATCTCGATGACACCGCGTGGGACTGGCTCCTCGGCGCGCTGCGGGCGCATCGCGGCACGGTCATCGCGATCACCCACGATCGCGCCTTCCTCGAGGCGTTCACCGACGCCATCTGGGAGGTCGATCGGGGAACGGTCGCCCGGTACGGCGACGGCTACGCCGGCTACCTGCGGGCGAAGGCCGCCGCGCGCGAGCGTCAGCGGCTCGCCCACGAGGCGTGGCGCGAGGAGCTCGCCCGGCAGCGGTCGCTGCTCGAGGCGAACGCCTTCCGCCTCGACGCGATCCCGCGGCGGATGGAGAAGGCCGGCTTCGGGCACGGCGCCTTCCGGCTGCGCGGCCGCGACCACGGCGCGATGAGCCGGATCCGGAACGCGAAGGAACGGCTGGAGCGGCTCACCGCGCATCCGGTCGCGCCGCCGCCCGAGCCGCTCGCCTTCACCCCGTCGCTGCGGCGCGAGGCGATGGGCGAAGACCGGGATGCCGCTGCCCCGGCGATCCTCGAGCTCGAGGACGTGCACGTGGTGCGGACGTCGGTCGAGCGGCTCCGGCTCGGGACGGGCGATCGAGTGCTCGTCACGGGTCCGAACGGCGTGGGCAAGACCACCCTGCTGCGCGCCATCGCGGGCGAGCTGTCGCCGACCTCGGGGTCGGTGAGCGTCACCGGGAGCATCGGGCAGCTGCGGCAGGAGTCCGCGCCGACCGCCGGGCGGACGACGGTGCTGGAGGCGTTCGCCGCCGGGCTCAGGACGGATCTCGACAGTGCCCGCGAGCGGCTGGCGCTGCTCGGGCTGTTCCGCGACGCCGAGTTCGGGGTGCCGGTCGGCGGCCTCTCGTACGGGCAGCGCCGGCGGCTCGAGCTGGCAACGCTGGTGAGCCGTCCGCACGATCTGCTGCTGCTCGACGAGCCGACCAATCACCTCTCGCCCGACCTCGTCGACGACCTGGAGCAGGCGCTCGGGTCCTTCGACGGCGCGGTGGTGCTGGTCACCCACGACCGGCGCATGCGCGAACGGTTCGCGGGCGAGCGGCTGCACCTGGTTCCGGCCTGACCGTCAGCCGGGCCGGTCAGCGCGCCGGCCCGGCGGACGGGCTCGCCGGCCCGGCGCACGGGCCTGCGGCACCGGTCGCGGCCGTGCCGTCGGCGCGAAGCCGGGCGATCCTCGCCCGCGCCTGCCGCTCGCTCGGCGAGACCCGCCCGAGGACGCGGGCGCCCGCCGCAAGCAGCAGCCTCGTCCCGGTGATCGCCGGCCACCAGGGGCGTCGCAGTCCGAGCCGCTCTCGGATGCGCGGCGGCAGCGAGGCCACGGCGCCCGCGAAGAGGATCGGGTAGAGCCGGCCGGTGAGTCCGGGCAGCCCGGGCCGGCGGATGAATCGCACGGCGTCGCGCACCCGCGCGTCGACCTTCGACTCGTCGAGGAACGCGTCGAGCTCGGCGTGCAGCTGCGCCCGCGTCGTCGGCGGATCCTCGACGCCCATGAGCCGCCCGGCCTGCGCCCACTCGCGGACGTACGCGTCGGGTCCGCCCGGGATGGCGTGGCCCCAGGTCTCGTGCGCCCCGAGGAAGGCCTCGGTGAACGCGTCGTGCACCCAACGGAGCAGGTGCCGGTCGTTCGCGGAGTAGGAGCGCTCGACGCCCGAGGCATCCGTGTAGGTGCCGGTGATGCGGTCGTGCAGTCGCGAGACGCGGGCGGATGCCTCCGCGGCCGCGCGCCGGTCGCCGAACGTCGTCGTCGCGACCCACCGGATGGTGCCGTCGAGGCGGCCGAGCGGATCCTCGTGGTAGCGCGACCAGTCCGCGACGCCCGCCATGGCGCCCGGGTGCAGGGTCTGCAGCAGGAGCGCGCGGATGCCGGCGACGAGCGTCGGAAGCGCGCCGTTCACCGTCCAGACCGCGCTGCCGGGCCCGAACCACCCCTCGTCGTCGCCGTCAGCCAGCGCACGTGTCCAGGGCGGAAGCTCGGCGTCGGGCCGGTCGGTGCGGCCGCGCACGCGGAACGGCGTCTTCGTCGCGCCCGTCGTCGTGGCCATAGTCGACGGTACCCTCGCTCGCCTGCGCGCCGGCTCCGGGTTGGCTGCGAACCCGGGTCAGCCCGCCTCGTCGCCCGCGCGGACGTGCACGCGCTCGCCCTGCGCGCTCAGGAGGTTGAGGATCTCGGCGGGCTCGGTCGACGCGCTCGCGGTGCCGTGCGGCGTGCGGGTGTCAAACTCGGCCGCCTCGCCGGGTTCGAGCACGAGCTCGCGATCACCGAGCGCGAGCCGCACGCGGCCGCTCAGCACGTAGATCCAGTCGTAACCCTCGTGCGTGCGCTGCGGTACCGGCTCGTCGGGCGGATGCCCCGGCAGCACCATCTTGTAGGCGTGCAGGTCGGGGTTCGCCCGCGTGAGCGGGATGATCGCGCGGCCGCCCCTGTAGAACGGCTTCGGGTGGATGCGCGGGTCGGCGATCTGCGGCGCACCGACGAGGTCGTCGAGGCTCGCGCGATAGGCGGCGGCCAGCCGGATGAGGAGGTCGAGCGTCGGGCGCCGGCCGCCGGATTCCAGCCGCGACAGGGTGCTGACCGAGATGCCGGTCAGCTCGGAGAGCTCGGCCAGCGTGAGGCCGCGCCTCGTGCGGAGGGCGCGCAGGCGCGGCGCGACGCCGTCGAGCATCGCGGCGAGGTCGGGGTCGTCGGCCACGGGGCATCCTCTCGCTTTGCGGTTTCAGCAAACGTTCTTGCCATTCCATCACGCCCGCCCCGACGATGTCAGCATGCAGCAGAACTGGGACGTCATCATCGTCGGCGGCGGCAGCGCGGGGCTCAGCGCCGCCCTCATGCTCGGCCGCTCCGCACGGCGGGTGCTCGTCGTCGACGAAGGCCGGCCGCGCAACCGCTTCGCCGGTCACATGCACGGCGTGATCGGCCGCGACCACACCTCGCCGCTCGACCTGCTCGCCGCCGGCCGTGCCGACCTCGCCAGGTACGAGGGCGTGACGATCGTCGAGGGCAAGGTCGCGGAGGCCTCGCACGGTGACGACGGCATCGAGGTGGTCCTCGCCGACGGCGCCCGGCACCGCGGCCGGCGCCTGCTCGTCGCCACCGGCCTTACCGACGAGCTGTCCGACCTCCCCGGCCTCGCGGAGCAGTGGGGCCGCGGCGCCTTCGTGTGCCCCTACTGCGACGGCTGGGAGCAGCGAGGCCGCCGCATCGTGGTACTCGCCGGCGGGCCGAACGCGGCCCACCAGGCCCAGCTCATGCGGCAGCTCTCCGACGAGGTCACGGTGCTCGCACAGGGCGTGGTGCTGTCGCCCGAGGTACGCGCGGGCCTCGTCGCGCGGGGCATCCGCGTCGACGATCGCGTGGCGACCTCCGTCGTCGCCGACGAGCGCGGCGAGCTGCGGGGCCTGCTGCTCGACGACGGCGCGGAACTGCCGGCCGACGCGCTCTTCATCGGCCCGGCGCCCCGCCCGAACGACGCGGTCGCCCGCCTGCTCGGCGCCGAGGTCGCGGCGCACCCGGCCGGCGGCGAGTTCCTCGTCGTCGACGCCATGGGCCGCACGAGCGCCCCCGGCGTCTGGGCCGCCGGCAACGTCACCGACCCGCGCTCGTCCGTGCCCTTCGCGATGGCCGCCGGCAACTTCGCGGGCGCGGCGATCAACGCCGACCTGGTCGAGGAGGACGTGCGCGCCGCCGTCGCGGCGGCGTGATCGGCACTGGCCGGGAGGGCCGCCGCTCGGGCAGGATGGCGACTATGAGCGCCGTCGCACCAGACCCCACGCCCGCACCGTCGTCGACCCACGGAGCCCCGGCCCCGGCCGGCGCCGCCGGCACGGAGCCCGCCCGCCGTTCGCCGCTCGGGCTCGTCTCGCTCGTCGCGGGCGCGGCCGTCGTGCTGGTCGGGGCGATCACCGCGTTCGTCCTGCCGTTCGTCGTGGTCACGACCGACTACGCGCTGATCAGCCTGGTGCAGTCCATCAGCAGTGCGCTCGTCACGATCCTCGCGCTCGTGGCCGTGATCACCGGCGCGATCGTGCTCTTCGGGCGTGACCGGCGGAAGGCGTTCGCCGCCTCCGGCACGGCGCTCGGCGCTGCGGCACTCGTGAACGTGGTGATGGGCCTCGTGCAGTCCGGCATCTACTCCGTCCTCTGACGGCACGATGACGGGACGGAAGGTAGCCACCCGGCGAACATCGAGGCAACCCGTCGAAATCGCCCAGCTCCGGCTCCTAGGCTGAAGCGATGCTGGCCATCAGCTACAACCTGCGCAAGCACCGCGCCATCTCCGAGCTCGCGGCGCTCGACGAGCGGTACTCCCCCGATGTCGTGTGCCTGCAGGAGGCCGACACCGCCGACCTCGCCGAAGACGTCGGCCGGCTCCAGCTGGCGCACTCGACGACGGGCAATCGGCTCGGCCTCGCGATCTATTACCGGCCCGACCGGCTGCTGCCGCGCTCGATCCGGGCGTTCGCGCTGAAGAAGTCGCTGCACGATCGGCTGCTGCGCCCCGCGCACGAACGGCTCCTCGGAGCCAAGTTCGTCGACCTCGAGCATCAGCGCGAGCTCATCGTGGCGTCCTTCCACGCGGCACCGCTCACGGCGCTCAACTCGCTCCGCCGGCACCAGATCCGCTCGGCGCTCGGCGAGCTGCAGTTCCTCGGGCCGGGGCTGCCGACCCTCATGGTCGGCGATTACAACTATCCCGTCTTCAAAGAGAACCTCGCCGAGAAGGTCCGCGAGTCGGGGTACGAGCTGACCCTCAGCGACAGCCGCACGTACACGCGGTACAAGTTCTTCCGCGGCCACTTCGACCTCGCGACGTCGGCGGGGTTCGAGATGAAGCGCGTCGAGACCCTGCCGCGCGGGTCATCCGATCACCTGCCGATCCTGGTCGACGCGCACTACACGGATGCCTCCGCCGAGGCGGCCGAGATCGACGTCGTGATCTGAGGCGCACCGCCCCGATCAGGCGGGGTCGAGCTCGAGCGTCATGAAGACGCTGTTCGGGTCGAGGCGGTAGTCGGCGAACGGGCCCGTCGTGCGGAAGCCGTACTTCGCGTACAAGGCGCGCGCCGGGGCGAAGAACTCCTGGGAGCCCGTCTCCAGGCTCAGCCGTTCGTACCCGCGGCGAGCCGCCTCGCCGAGGACGTGCTCGAGCATGCGGGCCCCGATGCCGCGGCCGCGTGCCGCTGCGTCGGTCCGCATCGACTTGAGCTCGCCGTGGCGGGGGTCGAGCTCCTTCAGCGCGACGCAGCCGAGCACGGCGTCGCCGTCGGAGAGGGTCCAGAACGTGACCTCGGGTGCGGCGAGGGCGGACACGTCGAGCGCGTGCACGCTCTCCGCCGGGGAGGTGGCGAACATGTCGGTGAGGTGGTCTTCGAGGAGCCGGACGACTCGCGGGTCGTCGAGGTCCCCGGGGCGGATGTCGAGCGCGGTCACCGGTCCATTGTCAGTGATCGCTGCGATGGTCGGTGTTCGCTTCGCCCTGCCGGTGCGAGGCGGCTCCGGCGGACCCACTCGGAATGCGGGGGTCGGCCGGATATCGCCGCGCCCGCGCCGTCCATAGCCTCGACGCATGACTCTCGCCCCCATCGCTCGCACCTGGCTCACCATCACCGCGGGCAGCGTGCCGCTGCTCGCGCTCCTCCTCGTCCCCGAGCTCATGCGGAGCCGGGCGGGCAGCGAGCAGCTGCTCATGATCGGGATGCTGCTGCTGCTCGCCCTGCTCGTCGCGGCGTTCGTCGCCGCACCCGTCTTCGCCGCGCTCGCCGACCCGGCGCCGGGGCGGTGGACGCCGGGCACCGCATTCCGGTCGACGCGGCGGGTGTGGCGGCGACGCCCGGCCGGCGCCTGGCTCGCCCTCGGCGTCTCGCTCGCGGGGTACGCCGCCGCGCAGGTCGTCGGGTACGCGGTCGGCGCGGCCGTGCCGGCCGTGAGCGACAACCCCGCGTTCGCGGAGGGCGGCACGGAGCCGCGCTGGCTCATCGACTACCCGGCCTACGCCCTGCAGGCCGTCGTCATCTACCTCGTCACCACGCTCGCGCTCACCTGGTACGCCCGCCGCATCCGGGCGCTGGCGCTCGAGCTCGGCCCGGCGCCGTCGGCGGCGACGGCGACCGCGACTGGTCGCACGGTCGGCGCGTGAGCCGCGCCCCAGCGCCGGCCCCGGCCCCTGCTCCGACCCGTCGAGCGACGGGCCGGGGCCGGGCGTCCGCGGGGTCAGTCCGACTGGTCGGCGGCGGCCCGGCCGGCGTCCGTCTGCTCCCCCGCAGCCTGACCGTCGCCGGCGGCCGTGACCGCCGCCGCACGCCTCGCGCGGAGGCGCATCACCACGACGGCTCCCCCGCCGAGGAGGAGCAGGACGACGGCGAGTACGACGAAGCCTGCGCCGTCGAAGCCCGTGCCGGCGAGGTCCGGCCCGGAGCCCGCACCATCCGCGCCTGCGGGCGTGGATCCGCCACCGCCTGCACCCGCACCCGTTCCCGGGCCCGTGCCGGGACCGGTGCCCGGGCCGGTGCCGGGACCGGTGCCCGGGTCGGTGCCGGGATCCCCGCCGACCACGCGCACCTCGACACTGGCGCGCTGACCGTTCACGACCACCTCGACCACGCCGGTGCCGGCGGTCACGGCCGTGAGCTGCCCCGTCTCGGGGTTCAGCCGCAACGCGCCGGCCGCAGCCACTGCGCGCTCGAGCTTCGCCGAGCTGCCGTCGTCGACCGTCACGCCCTCGCCGCCCCACGTGGCGCTCATGGGCCAGCCGACCGGCACGACCCGGCCGTCGTCCTGGGTGATGGATGCCCCGACCTCGACGGTCTCGCCCGCTTCGAGCACCGACGGCACGTCGAGTTCCACGGCGTCGACCCGCGCGTGCACCTCGGCGCGCATCCAGCGGGTGCGGTCCTCGACCACCGTCGGGTCGGCGCCGACGAGGCCGGCGGACGGGTTCAGTCCGAGCATCGTCCAGCCCGTGAACCCTCCTGTCGCGGGCGTGCCCGACGGGCTCTTGCCCGAGTTGCCGTTGATGAGCTGCGAGACGCCGTCGGTCGCCGCGGCGTGGAACGCCCCGACGTGGCCGTTCACCACGGCGATCGACTTGCCCGTGTCGGTGCGGAACTCGGCGAGCGCGGCGGTGAACGCGGCGGCCTCGGTGCGGTCGCTCAGCTGGCTGGCCTTCGCCGGCTGCGGGTCGTCGGCGGGGTGATGGGCGAAGACGAGCACGCCGGTGACCGACGAGTCGTCCGCGGCATCCGCCAGCTCGTCGCGGAGGAACGCGAGCTGCGAGGCATCCGACGCGCGGAAGGAGCCCGCCGAGGAGTTCAGCGTGATCAGCCGGGTGCCGCCGACCGTGCTCGCGGTCGTGGTGTCGCCGAAGGCGGCCTCGAAGTTCGAGATGGGCCCGCCCATCACCTCGTGGTTGCCGGGCACGTACACGTAGGGCAGCCGGTCGCCGATCTCCTCGTCGAGGATGCGCGACGCGAGCTCGAAGTCGGCCGGGCTCGCCTCGTCGACGAAGTCGCCGACGATCACGAGCCGGTCGGGCTCGGCGGCGAGGATCTCGCGCAGCGTCTGTCTGGCCCCCTGCACGGCGCCGCTCTCGGGGCTGCGGGCGACGAACTGGGCGTCGCTCATCACTGCGATCCGCTGGGGCCGGTCCGCGACGGTGCCGTTGGTCACGATGACGGGATCGTGCACGACGGGTGCGACCGGCTGGGCCACGTCGGGCGCGACGATCGACTCGAGCGCGGCGATCTCGACGTGGCCGCGATAGCTCACGGCCGAGCGGGTCTCGAGCAGGCGGATGCGCTGCAGGTGCAGCGGATAGGGCGTGCCGGCGGGCACCGTGAACCGCGCCTGCTGCCAGCCCGTCCACGTGACGTTCGGACCGTCGAGGTTGATCGTCGTGCCCGCACCGTTCTTCATCTGGATGCGCGGCCACACGCCGCTGCCGTCGCCGTTGATCCACAGGGTGAGCGCCTGCGGCTGCCCCTCGAGCTGCCGGCCGAGGCTGCCCGACGTCGCCATCTCCGGCGCGACCGCGTAGTAGCCGCGCGTGCCCGTGCTCGTCGTGAAGTCGTAGTCGAGGGCGAGCGCGGGCTCGCCGTTCGGACCGGTCGTGAGCGTGGTCGTGCCGGTGGCCCGGTCGGCCGCCTTGCCCCACGAGGCACCGTCGGCGAAGTCCGCGACCGAGAGGCTGCGGTACCCGATCGTGACGGCGACGTCGACGCTGCGCCCGTCGGCCGTGAACGTCACGGTGGCGGAGCCGCTCGCGACATTCGGCGTGATGACGAAACCGTCTCGGCCGTCGGCGGTCACCGTGACGTCGGGACCGCTCGCGACCTGCAGGTCGTGCGTCTCGACCGGCGCACGGAAGCCGTCGGCGTCGAGGCCGACGAGGCTCACGCGTGCACTCTGGCCGGGCTCGGGCAGCGAGACGACCGTGCTGCTCGGCCGCAGCCGCTGCAGGTCGCCCAGCACGCGCAGCTCGGTCGTCGCCGTCTTGCCCTGGGCGGTGAAGCTCACGGTGCCCCGGCCCGGGTCGCCCCCGACGAAACGCGCGGTGGCGCCGTCGACCGGCTCGACCGTGAGCGCCGCGTCGGCCGCGAACACACCGTCGACCGGCACGCCGCCGAAATTCTCGTCGAGCCCCGTCGCGGAGACGGTGCGGCCGAGCCGCGGGAACACCGCATCGGCGTCGGGCAGGGCGGATGCCGGCGCGACCGCGACATCCGTCACCGTGCCGGCCGGCGCCGACGAGAAGAACGCGAGGCTGTTCGCGACCACGCGCTCGCTGCCGTCGGACGGGCGGTTCGCGATCGTCGCCTCGGTGGTGCCGGGGCGACGCGCGGCGAGCATCGTCGACCCGCCGCCGTCGAGGTTGACGGCGTTGTACACGTCGAGGTCGAGCATGAGGTCGCCGAGCTCCCGGATCGTCATGCCGCGGCTGTCGGTGGCGCGGCCGTCGATCGAGACGATCGTGATGCGCGTGCCGTCGCGGTTCACGCCGACCGCGGTGCGCGCGGCCTCGACCTGGTCCTCGTCGGTCTGCACGCCGTCGACGATCAGGCGCTGGGAGCCGCTCACCGCGAGGTCGACGTCGGCGTTCGTGCCGACGCGCACGTCGACTGTCTGCCCGACGGTGAGCGCCGCGAGCGTCGCGGCTCCGGCGTCGCGGCCGACGAGCACGCCCGTGCCGTCGGCGATCGCCGTCGGACCGGTGACGGCGGCCGGATCGGTGGTGACCGACTGCACGACGCCGTCCGCGACGACGACCATGGCGATGGAGGGCGCGAGCGCGCCCGGGCCGCCGAGCGGCCGGCTCAGCGGATGCTCGCCCCACGCCGAGGTGTACCAGCCGATGGCGTTCGTCGCGAGCCCCGGCGTGTTGACCCCGCCCAGCGGCGTCTCGACGGCGTCGACCGTCAGGGTGCCGTCGACCATGAGCTGCTGCACGGCCGCGACGCCGTCGGTGACCGTGAAGGCCTGCCGGGGGCCCCCGCCCGCGGTGCGGAGGCCCTGCGTCGGCGACACGTTCGTGCCGACCGGTGCGACGGAGGCGTTCATGTCGAAGTAGTCGCCGTTCACCGCGGCCACGGCGCCGGTGCCGGCGATCTGCTCCGACAGCGTCGCGCCCCCCGTCACCGTGCCGGCGTCGAGCACGTCGAGCGAGAGCGTCGGGGTCGTCAGGTCGGCCTGCATCACGTGCCCGGTGACCCACCCGGCCGGCTGCAGCCGCCGGAAGTCGGTCAGCTCGAGGCCGGGCGCGAGCGTCTCGGTCTCGGCCGTGAGCAACGACGACCCGCCGCCCGAGAGGTCGAGCCCGCCGGTGTCCGGCGCCGCGGTCGCGGCCGGGACATCCGGCTGCGCGACAGCGACCCCGCCCGCCGCCAGTGCGGTCGCGACGACGAGGGCCGCGAGGCGCGGCGTCCTCCGGAGAGCTGATCGGTGGCTGGTGGACGGCAAGGGCATGGCTGACGAACCTCGTACGTGTCGAGTGGTGGTCCTGCCGCGAGTGCGGCGCCGTCAGGCTAGGCACCCCGTCGGACCCGTGCCCGTCCAGGTCATGTCATGGAGGTGTCCCGGGGGTGAACGACACGCCGGTGACGCCGGGACCGTCGGGACGGCGAACGGCCCGCCCGCGCCGCCCTACCAGGCCGCCCCGTGCGCCAGCGCGATCGTGACGGCGGCATCGACCGGCCCGGCCCAGGGCTCGCCGTGTCCCGGCAGCACCACCCTCGCGTTCGAGCCGCGGAGCTCGCCGAGCGACGCGGTCGCACGGGCGAGGTCGTGTTGGAAGATCGAGGGCAGCAGCTGCGGGCCCTCGATCGGCGACGTCCGGTGCCGGGTCACGAGCGCGTCGCCCGCGACGAGCACGCCCGCCTCCTCGAACTCGTAGGTCGCGTGACCGCTGGTATGCCCCGCGATGAGCCGCAGGAGCGGACGCCCCGGCACGTCGACCCGACCGTCGCGCATCGGCAGCGCGGTCGCGCTCGGGACGCCGAGCCTCGCCCCACCGCGGAGGAGGGGAAGCATGCCGGCCGCCCAGCGACCGACGCCGGGTCGCCAGCTGTTGCGGATCACCTCCGCCGGCCCCGCCTGCTCGACGACCTCCCGGTGCAGGTTCGCGAGCTCGTCGACGGGCGCGTACACGGGCGTGCCGTACGTGTCGGCGAGCCAGGCGGCGCCGCCGAGGTGGTCGGCGTGGGCGTGGGTGATGAGCACGGCGGTCACGTCGTCGGCGCGGCATCCGACCGCTTGAAGGGATGCCTCGAGCACGTCGACCTGTCCCGCGTAGCCGGAGTCGAGCAGGGTGACGCCGCCGGGTCCGACGTGCAGCACCCAGTTGACGTGCTCGGTCTGCACGAAGTGGACGCGGTCGCCGATGGCGTCGACGCGGAACGCCGGCGGAGCCTCGCGCCCTGCGCCGACCATGGCCGCCCCCTACCGTCGGTGCCCGGCGAGCAGCCAGACCCGGTGCTCCGAGGCTAACGCGTCGCCGCGACCGCGGGCTCTTCCGGGGTGCCGGCGGCTCGTTCCCCGGCCGCGTCCGTCTTCCGGCTGCGTGCGTAGTGCTCGCGCACGCGGTTGCGGTTGCCGCAGTCGGAGGCGACGCACCAGCGCCGGTTGTGCCGGGGCGAGGTGTCGAGGAAGACCCAGCCGCATTCGGCATCGGAGCACTGCCCGAGCCGGTCGAGGTCGTCGCGAAGCAGCAGGTCGACGGCGGCGAGCGCGATGCGACGTCGCGGCAGCGCGAGATCGACGGGGAAGCGCCACGCCCACCCGTCGCCGTCGCCGTCGCGCTCAAGCCGGCCGGCGGCGACCGCGTCGGCGTGCTCGCGCACGACGGGCTCGGTCGGCGCTCCGTCGTAGGCGGCGTCGTAGAGCGCTTCGCGCAGGTCGAGGATGCCTCGGTGCTCGACCGTGGCCCCCTGGGGATCGGCGGCGGCGAGTCGCTCGAGCGCCCGGATGGTCTCGCGGTCGATCAGGCCCACCTGCGCGGCCCAGCGGAGCACATCCCCGTAGTCGACGAGGTGCTCGATGCGGCGTTCGGCGCTGAGCCGCCACGACACGGTGTTCACCAGATCGAGCGCGAGGGCGCCCGCGATCTGGGGGTAGGTCTCGCGGGAGACGTGGGCTGCGGCATCCGCCATCTCACCATCCTAACGCGTGAAAGGGGCTTTACGCATTGGAACGTCTCTGCCATCGTGTAATGCATGTCTGCCGAATCATCCGTTAGCCGATCGTCGCAAGCCGCACGCTCGTGGCGCCGCGACTTCGGACGCCTGTGGGTGTCGCAGGGCGCCTCGGTCGTCGGCGCCGAGATCGGCGACCTCGCCATTCCGCTCCTCGCGGTGCTCGTGCTGCACGCCTCCGCGCTCGAGCTCGGCCTCATGAGCCTCGCCCGCTGGCTGCCGTTCCTGCTGCTCGCCCTCCCGCTCGGGGTGCTGGTCGACCGCATGCGCCGCCGGCCGCTCATCGTCACCGCGGACTGGGCCCGCGCCCTGCTCTGCGCGGCCATCGCGACCGCGGCACTCACGGGCGTGCTCACCTTCCCCGCCCTCGTCGCGCTCGTCGCCGTCATCGGCTGCTTCACGGTGCTCTTCGAGGTGTCGTACCAATCCGTCCTCCCGACGGTGGTGCCGGTGCCCGAACTCGGCACGGCGAACGCCCGGCTGGGAGCGACCGCGTCGGCCGCCCAGGTCGGCGGGCCCGGGCTCGGGGGCCTGCTCGTGCAGTGGCTGACCGCCCCGGTCGCACTCGTCGCGACCGCGCTCACCTACGTGGTGTCGGCCGTCGCGGTGCAGCGCATCCGCGCCGTCGAGCTCCCGCCGGGCGCCACGGGCGGCTTCGCCGCCGAGCTCCGCGAGGGCCTGCGATTCGTCGCCCGAGACCGCTACCTCGTCGCGAACCTCGGGTTCTCGGCCCTGTACAACCCGTTCGCCGAGTGGATCCTCGTCCTGTTCACGCTGCACGCCGTCCAGTCGCTCGGGCTCGACGCCGCGCAGCTCGGCTTCGTGCTCGCGACCGGCGCGGTCGGCGCCCTCGTCGGCTCGGTGCTCGCCGGCCGAGCGGTCCGCCGGTTCGGCGCGGGCCGGCCGCTGCTCTGGTGCGCGATCGTCGAGTGCGTCGTGCTGCTGGCGCTGCCGCTGGCGGATGCCTCGTGGGGCGTCGCCGCCGTCATGGCGACGGTCTCGGTGGCGTTCGCCCTGAACGGCGCGGGAACGGCGATGTCGAGCGTCATCCTCATCACGATCCGGCAGCTGCGCACCCCCGACCGCCTGCTCGGACGCGTGAACGCCAGCATGCGCTGGGTGTCGTACGGCACCATCGCGCTCGGTGCCGCGGCCGGCGGGGTCGTCGGCGAGCTGCTCGGCACCCGGCTCGGGCTGCTCATCGGCGCCCTGCTCTGCCTCGCCACCGTCGTGTGGGTCGCGCTCTCACCGCTTCCCCGCATCGGCGACCCCACCGCCCTCGCGATCCCCGAGCGCCGAGAGCCGCTCGGCCCCGAGCCGTCGGAACCCGCCGCCCGCCCCGCCTGAGCCCGGCGGGACGGCCGGGTCACTCGGACGAGCGCGGCCACGCCAGCCGCCGCGCCCGCCCGGCGGGCCGGATCAGCGCTCGGCGCCGGCCCCACGTCGGCGCGACAGGACGAGGAGGCCCGCACCGGCCGCGACGATGACCGCCGCGAGCGGCAGCAGCGCGAGGAGGCCGTCGTCGACGCCGGTGTCCGCGAGTCCGGGGACGGCCGAACCGCCCGCGCCCGCCGTGCCGGAGCCCGAGCCACCGGCACCAGGGCCGCCCGCACCGGGCCCGCCCGTGCCGGGCTCACCCGGCACGGTCGCCGGCACCCCGGGCAGCGTGCCCGCGCGAAGTGCCGCCGGCTGCTCGCCGTCCGCGAACCACCACACCGGGCGCACCGTCGCGACCTCGGCCGCGGCGGCGACTCCGCCGGCGGCCTCGGCGGTGACGGATGCCTCGGCCGAGGCATCCGCTCGAGCGAACGCAGCCTCGCCGGCAGCAGCAGCAGCAGTCGCCGCCTGCCCGGCACCGGGCGCCACGCTCAGCGACGCGGGCGCGGTTGCGAAGCCCTCGTTGTTGAGGTTCGGCATGCCCGCCGGACGGGCGACGTGCACGATGCCGGGCTCGGCGCCGGTGAGCTCGATCTGCGCCGCGAGCCCCTCGCAGCCGTTGTCGCACACGGCCCAGAGGCGGTCGAGCACGGTGTCGTAGTCGAGGGCCATGACGCCGCCGAGGCCGGGGTCGATGGTCGCGACCTGGGCGACCGAGCCGTCGGTGCCGAGTGCGTAGGCGTAGACGAAGCCGTTGTCCTCGACCGCGACGAAGAAGAGGCCGTCGCCGTGGCCCGGGTAGTCGGCCGGGTTGTAGCCGGCGCCCGAGTTCTGGTCGACGAGGAGACCGGCGAGCGCGTCATCCGCCACCCATTCGACGGCCTCGATGCCGGTGTTCGCGGCGACCTGTGGCAGGGATGCGGTGAGGTCCCACTCCTGCGACGCGACCACGTCGGGGCCGGGCGCGTCGGGGTCGACGCGGAGCACGACGTTCTGGTTCACGCCCTTGTTCGAGTTGTCGCGCTCGGACGCGAGGTAGACGCGGCCGTCGCCGTCGACGGTGACGCCCTCGGCGTCGGGGCCGGCGGCATCCGGGTTCGCGGCGTCGCGCTGGAAGCGGGCGCGCTTGCCGTGCTCCCAGCCGTCGGCGAACGACACGGCGCCGGACGCGTCGGCGCGAAGCTTCCAGAACGTGCCGGTGCCGTTGTCGACGGCCCAGAGCACGACGCCGTCGGCGGTCTGCTGGGTGTCGAGGCCCGACGAGTCCTCGAGGAACATGGGCTGCTCGTCGATCACGGTCACCTCGGCCGATCCGGGCCAGACCAGGCCGGCGCCGGGGCCGCCCGGCTCGCCGGGACCGCCGGGCCCGCCGCCGCCGTCGCAGTTCGACGCGCCCTTCGTGGCGGCCTGCGAGTCGGCGAAGTCGCCGGTACCGTCGGGGCACCGCGCGAGCGTCACGGGGGCGTGGTCGGGGCCCCAGGTGTGCTCGGCCACGGCGAGTCCGTCGGCGTTGCGGATGGTCGCGGTGTCCGCTCCGCCGAGCCCGAAGGTGAAGTGCTGGCCGCCGTCGAAGACGAAGAACGCGCCGGGCGCGAGCACGGTGCCGGCCGCGACGGGCGTGACGTCGGCGGCGTGGCCGATCGGGTCGGAGTCCATGAGCGTCCACCCCGAGAGGTCGACGGGCGTCGTGCCGGTGTTCACGACCTCGACCCAGTCGGTGGCGTCGCCGTTCGACTCGATCTCGTTGATCGCGATGCTCGGCAGCACGCAATCGTTGACCGCGCCGGGCGTGACCCGGGCGAGGCCGAAGCTGCCGGTCGCGTCGGGGCAGCGCGCCCAGCTGGCGGCCGCCTCGTTCCCGTCGATCGCGGGGTGCGCGCTCCAGGCGTGCCGGTCGAGCAGCGTGCCGGCCGGGTCGAGCAGGCGGATCTCGTCCGCGCCGCCGATGCCGATCGCGGCCTGGAACGGCTGGGCCGCGCCGTTCACGTCGGCACCCACCGTGGATGCCTCGACCACGAGGCGCTCGCCCGCGTCGATGGTCGTCCCGGGGGCGAAGAACCAGCGGTGGTCGTCGGAGTCGTCGCGCAGCTCGTACCCCGAGAGGTCGAACGCCGCGTCGCCGGGGTTGATCAGCTCGACCCAGTCGGCAGGGCCGGAGTCGATCTCGTTCAGCACCACGCTGCCGGGCGCGGCGGGCTCGTCGCAGACGTTCGGCGCGCCGAGAGTGACCGCGGTGGCGTGCGCCCACTCGCCGCCGTCGGCGCAGCGCGACCAGTCGCTCGTGGGCGAGTCGCCGGTATAGGCGTAGGAGTCGACGACCTGGCCTGCAGCGTCGAACAGCACGACCTCGTCGCCCTTGCCGAGCCCGAACGGGAAGCCGAGCGGCGTGGCGTCCTTCGCGAGCACGAGATACGCGCCCGGCTCGATGGTGGTGCCGCCAGGAATCGTGCCGGTCTCCGTGCGCTTGTCGTCCTGCACCGTCCAGCCCGAGACGTCCACGGCGGTGCCGGACGAGTTGTACAGCTCGATCGCGTCAGCGGGCGTGCCGTCGTACCAGATCTCGTTGACGACGACGCCGGGCTCGGCGGCGACGGCCGGGGCGGCGGTCCCGGTGCTTGCGGCGATCGCGAGACCGGATGCGGCGACGGCGGCCGCCGCGAGCATCGCGGACGCGCGGCGGAGTGGACGGGGCATCGACATGCGGGCGCTCCTGACGGGCGGGAATGGGGGCCCTCGTACTCGACCGCGCCCGCGTGTCGCGCACGGGTCGCGTCGGTGAACGACGGGTGACCGTCAGCTGGCCGGATGCCTCGCCCCGGGGCATCCCGCACCACGAACGGATGCCCCGCCCCGCGGCATCCCGCACCCACCCAACGTCGCCGTCGCCGTCACGCGACCGGCGTGCCGCCCGCCGAGTCGCTGGGCACCGCCTCGGGGTCGCGGAGCGCGCCCGACCGCTCTCGTCGTCGCCGGCCCGGCCTCCGGCGCACGTCGAGCGACGGGTCGGGGTGGTCCCAGACCTTCACGATCGCCCAGCCGACGGCGGTGATCGGCACGGCGAGCACTGCCCCGATGATGCCGCCGAGGATCGTGCCGGCGGTGAGGGCCACGAGGATGACGAGCGGGTGCAGCTTCAGCGACTGCGCCATGACGACCGGCTGCAGCAGGTCGCCCTCGAGCTGGTTGACGGCGATGACGATCGCCACGACGATGAGCGCGACGATCGGCCCGTTCGCGACGAGCGCGACGAGCGCCGCGAGGATGCCCGCGACCGTGGCGCCCACCAGCGGGATGAACGCGCCGAGGAAGACGATGACGGCGAGCGGCAGCGCCAGTGGCACCTGCAGCACCGCGAGGCCGATGCCGATCGCGGCGGCGTCGACGAACGCGACGACGGCCGTGCCCCGCACGTACCCGCCGAGCACCTTCACGCTCGTGACCCCGATACGGCGGCCGCGCTCGAGACGCTCGCCCTGGAACGGGCGCAGGAAGAACTCCCAGATGCGGTCGCCGTCCTTCAGGAGGAAGAACAGCACCACGACCACGAGCAGCGCCCCCGTCACCACCTCGGCCGCCGCCGAGACGCCGGCGAGCGCGCCCGTGCCGAACTCCGCGCTCGTGACGAAGTCGACGATCGCGTCACGGGCGTCGTCGATCTGCGCCTGGTCGATCGGGATGGGCAGCGTCTCGGCCCAGCCGAGCAGGTCGTCGAAGCCCTCGCTCGCGGAGAGGACGAGCTCGTCCCACTGGTTGCGGACCGCGAACACGATGCCGGTGACCACCGCGCCGAGCACGATGAGGCTCCCGAGGAGGGTCACCCAGGTGGCGAGCATCGCCGGCCAGCCATGGCGGCGGAGCCAGGCGACGAGGGGCGCCGCGGCGGCCGCGAGGATGATCGCGATGAGGACCGGGATGACGACGAGCTTGACCTGCACGAGCCCCCAGACGGTGAGCCCGGCGAGGGCGAGCACCATGAGGATCTGCAGGCTCCGCGTCGCCCAGCGGCCGAGCCGGTCGTTCCAGATCGACCCGAGCGCGGAGCCGGGCGGCGAACCGGCTCCCCCGGGGTCGGTGATGGCGACGGGGTCCGGCGACGGACTGGACTTCCTGCGACCGAACAGCATGGTTCGACGCTAGGCGGCGTTCGACGCCCGGATCAGGGCCTTGACAGGTTCACGCGGCGGCGGGGCGGCACGGCGCCGCGGGAAGCGTCACTCCCCTGCGCTGCCCCAGGCGAACCCGTCGGGGTCGGTGAACGCGCCGCCGTCGGAGTTCAGCCGGATCCGGTGCGCACCGCTGCCCTCGGCGGGGACGCCCGCAGCCTTGGCGAGCGCACGCCGCTTGTAGAGGCCGAGGCCGATGGGGCTGTCGCCGGTGGCGAAGTCGACGTAGCTGCCGAAGCTCTTGCCCACGGTCAGGCCGTGGTCGACGTAGAACTTCTTGCTCGCGGAGACATCCTCGGCGCCCAGCAGGACGACGATGTGGTCGATGTCGCGCGTGACAGGGCCGGTGTCCTTCTTCTGCGACGTCGCGATCTGCCAGATCGTGCCGTCGGGCGCCTGCACGACGCCGCCGATGCCCCAGAGGGACTTCTCGACGTGCTTGATCACGGTGGCGCCCGCGGCGACCGCGGAGTCGAACAGGGATCGGACGGTGCCGGGCTGCGAGACGACGAGCGAGACCGTGAATCCGCGGAAGCCGCTCGTCTCGGCATCCGACTTCACGGTGCGGACCTGCGTGGTGAGCCCGAACGCGTCGGCGTAGAACCGGGTGGCCGCCTCGGGGTCGGCGACCTCGAGGGTGATGGAGTCGATGGCGCTGATGGTGGCGTGTGTCGTGTTCATATCGCCGACGGTACGCGCGGGCCCACGGGCCGGGCTTCTCGATTCCTGCTCGATCGCGCTGGGTCTTCCCACTCGCCCCGGCCGCATGATCCCCGTCCGCGCGTGACCACGATTCGCCCACCTCGACCCCGGATGACCCCGGTGCTACCGTCGGCCCCATGGCCGACGCATCCCACGTTCAGCGCTTCGCGATCGACGCGGTGACGGCCTTGCGGCTCGTACGCGACGAGCCGGGCATCGGTGCACGGCGGGCGCTCGTCGGTCCGGCGATCCTCCGCAGCCACGTGCTGTCGATGCTGTACCGCGAGGTGCGCGCCGGGTCGCTCGACGAGCGGGCGGCCCAGGCGCAGCTCACCGCGCTCGCGGGCCTGAAGATCCGGCTGCTGGGCGATCGGGTGTCGCGGGCGGTCGCTTGGCGTCTCGCGACGCAGCTCGACTGGGATGACACGGAGCTCGCCGAGTACCTCGCCGTCGCCAGTCTCCAGGCCGACGTCCTGGTGGCGGGCGACCCGAGCATCGCTCGGGCCGCCCCAGGGATCGTGCCCGTCGCGGGCTACGACGACCTCGTCCGCTGACCCGTCAGCAGCCCTACACCGAGCGCGAGCACGAGCGCGACCGCGGTCGCCGACGCCGCGACCCAGACGGGGCCGAGGTCGCCGACCGCCGTGGTGAGGGTCGCCGCGGCGATGACCGGTCCGACGGCTGCTCCCATGTTCAGCGCCGCCGTGGCATACGACCCGCCCATGGTCGGCGCGCCGGTCGCGGCATAGAGCACCCGCGTGATCAGCGTGCTTCCGACGGCGAAGCCCAAGACGCCCTGCACGAGAACGAGGCCGAGCAGCGCGACGGGCCGATCGGCGTACAGCGCCATGGCGACCCATCCGAGGAGCAGCAGGACCCCGCCCGCGGTGATGACGACGCGGGGGTTCCGGTCGGACACTCGCCCGGCGACGGTCACGCCGATGAACGATCCGACGCCGAACAGCACGAGCGCGAGCGCCACCCACCATTCGGCGAGGCCCGCGACGTCGGTGACGATGGGCCCGAGGAAGGTGAGCATCGCGAACGTGCCGGTGTTGACGAGCGCGGCCAGCGCCATCGTCAGTAGGAGCCGGGGTGTGGCGAGCTGAGCGAGCTCGGTTCGGAGCGACGGCGCCTCCGCGGATTCGGCTGAGGCGCGTGGGGCACGCGGATCGGCGGGGATCCCCGTGGCGATGCCGACCGCGGCGGGAACGCAGAGGAGGGCGATCGTCCAGAACGTCGCCTGCCACCCGAGGACGGCGCCGAGGAGCGCGCCGCCCGGGACGCCGGCGACGGTCGCGACGGTGGTGCCGGACAGCAGCACCGCGACGGCGCGACCCTTCTGGTCTGCGGCGACGAGCCGGGTTGCGGTGCTGAGCGCCACGGCCAGGAAGCCCGCGTTCGCGAACGCGGCGACCACCCTCGTCGCGAAGAGGATCGCGAAGTCGAGGGTGACCGCGCCCACCACGTGCGCGAGCGCGAACAGCACGACGCAGCCGAGCAGGGTGCCCCGCGCCGGCACCCGCCTGGTGAGCGCGGCCATCGTGGGAGCGCCGACGACCATGCCGACGGCGAAGGCCGAGGTCAGGAGGCCGGCGGTTCCCACGGAGACGCCGAGACTGGTGGCGATGTCTTGCACCAGCCCGGCGAGCATGAATTCAGAGGTGCCCATGGCGAAGACCGCCAGGGCGAGCAGAGAGAGAGCGAATGGCATCGAAGACTCCGAGGCGAGAGAACGAACAGGAAGCGTCTCGTCACCACGGTCAGCGCCCGGCGGCGCCCGCAGGACCTCCTGCGCAGACAGGCGGAGGCGGGGTCAGGAACTCAGCGGTTCAGGGGGCTGACGGTGTGACCGAAAGCCCCCGAAGTGGATGCCTCAGGGCTCGACATGCGTTCCAACCTACCCGAGCCCGGCGACCCGAAGATGTCCTCCCGCGACGAGCGTCCGCACCGCGTCGACGGTGTCGTCGACGTCGAGCCCGCTCGTGTCGAGCACGTGGCCGGCGAACCGCCCGAGCTCGGCGAACTGCTCGTAGAGGTCGCGGACGACCGAGTCGTCTCGGAGCTCGTCCTCGGTGCGCGCGAGCGCCCGGGCGATCGTCGACTCGAGGTCGGGCCGCAGCACGAGGTAGTGCAGGTCGAGTCCGCGGTCGTCGGCGGTGCGGGTGAACGCGTCGAGGAACCACGGCCCGACGATGCCGTCGATGACGACGTCGTACCCGCCCGTCGCGTATGCCGCCGCGGCGGTGGCGATCGCGTCGATGACGACCTCGTTCTGCCGTTGCGCTTCGGGAAGGTAGGGCGCGATCCATCCCGACCGGATGTACCGGTAGAAGTGGTCGGTCACGAGGTGCACGGTCGGATGCTCCGCCCTCTCGGCGTACCGCGCGGCGATGGTCGACTTCCCGGAGCCGGGCGCGCCGGTGACGATCACGAGGGTTCCGGTCATGCGCCCGACTCTACGAGACCGACCGACCCAGACACGGCGACGGCCCGGCCCTCTGAGAGGGCCGGGCCGTCGCACCGGGTTCAGCCGGTTACCGTCACGCCTCGGGGCGGTTACCCTGACGGGTTCAGCCGGTTACGCCGCCTGCGGCACGGTGACGCTCGCGCGCGGCACGGATGCCACGACCAGGTGCCCGTCGACCGCGTCGACCTTCACGGCCTCGCCGTCGCCCAGGTCGCCCGAGACGAACAGGTCGGCGATGCGGTCGTCGACCTCGCGCTGGATGAGGCGGCGCAGGGGCCGGGCGCCGTACTCGGGCTCGTACCCGTTGGCGCCGAGCCACTCGATCGCGGCATCCGTCACCTCGAAGGCGACCTCGCGCGACGCGAGCCGCTCGGTCGTGGCGCCCAGCATGAGGCGCACGATGCGGGCGATCTCGTCCTGCGTGAGCTTCGTGAACAGCACGATCTCGTCGATGCGGTTCAGGAACTCGGGGCGCATGGCTTCGCGGAGCTTGCCCATGACCCGCTGGCGCACGTCGTCCTGCGACGAGAAGCCGTTGGCCGAGGCATCCGTCGACGCAACGAACCCGAGCGCGCCGGAACGCGACGCGAGGAACTCCGAGCCGAGGTTCGAGGTCATGATGACGACCGTGTTGCGGAAGTCGACCGTGCGACCCTGGCCGTCGGTGAGGCGGCCGTCGTCGAGCACCTGCAGCAGCAGGTTGAACACGTCGGGGTGCGCCTTCTCGATCTCGTCGAACAGCACGATCGAGTACGGGTTGCGCCGCACCCGCTCGGTGAGCTGCCCCGCCTCGTCGTAGCCGACGTATCCGGGAGGGGCGCCGACGAGTCGCGACACGGTGTGCCGCTCGCCGAACTCCGACATGTCGAAGCGGATGATCGCGCCCTCGTCGTCGAACAGCCGGTCGGCGAGCGCCCGAGCGAGCTCGGTCTTGCCGACACCGGTCGGTCCGAGGAAGAGGAACGACCCGACGGGCCGCTTCGCGTCGCCCATGCCCGTACGGTTGCGGCGCACGGCCTTCGCGACGGCGGTCACGGCGTCGTCCTGCCCGATCACGCGTGCGTGCAGCTCGCCCTCGAGGTCGGCGAGCCGCTCGCGCTCACCCTCGGTGAGGCGGTTCACCGGGATGCCGGTGGCCCGCGAGATCACCGCGGCGATCTGCGCCTCGTCGATGACGGTCGCGGATGCCCCGCCGCCGGCGCCTGCGGTCGCGACGGCGCCGCGCTCCTTGGCCCGGGCGGTGGCCTCGTCGAGCTTGGCCTGCACCTTCTGGATCTCGTCGCGGATGCGCGACGCCTCCTCGTAGTGCTCGGCGGTGACGGCCGCGTTCTTGTCGGCCTCGAGCGACGCGAGCCGCTCGATCAGCTCACTCACGTCGACCTTGACCCCGAGCTTCAGGCGCAGGCGCGCGCCGGCCTGGTCGATGAGGTCGATGGCCTTGTCGGGCAGCACCCGGTCGCTGAGGTAGCGGGCCGACAGCTCGACGGAGGCGCGGATCGCGGCATCCGTGTACTCGACGCCGTGGTGCTCCTCGTACGCGGGCTTCAGGCCCTGCAGGATCAGCACGGCGTCCTCGATGGAGGGCTCGCCGACCTTCACGGGCTGGAAGCGGCGCTCGAGCGCCGGGTCCTTCTCGATCTGGCGGTACTCCTTCAGCGTGGTCGCGCCGACGAGGTGCAGCTCACCGCGCGCGAGGCGCGGCTTCAGGATGTTTCCGGCATCCATGCCACCGTCGCCCGCGCCACCGGCGCCGACGACCGTGTGCACCTCATCGATGAAGACGATGAGCTCGCCCGTGTTCGCGGCGATCTCCTCCATCGTCTTCGTGAGGCGCTCTTCGAAGTCGCCGCGGTAGCGGGTGCCGGCGAGCATGCCGGGCAGGTCGAGCGCGATGACGCGCTTGCCGAGCAGCGCCTCGGGCACCGACTCCTCGACGATCGCGCGGGCGAGGCCCTCGACGATCGCGGTCTTGCCGACGCCGGCCTCACCAACGAGCACGGGGTTGTTCTTCGTGCGACGCGACAGGATCTCGATGGTCTGCTCGATCTCATCGACGCGGCCGATCACGGGGTCGAGCTCGCCGCTCGCGGCGCGCTCGGTGAGGTCCATGCCGAACTTGTCGAGCATCGGGGTCTTCGACTCCCCCGCGCCGGCGTTCACGCCGGACTCGGTGTCGTCGTCTACGCCCGGCTCACCGGCGTGCACCGTGTCGCGCATGCCCTGCGTCAGCGCCTCTGCGGTGACGCCGGCGCGCGCGAGCACCTGGCCGGCCGGGGCATCCTGCCCCAGCACCAGCGCGAAGAAGAGGTGCTCGGGGTCGATGTACGTCGACCCGCTGGAGCGCGCCACCTGGTAGCTGTGGAACAGCGCGCGAGACGCCGACGGCGTGATGGTCGCCGCGTTGATGTCCGCGGTCTCGGTCGCCGCGGGAAGGCGCGCCTCGGTCGCGGTGATGATGCGCTCCGGGGATGCCCCGACCCTGCGGATCGCCTGCTGCACACTGTCGTCCTCCACGATCACGCGCAGGATATGCAGGGCGTCGAGCTCGGTCTGGCCGCGTTCGAGCGCGAAGCGGCCGGCACGCTGCAGAATGCCTTGCGTACGGGCGGTCAGGAAGCGGCTGAGGTCGATCGACCGAGCCTGCCGCGCCTGCTCACCCGCGAGATAACGGGCAAGGAACTCGTCGAACGAGCTCGAGCCGGCCTCGGGGTTGAAGTCTTCGGGCACCTAGTCCTCCTGGAACTTGAGTTGGGTACGCTCAAGTTCAACGCGTGAGGGGTGTGGGTATTCCCGGGCATCAATCTTCCAAGCGAAGCACCCACTCTTCGAGAATCGTCATCACCACGATCGACTCAACCGCTACTCGCTCAGTCAGCCAGGTCCGCTGCGCAGCGCGAACTAGGTCGCTCCCCATGCCCTCTGTGTCAACTCGCAACAAGACAACCTCCTCGCCGTGTCGCTCTCCCGCCTGGCGCGCCACGGCGACGTCATCGCTTAGGTGCACCATCCGCCGCGCCATCGGCAGCAAGCCAGCGCGGGCTTCAAAGATCGAGGGCAGCGCCGAGGCCGGGGCGGCGTGGTAAAGGACTGAAATCGGCTGGGCGGGCTCGTACACCACTCCCCGGTCGACCGAATGGCCATATGCCGCCCGGATTTCCAACTCGTCGAGCTCAAATCGTGGCTCCCCCATTGCGCCCGCAATGACAAGCAACTGCTGAGGGGTGACCTTATGCCCGCTTGCTCTTAAGAGTTCCGCAAGGTCGTCGGCAAACATCCACCCGCCTCGCGAGGTCGCCGCGGTTGGGTCATGCCGAAGGTGATATGCCATCGCCTTGCTGATGCGGACACGGTCAGCAGGAGAGATGGCATGGAATCGGCTCGGATCCGACAGGCCAACCCGAACACGCCAACCATCGGCGACCGAACTGCACCAGGCGGCGACCTCGGCAGACCGCGAGTTCAGCATGAGGTACTCAAGGAGAGCAAAGCCGTGGAGTCGGCTTTCGTTCGCTCCTTCCGGATCGCTCAAGAGCCCAACTGCACGTGCCGCAGTGGACGCTTCGTACACGCGCAGGGCAACATCCCAAGAAATCTCAATCCCGGCACGCCGGAGCTGCCCCAAGTATGCGCGGAGCAGTGATTCCCGGGTATCCCAGTCATCTGGCCGCAGCACCGGAGCATCATCGATCAGTTGCGCGAGTTCGTACGTGGCAGGGCGTCGCCCGATTGCATCGAGATCGACAGCCAGGATTCTCCCATCAGCGGCAACGAGCCAATTTTGGGCGTGCGCGTCGCGTCTGGGCAGCAAAGGGACGTCAGCGACGAGAGACACCCATGCATCAAACGCCGCGGCATGGTCAGTCACGACCGCTTTCAGCCACCTGCCAAGTTCGCGCGTCTTGACAGACCTGCGCCAAGTGCCTCGTTCCCGGAAGCCGTCAGTCCTAGTGTGAGTGAACGCTAGAAAATCAACGGCAGAGCGGAGATGGCCAGCGGCGGACGCCGCGGCCTGGCCTTCACGGTCATCGAGGACTTCTCTCAAGGTGCGCCCACTCACGAACCGCCGGATGCTAAGTACCTCTTCGATAGGGCCGTCCTCTAGCTCAACGGTAAGCAGGTGATCAACGACCCCGAACTTGCCCGTAAGCCCTTCACGAGCCAACTCTGCACTCAGTGCCGCGCCCCGCTGAAGATCTCGTTCGTGACAAACCCTTGTCATTTGCTTGAAGATGAACGCCTGCCCCGAGACGCCGAGATAGTCGTCGGCGGTCGCAACGCCGCCCCTACCACCGAGTTCGCGCCGTCTCATATGCGGCGTCTGCAGCACCAGTTTCGCCGAAAGTCGGAGCACGGCATCGTGATCGCCATTCGACACGGCCGACCTCAACTGGGGCTCGATGTTCCCTCGGGGCCTCTGCAGTCCGCCTCCAACCCTCAACTCCTCTGCAAGCAAGACCAGGGGGTCTGGTGAGTTGGGGACGCGCCCGTGCACCTCCAGTAGCAGTTCGAGGGCGGTCCTCCGGTGCTTGGTGTCGCCAGAGATCTTTGCCAGCAGAATGTAATCTGCGGCCTGAGCGAGTTGGCTGCGCATGCCCGCCAGCGCCCTTTTCGCCCCGACCGGGCCGCGGAGTCGAATTGCCTCAGTCAGAAGCTCTGCTCGGTCAGTTCGGCTGGGGTCGTTCCGCGCCAAATACGCAAGCAACTCCGAAAGAAAGTCCCGGTAGGAATACTGGCCTCGGTTCGCCGACGGCTGCAAGGCCTCGACCAACGAGTCCGCCGCCGAAAAGAAGATCGTAGGCATTTCGGATGGGGTGCGCAGCCCGAACGGGAAACGCATGCCACGGATCGAAAGCGCGAGCAGGCTCGCCGGGCTGCGCTCCAAGTAGCGAACAAAGGCATCGAGCAATCGATATCGCACTTCGTGCGCGAGTTCGAGCTCTGCGTCAATGGCGCTATCTAAGGAGCTTCTCGCCCGCAGGAGAAAGCCCGCTCGACCTTCTGCACCAGACGCATGCTCAACTAAGTTCAGCCAAATTTCCGCCTCATTGAGATGCCAAGTCCCCCAGTCGCCCGTTGGGAGCCCATCGGACCGCTTCTATCAGCAACTCTTTGCCACCGCTTGAGTGATACTGCTCCAAACTGGCCTCGAGATAGTACGCCGCAGCTGAGAGATCATTCATCACATCTGCGTAGTCGGCAAGCAGCGCGCGAGCTGCGGCCAGTTCCTCACCGTCCACACGCGAGAACCTCGCCGCAACAACAGTCAGCTTTCCAATGTCGCGGCGGACCTTCAGACTCTCCTGGGACTCGTCACCTGCCGCCTCGTCTTGCAGGACCGACCGCAGATATTCGCGCCCTAGATTGCAGTTGCGTACCAGCATGATCGGCCGATCGAATCGAATCCGAAAGGCGTTCGAAACCAAGCACATGGCAACGTGCCTCCGGGCGACCCGCAAAGATCCAATATAAGAATGCCCGGAGGAACGTAAATCCGCCCCTACGTCGGCCCCGCGGGTCGAAATTCTGTACTCACGTACAAACGCGGAGATGAGGTTAATCGGCCGCGTGTTGGATTGCATCAATCGCACCCAGTCGCGTGCAAGGTCCGCACCCACAGAGCCTTCTCGGACCCACATGGTCACGGTCGCGACCCCTTCCGCCTCAACCCATTCAGCGATCGCCTCGTCAACGTTGACGTCTAGTCGGCTTGCCGCCCGAACGATGTGCGGAAGCGTGCGCGCGAGCTCGACCCGAAGGTCCGCTGATCCCGCAGGATGGCGAGTGGCAAGACGTGCGGCCATGTCCGCGGGGGAAGGGGGTTTCACTGGCTTCTCTCGCACTCTGCTGATCGGATTCCTACGCCCGCGGCGCGTTCGCCAGCCTCTCAGAAACAAATGGCCGGACGAATCCCTACGCCACCCCCAATACGGGGACTTTCGGCGTGCACCGACGTCGATCTCTTCCGAACATCGGGGCAGGCCCGCAGGAACCGACGTCTAGACCGGAGCAGCCGGGCGGCACATTGTCGAGATCGGGCGACAGTTCACGGAACTCGTTGAGCGATTCTTTGCTTCTGCGATGAGCCCTAGCCAGCTCTTGTGAACGCCTCTATGCCGGGAGTATAAAACGATATATCGTTGATATATCGTCGAACGGAGCGGGCGGCCGGTCTAGGGAGGTCATCATGAGCGAGCCATCCATGGGTAGCCGCTTCGGCAGCAGCTCGAGCAACTGGGGCCAAGGCATGGGCCCCGGCCCCAACATATGGGGGGTCATGGACCAACTCCGCGCCTTCTTCGGCCAGAAACCCGCCCCGCGCATGGCTCGCGGCGACGTCCGCGCCGCGGTCCTCGCCCTCCTCGCCGAGCGCCCGATGCACGGGTACCAGATCATCACCGAGATCGCCGAGCGCAGCGGCGGCACGTGGAAGCCGAGCGCCGGCTCGGTCTACCCGACCCTGCAACTGCTCGCCGATGAGGGACTGATCAGCGCCGAGGAGTCGCAGGGCCGCAAGACGTATTCGCTCACCGAAGCGGGACGCGTCGAGGCCGAGGCATCCGCTGGCCGGCAAGCACCATGGCAGAGCCCGCGTGAGCAGCAGAGTATGGGCGCCCTGCCGAAGGCGGGCATCGAGCTCGCGCAGGCGGCGGTGCAGGTGCAGCGCACCGGCACGCCCGAGCAGGTGAAGCAGGCGGTCGAGGTGCTCGACGAGGCGCGCCGCCGGCTCTACTCGATCCTCGCGCAAGACTCGGCGCAGGGCTGAGCGAGTCCAGGGCTGACCGGGTGACCTCGACACGTCGGCATCCAGCAGGCAGGATGCCCGATGTGGGGAACACGCGCGCTCGCTACCGGCGCATCCTGCGCTTCGCCGCGCGGCACATCGTGCAGACGTGGTGGTTCGAGCTGGCCCTCCCCCGGCTCGGCCTCGCGAAGCTCGCGGCCCGCAGCCGCACGGCGCGGCTGACGCGCATCGCGCAGCGCTTCCACGTGCTCGCCGTCGACCTCGGCGGGCTCATGATCAAGGTCGGCCAGTACCTCTCGTCGCGGCTCGACGTGCTGCCGCCCGAGATTACGAAAGAGCTCGCCGGACTCCAAGACGAAGTCCCGCCCGTGCCGTTCGACGCGATCCGCCGCCTCGCCGAGGCCGAGCTCGGCCTGCCGCTCGAACGCGCGTACACGTGGTTCGACGAGACGCCGCTCGCCGCGGCATCCCTCGGTCAGGCGCATCGCGCCCGCCTCTCACCGATGGATGCCGCCGACACCGGACTCGATGACGCGGTCGTGAAGATCCAGCGGCCCGGCATCGAGACCATCGTCGATGTCGACCTCGCGGCGCTCCGCCGCGTCGCCGGATGGCTCAGCCGCGTGCGCTTCATCGCGAGCCGGGTCGACCTGCCCGCGCTCGTCGAGGAGTTCGCCGCCACCAGCCTCGAAGAGATCGACTACCTGCACGAGGCGGGCAACGCCGAACGCTTCGCCGAGAACTTCGCCCACGACCCCCGTGTCGCCGCCCCCGAAGTCGTCTGGGAACGCACCACGCGCCGCGTGCTCACCCTCGCCGACGTGACCGCCATCAAGATCAACGACCGCGACGCCCTGATCGCCGCCGGCATCGACCCGAAAGAGGTCGCGAACCGGTTCGCGTCCGTCATGTTCGATCAGCTGTTCCGCGACGGCTTCTTCCACGCCGACCCGCACCCCGGCAATATCTTCGTGACACCGGTCGAACCGGTGACGGATGCCTCCGCCCCCGACTGGCGGCTCACCTTCATCGATTTCGGCATGATGGGCGAGGTCTCCGACGACCTGCGTCGCGGCCTGCAGCAGCTGATCCTCGCGGTCGCCGCGCGCGACGGGAAACGCCTCGTCGACAGCATCCGCGGCGTCGGCATCCTGCTGCCCTCGGCCGACACCGCCGAACTCGAACGCGCCATGTCCGAACTGTTCGCCCGCTTCGGCGGGATGGGCCTCGCCGAGCTCCAGCGCGTCGACCAGCGCGAGCTCCGCAGCTTCGCCATCGAGTTCGGCGAGGTGATGCGGGCGCTGCCGTTCCAGCTGCCCGAGAACTTCCTCCTCATCATCCGCGCAATGTCGCTGACGTCGGGCATGTGCAGCGCGCTCGACCCCGACTTCAACATGTGGGACGCCGTCGAACCCTACGCCGCAGGCCTCCTCCGCGACGAACGCGGCAACGTCGCCCAGGCGATCGGCCAGCAGGCCTGGTCGATCGCGACCACCGTCGCCCGCCTGCCGCAACGCCTCGACGCGCTCGCCGACCGCATCGAGGAGGGACGTCTCGTCGCGACCTCCCCACGCATCGAACAGCGGATGTCCCGCCTCGAACGCGCCGCGCAACGCATCGTGTCGGCCGTGCTGTTCGCGGGCCTCTTCCTCGGCGGCATCCTGCTGCGCCGCGACGAACCCGCGTGGGGCGTGACGCTCATCGTGGTGTCGGTCATCCCGCTGCTGCATGCGGTGTTCGGCGGCTTGATCGGGCGGCGGCGGAAGTAGCCGCGCGGGCGGCTCGCACGACGCAGCTCCGACGACGCAACGCATCCGGCGCGCCTCGTGCGACGCAACTCGTCCGGCACAGCTGTCGAGTGCGGCGGGACTCCGTCGTGCCGCTCGGGGACGGAACGAACGATGGCCGGCAGTACCGTGATCCAGAGCTCGGCGTCCCCTCCTCCACAGCCGATCGTTCCCACGAGTTTTGCACAGAAAACACCCTGGTCAAGAGTGATTTTCGGCGGGGGCGATGTCGGTGGGTCGGTGCAAGATCGAAGTATGGAACAGGTCGCAGCGACGCTCGCCCCGGTCGGGCGGGGCACGCCACCCGCGGAGGTGGCGGCGTCGGCGTTGCGGCTGCGAGGCGTGGAACCTGCAGCAGCACCGACCGGCTCCCCACGCGCGGTGCAAGCACTCGAGCGCGATGTCGCCGCGCTGCATGCAGCCTGGTCTGGGGCGATGCCGGCGTGGGGCGCCCTCACCGGGTCCGCGCAGGTCGAGGTCGAGCAGATGAGCGATCCCGGCCTGATGGAGGTCGTCGACGCGCTGGCACGGGTGCGGCGCGATGCCGATGCGCTGTTCGCAAGAGTCGCGGCGGAAGTGGCGAAGCGATCCGGCCCCGAGTTCGGCGATGTCGGGTTCGCCAAGGCGCAGGGCTTCCACAACCCGTCGCGGCTCATCGCAGCGGCCACCGGGGCATCCCGCGCCGACGCGATGCGGCTGATCGCCGTCGGCACGGCGACCGCCGCGCGCCAGACCTTCTCGGGCGAGCATCTTCCGTCGCGGCATCCGCATGTCGCGGCGGCCGTCGAGGCGGCCTCGATCGGCATGGAGGCGGCATCCGTCATCATCGCCATGCTCGATCGTGCGTCGGTGCGCGCCGAGCCCCGGCGCGTCGAGATCGTCGAAGCCGCGCTCGTCGAGTTGGCGTCCCGAGTGCCGCTCGAGACGCTCACGCGCGGAGTGCGGGAGGCCGAGGCGCGACTCGATCCCGACGGCATCGAGCCCCGTGAAGACGCGCTGCGCGGCGAGCGGTCGCTCACGATGCGCGAAGACGGCCGAGGCATGATGCACCTGCACGCGCGCCTCGATCCCGAGAGCGCCGCGCCGGTGAAGGCGGCCATCGAGGCGCTCGTGAGCGATGTGCTGCGGCGGCGCGACCCCGGTGACGACGGCGGCTCCCCCGTCGTCGAAGACCGGCGATCGGTCCCGCAGATCCAGGCCGACGCGTTGGCAGCGCTCGCCCGCCACACGCTGGGCTGCGCCCAGACGCTCACGCCGCTCGCCAAGACGACGGTCGTCGTCCGTGTCGACCTCGACTCGCTCGTGAGCGGTCTCGGTGGCGCGAGCATCGACGGACTCGACCAGCCCGTCTCCGCCGCCACCGCTCGGCGGATGGCCGCAGACGCCGAACTCATCCCGGCCGTGCTCGGCGGTGAGAGCCTCCCCCTCGACCTCGGCCGGTCCGCGCGACTGTTCACCCGGGCCCAGCGTCTCGCTCTCGGCGAGCGCGACGGCGGATGCGCGTCCTGCGGCCAGAACATCGCCTACGTCGAGGCCCACCACATCGATTGGTGGCAGCGCGATTCCGGACCGACCGACCTCGCCAACGGCGTCCTCCTCTGCAGCTTCTGCCATCACACGGTCCATCGCGAAGGATGGCGCATCCACGCGAGCCCGAGCGAGGTGTGGTTCATCCCACCACCGCACGTCGATCCCACGCAGGTTCCGCGGCTCGGCGGCCGAGCGCGCTTCGCGCTGCCGCGAGGGCTCGCGGCGTGAGAACGCCGGCGTGCGTGTGCGGGGTGAGGACGTCGGGCGTGCCGGGCTCGGCGCCACCCGCTGGCAGGGCCGGCATGAGTAGGTGAGTACGCGGCGGCAGGCGCGCGCCGCGTACGGACACTCGGCATGAGCGCGCGCGGCATCAGCGTGCCCGCATCAGCGCGCGCGACGGTAGCCACATCGCGTCCGCGGCCGATACGCTGCGGACATGCGCAACGACCGAGCGAACTGGTGGCGGCTGCAGTAGCAGCCGAAGATGCGCATGTTCGCGGGCTGCACGGGCAGCTCGCATCCGTCGAGCCATCAGCCGTGCGGCCCCTCACCGAAGGGACGGCACCATGGAATCGTCCGAGGCCACGCTGCCGATGACCGAGCGACCGCTCGATGAGCAGGTCGCCGGCGAGCTGCTCACGCTGCAACGCGCCGCCTACGCCACCGAAGCGCAGCTCTACCGCGACCCCAACCTCCCCGCCCTGACGCAGTCGCTCGACGACCTGCGGCGAGAGCTCCGCGGACCCGGCCTCGGACTCTGGCACGGGCCGCGCCTCGTCGGAGCCGTGCGGTGGACCGTCGACGGCGACGAAGCGCACATCGGACGGCTCACCGTCGCCCCCGACCTCCAGGGGCGCGGCATCGGCACCCGGCTGCTGCGCGCGGCCGAGCGCGCCAGCGGGGCATCCGTCTTCGAGCTCTTCACCGGCCACCTCAGTGTGGCCAACATCCGCCTCTACGAACGTGAGGGCTACGCGATCACCCGCCGCGAGCCGCTGCACGACGGCGTCGACCTCGTGTTCATGCGGAAACAGGCGAGCTGACCCACGCCCGACCGGCCGGCCCGGTCGAGGTCGGGCGGGTCGGGCGGACGCGGCTCATCCGCCCGGGTGTCCCGCGCCCGCGGGGGCATCCTGCTGCCGCTCGATGCCGTCGAGGATGACCGCCAGGCCGAACTCGTACGCCCGGCGCGCGTCGTGCGCCGCGTTCGCGGCGGCGCCGGCCGCGCTGCCGATGCGGCTGGCGAGCGGAAACCGGCCCTCGAGGTCGAGGGACGCGAGCACCGCGCCCTCGCGCGCCCACCACGCCTCCGGCGTCTCCTCGGCGCGCTCCGCCTCGGCGGCCGCCATCGAGCGGGCGCCCGCGCGCACGAAGTCGAGCACGAGCGTGAGCGCAGCATCCTTCGCCTCATCGCTCAGGGCGAGCGGTTCGACGGCGGCGAGCTCCCGCTCGTACTTCGCGAAGGTGCCAGGTCCCAGCACGGCGCGCTCGGATTCCAGGTGCGACAGCCACGGATGCCTCCGCAGCAGCGCCAGGTTGTCCGCGGCGACCTGGGTGAGCCGGTCACGCCAGGAGCCGGAGGCGTCGGTGTCGGTGTCGGCGTCGGTGAACGCCATGCTCGCGCGGCAGCGGTCGACCATGAGTTCGAGCAGCTGCTCTTTCGTGGCGACGTAGGAGTAGAGCGTCATGGTGCCCGCGCCGAGCTCGTCGGCGACCGCGCGGAGCGGGAAGTCGGGCGTGCCGAGGCGGTCGGCGACGGCGATGCCGGCGTGGACGACGGCGTCGAGCGTCAGTTTCCGCGGCCGGCCGGCCCTCGGTTCGCTCGGCAGCTCAGCACGCCAGAGCAGCCGGACGATCTCGGAATCGGGTGTTGCCATGTATTTCAGTATGCTGTACGTTATCATTCTCGTACAACATACGGAAAGGTGCTCCATGACTCACGCCATCACCGCGACCGCGATCTCTCTGAACGTCCCGGACCCGACCGCGTCCCGCGACTTCCTGGTCGAGCACTTCGGCTTCGAGGTCGAGATGGAGCACGACGGCATTGTGTCGCTGCGTCGAGCCGACGTCGGCTGCAACGTGATCTTCCTGCGCACCGGGCTCACGACCTTCAAGCCCGCCCGCCGCGCGGGCAGCGCCGGCGACGGCCTACTCCTCGCCTTCGTCACCGACGACCTCGACGCCTGGCACGCCGAGCTCGTCGAGCATGGCATCACCGTGGTCACCGCTCCCGAGACCGAGCCGTGGGGCGAACGCTATAGCCAGTACGAAGACCCGAACGGCCTCATCGTGCAGCTCGTGCAGTGGGTGTGAGCTGAGCTGGATGCCCCGGCGCTCGGTCACACGGGCGCGGGGCATCCGGTCTCTCTTGATGTCGCGGGCCGATCGGCCCGCCGGAAGGGACCACCGTGAACTCCGCCGCACACGCAGTCGAAGACCTCGCCCCCGACGCGACCCGCCCGCTCGACGGCCGGGTCGTGCTCGTGACCGGAGCCTCATCGGGCATCGGCCGGGCGACCGCACTGGCACTTTCGGCCGCGGGTGCGCGCGTCGCGATCGCCGCCCGCCGCACCGACCGCCTCGCCGAGCTCGCCGGGGCGGCGCCTGGCGAGGTCCACACGCTGGAGCTCGACGTCACCGACGCCGCGTCGGTGCAACGCGCGGTGAGCGAGACGGTCGGCCGGTTCGGCCGGCTCGACGCGCTCGTGAACAACGCCGGTCTGATGCAGAGCGGCCTCATCCTCGACGCGGACGTCCGTGAGTGGCAGCGGATGGTCGAGACGAATCTGCTCGGCTCGATGTACGCCGTGCACGCGGCGCTGCCGCACCTGCTCGCGACGAAGGGCGCGATCGTGCAGGTCTCCTCGACCGCGGCACGGTCGGCGTCCCTCGGCAGCGGCGTCTACGCCGCGACGAAGTTCGGCATCAGCGCGTTCGCGGAATCGCTGCGTCAGGAGGTGACCACTCGGGGCGTCCGGGTGATCGTCATCCAGCCCGGGTTCGTCGAGACCGAGCTGACGAGCCACATCACCGACCCGACCATGCAGGCGGCGGCGGCCGAGATCGCGTCGTCGATGCGGACGCTCCAGCCCGACGACATCGCGACCGCCATCGTCTACGCGCTCACGCAGCCCGAGCACGTCTCGATCAACGAGCTGCTCGTGCGCCCCACCGATCAGGTGCGCTGACCCGGGGGCGTCGGAGCGCCGGGGGGCGGAGGTGCCGGAGCCGGCGCTCAGTCGGCATCCTGCGGCCGGACGAGCGGCAGCCCGAGCGCTGCGGCGAGCGCGTCGGCGAGGTACACGGCCGGGTCGCTGCAGGGCCCGGTCGTCCGTCCGCCTGGCGTCGTCGGCGCCCCGGGCGGGCACTCGCCCGACTTGATGTCGCTGTTCGCCATGACGACGAGCGTCGTGCCGCTCTCGGGGTGATGCTGCACCACGGTGTTGTAGCCGGGCAGCTCCCCCGTGTGCCCGTACCAGCCGAGCGCCAGCCCGAGCCCGAGCCCGTACGCACGCGCCGGGCTCTGCGGGGCATCCGTCGTCTCGTCGACGTACACGGGCACGTCGAAGTCGAAGGAGTTGAGCCGCTGCTCCTGCCATTCGGGTGAGAGCAACCCCTCGCCGGTGACGAGCGCCTCGCCCCACATCAGCAGATCCTCGAGGTCGGAGATCATCGCGCCCGCCGACCACCCCCACGACGGGTTCCAGTCGGTCGCCTCGACGGGTGTGCCGTCGTCGGAGCCCTGCGTCGTGTACCCGTGTGCGTGCGGGTCGGGGAACGAGGCATCCGTCGGGAACTCGGTGGCCGAAAGCCGCAGCGGCTCGATGATCTGCTCGTTCATCACGTCCAGGATGGGCTCGCCCGTGACCTGCTCGATCACCATGCCGAGGAGCACCGTGTTCGTGTTCGAGTAGAAGGTCTTCGCGCCGGGCGCGAACATCGGCTCGGTGCCCTTCACGAGGTCGACGAGCGCCTGCGGCGTCCACACGTAGTCGGGGTCGGTGAACAGCGTCGTCTGGAACGACTCGTCGAACGTGTAGGACGGGATGCCGCTGCGCATGGCGGCGAGGTCGTACAGGGTCGCCCCGCCGTTCGGAAGTCCCGGGACATACTGCTCGACCGGATCGTCGAGCGACAGCTCGCCGCGCTCGGCCAGCTGGAGCAGCGCTGTGACGGTGAAGGTCTTCGTGACGCTGCCGATGCGCTGGTGCACATCCGCGCTCATCGGGGTGGTGGCATCCCAGTCCTCGAACCCGATCGTCGCCACCCAGGTGCCCTCGGGCGCGCGGATCGCGAGGACCGCACCCGGCGTGCTCACGCCCTCGAACGCCTCGGTCGCGGCGGCGTTCAGCTGCTCGGTGGTCTCCGCGCCGAGGCCGTCTTCGACGACGGTGAGCGCGCCATCGGGTCGCGAATCACCGGGTGCGGATGTCTCAGGCGACGAGGCCTCCCCGCCGGGGCCGCACGCCGTGAGCGCCGTGAGCGCCGCGAGCAGGACGACCCCGCCGGTGAGGACGCGGAATCGGGTTCGAGCGATGGTGCGCGGCATGGCCTGCCCCCTCTGTTCGGCCATCCGGCGCGACTGGCTCCAGGCGAGTCTGCGCTGCGGCTGACCTCACTCTAGGGGCGCCAGGGGACCTCGGATAGGCCGTGTTCGGGTCACGACCCCCTGCACATCACCCCTGGTCGCTGACGTCCGTCGAGCGTAGGGTCGCCCGCATGGCCATCAACCGACTCGACAACGTCGGCATCGTCGTCGACGACCTCGACGCCGCGATCGGGTTCTTCCAGGAACTCGGCATGGAGCTCGAGGGGACCGCAGACATCGAGGGCAGCTGGGCCGACCAGAGCGTCGGCCTCGACGGCATCCGGTGTGAGATCGCGATGCTGCGCACGCCCGACGGGCAGGGCCGGCTCGAACTCTGCCGGTACCGCCACCCAGAGGCATCCCCGTTCTCACCGCCCGACCCGCCGCACAACATCGTCGGCATGCACCGCGTGATGTTCGAGGTCGACGACCTCGTCGACACCGTCGAGCGGCTTCGACCGCACGGCGGCGCCTTGCTCCGCGAGATCGCGAACTACCAGGACGTCTACCGCCTCTGCTACCTCCGCGGGCCATCGGGCATCATCGTCGGCCTCGCGGAGAAGATCGGCTGATCAGTCCACGAGCGCTCCGGCGGAGAGGTTCGCGATGGCGCCGGTCATCGAGCCGGCGCGATCGGATGCCGCGAAGGCGAGGTACTCCGCGGTCTCGTCGAGCACGGGGAGCCGCCCGAGGAGCGTCATGCCGGCCAGGCCCGCGAACCATTCATCCATCGGTGTGCCGCTGGCGGCGGCCGTTCGGGCGAACATCTCGCGCGTGTACGACGTCGGGAGTGCGTCCGACATCGCATGCGGGCGGACGCAGACGACGCGGATGCCGGCCGGCCCGAGTTCGCCGGCAAGTGCCCGTGAGAACCCCTCGAGGCCGGCGGACTGGGCGGCGTTGCCGAGGAGACCGAGCCCGGTGAGCCGTGCCCCGGGCGTCGAAACCGTGAGGATCACGCCGCTGCCCTGCGCGATCATGTGCCGCGACGCGGCCTTCGCGGTCACGAAGTTGGTCCGCAGGTAGCCGTCGATCGGGTGCAGGTACTCCTCGACCGACGTCTCCGCGATCGACCGGCCCTGCACGTGGTCGAAGCCGACCGTGTTCAGTGCGATGTCGACGCGGCCCGTGGCATCCGCGATGCCGTCGACGTGCCGGTCGACCGCGTCCTGGTCCATCGCGTCGACGACCGCGATCGAGACGTCCGCGCCCTCCGCTCGCGCGGCCGCGGCCGCCGCCTCGAGCCGTGGAAGGCTCCGGCCCGCGAGGTACAGCCGCGCACCCTCTCGCGCGAACACGCGCGCCGCCGCGGCTCCGATCGATCCGCCGCCGCCGTGGATCACGGCCACCTTGTCTTCCAGCAGCATCGCGCCGCCTCCGTTCTCATTGTGTGCTCGGTTCTGACGTGCAATCCGATAGTTGCATGTCTGAGTTCGTGAGGCAACCCGCGAGTTGCATATCGCGCTCTCGACGCCGACGGCGGGATCGACGAGACTGCTCGACGACGGCACCTCGGAAGGACCGGACATGAAGCTCATCACCAACACCCAGATCACCGTCGACGGCGTGATGCAGGCGAACGGCGGCAACGATCCCGACCTCGACCCCGGCTTCACCCGCGGAGGCTGGGCGATGCCGCTCGGCGAGGAGGAGTCGGAGACCTACATCGCCGACTGCTACCTGCGAGCCGACGCCTTCCTCTTCGGCCGGCGCACCTACGACCTCTTCGCGCGGTACTGGGGCGGCGTGCGGAAGGACGACGTCGACGACCCGTTCGTGCGCTCGCTCAACTCGCGGCCGAAATTCGTGGCCTCGAACACCATCACCGAGCCGCAGTGGGCCGACACGACCGTGCTCGCCGGCGACGTGGAGTCCGCCATCCGCGAGCTCAAAGCCGGTCCTGGCGGTGAACTGCAGGTGCACGGCAGCGGGCAGCTGATCCGCTGGCTGCTCGACCGTGAGCTCGTCGACGAGCTCACGCTCATCGTCTTCCCCGTCATCGTCGGCGCGGGCACCCGCCTCTTCGCCGAGGAGGGCCGAGACCACGCCCTCGAGCTGATCGAGTCGCGCACCTTCCCGACGGGCATCGTCGCGCAGACGCATCGACCGACCGGGCGGCCCGAGTACGCGTAGCCCACCCCGCACGGGCAGCGATTCCGCGGCATCCCCGCCGGTCGCCGGGCACGTCTTGTCGCGGCCTGCGGTGAGCTGCCACGATGCCGGTACGACCCGCATGGGAGACCCGATGTCGACATCGATGTCCGGCCGATGCAGCAGCCGAGCCCGGGCGCCCTCGGTCACCGGGCCTGACGGCCGGGCCGCGGGCTACCTCGGCGCTTCTCTACTTCGGCGCGTACCGCGCGGAGATGATCCCGGATTCGAACGGCTCCACGCTCAGCAGGCGAAGCCCGACCGGGTGCGGCGCGCTCAGGCGCTTCTCGGAGTCGCCGACGATGAACGGGTGGATGCCGGCATGCACCTCGTCGACGAGGCCGGCGTCGACGAGCGTCGCCGCGAGCTGCCCGTAGCCGTGGGAGATGAGCGAGCCGTACCGGCCCTTCAGCTCCCGAACCGTCTCGGCGACATCGCCCTCGATGAGCGTGCAGTTCCAGTCGAGCGGGCCGGTCAGCGTCGTCGACGCCACGTATTTCGGCAGCGCGTTGTAGTGGTCGGCGAAGCCGCGTTCGTCGGTCTGCGCGGGCCAGTACTCGCGGAAGAACTCGTAGCTCTCGCGTCCGAGCAGCACCGCGTCGGCCCCGAACACGAGTTCGTCGGAGTGGCGCACCAGGTCGGGATCTTCGACGTCGAACCAGTCCTCCATCCGGTCGAAGACCCCGTCGAGCGACATTTCGAATGAGATCGTCACGGTTCCCATGCGGCCCAGCATGCTCCGATGCGGTTCGGATGTCACGGGCGGTGCGGACGACCGTCACCGCGGTGCGGCGGCGTCAGCTCACGTCGAGGGCTGGCGTTCGAACGCGAGCTTCACCGCGAAGCCGGCGAGCAGCGTGCCCGACAGCCACCGCTGCACGCGCATCGCGAGCGGCTTCGCGCGGAGGAAGCGGGCGAGGCTGCCGGCGCCCAGCACCACGAGCGCGTTGACGGAGAGTCCGACGACGATCTGCACCGCGCCGAGGATGAGGAACTGCGGCCACACCGGCTGCGCGGGATCGATGAACTGCGGCAACAAGGCGGCGTACAGGATGGCGATCTTCGGATTCAGCAGGTTGGTCACGAGGCCCATGCCGAAGAGCCGCCACGGCCGGACCGGCGCGACCTCCGACGAGTCGAACATCGACCGGCCGCCGGGGCGCAGCATCTGCCACGCCAGGTAGGCGAGGTACGCGGCGCCGGCGATCTTCACGACGAGGAACGCGGCGGGAACCGCGGCGAACAGCGCAGCCAGGCCGAACGCGGCGGCCGCGAGGTAGACGAGGAACCCGACGGCGGTGCCCGACAGCGCGACCATCCCGGCGCGGACGCCTTGCCCGATGGACCTCGACGCGAGGTGCACCATGTTGGGGCCCGGCGTGAGCGCCATCCCGAGTTCCACCAGCGCCACGCCCAGTACGGCGGCCCAACTCACCAGCATGCGTCTCCCATCCGTCGCCAGCCCACCCTATGGGGCGGGATGGCGCAGACGGATGCCTCGTGCTGCCGAGGGCCGGGGCCGGGGCCGGGATCTGGGCCGAGACGACGCGGCGCGCCGCCCGACCCGGTCGGGTCGAGCGGCGCGCTGCGGTGGATCGATGCCGATGCCGCTCAGAGGCTGCGGGCCTCGATGTTGCCGTACGAGGTGCTCGCCTGGATGGCGAGCTCCGCGTCGGCCCCCTTGGTGTTGGTGAGCGCGTTCTGGATGCGCCCGTAGGTCGCGCCCGCGTCGAGCGTGGCCGACACGCCCGGTGCGGTGACGACGGTGATGTCGCCCGCCTGGGTGCCGAGCACGAGCGAGCCGCGGACGGCCTCGTCGATGCGGATGTCGCCCTTCGCGATGCTGATCTCGGCGCCGCCGGTCAGGCGGCCGACGGTCACGTTGCCCGCCTGCAGGGTCACGCGCGCGCCGGCGGCCTCGTCGAGCTTCGTCTCGCTCTGCGCCGCTTCGACGGCGACCTGACCGAGGCGGCCGACGCCCCGGAAGTCGGTGGCGGCGCCCGTGGCCTGAACGTCTGACCCCGCGGGCAGCTGCACGGTCACCTCGATCGAGCCCGACGGCCCGAGGATCTGCACGCTCGTCGGCAGCTCGACGCGCAGGACGCCGTCGCGGTACTCGACGGTCGTCTGCTCGGCAGCCTTCACGTCGCGGTGCTTCGACGCGTCAGCCGGGCGCACCTCCACGACGGTGTCACCGCGGTCGGCGGCGATGAGCTGCACCCGGCCGGCGGGCATGTCGAGAACGGCGGTGATGGGGGCGGGGGTCGTGAACTGCTGGGTCATGGTGTGCTCCTGTGATCTCTGGATGTGCGGTTGTTTCCGATGTCCGTAACGCTACGTTGCATTGCTCAGTCTGGCAACATGATTGTTGCGTACCGAATCGAAATTCCCTGATCACTCTGCGGATATCGTTGCACCCAGGTGGAACGCAACGCAACATCACGGCTCGACGGCGTTGCAATGGATGACGGTGAAGGCGATACTTGACCCGTCGTAGGACCCGATCAGAGGAGACGCGCATGCCGGGAGGCCGGCTCACCCAGCAGGAACGTCAGCAGATCGCGCTCGGCCTCGCCGACGACCTCGCCTACGCCGAGATCGCGCGTCGCCTCGACCGCCCGACCTCGACCATCACGCGCGAGGTCATGCGCAACGGAGGTCCCGGCGCCTACCGGCCCGACCTCGCGCAGCGCGCGACCGAGCGCCGTGCGCAGCAGCGCCGCCGGACAGCGCCGCGCGACACCGGGCCGCGTCCCCAGGAGCACGGCCGCGACCCCGAGACGGTGCGCGAGTACGAGGAGACGTTCACGACCCTCTTCATGCAGTCGGGACTGCCGAGGATGGCTTCCGGTGTGCTCACGTGCCTGTACACGAGCGACGCGGGCAGCCTGACCGCCGGCGACCTCGCCGACCGGCTGCAGGTCAGCCCGGCCTCGATCTCGAAGGCGATCACCCTGCTCGAGAACCTGGGCCTCGTGATCCGCGAACGCGAGCCGGGCCGCCGGGAGCGCTACAGCGCCGACTCCGACGCCTGGTACCAGTCGGTGGTCGCCGCGGCGCGCTCGAACGCCGAGATGGCCGAGACGGCGCGTCGGGGTGTGCACGTGCTGGGCCGCGGCACCCCCGCGGCCGCGCGGCTGGAGAACATGGCCCGGTTCCTGGACTTCGTCGGAGAGAGCATCGCCCGCGCCGCGGAGCAGGCGCGCGACATCCTCGCCTCGCAGCCGGCCCGCGACTGACGCGTCGCGGGCTACCGGTACCACTCCTCGTCGATGCTCGCGAGGCGCGACGGTCGCGCCTCGCGTCCGAGCTCGAAGAAGCGCTGGAAGCTCAGCACGAGCGGCCGCCACCGCTCCGGGTCGATGCGGTTCGCGTGCTCGCGCGACCGGATCCGTTCGTGCACGTGCACGCGCACGACCTCGATCTCGACGGCGAGCACGTCGGCCTGCTGCGCATCGACCGCGCCGTTCATGGGGTGCACGGCGCCCACGCGTCCCTCGAGGTGCACGGGGAACTCCGCCACCCGCGGCGGTGCGACGAGCTCGGACGGCATCGGGTGCACCCCGCCCTCGCCGAACTTGTCGTGCACGTGCCGGTACCCGGCCGCCGCCTTCCGCGGCGACACCGGGTCTCGGCCGGTCGTGAGCGCCAGCCGGTCGACCGCGTCGACCTCGTCCGACGACGGCAGGTTGATCACGACCTCGCGCGTGGCGAGCAGGTTGCGCCCCGTCTGCGAGCGTGCGCCGACGCCGACGACCGCGGTGTGACCGAGCCACCAGATCGACGAGTTCGGCGCCAGATTGGGATGCCCCGACTCGTCGAGTGTGCTGAGCAGCGACACCGCCGAACCGAAGTAGAGGATCGCCGGGTCGATCGTCGTGTGGCTCCCGTCGTCCGCGCGGAAGCGCGGCGAGCGCGGTGAATGCGGTGAGCTCGGGGAGCCCGGGGAGAGCTCGGAGAGCGGGGTGCCGGTGTGCTGGGGAGTGATGCTCATGGCCTGCCTTCTGGTCGTCGACTTCGACGCTCGCATCCGGCGGCCGGGGCGGGCTGGCGCGAATCGGACCTCGCGTCGCCGTCGCCGCGCCCGGCTCAGCGGCCCAGCTGCACCCGCGGCTCGAGCCCGAGGAAGGCGCCGTATCGCGCGGCGGCCTCGTCGATGGCGTCCACTTCGCGCGCCCGGAGCTCGCGATACGGCTGCAGCGCGAAGGTCACCGCCTTCGCGGTGACGGTGCGCTTCATCGCGGCGACGAGCTGCCCGTCGACCAGGGCCATGCCGATCGCCGTCTCACGCCCGCGCGGCACGACGCCGTCGGCGTCGAGCACCCAGCGCGAGTCCTGGTAGCCGCGGTACATCTCGTCGAGCACCTGCAGCAGGTGCCCCGCGGGAGCGGCCGAGCCGGGAGCGCTGCCCGGTGCGTGGAAGTACGTCCGCCCGTCGTGCTCGAACGACGCGAGCCGGTCGCCGGCCGCCCCGATGCCCCGTCGCACGTCGGTGACGGTCAGCGTCGCCCAGTACGCGAGGTCGCGGGCGGTCGCCGGCCCGTGCGAGGTGAAGTACCGCACCGCGAGTTCGGCGAGTGCCTCATCGCGCTCGAGCCGCCGAGGCGAGGGCACCCGGTCGGCGAGTCGGGCGTAGGTGTGCTCGCCGTCGCGCGGCGCCCCGCTGCAGACGAGGTTCTGCACCTCGAGCCGGCCGAGCAGCAGCATGAGCTGGTGGCCGGTGAGCTCCTCGCCCTGGTCGGCGAGCATCTCGGCGACCTCGACCCGGGTGCGGTCGGGAGACTCGGCGAGGAGGGTCAGGATGCGGTCGCTTGCACGCTCGACCCGCGCATCGCCCAGCGGCTGCAACTGCTGCGTGAAGATCGGCATGACCCGCGGCGAGGTGAGTTCCTGCAGCCACACGGCGTCGTCGGCGAGCACGTAGTGCCATGTCGAGCGCAGCACGTGGAGGCGCAGCACGCGGGCCTCGGCGAGGGCGCGGTCGAGGTCGTCGGGACTCGGCGCCGCGGTGCGCGTCGCGACCGCCCACGCCGATTGCGACGGATTCTCGGCCTGCACGGCGAGCAGACCGCCCACGACCTGCTCGGCGCCGCGCACGGGCGCCGCGAGGAACTGCGAGTGGAGCCGCCAGCGTGCGAGATCGCGGTCGGTGATCATTCCAGCAGCGTAGTGTCGGCCGCCCACCGCGGCCCCGGGTGGAACTGCCCCGGTCGGAACGGCCCCGGTCGGAACGGCCCGGTCGGAACACCCGCCGCCCGCGGTGCGTTGCCCTCAGCATGAGAGCGATCGCCTACGCGCAGACCGGTGCCTCGTCCGTCCTCCGACTCGTCGAACGCGACGTGCCGGAGCCCGCCGCCGGTGAGGTGCGCGTGCGCATTGTCGTCTCGGGGGTGAACCCGACCGACTGGAAGGCGAGGGCGGGCGCGCAGCCCGGCAGGCCGACCCCGTTCGATGAGGTCGTGCCGAACCAGGACGGCTCGGGCGTCGTCGACGCGGTCGGCGACGGCGTCGACGGATTCGCGCCGGGCGACCGGGTCTGGGTCTTCCTCGCCGCGCACGAGCGGCCGACGGGCACCGCGCAGGAGTTCACCGTGCTCCCGGCCTCCCGGGTGGTGCACCTGCCCGACTCGGCGAGCTTCGAGCTCGGGGCATCCCTCGGCGTGCCCGCGATGACCGCGCACCGTGCGCTCACGGTGCACGAGGGCGGGCCGCAGCGGCTCGCGCCCGGCGCGCTCGACGGCCGCACCGTGCTCGTCGCCGGCGGCGCCGGCGCGGTCGGCCATGCGGCGATCCAGCTGGCACGCTGGGCCGGCGCCCGCGTCATCACGACGATCAGCTCGCCCGAGAAGGCGGCGCTCGCGACCGCGGCGGGCGCCCACCACGTGGTGAACTACCGCACGGAAGACGCGGCGAGCGCCATCCGCGCCATCGCACCCGACGGAGTCGACCAGGTCGTCGAGGTGTCGCCCGCCCGCAACGCCGAGCTGAACTCGCGCGTCATCGCCAACCACGGCTCCATCGCGGTGTACGCGACCGACGGGGGCGGCGAGATGTCGCTCGACGTGCGGCACCACTTCGCGCTCAACGTCAGGATCCAGTTCCTGCTGCTCTATACCGTCGGCGCCGAGCCGCTCGCAGCGGCCGCCGCCGACATCGGCCGCGCCCTCGACGACGGCGCACTGCCCGTCGGCGAGAATGCCGGGCTGCCGCTCACGCGCTTCCCGCTCGAACAGACCGCGGAGGCGCACGACGCCGTCGAGGCGGCGACGGTCGGCAAGGTGCTCATCGACGTCGCGCCGGAGCCGGCGTAGCGCCGACGAGTCCCGCCCCGCAGAGCCGTCGGCGCAGCCACGCCGAGGCGTCCGCCTGACGGAGCGTCCCCGACCGGATTTCCTCGACGAACGCGATCGCTTCGTCGGTCAGCCGGCCGTCCGCCGTGGCGGGGCCGTCGCGCAGCAGCGTGCGGGTCAGCCACCGCGTCGCCCGTCCGCCGATCCGCGCCGCCACCGCCACCGATCCGGCGAAGTGCCGCGCCTGCCCGTCGGTGTCGTCGTCGAGCTCGGGCTGGAAGCCCCGGCCGCGGATGCGGTTGCTGCCGCCGCTCGCGGCATCCGTCAGCCACAGCGGTCCGCGCCGGACGCCGCCGGCACGCCCGACCTCCTTCAGGAACCGGCGGTCGCTCAGCCCCAGCGCGGCGAGACGGTCGATCCAGTTCGCGAGGGCGGTGCAGGCATCCACCCCATCAGCGTAGGGCGGATGCCTCCGCGCATCGCGGCCGACTCAGCTCCGCGCGTCCTCCAGGTGCGGGGCGCCGTGGCTCAGCACCTTCACGACGAGGTTGTGCCGTCGCAGGGCCCGGATGGTGCGGGCCACCTCGTCGGGCGTGCGGCCGAGCGCCCGCTCGTTGGACACGACGAGCACGTCGCCCGCCCGCAGCGTCTCGAAGATGCGGCTGAGCCGCTGCTCCCACGTGACCGACACCTCGGGCACCGGGTGCTTGAAATCGAGGATCGCGACGCCGAAGCGGGCGAGGTCGTTGCGCTGCTCGGTCACCGACGGCATGTCGTCGCGGGCGATGACGAGGCCGACCAGGCGCGAGCCCTCGGGCCGCGCCTTCCACCAGTCGTGGTTGCGCTGCAGTTCCTCGAAGCACTGCGGGCAGCCGATCGCGTGGTGGCCGGGTCCGTGCGCGACATCGGTCGAGGCCGCGGGCAGCGTCGTCGCCGCACCGGTCGCGGGCGATCCGATCGTCGCGTCTCCGGTCGCCGTCGGTTCCGTCGTCTCAGCCATGGCCTCCCCTTCGTCGCCCACCATTGTCGCGCGATTCGGAGACGGCCGCGGAGAGACGTCGTCGCCAGCGCTTCCACGGCAGCTCCTCCGGCCAGTGCGCGACCACGGAGTGGACGCCGCGCCGGATGCGGAGACCGCCCCCGCCGCCGGTGATCGCGCGCATCGCCATGCCCATGCGGAGCCGCCGATCGAAGCGGAACCGGCGCCGGGCGTCGAGATGCACGGCGCCGAGATGCATCGAGAGGTCCATGTCGTCGTGCATGAGGTCGTCGAATCGGTGCACGTCGCGGCTGACCGCCTCCCACGCGGAGCGGCGCACGGCGAAGTTCGAGCCGAACAGCGGCGTGTGCCCGAGCGTCGGCACCATCACCGCGCGGTAGGCGCCGACATACAGTGCCGCGAGCGGCAGCCGAAGCGCGCGCGGCCCGTCGACGAAGCGCGCCGGCCCCGTTAGCCCCGTGAGTCCGGGGTCGACGGCGAAGCGCCGGCCGATGCGCGCGATCCAGTCGGGCGGGGCCACGCAGTCGGCGTCGAGTCGCGCGATCACCTCGCCCGTCGCGTGGTCGCAGCCCGTCGCCGCCGCGGCCGGGATGCCGACGTGCGGCTCCGCCACGACGCGGGCGCCGAACGCGCGGGCGACCTCGGCCGAGGCATCCGTCGAGCCGTTGTCGACGACGATCACCTCGTGCGGCGCGACCGTCTGCCGGGCGAGCGCGGCGAGGCATCGACGGAGCAGCGCCGCATCGTCGCGCACCGGCACCACCACCGAGACGGATGCCCCCGCGCCGGGCGCGTCCCGCAGCTCGTCGCGGGGCGGGCGACGCCGGCGACGACGGTCATGGGCGGTCGGCGGCATCCGGCGAGGCTACCGGCGGTGCAGCGCAGACGGCACGGGCTTGACGGCCTCGCCACGTCACGCCCGCGCACGTACCCTGGACGGATGACGGACACCGCCGCCGGCTTCACCCTCGACACTGTGCTCGCCGCGCTCGCCGCGCTCGAGGATCCGAAGATGCGGGCCGTCAACGAACGCCACGGCGACGACCACGGCGTGAACCTCAGCCGGCTGCGGGCGCTGGCCAAGCGCATCAAGATCGACCCCGCCCTCGCCCGAGAGCTCTGGGCCACGGGCGAGACCGCCCCCAGGCTGCTGTCACTGCTCATCTGCCGGCCTCGCGACTTCGACGCCGACGAACTCGACCGGATGCTTCGCGAGCCGAGCGCGCCGAAGGTGAACGACTGGTTCGTGAACTACCTGGCGAAGAAGTCGCCGCTCGCCGAGGAGCTGCGGCTGCGCTGGTTCGACGACCCCGACCCCACGGTCGCCGCGGCCGCGTGGTCGCTTACCACCGAACGCGTCGTGAAGCAGCGCGACGGACTCGACCTCGAGGCGCTGCTCGACCAGATCGAGCGGGAGCTGCAGTCCGCTCCCCCTCCTCTGCAGTGGGCGATGAACGAGACCCTGGCGCAGATCGGCATCCACGAGCCGGCGCTCCGCGAGCGCGCCATCGACATCGGCGAGCGCCTGCAGGTGCTCGCCGACTACCCCACGCCGCCCGGCTGCACGTCGCCGTTCGCGCCGATCTGGATCACCGAGATCGTCCGCCGCCGCGAGGGCTGAGCCGGCGCCGCGCGACGCGCGCCGACCCCGCCGCGCTACAGCGCCCCGGTCGCCGGCGTCTCGCGGACCCGGCCCGCACCCTCGAACACGAGGAGCCGGTCGGCGAGCTTGTCGACGAAGAACCGGTCGTGGCTCACGACGAGCACGGCGCCCGGGAAATGGGTGAGCGCCCGCTCCATCACCTGCGTCGACGTGATGTCGAGGTGGTTCGTCGGCTCGTCGAGCACGATCACCGCGGCGCCCGAGAGCAGGCACTGCGCGATCGCGACCCGCGCACGCTGACCGCCCGACAGGGTGCCGATCTTCTGCTGCAGATCGGCCTCCGAGAACTGCAGCATCGCGAGGAACCGGGCCACGCTCTTCTTCGTGGCCGCGAACGCCAGCGAGTCGGGGTACGCGTTCACGGCGTGCCCGACGGTGTCGGTCAGGTCGAGCTCGGCGTACACGCGGTTGTACGACACGTACCTGGCGCCCTTCGCCCACCGCACCGAGCCCGAGTCGGCCTCCGTCTCCCCGGTCAGCACGTCGAGCAGCGTCGACTTGCCCGACCCGTTCGAGCCGATGACGGCGACGCGGTCGCCACGCTGCAGGTCGAACGAGACGTCGGCGAACAGGGGGTCGCCGCCGAAGCCCTTCGTGAGGCCGGTCACCGTGAGCAGGTCGTTGGACACCTTCAGGCCGTCGTAGATCGAGGTGATGATCTGGTCGATGGGGCGCGGCGCCTGCCGCTTCTTGATGTCGGCGAGCCGGCGGGCGACGGCGTTCGACGGGTTCCGCGCGGCTTCCCGGCGGGCGGTCGCGGCGGCCTGCTCGTACCCGAGCAGCTCTTCCTCGTGCGCGAACTGGCGCTCGAGCATCTTCAGCCGCGACTGCTTGGCGTGCACGTACGCCGAGTAGTCGCCCTCGTACTCCTGCAGCCGGTAGTTCTCGATCTCGATGATCCGGGTGACGACGCCGTCGAGGAACTGCCGGTCGTGCGAGACCACGAGCACCGCGCCGGCGAAGCCCTGCAACCAGTTCTCGACCCATTTCACGCCGTCGAGGTCGAGGAAGTTCGTGGGCTCGTCGAGGAGCAGCACATCGGGCGCCTGCACGAGGATGAGCGCGAGCGCCGCGCGGTTCCGCCATCCGCCCGAGAGCCGGTCGACCGGCAGATGCCGGCGCTCCTCGTCGAAGCCGAGGCGGGTGAGCACGGTGTCGATCGTCGTCTCGTAGGTCCAGCCGCCGATGGCATCCATGCGCTCGAACAGCTCGCCCTGCTCGGCGAGCAGCTTCGTCATCGCGGCATCCGTCATGGGTTCGGCGAGCTGCGCGCCGATCTCGTCGAGCCGCGCCTGGGTCTCGTGCACCTCGGTGAAGTGCGCGCTGAGCGTCTGCTGCACGCTCTGCTCGCCGTCGAGCTCGGAGAACTGCGAGAAGTACCCGATCGTCGTGCCCTGCGTCACATCGACCGTGCCGCCCGTCGGCTCGCGCCGGCCCAGCACGATCTCGAGGAACGTGGTCTTCCCTGTCCCGTTCTTGCCGATGAGCCCGACCCGGTCGCCGCGCCGCAGCTTCAGGTACGCCTCTTTCAGCACGGGACGCCCGTCGAAGTCGATGCTCACGTCGTTCAGGCGGATCAGGCTCACAGGGGTCCTCGCGTCGGGTGGGAAGAGAGACGGCGAGACGGATGCCTCCAGCCGCGCCAACTCTACCGACGCCCTCCTGAACGACCTGTCACAGCCGGCGCACCGACCCGGTCCTCGCTGATGAACCCGATCCACCCGGCCCGCCGACCGGCGGCCGGCCATCTCTCGGAAGGGACCCATCATGACCGACCACATTCTCGAGCCCGCCGCGCAGGCGCTCGCCGACGCGACGGCCCAGCCGCCGTACTTCTACCAGATGACGCCGGACGAGGCCCGGAAGGTCCTCGACGACGTGCAGGCGGCACCCGTCCCCAAGGCGGAGGTCGACGAGCGCTGGGTGACCGTGCCCGCCGAGGTCGGCGACGTCCGGGTCCGCATCGTGACGCCCCCGGGTGCCCACGGGCCCCTGCCCGTCGTCCTGTACATCCACGGCGGCGGCTGGGTGCTCGGCAACGCCGGGACGCACGACCGTCTCGTGCGCGACTTGGCGACGGGTGCCGACGCGGCCGTCGCGTTCGTCGAGTACGACCGGTCGCCGGAGGCGCGCTATCCCGTGGCCATCGAGCAGGCGTACGCCGCGGCGCAGTGGATCACCCGGCACGGTGCCGACGAAGGGCTCGACGCCTCACGGCTCGCGGTCGCCGGTGACTCGGTCGGCGGCAACATGACCGCGGCCGTCGCCATCATGGCCAAGCAGCGCGGTGACGTGACGTTCGTGCACCAGTCGCTGTACTACCCGGTGACGGATGCCGCGCAGGACACCGACAGCTACCGCGAGTTCGCCGCCGGCCCGTTCCTGCTCGCCAAGAGCATGGCCTGGTTCTGGGACGCGTACCTGCCCGACCTCGACCGGCGGGCGGAGATCACCGCATCACCGCTCCGCGCGACGCTCGACGACCTCGCCGGGCTCCCCGACGCTTTCGTCGTCGTCGACGAGAACGACGTCCTCCGCGACGAGGGCGAGGCCTACGCGCGCAAGCTCACGGCCGCAGGCGTGCGCACCACGAGCATCCGCGTGAACGGCACGATCCACGACTTCATGATGCTGAACCCGCTGCGGGAGACCGCCGCGTCATCGGTCGCCGTCGAGCTCGCCGTGCACGAGCTGCGTGCGGCGTTCGAGCGGGCGGCGGAGCGGTCCGCCGCTGCGGCATGAGGTGCTGCCGGCGCCGGGCCTCCGGCGCCGGCAGCCACTCGCCCTCAGCTCGCCGGCCGGCAGGCCTCAACCCGCCCGGCCCGCCTCAACCGGCTCGCCGCGCCTCAACCGGCCCGGCGCGCGCTCCGTCGCCACGAGCTCCCGCACCGCGGGCGCGATCTCCGCGCCGTACCGTTCGGCGAGCACCGGGTCGTCGCCGCCGATGAGCACCGCGGTCACGCCGTGCTCGAGGGCCAGCGTCGCGAGCTGGTCGACCCACTGCTCGACCGGCCCCTCGAGCAGCCCCCGCGACACCGGCGAGAGCCCGACGCGCATCACGTTCAGCAGGCGCCGCACGTCGGCCGGCGACCGGCCCGCGGCCACCGCCGCCTCGTCGATGCGGGCGTTGTGGTCGGCGAGCGACGCGACGCCGCGCGGCAGGTACTCCAGCGTCGGCAGCCAGCCGTCGCCGAGCTCGCCCGTGAGCGCGAGCATGCGCGGTTGGTACGAGCCGATCCAGATGCCGATGTCATGCGCCGGGCGCGGCCCCCGCTTCGCACCCGCCACGTCGTAGTACCTGCCGTGATGCGACACGCGGCCCGAGGCATCCACGTCCCAGAGGTCGCGGATGATCGCGATCGCCTCCCGCAGCGCGTCGACGCCCTGACCCGGGGTGAGCCGCCGGCCGCCCATCGCCGCGATGCCGTCCCAGAACGCGCCCGCCCCGAGGCCGAGCTCGAACCGGCCGCCGCTCAGGATGTCGAGCGAGGCGGCCGCCCGCGCGAGCACCGCCGGCGGACGCAGCGGCAGGCTCGCCACGTTCGCGCTCACGTGCACCCGCTCGGTGCGCGCGGCGACGAAGGCGAGCAGCGTCGACGTGTCGAGGAACGCCGCCTGATACGGGTGGTCCTGGAAGGTCACGAGGTCGAGCCCTGCGCGATCGGATGCCACGGCAACGTCGATCGCGTGCTGCGCGCCCTGCGCGGAGGGCGTGACGAAGGTGCCGAACTTCAGGTCGTGTCCGTAGTCGGTCATGATGCGGCCTCCAGCCGGGTCGGGGTGGCGGCCTCCGCGGCCGCCGGGTCGATGAAGAAGTTGTCGCGGAAGACGCTGCCCGGATCGTACCGGCGCTTCAGCTCGCGGAGGCGGCCGAGCGTCGGCTCGGGAAACGCGTCGGGGAGCGCCTGCGGGTCGCGGCTCGTCTCGAAGCTCAGGTAGAGCCCGTCGAAGTGACGGCGGAGTCCGCGCCAGGCGTCGCGGAGCGCCTCGTCGTCGGGCCCCATGGCCGTCACCTGGAATCCGACGGTTCGGTGGGCGAAGGCCGTCGCGTCGGACGGCACATCGGCGATGGCGCCGCCCATGGTGCGGAGCTGGAAGAAGGAGACGAGTCCGCGCTCCAGCAGCCGCGCGGTGTCCCGGGCGAAGGCCGGGGTGAGCTCGGGCAGGAACGCCGAGCGCGACACCGGCTCACCCGCGCCGTGATGTCCGTCGGGTCCGACGTCTGCGGCCTCGGCCATGACGTCGCGATACGGCATTACCGCCGCCTGCTGCTGGGCGAGGAGGCCGAGTGAGGTGAACGGCGTCAGCCGCTCGACGATCTCGTCGGGGCGGTCGTCGTCCACCATCGCGTACAGCTGCAGCACCGACTGCCCCTCGCGCGGAGCGCCGGTGACGAGGAACACGGTCGTATCGCGCGGCGCACCGCTCGCGAGCCGCCCGAAGTCGCGGAGACTGCCCTCGAGGTCGGGCGTCACGAGCGCGAGCTTCGCCCACCCGACCTCGCCGACCTCGTCGACCTCGAACTCGAACGCCGTCGCGATGCCGAAGTTCGCCCCAGCGCCGCGGACCGCCCAGAAGAGGTCGGGATGCTCCTCGGCGCTCGCTCGCACCCAGGTGCCGTCGGCGAGCACGAGCTCGACGGCGCGGAGGTGGTCGATGGTGAGTCCGTGCGCCCGGGAGAGCAGGCCGATGCCGCCCGCCGTCGCGAGGCCGCCGACGCCGACCCCGCCGTAGTCGCCCGAGCCGAGCGCCCAGCCGTACGGCTGCAGCGCCGCGGCGACGCGCTTCCACGTCGCGCCCGGGCCGATGCGGACCAGCCGCCGCGCCCGGTCGAGCACCTCGATGCCGTCGAGCGCGCCGACGTCGATCACGATGCCGCCGCGGTTGGTCGACCGGCCGCTGATGCCGTGGCCGCCGCTGCGGATGCCGAGCTGGACGCCGGGATGCCTCGCCGCGAACCCGACCGCGTCAGCCACCTCCTCGACGGAGCGAGGGCGGAGCACGAGGCCGGGGGCGCCGCCGCGGAGGTAGGTCGATGAGACGCGGCGGAAGGCGGCATCCCCGGGTTCGACGGCTCGGGCGGCGAGGGACTCGGGCACGCCGTCGTAGTCGATCCCGGCGACGCGGCGAGCGCGCACGGCGACGGAGCGACGCGGGGCGGCGGGCACGCGGGTCCGGAGTTCGGCGGCGATGGCGCCGAGCCGGGCCACGTCGTCGAGCGTGCGGGCGGGAACGACGACCGGCAGGCCGGCTTCGGCGAGCGCGGCGAGGTCGTCGGCGCCCGCGTCTGCGGCGGCGACGACCCAGGGACGCCCGGCGCCCTGATCGGGGCGGGCGGTGATGAGCCGGCCCGGCGCGAGCACGTCGGCGGCCTCGCGGCCGCGCGCGAGCATGCTCGGCACGGGCGCCTCCGCATCGAGGGGCGTGCGTGCCGTGCGGGATTCGGCGACCCCGATCGCGATGCGGGTCGTGCGCGCCGCGAGCCACACCGCCGTCGTCCAGGGGTCGAGCCCCGACTCGGGCGCGTCGCGGCCGGTCGTGAGCACGACGAGGTCGAGCCCCGCGGCCTCGGCGGCGCGGGTCAGCTCGGTCGTGGGGTCGGGCCGGTCGGCCGCGCCGGCGCTGGCGCCGGGGCCGGGGCCGGCGACCCAGTCGGGCTCGATCAGGACTCCGAGTTCGAGGGACATCCATCCTCCAGATTTCACGTTGCAGAAAAGATAATCGAATTCACAGATGATTTATTTCCCCGCACGATTGGTAGGATGGAGCGATGACCGATCCAGTCCGACCTGCGCCCGTCGCCGGGCTCGACCTCGGTGACGATTTCGGTTGGGCGCTCGGCGTGCTGCTCCGCAGCTATCGCGACCGTGTGCAGCGCGCGCTCGGCGACTTCCCTCACGGCCCGCGCGGCTACGAGACCATGGCCGAGGTGCTCCGCGGCACCCGGCCGAGCCAGCTCGCCCTCGCGAACCATCTCGGCATCGACCGCACCGTCATGACCTACCTCGTCGACGATCTCGAGCGCGAGGGGCTCGTCGAGCGCCGGCCGAATCCGGCCGACCGCCGCCAGCGCCAGATCGTGGCGACGGAGCGGGGTCGCGAGCTCATCGAGGCCGCCTGCGCCCGCGTCGTCGACGCGCAGAACGAGCTGCTCGCCGGGCTGCCCGCCGAGGAGCGAACCGTCCTCCGCCGGCTGCTCACGAAGGCGGCCGTCGCCACGGGCGACGACGTCACCGACCCGTGCGAGGTCGCCGAGGAGGCCTGAGCCCCCGCGCCGGTCAGTCCTGCGGCGCCGTCTCGCCTGAGGGTGCTCGGCCGCGGGTCCGGGCCCGGCGGAGGATCGCCGGCACGACGAGCGCCAGCAGCAGCGCGGCGACGAGGATCCGGACGATCCACAGGCCCGCCGGCCACGCCACATCGTACGTGCCGGGGATGCCGAGCAGCGCCCCGAGGATCTGCCCGCCCGCGATCCGGCCGGGCGCGAGCCCGTCGAGCGACAGCCCGCCGATGACGATCACCGCGCCGAGCGCGAGGAAGACCAGGGGCACCACGAACATGCCGGCCGAGATGCGCTCGCCCCGCACCCGGCGCTCCACGAGCCGCACCACCATGTCGAGCGGGAACAGCCCGAAGAACCAGACGAGACCACCGAGCGCCATCGCGAACACGATGATGCCGAGCATCAGCGCGAGCGTGCCGATGAAGCCGCCCGCGGTCTCGGCCTCGAAGTACTCCGCGTTCCCGAGGATCGTCGGCACCGAGCACGCCAGAATACCGAGCGGCATCACCACGAGTACCCACCACAGCGCCCTCGGGGAGAACCGCCGCGACGAGCCGACCGTGCGGGAGACGATGAGGATGACCACGGCGCTCGCCAGCATGGGCACGCCCGCGACGGCGGCGAAGACGGCGAACCCGTCGTCGGCCTGCGGATCGAGCAGCAGCAGCGGAATGGCGGAGAGCACCACCGCGAGGAGGGAGACCACGGCGATCGGCAGCGTGACGGTGCGGTCGGTCGACTCGGTCGATGATGGAGCGTCGGTCACGTGCCCATTCTGTCGTGCGCCCGTGCGCCGGAGCGTCCGATCGCCCACGCGCCACGCTCAGCGCGCCAGCGCCGCCTCCTCGTCGAGCCAGCCGAGCTTGTTCGGGTTCGCGACGGAGAAGATGCGCGTGATGCGCCCGCCCTCGATCACCACGCTCACGGCGCCGACGAGCTCGCCGCCGACCTCCGCGCGCACGGCCGGCTGCCCGTTGATCCACGCCGGCTGCGCGAGGAACGGGCGGTCGAGCTTCGCGAGCCCGCCGAGCAGGTACCGCGCCATCTTCTCCGCGCCCTCGATCGGCCGTCGTGCGGCACCCTTCACGAGCCCGCCGCCGTCGGCCACCGAGACGACGTCGGGCGCGAGCACGTCCATCAGGCCCTGCATGTCGCCCGAGTTCACCGCCGCGACGAACTTCGCCACCACGGCCTCCTGCTCGGCGCGGTCGACCGACACCCGCGGGCGACGAGCGGCCACGTGCTCCTTCGCGCGATGCGCGATCTGCCGGACGGCCGCCGGAGTCTTGCCGACCGCCTCCGCGATCTCGTCGTAGGGCACGTCGAACACCTCGCGCAGCACGAACACCGCCCGCTCGGCCGGCCCGAGGGTCTCCAGCACCGTCAGCATGGCGATCGACACGCTCTCGGCGAGCTCGACGTCGTCCGCGACATCCGGGCTCGTGAGCAGCGGCTCGGGCAGCCACTCGCCCACGTACTGCTCGCGGCGCCTCGCCTGCGAGCGGAGATGGTTCAGCGCCTGCCGCGTGACGATGCGCACGAGGTACGCGCGCGGGTCGCGCACGTCGGTGCGGTCGTCGGCGGCCCAGCGAAGCCACGACTCCTGCAGCACGTCCTCCGCGTCGGCGGCCGAGCCGAGCAGCTCGTACGCGACGGTGAAGAGCAGGTTGCGGTGCGTGACGAACGGGTCGCCTTCGAGGCCGGCGGGGCTCATCATGCGATCGACCCTACGGCGGATGCCTCCTCGGCCGGCGCGGCGAGCGGCGGCAGACCGCAACTCGTGGCGAACTCCGCCGAGTGGATGCCGAGCGCCACGTTCGACCGTGCGCTGAGGTTCATAACGCCGATCCGCGCGGTGAGCTCCAGCAGGGCCGCCTCCCCGAGGTCGCGGCGGAGCGCCTCGACGAGGTCGTCGGTGACGGCGACGGGCGTCTGGCTCATCCCGTTTGCGTACTCCATGACGCGCCGCTCGACGGGCGTGAACACGGATGACTCCCGCCACCTCGGCACCTCGCGCGCCTTGGCCTCGTCGAGGCCCCGGTTGTGGGCCATGAAGTAGTTGAGGTCGAGGCAGAAGCTGCAGCCGACCGCCGCTGCGGTCGCCATGTGCGCGAGCGAGGCGAGGTCCTCGTCGAGCTCGTGCCACTTCTCGACCTTGCGGTTGACGCCCATCAGGTCCATGAGCACCCGCTTGTTGTGCCACATCACGCCGATCTGGTCGGGCACCTGTCCGAGCATCCGGTTCGCCACGAGCTTCACGAGGGTGCCGGTGAACCCGGTGACCCGGGCGGCGGGGATGCGTGCGATGTCGGTCATGTCGTCCTCCGATGGCGGTCGTCTCAGCTGCGGTCGACATGGAGACACCGGCCGGGCCGCGGGTGTGACATCCCGACCGCCTACGCTTTCGACATGACCATCGATCTCGCCGCGATCTACCGCGATCTGCACGCCCACCCCGAGCTCTCGTTCCAGGAGCACCGCACCGCCGGCATCGTCGCCGAGCAGCTGACGGCGCTCGGGTACGCGGTCACCACCGGCATCGGCGGCACGGGCGTCGTCGGCGTGCTCGAACGCGGCACCGGCCCCACGGTGCTGCTGCGCGCCGACATGGACGGGCTGCCAGTGCAGGAGGCGACGGGCCTCGAGTACGCGTCCACGGCGCGCGGCACCGACGCCGACGGCAACGACGTGCCCGTGATGCACGCCTGCGGCCACGACGTGCACGTCACGTGCCTGCTGGGCGCCGCAGAGGTGCTGACGGCGTCCGACGACTGGTCGGGCACGCTCGTGGTGCTGTTCCAGCCGGCCGAGGAGTGGGGCGGCGGCGCGGAGCGCATGGTCGAAGACGGCCTCTACGACCGGGTGCCGAAGCCCGATGTCGTGCTCGGCCAGCACGTCGCGCCCTTCCCGGCCGGCTTCGCCGGGCTGCACGCGGGCGTCGCGATGGCCGCAGCCGATTCGCTCGACATCGTGCTGGACGGCACCGGCGGGCACGGGTCGCGCCCTGAGACGACCGTTGACCCCGTCTACCTCGCGGCGAACGTCGTCACGCGCCTGCAGGGCATCGTGGCCCGCGAGATCGCGCCGGCCGACAGCGCCGTCGTCACCGTCGGGCAGCTGCACGCCGGCACGAAGAACAACATCATCCCGCCGTCCGCCCGGCTCGGGCTCAGCGTCCGCACCCTCGACGACTCGGTGCGCGACAAGGTGATCGCCGCGATCGAGCGCATCGTGAAGGCCGAGGCGAAGGCGTCGGGCGCCCCGCGGGAGCCGGAGTTCGTCTATCTCGAGCGCTTCCCGCTCACCGTCAACGAGCCCGCCGCCACGGCGCGCACGTTCCAGGCGCTGCAGGCGGCCCTCGGCGAGGGGCGGGTGCTCGACCCGGGAGCCATTTCCGGCAGCGAGGACGTGGGCGTGCTCGCCACCGCCGCAGGCGCCCCGCTCGTCTACTGGTTCCTCGGCGGGTTCGACCCGGCGATGTTCGCCGACGCGCTGCGCACCGGCCGACTGCCCGAGGACGTGCCCTCGAACCACTCCCCCCATTTCGCGCCGCTCATCGAGCCGACGCTGTCGACCGGCGTCGCGGCGCTCGTCGCGGCCGCCAGGGAGTGGCTCGACTGATCCGGGGTCAGGGCGCCGCCGGCTCGGCCGGGGCGCCCGAGTCGGCGACGCGCACCTCGACGCCCGCGGCGCGGAAGCGCTCCAGCTCACCGGGGTCGGCGCCGTCGTCGGTGATCAGCACGTCGATCCGCTCGGTCGGCACCGTCTGCATCATCGAGTCGGTGCCGACCTTCGTGTGGTCGGCGAGCACCACCACGCGCTGCGCCGCCTCCACGGCGGCGCGGTCGAGGCTCGCGACGTGCATGTTGGGCGTGCTGAGCCCGTTGGCCGCGGTGAGCCCGTTGCCCGACAGGAACACCGTCTGGAACCGCAGGCGCGAGACCGCGCGCTCCGCCTCTCCCCCGATCGCCGCACGGATGTTGCCGCGCAGGATGCCGCCGATGAGCAGCACCTCCACGTCCGGGGCATCCGCGAGCGCGTCGGCGACCAGCAGCGACGTCGTCGCCACCATCAGCCGTCGCCGGGCGAGCCGGGTGGCGACGGCCTGCGTCGTCGTGCCGGCGCAGAGCATCACGACGTCGCCGTCGTCCACGAGGTCGGCGGCGAGCTCGGCCATCGCGAGCTTGTGCGCGGCCGCGACGACGCGCTTCTCCCGGTACGTCGGCTCGTCCATCACCGATCGCGCGACGGATGCCCCGCCCCGGTGGCGCACGAGATGCCCGCCCTCCTCGAGGGCTTTCAGGTCGCGGCGCACGGTGATCTCCGACGAGCGCACCATGCGCGACAGGTCGGCGACCGAGATCGATCGGTGCACCGCGAGGGCCGAGAGGATCACCTGCCGGCGTTCATCCGTGAACACGTCGCCTCCTGTGGCCGTGCTTGCGTGCCTTCACCCTATGACCCGGCCGGCAGGGCGGGCGGCGCCGTCGGCGCTCGCTCCGCCCCGCCGGCCGCCCCTCAGCTCGCGCTGCAGGTGAGCTTCGCGTCGGCCCAGTCGGCGTGGTCGAAGTTCTTCCCGTTCGTCGCCTCGTGCGCGACCAGCTGCAGCCGCTGGACGCCCGTCACGTCGACCGAGAGCGGGAGCGCGGCATCCGCGTTGGTCAGCACCGCGGTCTCGGTGAGGAGCCGCCCGTCGCCGAAGACCTGGAAGCGGACCGACCCGGTGCCGCTCTCGCCCGGCGTCTCGAGCACCTCGTCGTCGATGCCGACGATCGCGTCGAACACCGAGCAGGTGCCGCCGACCCACGCCGTGATCGATCCCGTGGCATGCATGCCGATGCCCTTCTCGTAGGTCACGTCGTCGATCTCGAGCGGGCGCCCGTCGCCGGCGGCGGCCTGCCCGTTCGACTGGTCGCGCTCGACCGGCCCGTAGCCGTTGCTCTCGGCGAGCCAGGCCACGTCGGAGAGGTACACCGTGCCGTCGAGCGGCGGCGGCGTCACCCAGACCGTCGCCTGGCTCGACGCGGCGCCGGGCCGGTTGCCGTCGCGGTACTCCGCCGTGACGGGCAGCTCGACCGTGCCGCTCGCCCCGTCGGCGGGGACGCTCACCCGCCAGGTCGCCTGCAGCACCTCGCCGGCGGCGAGCCGCTTCGCCGTCGCGGGCTCACCCTCGACGGCCCACCCCTCGGGCACGGCCGGGGCGAGGACGACCTTGCGGACGTCGCGGTCCGCGACCGAGAACGACGCGGTGACGTCGAACGTGCTGCCGGGCTGCACCTCCGCCTCGACCGGCTCGACCTGGAGGGCGGCGGCCGGGCCCGGCTCCACCGGCTCGAGGCACGTCGTGCGGTGCGGCGACGCCGGGCAGATCACCGCGGCGAAGCCGCCGTTCGTCGCCGTCGGAACCGAAAGCACGTCCCGCGAGGACGCCTCGACCGTCGAGGCGACCGTCGCCGAGCCGTTGGCACCGTCGTCGGCGAGCAGGTCGACGATCAGCCGCTTGCCGCCGAACTCCGCGAGTGGCAGCTCGAGCGGCGCACCGGAGCCCGCGCGCATGCCCCCCGCGAACCAGCGGTCGCCCGACTGACGGGCGAGCACGACGTCGGAGCCCGGCGTGCCGCTGACGAGCTTCGTGGCCTCCCACGACTGCGGCAGGTTCTGCAGGAAGGGGATCGCGTTCGGCTCGGCGGCGTACGCCTCCGGCTTGTCGGAGAGGTGCTGCCATCCCGACTCGTACACGATCGCCATGGCCACCTCATGCGCCTTCGACGAGTTGCCGTTGCCGCGCGAGAAGGTCACCGGCGTCCAGTCCATCGAGCCGACGACGTTGCGCGTGAACGGAACGATCAGACTCCGCTCGGGGTTGATGCCGTTCTCCGCACCGCGCACGGCCTCGTACGACATGATGTGCGGCCACGTGCGCTGCAGGCCGGTCGTCAGGGCCGAGCCGTGGAAGTTGATCATCAGGTGGTGCTTCGCCGTGTCGGCGGCGACGGCGTCGTACCAGCGGTGGATCTCCTGGCTGTCGGTGTCCATGAAGTCGACCTTGATGCCGCTGACGCCCCACGAGGCGAGCTTCGGCAGCCACTCGTCGCGCTGCTCCTGCGTGCGGAGGTCGCGGCTGTGGAACCAGGCGATCACGTCCACGCCCTTGGTGTGGGCGTACCGCACGGTGCGGGGCACCCAGCTGGCGTCCCAGCCCTCGTCGAGGAGGACGTACTCCCAGCCCATCCGCGCCGAGAGGTCGATGAAGTCGCGCTGACGCGCCTCGTCCTTCGGGCTGTTCCAGTCGGTCAGCCAGCTCCAGCTGGACACGCCGGGGCGGATCCAGTCGGCGTCGTCGGCGTCGAGCTGCGCGGGAGTGGCGAGGTCGTCGACGAGGTTCGACTCGACGACTCCGTCGAGGCCGCCGATGATCGCGACGCGCCACGGGGTCGAGAGGTCACCCGTGGAGGTGACCCGCTGCCCCTGGAAGAGGTCGACGCCGTACGACAGCGAGCCGGCCGCGTGCGCCAGATGCGAGCCCGAGTAGTCGCCGTGCACGTCGGACTCGGTGAGCAGGACGTACCGCGCGCCCTGCTCGAACAGCGCCGGGTAGCCGACCGAGCCCGTGCCGTTCGCCGCGGTGGCGGTGGTGGTCATCCACTCCGCCTCGTAGTTCACCGCGTAGGAGCGCTGCATCCACGCGGTGCCATCGGCCGGGAGCACCCAGGCGCCCGACTCGTCGTCGACGCGGTGCTCGCCGTCGCCCTCGATGAGGTAGCGGTACGCGGCGCCGTCGTCGGCGAGACGGACGGCGATCGCGAAGCGGGCGCCGCCCGCGTTCTCGAACTCGAAGACGGACTCGGCGTGCGTGTACTCCCGCTCCTGCTCCTTGCCGGTCGTCATGGTGTAGCGGTCCTTCACCCGCCGGTCCTCACGGCCGACGAACGCCAGCCCCGAGCGGAAGTCGCCGTCGCTGCCCGTGAGCCCGAGCCTGGCGGCGCTCACCACGATCGTCTCGCCCTCGCGGACGACGAGCCCGACCCGTCCGGCGGAGTCGAGCGTCAGCTCGGCGTCGAGCGGCGAGCCCTTCGGCCCGTCGATGCTCCAGCGATCGACGACGGCGGGCTCCTCCGGCTGCTCGTCGGAGCAGGTCAGCCGCGCGTCGCCCCAGTCGGCGTGGTCGAAGTTCTTGCCGTTCGTGGCCTCGTCGGCGACGAGGCGGAGCACCTCGACCCCCGTCACGTCGGCCGTGAGCTCGACGGGGGCGTCGGTGCCGGCGAGCACGCCGGTCTCGGCGAGGAGCGTGCCGTCGCCGTAGACCTGGAACCGGGTGGTGCCGATGCCGGTGGTGACTTCGTCGTCGAGTCCGACGAAGGCGGAGAAGCTCGTGCAGTTGGCCGCGAGCTCGACCGAGAGGGCCCCGGTCGCGTGCATGCCGATGCCCTTGTCGTAGGTGACGCCGCCGATGGTGAGCGTGCGTCCGTCGCCGGCGGCGGCCTCGCCGTTCGAGGCGTCGCGCTCGATGGGTCCCCACCCGTTCGACTCGGCGAGCCACGGCAGGTCGGAGACGTACACCTCCCCCGTGGGCGCGTCCGCGTGGGCGGGGGCCGCTGCGACGGCCGTCATCCCCGTTCCGATCAGTACTCCCGTGACGAGCGCGGCGGTCGTCGCCGACGGTCGTGGTGTGCGTCGTTGCACGAGGTCTCCCTTGACTCGTGGCCCCCATCCGGGGCACCCCGAGCCACAGGGTAGGGACGTGCGATCGCGAGCGGCAACGCTGCGATCGGTATCGATCATCGGATGCCGCTGCACCGATCGCATTCGCACAGCTTCGATCAGCGCCGATCCGATCCCGGTGAGCCGGGCGCAGGGCCGCGCCGCGCGCGGCCCTACAGCCCCTCGGCGATCTCCTTGATCGCCGCCAGGCGGCGGTCCCACTCGGCACCGACCGCGTCGAGCCGTCGCGCCGTCGCGCTGAGCTCGGCGCCGACGACGTGGAACCGCACCTCCCGGCCCACGCGCACGGGCTCCACGAGACCGACCTCCTGCAGCACCGCGAGGTGCTTCGCGATCGCCTGCCGGGTGACCGGCAGCCGCCCGGCGAGGGCGGACGCGGATGCGTCGCCCTCGCCGAGCGCCTCCAGGATGCTCCACCTGGTCTCGTCACCGAGTGCGGCGAACACCGGCACCAGCGTTCCAGCGGTCATGCGTCGCCCTCGAGCAGGGCGACCAGCTTGTCGAGCTCGCTGACCCAGCCCTCGGCGTGGCTCGCGAGGTTGGCGGCGGGGTCGGAGGTCCGCTCGAAGCCCGTCTCGACGACGGTGAGCTGCGTGCCCCCGGCGACCGCCTCGAGCGTGAACGTGAAGACCGTGGAGGCGGCCTCGTCCATGCGGTCGGGCAGCCCGCCGGCCGCGTCGTCGTTGCTCCAGCGGTATGCCACCCGGTGCGGGGCATCCATCGCCTCCACGCGGAGCGGCACGGCGCCGTAGTCGGGGAAGGTGATGGTGCCTTCGGCGCCGGCGCCCGCCCCGTGGAGCACTGTGGTGCCGAACCACCGCGAGATATGCGCGGGCTCCGTGACGGCCGACCACACCTTCTCGATGGGCGCGGCGATCCGGATGGTGCGCCGGACGGTGAAGGCGTCCTCGTCGACGACGGACGGCTGGTTCTCGGTCATGCTCACAATCATGGTTCCTTTCGATGGTTCCTGCAGCTAACTGGTTGCAGCAGGTTCTGGGACGGCGACGGCCGGCTTCAGCAGCCCGGTCGCCCACGCCGCGCCGATGGAGGCCGCGGCGACGACGACGCCGGTGAGCGCGGCCGCGGGAAGCCCGGCCGCGTCGATCGCGACACCTCCCGCGAACGCACCGCCCGCGATGCCGGCGTTCACGGCCGAGGCCGGCAGCGACGAGGCGAGCGGGGCGCCCGCGCCCGCGAGCGCCACGACCCGGTGCTGGAGCGACGGGCCGGTCGCCATGCCGAAGAAGCCGATCCCGACCACGGCGATCGCCACCGCGACCGGCGACCCACCGAGCAGGACCATCGCGAGGAGCGAACAGGTGAGACCGGCCGTGGCGACGACGAGCGCCCGGCTCGCGTCGGCATCGGCGAAGCGTCCGCCCACGAACGAGCCGGCGGTCGTCGCGATGCCGTAGGCCGCGAGGAAGAGCCCGACCGGCGGCCCGGTCACGCCCGTGACCTCGGCCAGGAACGGCACCAGGTAGGTGATCGCCGACTGCACGGCGACGAAGACGAGGGCCGCGAGCCCGAGGATCGCGAGGACGCGGGGTGCGAACGCGAAGCGCGCCTGGCCGGCGGCGCCGCTGTCGCGCGGGGTCGGCACCGAGGGCAGGACGGCCACGGCGGCCACGAGGACGACGAGGGCCGCGCCGACCACGGCAGCGAAGGACCCGCGCCAGCCGACCGCCTGCCCGAGCAGCGTGCCGAGCGGCAGGCCGAGCGCACTCGCCGAGGCGAAGCCCGTGATGACGATGGCCATCGCCCGGCCGGCCCGCTCGGGCGGCGACACCGTCAGGGCCGTGACCATCGCCGCGGCGATGAAGAGCCCCTGCACGGCGCCGATCGCCACCCGGGCCACGAGGAAGGCCGCGTACCCGGCGCCGAGCACGGCGACGAGGTTGCCCGCGACGAACACCACGATGGCGGCGAGGAGCACTCGGCGCCGGTCGATGCGCGTGGTGAGCAGGGTCAGCAGCGGGCCGCCGACGGCGAGTCCGAGGGCGTTGGCGGTCACCAGCGCGCCCGCCTCCGGGACGGACACGTGCAGGTCGCTCGCGATGAGATCGATGAGGCCGACGACGAGCATCTCGGCGCATCCCATCACGAAGGCTCCCGAGAACAGCACCGTGAGCACGGCGGCCGGCCGCGCGGAGCCGGGATGGATCGTCGTCATGTGACCTCCTCAGATATGCAACGCTACGGTTGCACACCTGAAGCCTCGACGCAACCCTTGAGTTGCATATGGACGCACTCAGGCCACCCTGACGACCACACTCCCGCGCTTGCGCCCGGTGTCGACGTAGCGATGCGCGTCGACGATGTCGTCGAGGTCGACCACCCGGTCGACGACGGGCCGGAGCTCGCCGGCCTCGGCGAGCGCGGCGAGTCGCGCCATGCCGTCGGCACCCATCGATCCGCCGCGGAAATCGACGACGAGGCCCGTCCGACGTGATCGGCGCCCCGCGGCGAGCATGGCGGGCAGGTCGGCGACGACGAGCAGGAGGGCGCCGCCCGGCCGGAGGAGGGACGCGAGCCGCTCGAACGACGTGCCGCCCACTCCGTCGACGATCACGTCGTACGCCCCGGCGGGCGAGGCGGTGAAGTCCTCGCGCGTGTAGTCGACGACCTCCGCTGCGCCGAGCGCGCGCACGAGGTCGGCGTTGCGCCCGCTCGTCACCGCGGTCACCCGCGCGCCCCGTGCGGCCGCGAGCTGGACGGCCGCCGTGCCGACGGCGCCCGAGGCCCCGTTCACGAGCACCTCGGCGCCCGGCGCGAGCCCGACTCCGTCGAGGAACCGCAGCGCGGTATGGCCGCCGAAGACGATCGCGGCCGCCTCCTCGAAGCTCAGGTTCCGGGGCTTCCGGGCGACCTCGCCGTCGGCGGGGATCGTCACGTAGTCGGCGTGGCATCCCATCGGCGTGCCGCGCATCAGGATGACCTCGTCGCCCAGCGCGGAGGCCTCGACTCCGTCGCCGATGGCCACGACCGTGCCCGCCGCGTCCATGCCGAGCACCCGAGTCCTCGGCCGGACGAGGCCGATGGTCGGCGCGACCACGAGCGAGAGGCCGCGCGGCACGCGACGACTGCGCAGCCGCTGATCGGCGATGCTCACCGTCGAGGCGTGGATCCGTACGAGCAGCTCGCCGGCGGCGGGCCGCGGCGTCGGCACCTCGGCGATCCGCACCACCTCGGGCGGGCCGAACCGATCGGCGACGGCGGCGCGCATGGTGGGCGGCACGCCCGTGGGCTTCGATGAGCGAGGATCGGCGGACATGATGCTCCCTTACAACGTACGACTTACGCTGTAAGATACGCGGATGGATCGCCCGTGTCCACCCCCGTGGAGTCCCAACCTGACGTTGTACGGTATGGGCATGCCGCCGAGAACCGCCGCCCGCACGCCGCTCAGCCGCGAGCGAGTGCTGGCGACCGCGATGCGTCTCGCCGACCGCGACGGCATCGACGCGCTCACGATGCGCGCCCTCGCCGACGAGCTCGGCGTCGAGGCCATGTCGATCTACTACCACCTGCCCAACAAGCAGGCGATCCTCGACGGACTCGTCGAGTCGGTCTTCACCGAGATCGAGGCCGAGGCGGGCGGTTTCGCGGTTCCGCCCGGTACGGATGCCTCGACCTGGGGGCGCGCGCTCCGCGACCGCATCCTCGCCGCCCGCCGCGTGCTGCTCCGGCACGCCTGGGCACCGAACCTCATGAACGCGCGCGGCACGCCGGGCCCGACCGCCACTCGCCACGTCGACGGCATCGTCGGCATCATGCGCGCCGGCGGGCTCTCGCACGACCTCATCCACCACGGACTGCACGCCTTCGGCAGTCGGATCCACGGCTACGTGCAGGAGCTCAGCGACGACCGCGACGCCCCGGCTCCGGCGCCCGCCGAACTCGAGCAGCTCGCCGCGCTGGCGCCGAACCTCGCCGGGATGCTCGCCGAGGTCGCGCACGACGACCCCGGCTCCACCCTCGGCTGGTGCGACGATCAGACCGAATTCGAGTTCGGCCTCGATCTGTTGCTCGACGGGCTGGAGCGACGCGCGAGAATCATGGGATGACCCTCCCCGCAGCAGCCCCGCTCTTCGATGCCGACGTCGCCGTGATCGGTCTCGGAGCCGTCGGCTCGAGCGCGGCCTGGCGACTCGCCGTCCGCGGACTCGACGTGCTCGGGTTCGAGCAGTTCGAACCCGGTCACGCGTGGGGGGGCTCCACCGGGCGGACGCGGCTCTTCCGCGTCGCCTGTCTCGAGCACCCGGGCCTCACGCCGATCGCCCGGCGGGCACGCGACCTCTGGCGCGAGCTCGAGGACGAGAGCGGACGGCCGCTCTTCCACGAGACCGGCGGTCTCATGATCGGGCCGCCCGACTCGCACATCATCGAAGGCACCCTGCGCGCCGCCGAGGCGCACGGTCTGCCCGTCGAGCGGCTCGACGGCGACGAGATCGCCTCGCGGTTCCCGGCGCACGCCCGGCTCGATCCGGGCGACATCGGAGTCTGGGATCCGGAGGCCGGCATCCTCCGCCCGGAGGCCGCGATCATCGCCGCGGCGGAGTCCGCGCGAACCGCCGGCGCCGACCTCCACATCGGTGTGCGGGTCGTCGCCATCGACCCCGACGACGACGGCGTCACCGTGCGGACGGAGCGCAGCGCCTACCGGGTGCGCTCGGTCGCGATCACCGCCGGTCCGTGGATCGCCCGTTTCGTGCCCCACCTTCCGCTGACCCCGCACCGGGTCGTCATGACCTGGTTCCGCGCCCGCGACGGCCACGAGGCGACGCTCGACACGCTGCCCGTGTTCATCCGCAGCGTGCCGGGGCGCGACACGTGGATCTGGGGCCACGGGGCGATGGCGGGAACCGACGGCGACACGGGTGCCGATCACGTCGACGGCTTCGACGGCTCCGACGGCTTCGACGCGAAGGTGGGCCCCGAGTTCGACGGCCCGTTCCCCGCCGACGATCCCGACGCGATCGACCGCCTCGTGCACCCCGGAGAGACCGACGGGATCAGCGACCTCGTCGCCGCGACGTTCCCCGACCTCGACCCCGAGCCGTCGGGCACGACGACGTGCATCATGACCCACACGCCCGACGGCCAGTTCGTCGTCGGCCCGACCGCGCACCCGCGGGTCGTCGTCGGCGGCGGCTGCTCGGGCCACTCGTTCAAGCACGCGTCGGCGCTCGGGGAGCTCGTCGCCCAGTCCATCGCGGGCGAGACCGCCTTCACCGACGCGGCCTTCCTCGATCCGCGCCGGTTCCAGGCGGGCTGACTCACCGCTCGCCGCCGCTGTCACAGCCGCGGCGGCCATCCGGTCTGAGCTGATCGGACGCCGCCCGCCGGTCGGCGCCATCGAGAGGGGAACATCATGTCCGATCAGCCGACCGTCGTGCTCGTGCACGGCGCCTTCGCCGAGTCCGCCAGCTGGAACGGCGTCATCGAGCGTCTCTACGCCCAGGGCATCACGTCCGTCGCCGTCGCCAACCCGCTGCGCAGCCTCGCCGGCGACGCCGCGTACGTCCGCGACGTGCTCGCGACGATCGACGGGCCGGTCGTGCTCGTCGGCCACTCCTACGGCGGGCTCGTCATCAGCGAGGCCGCCGCCGGCGACGACCGGGTCGCTGCACTCGTCTACGTCGGCGCGTTCACGCCCGAGCCCGGTGACAGCGCCTTCTCGCTCTCGGCGAGCGAACCGGGCAGCACGCTGGGCGAAGCGCTCGACGCGCACCCGCTCTCCACGGGCGGCGTGGAGTTCGTCATCCGACGCGCGGTCTTCCGCGACCAGTTCGCCGCCGACGTGGCGGCGCAGACCGCCGGCCTCATGGGCGCGACGCAGCGGCCCGTGACCGAGGCGGCGCTGAAGGACGCCGTGCAGGCGGCCGTCCCCGCCTGGAAGGACCGCCCGTCGTGGCACGTCTTCGGCGCTGAGGACCGCAACATCCCCGCCGCCGTGCTCCGGACCGGCGCGGCACGCGCGAACGCGCGGACCACCCGCGAGGTCGCCGGCGCGTCGCACGCCGTCGCCGTCTCGCAGCCCGGCGAAGTCGCCGCGGTCATCGCGGAGGCGGTGCGCGCGGTCGCCGAGGACGCGGCAGCCGCCTGAACACCGGGCGACGCGGCGGACCGCCGCGGCGGGGGCGAGTATTCCTCCCGCCGCGGCATCCGCGTCGATTCGACGAACCTGTCACACATCGAGGGGGGATCCGGTCGGAGTGATCAGGAGGCCGGTGCGGCCTGCCCGGCCGACTGACAGGATCACCACATGGATGCGAACCTCGCCGACGCGCTCACCGTCTTCACCGCGGTGCGCGGGCGCCTCTTCGGCATCGCGTACCGCATGCTCGGCAGCGCCACCGAGGCGGAGGATCTCGTCCAGGAGACCTGGGTCCGCTGGCAGGGCACCGACCGCGGCGCCGTGCAGGATCCGCCGGCGTTCCTCGCGACGACCACCACGAGGCTCGCCATCAACGCGCTGCAGTCGGCGCGCGTCCGCCGCGAGACCTACATCGGGCCGTGGCTCCCCGAACCGGTCGACACGAGCCAGGATCCGACGCTCGGCGCGGAACGAGCCGAGGCGCTCGGCTTCGCCGTGCTCACGATGCTCGAGCGGCTCACCCCGACGGAACGCGCCGCCTACGTGCTGCGGGAGGCCTTCGCCTACGACTACGCCCAGATCTCCGAGGTGGTGCAGCTC